>NZ_JBIAVX010000003.1:0-679485 GCF_042894725.1 Streptomyces sp. NPDC001480 | reverse complement strand
CCCCGTAAGCTTCCGGCGCGTCGGGCAGTCTGTGGACCTGCCCGGTAAAGCACGACGTTGGGGCCATGATCTTCGAGGCTCGCGCCAAAGTGGCTGGCTAAAGTCGCGGAGCCGACCGCCCCAGCCACAGTACGGCCGCGTCGGGAGCTGACTCGCCCAGGTCGATGCCACCTCCGGGCAGAGCCCACACGTTGTTGTCGGTCTTGTCGATCAACAGGACCTCCCCGGCCTCGTTGCGGGCCACGGCGGTCGCGGAGGGGACGAGGCTGTTCGCCTTCGGGGCGTTCGGATCGTTGAGGTAGTCGACGCGTGCCGTGCGTTCAGCGTCGCATGCCGGGAGCCTGTTACGCCGCCCGGCCCTGCTCCCATGCGTAGTCGAAGCTCCGCATGTAGTGCCGGAACGTCCGTGCTCCTGGCAGGTACTTGAAGTGCATCACCGGGTTCTGCCCTGCGGGAGCTCCGAGCACGTGGGGGTTCACCAGCACGTCGTCGTCGAACCGGTAGATCGAGTTGTAGAGGATCGTGTCGTGCAGCCGGATCTCGACGCCGGGCGTCGACATGGTGGGCTGCAAGTACCGGCGAGTGATCCGCGCTCGCGCCGCCAGGTCGTCGCCGATCCCTTCCTCTTCGCCAGGCTGCCGGACAGCCGCGGACTCCGGGTCGCCCAGCAGGATCCGGACCTGGGCGCCAGGCCGAAGTCACGCTGCCCTGCATGCCACCTCGGCGGAGAGCCGGTGACCAGGCTCCTGTACTTCACCGGTGCTGAAGGTGGGGCAGTCTGGCGCAACGCCTTCAACGCGCACGCCTGGAAGCCGGCCCTCGCTGCGGCGGGTGTAATCCCCAAGCCCGGGCCGGGGGAGCGGTACAAGGAAGCCCGCGAAGACGGCATGCACGCGCTACGGCACTTCTACGCCTCGTTGCTCCTCGACTCCGGGGAAAGCATCAAGGCCCTGAGCGCCTACCTCGGCCATGCCGATGCCGGGTTCACGCTCCGCACCTACACCCATCGCATGCCGAGCAGCGAGACGCGTACGTGGAAGGCCGTCGACGAGATGTGCCGGACGGCCCACAAGGCCCCGACGGCCCCCTGACGGCCCACACCTTGTGCACTCGCCCCTGATCACCGGGAAACCGCTGGTCAGGGGCATTCTCGTCCGCATTTATATCGGTGTCTGTGCCTATATTCTACCCATCCAGATATTATTCACTATATACTCATAAAAAGGATTGCCGCCTTTGCTGGCGCCGCGATTATCTTCGGCAGGGAAGCCTTCTTGGTGCTTGTAAAATCCGTCTCTGTGCATCAACCTCTGCTGCCTCTCGCAGCCTACGTACCACTCTTCCACCAGTTGAGCCTGCTGTTCGATGTTAAAATCCCTAAAAGGTCGCCCATAATTTTCGTAGTCATAGCTCACGTTGAAAAGCTGGGCCGCAAATCCGCGCGTAATCCAGGCGGCAGGTGCATCCATGTGTTGGATCTGCCAAGCGTGGGTGAGTTCATGAATAAATATTCCCGGATCAGAGTCCCGTGGATTGTCGTAGCGTTCCGGCCCTATATTTACGGTTATTTTTTTGTACGGAGCGGGGAAGGTGAAGCAATTGTCACCCGCCCCTATGGTGTCAGTGATTAGAATGGCGTCCTTCGGAGGAAGTGATCCGCCGAATACTTTATCGTTTGCCCATTCGTATTCGTCACTGGTGATATTTCGTTGTTTTCCGCCGATCCGGGCCACTCCAGCACCGGTGAGAGCGTAAAATCCTCCGAGGAGCCCTGTCATGTATAGCGTGCCGGCAATGATCCGCGCCCCTGGGATCAGGCTTCCGGTGAGCACGAGGCTGGCCAGCTCTCCGCCAAACAGCACGACTTCAATTCCTGGCACTCCGGCCAAAATACTTCCTTCGACGACTCCGACCGTGAAGTCTATGACGTCATCGAGTGGACCCGTGATAACTCCCTTTTTTGACTCGGCGGCGCGCAGAACCAAGCTTCCTATGAGGTCGTCGAAGTTTGCAGCGACGTCAGGGCGGGAGCTGGATTCATCCCACCAGTCGTTCCGGGAACTTGAGTCCCCGAATCCACCAAGGTGGCCGGATCTCTGAAAGAGAAGGCAGGTGCTGCCTGATGTGGCCGTCCTGAGTGTAAAATCTTCGGGCTCGGAAAAGGCACCTTCGTTATGGACGTGACCCGAGAATCGTGCACTGCCGTTTCGCGTAATCTCTACCTCGGTCCAACCTTCAGGGTCGTGTAAGTCCGTATGCCATCGGTATTTATCGCCACTTGTATCTGAGGCCCATTTAGGTGATCCGGAACTGTCGTAGATCACCAAGTTGCCGTCATCTTGGATGACAATGTAGGCGCCGCCGCTTTCGTTGGAGCCGCTGGCCCACCATGGATGGTTTCTGCGGTCGTAGCATACAAAGTTTCCATCGGCTTGGAATGTCGCACGAGTAACCGGCTTGCCATATGTCCTAGTTTCCCAAAACGGCACTCGGTCGGCTCTGTAAAGGACGAGATTCCCGTCGCTTTGAAGCGTTAGTTTCCAGATGCCGTTGGCCGATATCAGCTCGTCATTGACATCAAGCTGTTGGCTTACGGTGAGGCGGTCAGTCATTTCGATCTCCTGCTGCCGCAGACTGAAAAGAAGTGAGCGGTCAGGGGGCGCTGACTTTCTTTCGCCCAGGTGGCTAAGTGTGATGCAGTGCTCTACCGACCGCTGTGCGCTGCCTTAGGGCCACATTTTTGACTAAATCCATGCTACCCCTGATCAGTCTCATGGGCCACAGCTCTGATTTACGGTCCTCTTGTCAGGCATTTTTTCGTTTGCCGCCGTCGCTGTACCGCTGCCGAGCGATTACGGGGGCTCGGATCTCCTGTGAGGAGCAATGGAGGCGCGCCTTCACGAGACAACCGTCACGGCAAGCCGCTGATCCGGTACCCGGGGCACAGTTACCCAGGGTTCACCCTGCCTGTCTGCACGCACCTGGCACCGAGCAGTGAGAGCGGGACGAGGAACGCGGTGGACGGCATGTACCAGACGGCCGGCGAAGGGGATGACGGCTTGCAGGCGACCCAGGCAGCGTGTTGGCAACGTAACCAGCGGTTAATCCGCTGATGGGGCCCATCTGCTCGTGGGTCTGGCCTAGTTCGACCAGAACTGATATCAGTTCTGAAACAGCGTCAGATTCGGTGCGGCGGGAGGCAGTCGGCCATGACCGAGCTCGTGGAACACGGACAGCTGTTCATCGGCGGGGAGTTGACCGACCCCCTGGGCAAGGACGTCATCGAGGTCGTCTCGCCGCACACCGAGGAGGTCATCGGGAGGGTGCCGCACGCCTCGCGGGAGGACGTGGACCGGGCCGTCGCCGTGGCGCGTCGCGCGTTCGACGAGGGGCCCTGGCCGCGTGCGACCCTTGAGGAACGGATCGAGGTCGTCACCCGGATCAAGGACGCGATCGCCGTCCGCCACGAGGAGATCGCCCGTGTGATCTCCTCCGAGAACGGTTCCCCGTACTCCTGGAGCGTCCTCGCCCAGGCCCTCGGCGCGATGATGGTGTGGGACGCGGCGATCAGGGTCGCGCGGGACTTCACGTACGAGGAGACCCGTGACGGAGTGCTCGGGAGGATCCTCGTCCGCCGCGAGCCGGTCGGCGTCGTCGCGGCCGTCGTCCCCTGGAACGTCCCGCAGTTCGTCGCCGCCGCCAAGCTCGCGCCCGCCCTGCTCACCGGCTGCACGGTGGTGCTCAAGCCGTCGCCCGAGTCGCCCCTGGACGCCTACATCCTCGGCGAGATCGCCAAGGAGGCCGGGCTGCCGGACGGTGTGCTGTCCATCCTCCCGGCCGACCGCGAGGTCAGCGAGTACCTGGTCGGGCACCCCGGCGTCGACAAGGTCTCCTTCACCGGCTCGGTCGCGGCCGGCAAGCGCGTGATGGAGGTCGCCGCGCGCAACCTCACGCGCGTGACGCTGGAGCTGGGCGGCAAGTCGGCGGCCGTCGTCCTGCCCGACGCGGACGTGGCGGCCTCGGTCGCGGGCATCGTCCCGGCGGCCTGGATGAACAACGGCCAGGCCTGCGTCGCGCAGACCCGCATCCTCGTACCCCGCTCCCGCTACGACGAGTTCGCCGACGCCTTCGCCCAGGCGGCGGGCGCACTCACCGTCGGCGACCCGCTGGACCCGGCGACCCAGGTGGGCCCGCTGGTCGCCGAACGGCAGCAGCGCAGGAACCTCGACTACATCCGCATCGGCCAGGAGGAGGGCGCCAAGATCCTCACCGGCGGCGGGCGGCCGCCGGGGCTGGAACGCGGCTGGTACGTCGAGCCGACCCTCTTCGGCGACGTCGACAACTCGATGCGCATCGCCCGCGAGGAGATCTTCGGGCCGGTGATCTGCCTCCTGCCGTACGGCGACGAGTCCGAGGCGCTGAAGATCGCGAACGACTCGGACTACGGCCTCTCCGGCAGCGTGTGGACCTCGGACGTCGCGCACGGCATCGAGGTCGCCCGGCAGGTCCGTACCGGCACCTACTCGGTCAACACCTTCAGCCTCGACATGCTCGGCCCGTTCGGCGGCTACAAGAACTCCGGCCTGGGGCGGGAGTTCGGTCCCGAGGGGTACGGCGAGTACCTCGAACACAAGATGATCCACCTGCCCGCCGGCTGGGAGGCGTGAGGGGGCATGGGGGACCGCTGGCACATCGAGGTCGACCGCTCCGTCTGCATAGGCTCCGCCCAGTGCCTCCACCACGCCCCCGACGGCTTCCGCCTCGACACCGCCCGCCAGTCCCATCCGGTCGGCGCCGACACCGACGCGAACGAGAAGGTACTGGCGGCGGCCGAGAACTGCCCCGTCGAGGCCATCGCGATCACGCTGGTGGACGGCGGGGAGGCGGTGTTCCCGCCGGAGGAGTAGGGGGAGATGCAGGAGCGTGGGATGGAGGGGGACGAAAAAAAGTCCCTTTGGGGGGTTCCATACCTCGCCGTACGACTTATCCTGAAAGCAGCCTACGGGGCGAGTGAGGGAGTCCGACCGGAGTAGCCGACTCTGGCGCGACGCCGAAGAGATATCGGCATCCGCCGTGGCCGACATCGATCGGTCGGTCTGAGAGGCCGGAAGGCAGCAGTCAGGCCGGAAGGCGACCCCCATTACCTGATCCGGGCAATGCCGGCGAAGGGAACCCGTCTCGTAGGTCTTCCGTGTGCGCCCGCACCTTCGCGCCTGCGGCCTCAGTCGCCGGACACCTCGCCGCCCGCCGGATCCGTCAGGTCGATCAGGCGGCACACCGTCTCGATGTCGATCTTGACCTGGGCGATGGAGGCGCGGCCCGACAGCCAGGTGATCAGAGCAGAGTGCCAGGTGTGCTCGATCACGCGGACGGCGGAGAGCTGCTCGGGGGTCGGGTCCTCGAGGCCCATCGCGTCCAGGATGATCGCCGTGGTCTGCCGGGAGACCTGGTCGACCTCCGGCGAGACGCTGCGGTCGGCGAAGGTGAGCGCGCGGACCATGGCGTCGGCGAGGTGCGGCTCGCGCTGGAGCGCGCGGAAGGCCCGCATCAGGGTCTCCGCAACCCGCTGGGCCGCCGTGTCGCCGGCCGGGGGCTTCTTCCGCAGGGTGCCGTGCATGTGCTCCAGCTGGTCCTGCATCGTGGCGACCAGCAGGTGCACCTTGGACGGGAAGTAGCGGTACAGCGTGCCGAGCGCCACCTGGGAGGACTCGGCGACCTCCCGCATCTGCACCGCGTCGAACCCGCCCCGGCTGGCCAGCTGCGCGCTGGCGTGCAGGATCCGGCGGCGCCGGGCCTCCTGCCGCTCCGTCAGAGGGGCGGAGGAGGGGTTCGCGGTACTGGATTCCACCTTGGCGTGCGCAGGCATCGGTCCCGTTCCGTGACAGTCGGTGAGGCAGCCGTTGAGGGCGAGTGATCACCCAGCATGGCAGGGGCCCGGTCGTGGCGCGAATCACCTGATCCACTGCTCCCAGCGCCCTTACCTGCCGGTAGATTCAGAGCCTCTTGAACGATCAAGTCTGAAACTTGTTCTAGATTAGCGTCCCGACGTAGTCTCGCGGGACAGAGCAGGGAGAAGGGGGCTCAGAGTGACCGCTGAGGCCAGGGAGGCGGGCGTCAAGGAGGACCCCGCCGCCGACGGCGAGCGACCGCTCGACATCGCGCTTCTCACCTACAAAGGGAACCCGTTCTGCGGCGGCCAGGGCGTCTACGTCCGGCACCTCTCCCGCGAGCTGGCCCGCCTCGGCCACCGGGTGGAGGTCATCGGCTCCCAGCCCTACCCCGTACTGGACGACGAGGACGGGGCCGGGGCCGGGGGTTACGGCGGCCGGCTGAGCCTGACCGAGCTGCCCAGCCTCGACCTCTACCGCCAGCCCGACCCCTTCCGCACCCCGGGCCGCGACGAGTACCGCGACTGGATCGACGCGCTCGAGGTCGCCACCATGTGGACCGGCGGGTTCCCGGAACCCCTCACCTTCTCCCTGCGCGCCCGCCGCCATCTGCGCGCCCGCCGCGGCCGGTTCGACGTCGTACACGACAACCAGACCCTCGGCTACGGCCTGCTGGGCGACATCGGCGCCCCCCTGGTCACCACCATCCACCACCCGATAACGGTGGACCGACAGCTGGAGCTGGACGCCGCGGACGGCTGGCAGCGCCGCTACTCGGTCCGCCGCTGGTACGCCTTCACCCGCATGCAGAAGCGCGTCGCCCGCCGCCTGCCTTCCGTGCTCACCGTCTCCGGCACCTCCCGCCAGGAGATCGTCGACCACCTCGGCGTCCGCGACGACCGCATCCACGTCGTCCACATCGGCGCCGACACCGACCTCTTCTCGCCGAATCCGGCGGTGCCCGTCGTGCCCGGCCGGATCGTCACCACCTCCAGCGCCGACGTGCCGCTCAAGGGCCTGGTCTTCCTCGTCGAGGCGCTCGCCAAGGTACGCACCGAGCAGCCGGACGCCCACCTCGTCGTCGTCGGCAAACGCGCCGAGGACGGACCCGTCGCCCAGGCCATCGAGCGGTACGGCCTCGAAGGCGCCGTCGAGTTCGTGAAGGGCATCTCCGACGCCGAACTGGTCGACCTGGTCCGCTCCGCCGAGGTCGCCTGCGTGCCCTCGCTGTACGAGGGCTTCTCCCTGCCGGCCGCCGAGGCCATGGCCACCGGCACCCCGCTTCTCGCCACCACCGGCGGCGCGATCCCCGAGGTCGCCGGGCCCGACGGGGAGACCTGCCTGGCGGTGCCGCCCGGCGACGCCGGAGCGCTGGCCGCCGGGCTCGGCCGACTGCTCGGCGACCCCGAACTGCGGGCGCGACTCGGCGCGGCCGGGCGCCGGCGGGTGCTCCAGCGGTTCACCTGGGCGCGGGCCGCCGAAGGCACGGTGGCCCGGTACCGCGAGGCCATCGGCCGTTCCGAGGCCGCGAATCCAGGCCGCCCCGCGGCCGCGACAGGCGTCCACTCCGAACACTCCGAAAGCAGGGCCACGTGCTGACCGTCGACTTCTCCCGGTTCCCGCTCGCCCCGGGCGACCGTGTCCTGGACCTCGGCTGCGGGGCCGGCCGGCACGCCTTCGAGTGCTACCGGCGCGGCGCGCAGGTCGTGGCCCTCGACCAGAACGCCGAGGAGATCCGCGAGGTCGCCAAGTGGTTCGCGGCGATGGAGGAGGCGGGCGAGGCCCCCGCGGGAGCGACCGCCACCGCCATGGAGGGCGACGCCCTCGCGCTGCCCTTCCCCGACGAGTCCTTCGACGTCGTCATCATCTCCGAGGTGATGGAGCACATCCCCGACGACAAGGGCGTACTCGCGGAAATGGTGCGGGTGTTGAAGCCCGGCGGCCGGATCGCCATCACCGTCCCGCGCTACGGCCCCGAGAAGGTCTGCTGGGCGCTGTCCGACGCCTACCACGAGGTCGAGGGCGGCCACATCCGCATCTACAAAGCCGACGCTCTGCTGGCGAAGATCCGCGAGGCGGGCCTGAAGCCCTACGGCACCCACCACGCCCACGCCCTGCACTCCCCGTACTGGTGGCTGAAGTGCGCGTTCGGCGTCGACAACGACAAGGCGCTGCCCGTGCGGGCGTACCACAAGCTGCTGGTCTGGGACATCATGAAGAAGCCCCTCGCGACCCGGGTCGCCGAGCAGGCGCTGAACCCGCTCATCGGCAAGAGCTTCGTCGCCTACGCGACCAAGCCGCACCTCCCCCTGCTCCCCGAGACCTCCGAGGTGGCCGCCAAGTGACGACCCCCCGGACAGAACACCTCGTCCTGCCCGGGGTCCTCACCGCCGAGCAGGCCGCCCAGACCGTACGCGGCATCCTCGCCGCGCAGCGCGAGGACGGCGCGATCCCGTGGTTCCGGGGACACCACCTCGACCCCTGGGACCACACCGAGGCGGCCATGGCCCTGGACGCGGCCGGCGAACACGAGGCCGCCGAGCGGGCGTACACCTGGCTGGCCCGGCACCAGAACGAGGACGGCTCCTGGTACGCGGCGTACGCGGACGGGGCACACGACGACGTCACGGACCGCGCCCGGGAGACGAACTTCGTCGCGTACATAGCCGTAGGCGTCTGGCACCACTACCTCTCCACCGGCGACGACACCTTCCTCGACCGCATGTGGCCCTGCGTGTACGCGGCGATGGAATGGGTGCTGCGCTCGCAGCAGCCCGGCGGACAGATCGGCTGGCGGCGCGACGACGACGGCACCGGCACGGCGGACGCGCTGCTGACCGGCAGCTCCTCCATCCACCACGCGCTGCGGTGCGCCCTCGCCATCGCCGACCAGCGCGAAGAACCCCAACCCGACTGGGAGTTGGCCGTCGGCGCGCTGCGCCACGCGATCCGCCGGCACCCGGAGCGCTTCCTGAACAAGGACCGCTACTCGATGGACTGGTACTACCCGGTCCTCGGCGGCGCCCTGACCGGCGCGGAGGCGAAGGAACGCATCGAGGCCGACTGGGACCGCTTCGTCGTCCCCGGCCTCGGCGTCCGCTGCGTCGTCCCCAACCCCTGGGTGACGGGCGGCGAGTCCGCCGAACTCGCCCTGGCGCTCTGGGCGATGGGCGAGTCCGACCGCGCGCTGGACATCCTCCAGTCCATCCAGCACCTGCGCGACGCGGAGACCGGCCTGTACTGGACCGGCTACGTCTTCGACGACGACGCCGTCTGGCCCCGCGAACTCACCACCTGGACGGCAGGCTCCCTGCTCCTGGCAGTCGCCGCCCTCGGCGGCCACGAGGCCACCTGCGCGGTCTTCGGCGGCGAACACCTGCCACCGGGGCTGGACCCGGACTGCTGCGCCTAGCCGTCCGGCGGTTCGACGGGCACGTGCCCAGGCCCAGGCTCAGGCCCTGCCGAGGGTGCTTCGTCTTCCGGGGTGCCCCCCGGCCCCGGGTCACGCGACCGGGGAATCCGGGGCGTGTGGCCGGACCGCGGCCGGCCGGGCCGGAGCCTGTGCCGCGGCGGGGCACGGAGGCTGTGGGGGCCCTTTCGGCCGCCCGGAGCCCCATGGTCGTCCGCGTACCCCCGGAGGGCTCAGTGACGGTGGATGCGGTTGGCCAGGGCGTGGCCGATGAAGAGGTAGACCACGGCGGCCAGGCCGTAGCCGAAGACGACGCGGGCCCAGGCCCTGTCGAAGGTGAACAGGTCGCGCGACCAGCCGGCGAGCCAGTTGGCGGCGTTGTGGATGAACTGGACCAGGTCGTTGGCCCGGTTCGCGTCCAGCAGGTACATCAGGATCCACAGTCCGAGGATCACGGCCATGATGTCCGCGACCACCGCGACGACTGTCCCAGCGGAGTTGGAACCACTGCGATATCGAGACATACTCTCCGTCTGGCCCCGCAAGCCCGATTGAAACCGCTGAACCGCTGAGGGGCTGAAACCGCCTAGGAGTTCAACTCCGCCAGCACCCGCAGCGAATGCGGATCCGGCGACAGCGCCAGCAGGTCCGTCACCGGGCCCTTGCGCCACGACTGAAGCCGCTCCGCGATGCGTTCGCGCGGGCCGACCAGGGAGATCTCGTCGGCGAAGGCGTCCGGGACCGCCTGGACGGCCTCCTCGCGGCGGCCGGAGAGGAACAGCTCCTGGATGCGGCGGGCCTCCTCCTCGTACCCCATGCGCGCCATCAGGTCGGCGTGGAAGTTGCGGGCCGCGTGGCCCATGCCGCCGATGTAGAAGCCGAGCATGATCTTCACCGGGAGCAGGCCCTCGGCCACGTCGTCGCAGACCCGCACCTGGGCCATGGGGGCGACGAGGAAGCCCTCGCGGAGGCCGGTGAGGGAAGGTCCGTAGACCTCGGGGCGGGTGGGGGCCCAGTACAGCGGCAGCCAGCCGTCCGCGATACGCGTCGTCTGGGCGACGTTCTTCGGGCCCTCCGCGCCCAGCAGGACGGGCAGGTCGGGGCGCAGGGGGTGGGTGATGGGCTTGAGGGCCTTGCCGAGGCCCGTGCCGTCCGCGCCCCGGTAGGGGTGGGAGTGGAACCGCCCGGCCACCTCCACCGGCGCCTCCCGCCGCAGCACCTGCCGTACCACGTCCACGTACTCCCGCGTCGCGGTCAGCGGCGAGGCCGGGAACGGACGCCCGTACCAGCCCTCCACGACCTGCGGCCCCGACAGCCCGAGCCCCAGCATGACGCGCCCACCCGAGAGGTGGTCCAGGGTGAGCGCGTGCATCGCGGTGGTGGTCGGCGAGCGGGCCGCCATCTGGGCGACCGCCGTGCCCAGCATGATCCTCGATGTCCGCGCGGCGATCCAGGTCAGCGGCGTGAAGGCGTCCGAGCCCCAGGACTCCGCCGTCCACACGGAGTGGTAGCCGAGGCGCTCGGCCTCCTGGGCGAGGGACAGGTGGTCGGGGGAGGGGCCGCGGCCCCAGTACCCGAGCGCGAGACCGAGCCGCATCCCTACCTCCTGACGGTACGTCAGATTCAGTGGGTGACTGTACGGCAACGGCCCCCCGCCCGGAAGGGTGAGGGGCCGTACACGACGGTCGCGGGCGGCGTCAGCCGCGCTGGATCCCGGAGGTGTCCTGGAGCACACCCCGGCGGCCGTCCTGGGTCTGCGCGACCAGGTGGGCGCCGCGCTGCTCGACCGCCAGGTACCAGGTACCCGGCGCCAGTTCGGCGATCGGCGCCTGCGAGCCGTCCTCCGCGAACAGCGGACGCGGCACCGGCACGGCGAACCAGAACGGCGAGAAGTCCCCGGTCGGCTGCGGCTGGGCCGACGGCTGCGCGCCCGGCTGCGGCTGCGCGGCCGGCTGGGGCTGCGCACCCGGCTGCTGCCCGAAGGGCTGACCCGGCTGCGGCTGAGCACCGTAGGGCTGCTGCGGGGCGCCCGGGTAGCCGTAACCGCCGGGCGGCTGGGCACCGTAGGGCTGCGGGGCGGCGGGCTTCGGGGCCGGGATCAGAGCGGCCTGGAGGGCGGGGACCAGGGGGGTGGCGATGGCGGCGCCGGCCAGGACGAGGGCGGCGATGAAGCCGAGGATGAGGCCCGCGCCGGCATCGACACCGTCGGGCACGTCAACCAGGGACCAGAAGAGGATCCAGGCGGACAGGATCGAGAAGCCCGTGCCGACCGTGCCGAGGTCCAGACCGGCCACCTTGCGCTGCTGAGGCAGGCAGCGGTTGAGGACGATCAGGGCGGCACCGATGACGGCCCCCATGTAGATGCCGAGGCCCGTTCCGAGCTCGATCCCCCACGCGGTCTCGGTCTTCGTGTAGCCCGCGTAGGAGTAGGAGTAATAGGCAAGGAACGACGCGATGAAGAGCAACACCGCTGCTCCGATCACCACGCCGTCGCCTCGAGTGAGGGAGCGGATATTCACTTCAGGTCCTTTGCAGGTCGTCTCGTCGTCGGCAGAGGCGTCGCGGGGGTGGCCCCTGATCGGACGAACACTATCGTTCGAATGATCAGGCCGTGCGTCGGGACCGACCGCCGATCACTACCCGCGCAGGAAACTCACGATTCCCTCAGAGATTCCCTGCGCCGCCTTCTGCCGCCAGGCGCCGCTGGTGAGCAGTGCCGCGTCCTTGCTATCGCGCATGTTGCCGCACTCGATGAACACCTTGGGAACCGTTGACAGATTGAGACCGCCCAGGTCCTTACGCGTGACGAGACCGGTGCCGTCGCCGATGTAGTTGGAGGGCGGCTCACCGGTGACCCGCAGGAAGTTGCCCGCGATCCGCTCGCCCAGGGACTTGGAGGGGGCGGCGATGGGGCGGGTGTCGGCGGCGCCCGCGTGGACGGCCGCCGGAAGGATGACGTGGAAGCCGCGGTTGCCCTCGGCCGAGCCGTCGGCGTGGATGGAAACGGCCGCGTCCGCGTGCGCGTTGTTGCCGATCCGGGCGCGTTCGTCCACGCACGGCCCCCAGGGCGGGGAGTCGCCGTCGTGGGTGAACTTCACCGTGGCGCCCTGCTGTTCGAGGATGGCGCGCAGCCGGTGGGCGACGTCGAGCGTGAAACGGGCCTCCGTGTAACCGGAGTTGGTGGACGTGCCCGTGGTGTCGCACTCCTTGGAGTTCGTGCCGATGTCCACCTGGCGGTTGATCTCGGCCGTGTGCCGGAAGTTGCCCGGGTTGTGGCCGGGGTCGATGACGACGACCTTGCCCTTGAGCGGGCCGGAGGCGGCGGGCGCGGAGGCCGAGGGCGTACCGGACGCCTTGGCCGAGGCCGTCGGGCTCACCTTGCCGTCGTCCGTGACGGAACCCGACGGCGAGGCGGAGAGCGGGCGCGAGACTGACGCCGAGCTGGAGGCGGGGCCGGCCGCCTGGCCGGAGCCACCGGGGGCGCCCACCGCCTCGTACACCAGCCAGCCCAGCAGGGCGCCGGGCACCAGTGCGGCAAGCGCGACGGTCAGCGGGCCGCGCCGGGACCGGCGGGGCTGCGGGGGATCGAAGTCCGGGCCTACGTACGACACGTCTGCCACCCTAGCGGCCGTTCCCGGTGCCCACATGCCGCAAGTGGGCCGGGCGGGTGGCGCCGAGGGGCGTCGGGGGGCGCCAAGGGGCGCCGTGACGGCGGAAGCCGGTCAGAGGCCGCGGTCAGAGGTCGCTGACGACGAGCCACACGGCGACCGCCAGCACCACCAGGTACACACCGATGCCGACGACCTTGCCGAGCCGCTTCCGTCCCGCGTCCTCCAGCACCCGGCCGATGATGCCGACGAGCGGCGCCCCGAAGACGATCAGGGCGAGGCCGGTCAGGTATCTCACCGTGCGGCCCGAGCCCGCGTCCGCCGCAGCACGCGCAGCGAACCCGTCACCGAGACCTCCGTGAACTCCCCCGACTCCAGGGCCCGGAGGTAGACGCGGTAGGGGGCCTGCCCGGTGAACTCGTCCGCCGGGTCGGGGAACACGTCGTGGATGACGAGGAGGCCGCCTTCGGCCACCTGGGGGGCCCAGCCCTCGTAGTCGGCGCCCGCGTGCTCGTCGGTGTGGCCGCCGTCGACGAAGACCAGGCCGAGCGGGGAGTTCCAGAACGCGGCGATCTGCGGGGAGCGGCCGACCAGCGCCACCACGTGCTCCTCCAGGCCCGCCTTGTGCAGGGTCCTGCGGAACGTGGGCAGCGTGTCCATCAGGCCGACCTCGGGGTCGACCGTCTCCGGGTCGTGGTACTCCCAGCCCGGCTGCTGCTCCTCGCTGCCCCGGTGGTGGTCGACGGTGAGCGCGGTGACCCCGGCCTGCCGGGCCGCGTCCGCGAGCAGGATCGTCGAGCGTCCGCAGTACGTCCCGACCTCCAGGAGCGGCAGCCCCAGCCGGCCCGCCTCCACGGCCGCCGCGTACAGCGCCAGCCCCTCGTCCACGGGCATGAACCCCTTCGCCGCCTCGAACGCGGCCAGGATCTCGGGCTTGGGTGCCGCGGGCATGGGGTCCCTCTCGGTCGTACGTGTGTGTGGGCGCCCCATCGTGCCGCACCCCCTGCCGCCGGAGCGACAGGGGGTGTGGGAGCGCCCCGAAGGGGCGCGGGGAACTGCGCGACCAGCCACGACGATGCTGCAGACGCCAGACGGCACCGCGCGGCACTCCGCGGAGCGCTACGCGTTGACCGCCTCGCCCGGCAGTGCCAGGTCCAGCTCGACCGGCCGCTCGTCACCCGCGTGGGTCGCGGACGAGGCGTGCGGGCCGTGGCCGGTGGCCTTCGCGGCCAGGACGTAGGCGCCCTGGGCGGGGACCGTGAGGGCGTAGCTGCCGTCGTCCTGGGAGAGGGTGGCGCCCGCCTGGCGGCCCCGCTGGTCGATCAGGGTGACCTTGGCGCGGGCGACCGGGGTGCCGTCGGCGTCCAGGACCCGGCCGCGGAAGCCCCGCAGGACCTCCAGGACCTGCTCGGCGCGCTCCAGGTTCGCCTCCTCCTCGCTGCTGGCGCGCAGCTGCGGTGCGCGGTTCGGCTTGGGCAGGAACAGGGCCATCAGCAGGCCGATCGCCACCGCGCCGGTCGCGATCAGGAAGGAGACCCGGAAGCCGTGCATGGTGGGGATCGCGACGCCACCGACGTGGTTCGCGGTGTTGGCGAGCACCATGCCGATGACGGCGCTGGAGACGGATGTGCCGATGGAGCGCATCAGCGTGTTGAGGCCGTTGGCCGCGCCGGTCTCCGAGGCCGGGACCGCGCCGACGATCAGCGCGGGCAGGGAGGAGTAGGCCAGGCCGATGCCGGCGCCCAGGATCACCGCGATGACCAGGCTCTGCCAGGGGGCGCTCATCAGGCCGAGGCCGGCGCCGTAGCCGATCGCGATGATCAGCATGCCGAGGATCAGGGTGACCTTGGGGCCGTACTTCGCGGACAGCCGGGCGTAGACGGGCGCGGTGAACATCATCGTCAGGCCGAGCGGCGCGACGAGCAGGCCCGCGACGACCATCGACTGGCCGAGGCCGTAGCCGGTGGCCTTGGGCAGCTGGAGCAGCTGGGGCAGGACCAGGGAGACGACGTAGAACGAGACGCCGACCATGATCGAGGCGAGGTTGGTGAAGAGCACGGCGGGCCGGGCCGTGGTGCGCAGGTCCACCAGCGGGGCCTGGACCCGCAGTTCCATCACGCCCCACAGGACGAGCACGACCGCGGCGGCGGCGAACAGGCCGAGCGTGGTGCCCGAGGTCCAGCCCCAGTCGCTGCCCTTGGTAATCGGCAGCAGGAAGAGGACGAGGCCGGTGGACAGGCCGAGTGCGCCCAGCAGGTCGAAGGAGCCCTCGGCGCGCATCGGGGACTCCGGTACGACGAGGAGGGTGAGGGCGATGGAGAGCACGCCGAGGCCGGCGGCGCCGTAGAACAGTGCGTGCCAGTTCGTGTGCTGGGCGACGAGGGCCGCGGCGGGCAGTGCGAGGCCGCCGCCGACGCCGATCGAGGAGCTCATCAGGGCCATCGCCGAGCCGAGCTTCTCGTGGGGCAGCATGTCGCGCATCAGGCCGATGCCGAGCGGGATGGCGCCCATCGCGAAGCCCTGGAGCGTACGGCCGACGATCATGGTGAGCAGCTGGCTGGTGAGGGCGCTGATCAGGGCGCCGACCACCATGACGGCGAGGCTGAGGATCAGCATGCGCCGCTTGCCGTACAGGTCGCCGAGCCGGCCCATGATCGGGGTGGCCACGGCGCCCGACAGGAGAGTAGAGGTCAGGACCCAGGTGGCGTTGCTGGGCGCGGTGTCCAGCAGCTGCGGCAGGTCCTTGATGACCGGGACGAGCAGGGTCTGCATCACCGCGACCACGATGCCCGCGAAGGCGAGCACCGGGACCACTGCGCCGCTCGCTCTCCGGGTGGGCCGGTCGGTCGTCGTGTGCGTCATGGGGTGAGGCCTCCAGTGAGATAAGTGCTGGGAGAACCCCGTATGCACAGGCAACTATTCCGTTGCTTCGAGCCTCTAACGATTTCTTGACCTTTTCATGGGTATCTGACGCGCTGTCGGGTCATGGCGGCGCGGCTCGTACGGTCGGGCGGGGATCAGGACCGTCGAGGGAGCAGCCGTCACAGCCACCCCTGCTGCCGGGCCTCCCGTACCGCCTCCGCCCGGTTGCGGGTGCCCGTCTTGCCGATCGCGGAGGACAGGTAGTTGCGCACCGTGGACTCGGACAGGTGCAGCTTCGCGGCGATGTCGGCGACGGTCGCCCCGTCCACCGACGCCTTCAGCACGTCGCACTCGCGGGCCGTCAGCGGATTCGGCCCGGCGCTGAGCGCCGCCGCGGCCAGCACCGGGTCGACCACGGTCTCCCCGGTGAGGACGCGACGGATCGCCGCGGCCAGTTCCTCCACCGGCCCGTCCTTGACCAGGAAACCGGACGCCCCCGCCTCCATGGCCCGGCGCAGATAGCCGGGCCGGCCGAAGGTCGTCAGTATCAGCACCCGGCAGTCGGGTACCTGCTCGCGCAGCTCCGCCGCCGCGTCCAGGCCGCTGCGCACCGGCAGTTCGATGTCCAGCAGGGCCACGTCCGGCCGGTGCCGCAACGCCGCGTCCACGATCGCGTCGCCCGTCGCGACCTGCGCGACGACCTCCATGTCCGCCTCCATGCCGAGCAGTAAGGCGAGGGCTCCGCGCATCATGCCCTGGTCCTCGGCGAGCAGGAGCCTGATGTTCTTCACGACCCAAGCGTAGCCAACACGTCGGCAATCAAAGACTCTTCCTTGTTCGGTCCGCAGGGTTGACGGCCCCCGGTGACGCGCAAACAATCGCCTCTGCATTTCCGGTAATTGTTCGGCATTACGGCGCTGAATAGGTCCGGTATTTCGATCGAACGGCGTCCGATATTTCGACCAATCCCCCCCGCACTGCCCTACGAGGAACCGAAGAGGTGCACCGTGGATCCGAGACTCCCGCGCAGACAGCCGCACCGCAGTCCCCGGCGGCCCAGAAGCGCCGCGCTCTCCCTGCTCGCGGCGTTCGCCACCGTCGCCGCGCTGCTGCTCGGCGTCGGCGCCCCGCAGGCCGCCGCCGCGAGTTCGCTGCCCTGTGACGTGTACGCCGCAGCCGGCACCCCGTGCGTCGCCGCGCACAGCCTCGTGCGGGCGCTGTACTCGTCGTACAGCGGCTCGCTCTACCAGGTGCAGCGCGCCTCGGACTCGGCGACCTCGAACATCGGCCTGCTGACGGCCGGCGGGTACGCCAACGCGGCCGCGCAGGACAGCTTCTGCTCCGGCACGACCTGCATCATCACCAAGATCTACGACCAGTCCTCACGCCACAACGACCTCACCGTCGAGGGCGCGGGCGGGGCGGGCGCGGCCGATGTCGGGGCACCCGCGGACGCGCTGCCGGTGACCGTCGGCGGCCACCAGGTCTACGGCCTGGAGATATCGGCCGGCATGGGCTACCGGGACAACTCCACTTCGGGCGTCGCCGTGAACGGGCAGGCCGAGGGGATGTACATGGTGACCTCCGGTACCCACGTCAACGGGGCCTGCTGCTTCGACTACGGCAACGCCGAGACGAACAACAAGGACACCGGGAACGGCCACATGGACGCGATCAACTTCGGCACCGAGTGCTGGTTCTCGCCGTGCTACGGCCAGGGTCCCTGGGTGCAGGCCGACCTGGAGAACGGGCTGTTCCAGTCGGACGCCGGGTACAGCAAGAACACGTCCAACACCGGTACCGGACCGCTGCCGTTCGTGACCGCGCTGCTGAAGAACAACGGGCAGAACCATTTCGCGCTGAAATACGGCAATGCGCAATCAGGCGGACTCACCACCACGTATTCCGGGGGCGAGCCGACCACGAGCGGCTACTCGCCCATGCACCAGGAGGGCGCCATCGTCCTGGGCACCGGCGGTGACAACAGCAACGGCTCCATCGGCTCCTTCTTCGAGGGCGTGATGACCTCCGGCATCCCGACGGACGCCGCCGACGACGCCGTGCAGGCCGACATCGTCTCCGTCGGCTACGGCGGCGCGACCGGCAGCACCGGTTCCCTGACGCCCGGCTCGGAGATATCGCTGCGCGCGACGACCGCCTGCTGCACGACCGACTACATCCGCCACCAGAACGACGCGGCGGTCATCTCCTCGGTGACGTCGAGCGGTTCCTCCCTCGACAAGAGCGACGCGACCTGGATCGTGCGCCGCGGACTCGCCAGTAGCTCCTGTGTGTCCTTCGAGTCGCGCAACTACCCGGGCGACTTCCTGAGGCACTACAACTACAAGCTGTACCGGCAGCCCATGGACGGCACCGCCCAGTTCAGATCCGACGCGACCTTCTGTCCGCAGACGGGCAAGAGCGGCACGGGCACCTCGTTCGCCTCGTACAACTACCCGACCAGGTATCTGCGGCACTACAACCTCAACGTCTACATTGCGAGCGACGGCGGCTCCAACGCCTGGGACAGCACCACGTCCTGGAGCGACGACGTGAGCTGGGCGGTCAGCTCGCCCTGGGCGCCGTAGCCGCCCCGGCGGCAGCCAGTTCCGCCGGCTCCACCGGGAGTTCGGCGGTGACCGCGAAGCCGCTTCGCGGCGACGGACCGGCCCTGAGGGAGCCGCCCGCCGCCGCGAGGCGCTCGGTCAGCCCCTTCAGACCGGTGCCGCCGATGCCCTCCGCGGGGCGGGTGACGGCCTTGCCGCTGCCGTTGTCGGTGACGGTGAGCCTGGCCTGCTCGGTGCCGCTCTCGACGGTGATCTCGCAGCGGGTGGCGTCACTGTGCCGGACGACGTTGGTGACCGCCTCGCGCACCACCCAGGCGAGCAGCGCCTCGGTCTGCGGGGCGAGCGGGGTGCCGGACTGGCGGACGACCGGCTCGATGCTCGCGGCGGACAGCGCCGAGCGGGCCCGGGTCAGCTCGGTGGCGAGACTGCCCTCGCGGTAGCCGGTCACCGCCTCGCGGATCTCGGTCAGCGCCTGGCGGCCAACGGACTCGATGTCGCCGATCTGCGCCAGCGCGGCGCTCATGTCGCGCGGGGCCAGCCGGCGGGCCGCCTCCGACTTCACCACGATCACCGACAGGGTGTGGCCGAGCAGGTCGTGCAGGTCGCGGGAGAAGCGCAGCCGCTCCTTCTCCACCGCCTGCCGGGCCAGTTCCTCGCGGGCGGCGCGCAGATCCCGTACGGCCTCGGAGAGGGAGAGGATCGCGGCGGTCACCATCGTGGACAGGAACGTGCCGTAGGCGATGGTCACCGCGTCCTCCCCGTCGCGGAACCCGGAGACGGTACCCGCGAAGGTGGCGAGCAGGATCCCCGCCCTGCCGAGCCACGGGCCGCGCACGGTCGCGCCCGTCGCCAGGCCCAGCAGCGGGAAGAACATCAGCCAGTTGCCGCCGTAGCCGATGGCCAGACCTGTGGTCACCAGTGCCATCAGCAGCAGCGCCACCCGGGTGGAGGTCTCCTCGCGCTTCTCCTTGTGGAAGGCGCGGAAGGTCACGTAGACGTACAGCGAGTTGAAGGTCAGCAGGCCCAGGCCGCCGATCCACGGGTTGGGGGTCTTGCCCTGGAGGAGGTTGGAGAAGGAGCCCAAGCCCATGAGCAGCCAGGGCATCAGGGCGAATCCGGTGGGCGGCGGGCCCGGGTGCTCGGGAACCTGCCCGTTCTTGCGGGCGGCCCTCTGCTGGGCCTTGAAGCGCTCCATGTCCTTCTTCCACTGCGCCCGCGCGACCTGCCAGCCCTCCACCTGGCTGAAGGCCTGCCGCCACCACGCCCCGATCCTGCCGCTCATCCCAGATCCCCCGATCAGATGTTCCCCATGGTCGTACGACAGCACAGACTACGAGCCGGTCCGGGTGTGTCGGCAGATGCACATGTACGCACCCTGGCAGTACAAATGTCACCGCCCGCCCGCAGCTGACGACACGTCAGGAGCCTTCACAACTCCGGAGCCCTGGGCTATACAGAGGGCGCCGGACTGGAACGCGTTCTAGGTCGGCCCGTGACGACCTCGGTGCGGCCGACGGTGCGGACGGCCGTGCCGGGGTCTTGAAGCCGCCAGTGTGAAGCCGCCAGTCGAAGCGCCAGTGTCAGGAGCCGTATGCCCATCGACGCAGCCAAGGCCCTCGCCGCCGAGCCCCGGTCCGGTGAGATCTCGTGGGACCGCAGGGACGTCCAGCTCTACCACCTGGGCCTCGGCGCCGGAGTCCCCGCCACCGACCCCGACGAACTGCGCTACACCCTGGAGTCCCGGCTGCACGTCCTGCCGAGCTTCGCCACCGTCGCGGGCAACGGATCACCCGGCGTCATCAGCGGCCTGTCCATGCCGGGCGTCGAGGTCGACCTCGCCCGCGTCCTGCACGGCGGCCAGTCGCTCACCCTGCACCGCCCCATCCCGGTCGAGGGCAGCGCCACGGCCACCGGCCGTATCGCCGCCGTGTACGACAAGGGCAAGGCGGCCGTCCTCGTCATGCGCACCGAGGTCGCGGACGCCGACGGCCCGCTGTGGACCAACGACGCCCAGATCTTCGTACGCGGGGAAGGCGGCTGGGGCGGCGACCGCGGGCCCTCCGCCCGTCTGGAACCGCCGGCCGGCGAGCCCACGAGGACCGTCGAGAGGCCCGTCCGCGAGGACCAGGCCCTGCTCTACCGCCTCTCCGGCGACTGGAACCCGCTGCACGCCGACCCCGAGTTCGCCAAACTCGCCGGGTTCGACCGGCCCATCCTGCACGGGCTGTGCACGTACGGCATGACGCTGAAGGCCGTCGTCGACACCCTGCTCGGCGGTGACGTCACCCGCGTCCGCGCCTACAGCACCCGCTTCGCCGGGGTCGTGTACCCGGGCGAGACCCTGCGCATCCGCATGTGGCGGCAGGAGGGGGCCGTGCGGGTCGCCGTGAGCGCGGTGGAGCGGGGCGACGCGCCCGTCCTCGCGGACACCGTCGTCGAACACTCCTGAGCCACCCAGCCTTGATGAGGGGAGCCGCACCATGCGCGCAGCCGTACTGCACGAGATCGGCCAGGACAAGCTCGAGGTCCTCGACAACGTCGAGGCGGTGGGCTTCGGCCCCGGACGGGTGAGGATACGGGTGAGGGCCACCGGGCTGTGCCACTCGGACCTGTCCGCGATGAGCGGGGTGCTGCCGCAGCCGGCGCCCTTCGTGCCCGGCCACGAGGGCGCGGGCGAGATCCTCGAAGTCGGGGAGGGCGTGCGCGGCCTGAAGCCCGGGGACCGGGTGGTGGTCTGCTGGCTGCCCGCCTGCGGCGCGTGTCCCGCCTGCAAGCGCGGACAGACCGAGCTGTGCCTGGCCGGGTTCATGAACGCGGGCACCCCCAACTTCAAGCGGCCCGGCGGGGACGTCTTCGGCTTCGCGGGCACCGGCACCTTCGCCGAGGAGGTCGTCGTCGACGCGGGCTGCGCCGTGCCCGTCCCGGACGACGTGCCCTTCGACATCGCCGCCCTCATCGGCTGCGGAGTGACGACCGGACTGGGCGCCGCGCTCAACACCGCCGATGTGGAGGCCGGTTCGTCGGTCGCCGTCATCGGCTGCGGAGGTGTCGGCATCTCCGCGATCCAGGGGGCCCGGCTGAAGGGCGCCGCCGAGATCGTCGCCGTCGACCCGGTGGCCTCGCGCCGCGAGTCGGCACTGGAGTTCGGCGCGACACGGGCCGTCTCCCCGGAGGAACTGCCCGACGCCAAGCAGCAGGTGACCGGCGGCGAGGGCTTCGACTACGTCTTCGAGGTCGTCGGCAGGTCCGCCACCGCCCGCACCGCCTACGAGAACACCCGGCGCGGCGGAACCCTCGTCGTCGTCGGCGCGGGCGCCATGGACGACTTCCTCCAGCTCAACATGTTCGAGCTGTTCTTCGACGAGAAGCGGATCCTGCCGTCGATGTACGGCGGCGGGGACGTGCTGACCTCCTACGAGCGGACCATCGCGCTGTGGCGGGCGGGCCGTATCGACCTGGCGGGGCTGATCACCCACCGGGTGCCGCTGGCCGACGTCAACGAGGCGCTGGACCAGATGCGTACCGGGACCGCCCTGCGTACGTGCATCGAGATCTGAGGACTGACGCGGATGTCACTGCCACTCGAGGGGCTGTCCGCCGTCGTCACGGGCGCCGGCCGGGGACTGGGCCGGACCGAGGCACTGGAACTCGCCCGGCTCGGCGCGGCCGTCGTCGTCAACGACTACGGCCGGCCGGGCCGGGACGGCTCCGGCGAGGCATCGGCCGGGCCCGCGGAGGAGGTCGCCGCCGAGATCCGCGCGGCGGGCGGCCGGGCCCTGGCCCACACCGGCGACGTCGCCGACCTCCAGCAGGCGCGGGCCCTGGTCCGCCTGGCCGTCGAGGAGTTCGGCAAGCTCGACATCCTGGTCAACAACGCGGGCATCCTGCGCGACCGCATGGTCTTCTCCATGACGGAGGACGAGTGGGACTCGGTGATCCGGGTCCACCTCAAAGGCCACTTCAACACCACCCACCTCGCCGCCGCGCACTGGCGGGAGCGGTCCAAGGCGGCCGGGGGACCGGTGTACGGGCGGATCGTGAACACCTCCTCGGAGGCGTTCCTGGCCGGTTCGGCGGGGCAGCCCAACTACGCGGCGGCGAAGGGCGGCATCGTGGGCCTCACCACGTCCACCGCCCTCGCCCTCGCCAAGTACGGCGTGACGGCCAACGCCATCTGCCCACGCGCCCGGACCCGGATGACCGAGGACGTCTTCGCCGGGCTCGCCGCCCCCGAGGAGGGCCTCGACCCGCTCGCCCCCGAGCATGTCGCACCGCTCGTCGGCTACCTGGCCTCGCCCGCCGCCGCCCGGGTCAACGGGCAGTTGCTCGTGGTGCACGGCGGCATGGTGGCGATCGTCGAACGGCCGCGCGTGCAGGCACAGTTCGACAGCAAGCAGGAGGCCTTCACCTACGACGAACTCGACGCGCTGCTCACCCCGCACTACGCGCGGCGCCCGGCGGGGGAGACGTTCGCGGCGGCGGAGGTGCTGGCACTCAAGCGGGGCTGAGCACGCCGAGCACGCCGAAGGGGGCCGCCCGTCGGTGACGGACGACCCCCTTACGGCGTACTGCTTACCGCGTACTGCTTACGGTGTACTGTCAGGCAACCGCCTCGGTCTCCTCGACCGGCTTGCGGTGACGGCCGCGCGGGGCCGTCTCACTGTCCTGGCCCGAAACCGGCCCCCGGTGCTTGCCGTGGCCCGTGGTCTCTTGGGAGTCGGCGGACAGCGTCTGAGTGGTGCTGGCGTCGCTCATCGGAAGAATTCACCCCGTCAACATGATCTTTCGTACAGCCGGGCGAGTCTAACCGGCACACCTCGGGTCGAATCCAGGCGGGCACGCCGACCGGCACTAGTTCGTTACAACACGTCCCAACGGCGCTTGCTGGAGCGGCACCGGACGGGCCACAACCGGCTGCTCGGGCTCCGTTTCCGCCTGTTCCGGAGCCGGTCCCCGCGCCGCTCCCGGCCCCGGAACCGGAGTCGCACCCCGCGCCGTTCCCCCTCCCCGCGCCGGCCCCGGAACCGGCCCCGGAATCGCAGGCGCCTGCGGAACCGTGACCGCGAAGGCTCTCGGCGGCGCCGCCAGCCCCGCCACGCCGCACGGCACGTCCCGGGTGACGTACGGCAGCCGCAGCACCCCCTCGGCCGTCCACAGCCCGGCCCCCGCCAGCCAGCCCTCGGGCGCCGGGAGATGGTGCACCTGCCGTTCCGCGGGCCGCCACACGCCGACCCAGCCGCCCAGCGGCCCATCGATCCGCAGCGCCACCGCGCAGGTCTCCGGCGTCAGCACCTGCCCCGGCTGGATCGAGAACGGTGTCACCGCGCAGCCGGGCACCCGCAGGCAGTCGGGGAAGCGCACGGGCAGCGAGCTGCCCAGGACGCCCCAGCCCAACCGTTCCTGCCCGGGCGAGGGCGCGTCCGAGGAGATCAGCAGCAGCCCGCTGTCGGGGTCGGCGAGCCGCAGCCGGTCGTCGCTGTCGGCGGCGATCTGAAGCAGCGGCGACACCTCGCCGCCCCGCTCCAGATCCACCACGACCGCCTTGGTCCGGCCGCCGATCTCCCGGTCCACGGCGAGCAGCCGCCCGGTACGGTCCAGCCAGGCACCGCCCGAGCAGCGCCCCGGGACCTCGGCGAGCTGCTCGGGCCCGAAGGCGCCGCCCGCCACCAGCCACACCGCCGTCGTGTACCGGCCCACCGCGAGGGCGTAGGCCCGCTCGCCGCCCGGCGCCGGGGGCAGCAACCCCACCCGGGCGTCCTCCTCCGGGCACTCCACCGCGCCGAGCGGCAGTTCACCGGTGCCCGGACCGGTCGGGTACAGCAGCGAGAAGACGTGCCGCCGCTCCACCAGCCGGTGGATGAGGACCCGCCCGTCACCCATCGGCTGCACCTCGGTACCGGGCTCCTCCGGCTGGTTCCCGGGCAGCGGCACGGCGTACGGCTCGGGCCCGCCCAGTGTCCAGCGCTCCGGGAACCAGCAGCCCCCGGCCGACGCGAGGCGGGCGGCGTAGCCGCCGTCCACGGTGATGGCGCAGTCCGTCCGGGGCGCCCCGTCGTCCTCCCGGGTCGCCGACGATTCGATCGCACAGGCTGTCATCGTTCGGTCACCTCCAGTGACGAAGCTAGGTTTCATACGCACGGACGGGGGAGCGCCGGGCGGCCGCTTCACACGTACGGGTGGCCGCGCGGTGGTTCCTCTGAGGAAACGGGGGCGACTGTGCTGAAGGGGGCCGGTGGGGCGGAGTCGGTACACCCGCGCGGAACAGGCAGGTAGCCTTTTCCCCGTGCCCCGTCTGTCTGAAGTCATCGCCGCGCTGGAGAACCTGTGGCCCGCCGAGCGGGCCGAGTCCTGGGACGCGGTCGGCACGGTCGTGGGCGACCCCGACCAGGAGGTCACCCGGGTCCTGTTCGCCGTCGACCCCGTCCAGGAGATCGTCGAGGAGGCCGTGAAGCTCGGCGCCGACCTGCTGGTCACCCACCACCCGCTCTATCTGCGCGGTACGACCACGGTCGCGGCCTCGACCTTCAAGGGCCGGGTCGTGCACACCCTCATCAAGAACGACGTGGCGCTGCACGTCGCCCACACCAACGCCGACACGGCCGACCCGGGCGTCAGCGACGCGCTGGCCGGAGCGCTGGACCTGCGGGTCGTACGACCCCTCGTGCCGGACCCGACCGACCCGGAGGGCCGCCGGGGCCTGGGGCGGGTCTGCGAACTGGACCACCCGGTGACCGTGCGCGAGTTCGCCGCCCGCGCCGCCGAACGGCTGCCCGCCACCGCGCAGGGCATCCGGGTGGCCGGCGACCCCGAGGCGGTCCTGCACACGGTCGCCGTCAGCGGCGGCTCCGGCGACAGCCTCTTCGACCAGGTCCGGGCGGCCGGCGTGGACGCCTTCCTCACCGCGGACCTGCGCCACCACCCGGCCTCCGAGGCGATCGCACACGCTCCGCTCGCGCTGCTCGACGCGGCGCACTGGGCCACCGAATGGCCCTGGTGCGAGCTGGCCGCCGCCCAGCTCGACGAAATCTCCGACCGTCACGGCTGGGACCTGCGCGTCCACGTCTCGAAGACGGTCACCGACCCCTGGACCGCCCACGCGGCGTCCATCACGACCTCTAGCACCATGGGAGCCCCCAACTGAACGCCGCGCCCGCCGACCAGATCCGACTCCTCGACGTCCAGGACCTCGACGTCCGTCTCCAGCAGCTGGCGCACAAGCGGAAGTCGCTGCCCGAGCACGCCGAGATCGAGTCGCTGACCAAGGACCTCACGCAGCTGCGCGACCTGCTGGTGGCCGCGCAGACCGAGGAGAGCGACACCGCCCGCGAGCAGACCAAGGCCGAGCAGGACGTGGACCAGGTGCGCCAGCGTGCCGCCCGGGACCAGCAGCGCCTGGACTCCGGCGCGGTCACCAGCCCCAAGGACCTGGAGAACCTCCAGCGGGAGATCGTCTCCCTCGCCAAGCGGCAGGGTGACCTGGAGGACGTCGTCCTGGAGGTCATGGAGCGCCGTGAGTCCGTGCAGGAGCGGGTGGCCGAGCTGACCGGGCGGGTGGCCTCCGTCCAGGCGAAGATCGACGACGCGACCGGGCGCCGGGACTCCGCCTTCGAGGAGATCGACGGCGAGGCGGCCACGGTCACCAAGGAGCGCGAGGTCATCGCGGGCACGGTCCCCGCGGACCTGCTCAAGCTGTACGACAAGCTGCGCGAGCAGCAGGGCGGGATCGGCGCGGCCAAGCTGTACCAGCGCACCTGCCAGGGCTGCCGCCAGGAGCTGGCGATCACCGAGCTGAGCGAGATCCGCTCGGCGGCGCCCGACACGGTGGTGCGCTGCGAGAACTGCCGCCGCATCCTGGTGCGCACGTCCGAGTCCGGCCTCTAGGAGCCAGTGCGGTGCGGGAGTTCATCGTCGAGGCCGACGGCGGGTCGCGGGGCAACCCCGGACCGGCCGGTTACGGCGCCGTGGTCAGCGACGCGGCGACGGGGGAGACCCTGGGCGAGGCGGCGGAGTACCTCGGCGTCGTCACCAACAACGTGGCCGAGTACCGGGGCCTCCTGGCCGGCCTTCGCGCCGCACACGCGCTCGACCCGGCCGCGCGGGTCCACGTCCGCATGGACTCCAAGCTCGTCGTCGAGCAGATGTCGGGCCGCTGGAAGATCAAGCACCCCGACATGAAGCCCCTGGCGGCTCAGGCGGCCCGCGTCTTCCCGGCCGGCCAGGTCACCTACGAGTGGATCCCCCGCGAGCGCAACAAGCACGCGGACCGCCTGGCCAACGAGGCGATGGACGCGGGCGCCAAGGGCGAGCAGTGGTCCCCGTCCGCCTCCCGCGCGGCACTCGACACCCCGCCCGCGCTGCCGGAGCCGTCGGGCCCGCCCGGGGACGCGGCGGCGGGCGCGGCTAAGGCGCGCGCGGCTCTGACGACGGGCCGGGGCACCGGCTCCACCTCGGCGGAGGGCGGTGCCGAGGCCGACGCCACTGACGCCGCCGACGCTACCGAGGCCGCCGACGCCGCCGACGTCCGTGCGGCCCGTACCGTGGCCACCCCCGCCCCCTCCACCCCCGGTTGGAGCGCGGGCCCCGATCTCGGTGCCCCCGCCACCTTCGTGCTCCTGCGCCACGGCGAGACCCCGCTCACCCCGCAGAAGCGTTTCTCGGGCAGCGGCGGTACCGACCCCGCCCTGTCCGACGTCGGCCGCGAGCAGGCGCGGCGGGTCGCCACCGCGCTGGCCAGGCGCGGCACGATCCAGGCCGTCGTGGCCTCCCCCCTCGCCCGCACCCGCGAGACCGCGGGCATCGTCGCCGCCCGGCTCGGACTGGAGGTGACGATCGACGACGGGCTGCGGGAGACGGACTTCGGCGCCTGGGAGGGCCTCACCTTCGGCGAGGTGCGGGAGCGCTACCCGGACGACCTGAACACCTGGCTCGCCGACCCGGCCGCCGAACCCACCGGCGGCGGCGAGAGCTTCGCGGCCACCGCCGCCCGGATCGCGGTCACCCGCGACAAACTGGTCGCGGCGTACGCGGGCCGTACGGTCCTGCTGGTCACGCACGTCACCCCGATCAAGACCTTCGTACGCCTCGCCCTCGGCGCCCCGCCCGAGTCACTGTTCCGCATGGAGCTGTCGGCGGCCTCACTGTCGGCGGTGGCGTACTACGCGGACGGCAACGCGAGCGTACGGCTGTTCAACGACACGTCCCACCTGCGTTCCTGAGCCCGAGTCCGGCGGCGGTCCGCGCCAGCGCCTCGACCCGGGCCCAGTCCCGGGCGGCGACGGCGTCCGCCGGGACCATCCAACTCCCGCCCACACAGGCGACGTTGGGCAGGGACAGATACTCGTGGGCGTTGTCAGGGCCGATGCCGCCCGTCGGGCAGAAGCGCGCCTGCGGCAACGGACCTGCCAGTGACCGCAGATACGCCGTACCGCCCGCAGCCTGCGCCGGGAAGAACTTCATCTCCCGCACCCCGCGTTCGAGCAGTGCCACCACCTCCGAGGCGGTCGACACCCCCGGCAGGAACGGCACCCCGGACTCCCGCATCGCCCCCAGCAGTACGTCCGTCCAGCCGGGGCTGACCAGGAACCGCGCCCCCGCGGCCGCGCACTCGGCCACCTGACCGGGCGTCAGCACCGTGCCCGCCCCGACCACCGCGTCCGGCACCGCCCCGGAGATCGCCCGGATCGCCTCCGGTGCGGCAGGCGTCCGCAGCGTCACCTCGATCGCGGACAGCCCCCCGGCCACCAGCGCCCGTGCCAGCGGTACGGCGTCGGCGGCGTCGGAGAGGACCACCACGGGCACGACGGGCGCGGGCGCGAGATCCAGTACGGAGGCAGCCGGGGACGAGGGCAGCGGCGAGGTCATGCGCTCATCGTGCCCGGGGTGTTCAGCATGCGCAAAGGTCATTGCGCATGCTGCAACGAAAGGGGGGTGCCGTCAGTGAACCTCCGCCACCAGCACATCCAGCGCCCACGGCCGCCCCGCCTTGGCGGGCGCCTCCGCCTCCACCTCGTACCCCAGGTCCCGCAGCGCCTCCACCAGCTCGGCGGGCCCCTCGGGAGCCGCCCCGGCCGACAGCAGGCTGCGCACGATCCGCCCCTTCGTCGCCTTGTTGAAGTGGCTGACCACCTTCCGGGTCGGCGCGTGCAGCACCCGTACCGTCGCGGTCCGCCCGGCGACCTCGCCGGCCGGCTTCCAGGCGGCGGCGTACGCGGCGGACCGCAGGTCCAGCACCAGCCCGCTCCCGGCCGCCTCGGGCAGCACCCCCGCCATCGGCGTACGCCAGTGCGCGCCGAGCGCGCCAAGGCCGGGCAGCTTCACGCCCATCGAGCAGCGGTAGGAGGGGATCCGGTCCGTCACCCGGACCGCGCCCCACAGCCCGGAGAACACCAGCAGCGAACGGGCGGCCCGCCGCTTGGCGGCGGCGTCCAGAGAGGCCAGGTCCAGGGCGTCGTACAGCACCCCGGTGTAGGTCTCACCCGCCGGCCGCGCCCCGGCGGTCCGCAGACCCGCGTTCTTGGCCACCTCACCGCGCAGCCCCTCGCTCAGCCCGAGCACCTCGCGCGCCTTGTCCTCGTCACCGGAGCACAGCTCGACCAACTCCCCGAGCACGGCCTCACGCGCGGCGTTCAGTCCGGGCAGGGACAGGGACTCCAGCTTCAACGGGGCGCCACGCCCGGAGGCGGCCTTGCCTTCGGAGGGCGGCAGCAGGACAAGCACGGGGTACTCCTTCTCTCGAGCTCCGGGCCAGCGTACGGGTTGCCCCGCGCCGCTCCGCCCTACGCCCGCCCCGCCCTGCGATCCGCCCGGGTGAGCGCGCGCACGAGGGCGTCGGCGTCGTCGGCGTGCAGCCGGACCTCGGTCACCTCGCGGCGGCGGCCGAGCAGCGTCATGTGCCTTACGGGCTGCGCCAGTTCAAGGGTGACGGAGGTGCGGGAGCCGACCGCGACGTCCAGTCGGCCGGGGGCGCGCTCCTGGGTGAAGCGCACCTCGCGCCGTACGGCCGTGATCGTCTCCAGCGGTATGCGCAGGTCGACGTGGACCCCATGTCGTACCCGCAGGGTGTCGGCGGTCAGGACGTGCGGGTGGACCACGCAGGCCGCGTGCAGGGCGACGACGAACACCACCGTGTACACGTCCAGGGCCAGCACCACCCCGTGCGGGATCGGCCAGCGGCGCAGCAGCACGGACATCATGAACGTCTCGATCACGCACACGAAGGCGAGCCCGGCCATCGTCGCGCCCTGCCCCTGCGCGTACCCGAAGACCTGGCCGGCGGCCGCGCCGGGGCGCCGCCGGGCCGGCCACAGCGCCAGGCTCGCCAGCAGCCGCGCCTCGTGGCGGACCAGGGTGTACGCCGCCCTCATGACCGGCCCTCGGTGAGGTTCCGCAGCACGCGGCGGACCACCTCCGCCTGGGCCGGTGCCATGTCGGCGTAGACGGCGCGGAGTACGGCGTTGTCGTGGTCCACGGGCGCCCCGGAGCGCAGCTCCGGCGGGAGGCACGCGGCCAGCGCCCGGGCCGCCTCCGCCACCCGCGGGTCGCCCGGTTCGGCGTCCGCGAGCTGGTCGAGCAGCGCGTACGCCTCCTGGGCCCGGGCCAGGACGTCCGGCGAGCCGAGGGCGCCGCGCAGCGCGGTGAACATCCGCTCCCGCGCCTCGGCGGGAGCCGCGGTGTCGAGCAGCGTGAGGATGTCCCGGTCCTTGGCCGCCATCGGCGAGTCCGACGGATCGGCCATCCCGCTGAGCAGGGAGGCCAGTTCGGCGGACACGGGCCCCTCGGCGGGCAGCTCCCCGTGCTCCAGCAACCCCCGCAGCCGCGCCCGGCGCTCACGCAGCTCTGCTTCCTGACGGGCCAGGTCCTCGTCGAGTTCGGTGAGCACCTCGACGAGGTCCTTGCCGGCGTCGTCCACGAGCACGTCCCGCACCTCGGCCAGCCCGAGCCCCAGTTCCGTCAGCCGCCGGATCCGGGCGAGGACGACGGCGTGGCGGAGGGTGTAGTGCCGGTATCCGTTCGCCAGGCGCTCCGGTTCGGGGAGCAGGCCGAGGTGGTGGTAGTGCCGCACGGTACGCGTCGTGACGCCGACCGCGGCGGCGAGTTCTCCGATCCGCATGACAGCAGTACAGACGTTGACGTTGCGTCAGGGTCAAGTGCCGGGGCAGGGATGTGTCAGGTCAGGGATGTGTGTCAGGTCGTGTCAGGTCAGGCCGGAAGTGCCGCCGCGCCGAACCAGCGCTCCAGGGCCTCGGCCAGGGAGGTCCCGGAATCCCCCCTGCCACCGTCGGACGCCCACGCCACGAAACCGTCCGGCCGTACCAGCAGGGCCGCGAGGTCCGGGCGGGCGGGGCAGGTGGTGGTGACGACGTCGACCAGGCCGGCGTAGCCGTCGGCGCGGGCCCGCAGCTCGGGATCGTCGGTGAGGTCGAGCAGGAGGGCGCGGCCGGTGTGGAGGCGGTCGCCGAGGCGGGTGCCGTCGGCGAGTTCGAGGTCGGGGGCGCTGTGGCCGGTCAGGAGGTGGTCGCCGGGCAGGTCGTAGTGCTGCCAGACGCCGGAGATCTGCTTGACGAGATAGGTGGTGCCGGTGGTCGTCAGTGCGAGGTCGGTGACCACCCGGCGCAGGGCGCGGGCGTGCCGGTCGGGCCGCATCAGGGCGATCTGGGCGCGCGTCCAGTCGAGCACCCAGGCGCCGATCGGGTGCCGCTCCGCGGTGTAGGAATCCAGCAGGGTCTCCGGGGCCCGGCCGCGCACCACGGCGGCGAGCTTCCAGCCGAGGTTCATCGCGTCCCCGACGCCCAGGTTGAGCCCCTGCCCGCCGAACGGCGAGTGCACGTGCGCGGCGTCGCCCGCGAGCAGGACCCGGCCCTTGCGGTAGGTGGTCGCCTGGCGGGCGTTGTCGGTGAAGCGGGTGAGGGAGCGCACCTTGTGCACGGTCACTTCGGGGACGCCGGACACCCGGCGCAGGGCGGCTTGCAACTCCTCTTTGGTCACCGGTGCGAACCGGTCGGCCGGCGGCCCGTCGAACTCCACGGTGAGGACGCGGCCCGGGAAGGGGCCGTTGACGTATGTTCCCGTGTCGGTGGTGTTCCAGCCGGTGCCCAGCCTCTCGGCGCCGGTCATGTCCACGACCGCCTGGTAGCCGGTGATCTCCGGCGGGGTGCCCGGGAAGTCGAACCCGGCGAGCTTGCGGACTGTGCTGCGGCCGCCGTCACAGCCGACCAGCCAGCCGGCGCGGACCTCCTCGGGCGCGGATCCGTCGGCGGGAGCGAGGGTCACGGTCACCCCGCCCCCGTCGTCCGCGAACCCGGTCAGCTCCACGCCCCTGCGCACCTCGACGCCCAGCTTCTCGGCGTGCGCGGCGAGGATCCGTTCCAGCTCCGCCTGCGGCACGCCCAGGCCGGCCTCACCGGCCGGACCGACGTCCGCGAAAGCCGGGTCGGAGTCGTCGAACAGGTCGGTGCTCATCATGATCCCGGCGAAGTGCCCGGCGAACTTCGGAGGCAGGCGTGGCTCACCGCCGTCGCCCCGGGTCTGCGCGAAGGCCCGCAGCCCGCTCAGGATCTTCTCCCACACGGCCGCCAGTTCGGGCAGCAGCCCCCGCCGGTAGAACGCCACCGCGCTGGGTGTGTTGATCGAGCCCGCCTTGATCGTCTCGTCCACCTCGGTGAGCCGCTCCACGACCAGCACCCGCGCACCGCCGAGCCGTAATTCGCAGCCGAGGAAGAGCCCCACCGGCCCGGCGCCGGCCACCACCACGTCGTAATCCGTCGTCGTCATGGAAACTCACTGTAGTCACTAAAAGTTTTTGCTCGCTATAGTTTTCCCGTGATTGATGACCAGGAGGCTTGGGAGGTCGAACTCCCCCTGCGGGAACGCAAGAAGCGGCAGACCCGGCAACGGATCTCCGACATCGCGACCGGGCTGTTCGCGCAGCGCGGCTTCGACCAGGTGACCGTCGCGGAGGTCGCCCGGGCCGCCGGTGTCTCCGCCATGACCGTCTTCAACTACTTCCCGCGCAAGGAGGACCTGTTCCTCGACCGCATTCCGGAGGCTGTCGAGGCCTTCACCGGAGCCGTGCGGTGGCGCGGTCCCGGTGAGGCCCCGCTGGCCGCGCTGCGCCGTCTCGCACTCGAACTCCTCGACCACCGGCACCCGTTGGGCGGGGTGGGGGACGGCTTCGCGGCCTTCTGGCGGGTCGTCGCCGACTCGCCCGGCCTCAGGGCCCGCGCCCGGGAAGGGGTGGAGGAGTTGGAGGAGGCGCTCGCCGGAGCCTTCACGGAGGCGGGTGTCGCCGATCCGGAACTGCTCGCGGCGCTGACCGTCGCCGCGTACCGCACGGTCTACGTCGCCTCGGCGCGGCGCCTGCTCGCGGGTGACCCGGTGGACGAGGTGGCCGAGGATCACCGGGTCCGGTTGGGGGTGGCCTTCGACGCGCTGGAGCGGATGACGGCGTAGCCTCCCGTCCCTTGACGGCTAACGTCGTTAGCCATACCGTACTGGCTAACGACGTTAGCCCGACGTCGTCCCGGCCTCAGGAGGCAGTAGCCGTGACCAGTACGAGTGCGACCACGTCCGTACCGTCCCGCACCACCCTCACCGTCCTGCGCCGCACCGCCTGGCTCGCCGGCGCCCTGTTCTGGTCCGCCTTCGCGGTGCTGGAGGCGATGAACCACGGCTGGCTCGCGGGCGCCCCGGCCCTGCTCTTCCTCGTCCTGCCCGACCTGACCTTCCTGGTCGCCGTCGACGAGGCGCCCCGCATGGCGAAGGGGCAGCTGGCGCCCCGCGCGGTGCCGTACTACAACGCGATGCACCGGGCCCTGGTCCCCGTCGCGCTAATCGCCCTCTACACGGTGGCCCCCATCGCGTGGGCCCCCGGCTTCGCCGCCCTGTGCGGCTGGCTCGCGCACATCTCGTACGATCGCGCCTTCGGATACGGACTGCGGACGAAGGAGGGCTTCCAGCGTGGCTGAACGGCTGACCCCCAGGGCACGGGAGATCGTCGCGGCCGCCCGCGAACTCCTGGAGGAGTCCGGGCCCGCCCTGCTCACCATGCGGACCCTCGCCGACCGGCTCGGCATCAAGGCCCCCTCCCTCTACAAGCACTTCCCCGACAAGCACGCCGTAGAGGTCGAACTGGTCGCGGAGATGCTCACGGAGTCGGCCGAGGCCCTGGAGGCCACCGAGTCCCGCGCCCCCGGTTCGCTGGAGGCACTGGCCGAGGCCTACCGGGCCTACGCCCTCGCCCACCCGCACCTCTACTGCCTGGCCACCGAACGCCCCCTGCCGCGCGCCGAACTCCCCGCCGGCCTGGAGGACCGCGCCGCGCTGCCGCTCATGCGGGCCTGCGGCGGCGACCTGGACCTGGCCCGCGCCATCTGGGCCTTCGCGCACGGCATGGTGATCCTGGAGATCCACGGCCGGTTTCCCGACGACGCGGACCTGGCGGCGGCATGGAAACGGGGCCTGAAGGCGTTGCACCCTTAGGGCATGAGCAGGGGGCCGTGAACAAGGGGGGGGCGCCGTGAACGAACGCGAGCAGGCCACGTGGACCAGAGCACGGCTCGGCCGCTGCGGTCCACCCCTCGACCTGCTGACCGCCTGCTTCGACACCCACGTCTACGCCCCGCACGCGCACGACGAGTACACCATCGGCGTCACCACCGGCGGCTGCGAGGCCATCGACTACCGGGGCGGCCTGATCCGCTCGGGCCCGGGCTCCATCGTCGTCCTCGCCCCCGGCGAGATGCACACCGGCGGCCCCGCCGACCCCTGCGACGGCTACTCCTACCGGGCCCTGTACGCCGAGAGCTCCCTCCTCACCGACGGCACCCTCGGCGGCCTCCCGCACTTTTGCGAAGCCGTGCTCGACGACCCGGAACTGTCCACCGCCCTGCACGTCACGCACACCGAACTCAGCGCTTGCCCCGACCCCTTGGAGACCGAGTCCCGCCTCCCCTGGCTGCTCACCGCACTGGCCCGCCGCCACTCCACGGCCCGCGCGGTGAACGACACCGTGCCCGGCGCCGACCACATCGCACACGTCGTACGCGACCGCCTCGCCGACGAACTCCTCGCCCCGCCCTCCCTGGCCGACCTCGCCGCCGAACTGGACCTGTCCCGCTACCAGCTCCTGCGCGCCTTCCGCACCGCGATGGGCATACCCCCCTACGCCTGGCTCGCCCAGCACCGGGTCGCCCGGGCCCGCCGCCTGCTGGAGACGGGCCTGCGCCCCGCCGAGGTGGCATCGCTCGTCGGCTTCGCCGACCAGGCGCACCTCACCCGCTGGTTCCGCCGCGTGCTGGGGGTGACCCCGGCGGCGTACCGCACCAGCGTGCGCAACGACGTTCAAGACCCGCCCGGGCGATGGGACCGACACTCGTCCACATGACTGCACGCGGCTGGTTCCTGTTCTCCCTCATGGGAGTGATCTGGGGCGTCCCCTACCTGATGATCAAAGTGGCGGTGGACGCGGTGTCCCCGGCCATGGTGGTGTTCACGCGCTGTGCGCTCGGCGCCGCTCTCCTGCTCCCCTTCGCCCTGCGCCAGAAGGGCCTGATACGGAACGTACGGGACCACTGGCGCCCCATGCTGGCCTTCGCGTGCCTGGAGATCGTCGGCCCCTGGCTCACCCTCACCGACGCCGAACGGCACCTGTCCAGCTCCACGGCCGGCCTGCTGATCGCGGGCGTCCCGATCGCCGGTGTGGTCGCGGCCCGGCTCTTCGGCGACACGGAACGGCTGAGCATGCGGCGGGTGACCGGACTGGGCGTCGGTCTCGCCGGGGTCGCCGTGCTCACGGTCCCCCACCTGACCGGCGGCGACGCCCGCTCGCTGGCCGAGGTGCTGGTCACGGTCCTCGGCTACGCGACGGCACCCCTGATAGCGGCGCGCCGCATGAAAGACGTCCCCACCCTCCACCTGATCACCCCCTGCCTGGCCCTCACAGCCCTCCTCTACGCCCCCGCCGCCGCGGCCACCTGGCCCTCGGCCCTCCCCTCCGGCCACGTCCTGGCCGCCCTCGCCGGCCTCGGCGTCCTCTGCACCGCGGTCGCCTTCGTCGCCTTCCTCGAACTGATCAAGGAGATCGGCCCGACCCGCGCCTCGGTCATCACCTACGTCAACCCGGCGGTGGCGGTGGCGGCCGGAGCGGTGTTCCTCGACGAGTCCCTCACCCCCGCCATCGGCCTCGCCTTCGCCCTGATCCTGGCGGGCTCGGTACTGGCCACGGCCGCCGGTACGCGGCGTGGCACGACCCCGGTGACAGGCTCGGCCCCGCAGCCGAGCCGGGCGGAGGGTCGGGTGGAGTCCGCCTAGGGGTGCCCCGATCGTGGGAACGGCCCCCGATCCCACGGACAGGTGATCTTGGGATGCCCCACTCTGGCGACGACCGAAGGAGGGGTATGACATGACTGCCGTGGCCGATGAGCCCACCACCCCGGCCGAGGGCCTGCTGCACATCTTCCTGTCCGCCGACACCCCGGAGGGCTTCCGAGCCGAACTGATCGAGGGGAAGATCGTCGTGACACCGCCGCGGGGCGGGGACCACGAGGACTGCATCAGCTTGATCATGAAGCAAGTGATCAGGCGGTCAGGAACCGACATGGACTTCTCCGCGAACAAGGGCCTCAGGCTTAAGAGCGGGGGTGGTTGCCCGAAGGACCACGTGATCCCTGATGGCACCTTCACCCCCGCCGCATTGCGGCTGTACCGGGGCGCCGATGCATGGATGCCCTGCGACGGCGTCGCCATGGTCCTCGAAGTGCCGTCCACCAAGCCCAGGGCCGAGCGTGAGACCAGATGCCGCTGCTACGCCCGCGCGGGCATCCCGCTCTACCTGCTGATCGACCGTGATGCCTCCTCGATCACGCTGTTCAGCGATCCGGTGAACGACGACTACCGCGAGATCCGCACCCGCCCGCTCGGCAAGCCGGTCACCCTTCCGGAGCCCTTCGCCTTCGACCTCGAGACAGCGGACGTAACCGCACCTCCCGCCCGGTAACATGGTCGCTACGGCAGACGAGCCGGGCGGGCGGCCGCGTGGAGTCCCTCAGGGGGCTTCCCGAGGAACGTCCGGGCTCCACAGGGCAGGGTGGTGGCTAACGGCCACCCGGGGTGACCCGCGGGACAGTGCCACAGAAAACAAACCGCCGGGGACCTCGGTCCTCGGTAAGGGTGAAACGGTGGTGTAAGAGACCACCAGTGCCCAGGGTGACCTGGGCAGCTAGGTAAACCCCACCCGGAGCAAGGTCAAAAGGAGCCGCTGTGAAAGGCGCGCTCTGCGCGGACGTTCGAGGGCTGCCCGCCCGAGTCCGCGGGTAGACCGCACGAGACCGGCGGCAACGCCGGCCCTAGATGGATGGCCGTCGCCGGAGGGCCCGCGAGGACCCCCCGGAACAGAACCCGGCGTACAGCCCGACTCGTCTGCCGCCAGCTGCGGCTTTGCCTGAGAAGGGGCCTCTGACCTGCGTCGGAGGCCCTTTCCGGCCAGTGACCCATGGGCCCGCGTTCCCTGTGGGCGGCTCGTGCTTCGCGGTCTCACTGTTGCCAGTCGGATGCGGCAAGCGGGCGTTCGGTGGGGACGGGTGGGACCCCATCCTGTCTTCCCCACCTCGCCGACCGGGGACGTCGCGGATGGGCTGTACGGTGTGCGCGCCCTGCTGACCTGCATCGACATCTGGGCCGTACGCAACGCCGACCCGGGCAGGCACCGTCACCTACGCGGCCGTGGGCGTCCTGGAATCCTTCACCACGCGCGCCAGCCAGGCCCCCGCCAAGTCGACGCCGGCGGCCTGGCAGAGCCAGCTGGTCGAGCAGTTTGGAGCCGCAGGAGAGTTCACCGCGCCGATCGTCCTGGCCATGGCCATGGCTGCCGCACCCCTCGCACGGCGCTTCGGAGTGACCATGCTCGACTCCTTCGCGGAACCGACCCTCCCACCTCCCTCGGTCTCCGGGCCTGACGAGTCTCAGCGGCCGTCGGAACCGGTACGGCGAGCCGCATAGACAAGGCGTGTCTACGTCAGTCGGTACCGGAGTCCAGCAACGCGAGGCCTGTGGAAGTGGGGCTGTGTAGCGCCATGTTCTTGAGCCGCATGGTGTCGATCAGTCCGGCGGTGCGCAGAACGGTGGCGTGTTCGCTGGCACTCGCCGGAGCGACGCCGACCGTGGTGGCCAGTTCCCTCGTGGTGCATCCCGGCCGCTCGGCGATGGCGACGAGCACGGCGGCTCTGGTGCGGCCCAGTAACGTGGCCAGGGATGCTGCCGGGTTGTGGGACGTGCTGGCATGGAGGGTGGCGGTTAGCAGGAGTGGGCGCTGGTCGCCGTCGGCCGGATAAGTCAGCATGGGTTGCGGCTGGGCGTCGGGATTGACGACCGGGGACTCGCAGCCGAACACCGAGGGGACCAGCAGCAGTCCCCGGCCCTCCAGGCGCAGATCCGCGTCGAGCCCCGAGGCCATGGTGATGTGCAGTACTGGTGCCTCCCAGCGGATGCGCTGCGGGTTCAGGCCGGCGAACAGGCGCGCGATGCCACCTTCGAGCACGTCGCGCATGCGTGCGGCGCGTTCGGCGGCGACACGCTCGACGATGTGCGGCCAGTAGGAGCCCAGCAGTTGCTCGTACACGTGCTCCCACGTGTCCCAAAGTTGCTCCAGGAGCTCCTCGTCGTCGGCGAGCCGGCGCACCCACGCCGGGAGTGCGCGGCGCTCGGCGATGCGGGCCAGGTCCCGCTGCACCCGTGATGACGGCGTGGAGCGAACCTGTTGCAGGAACTCTTCCGGACTGTCGGTCTGCGTTGCCCCCAGGAAATCCGGAGACGCGCCCCTTGGTGAGATGAGGTCAAGGATCATGCGCGCCTGCGGTCTCAGACGCCGGAGCGCCTGCTGCCGCCACGCGCCGAAGCGCACGGGATGACTGCGCTCCTGCACCATGCGCACGGCGATGTCCAGTTCGACGGACGGCAGCGGAGCCGCGGCCACCCGGGTGCGCGCCAGGTCCTCAGCCGTGAAGTGAATGCGATAGACCACGATCTCCCCGCATGCTCGGCAGCCTGACGAGAGCCTTCCGGATTTGTCCTTGTTCGGGCCAGACCGAATCAGGTCGAGGTGCCCCCTGCCGGACACCGAGAGTGGTCTGAGCGCGAGGTGCCGGACGCCACGGCGCACTCGCGTGTCGTACAGCCCGATGACCGATCCACCGAAAGGATCACCTACGTGAAGCGCATCGTTTCGGCCTCGCCGGCTCGCCGGAAGCACTGCACCAGCAGGGGACGGCTCATCGCCGCACTGACCGGCGCCTTCCTCGCGCTCGCCGCAGGGACCGCCGGCGCGGCCGACGCCGCTCCCGCCCACCCGGACTTCGCCGCGCAGGCCGCAGCCGCCCACCTCACCAGGACCCAGGCCGCCAGCCTGCAGGCGGAAGTCGACCGATACCTCACGGCGACGGGCGGGACCCAGGTGTCCCCCAACACGATCGACCTCAATGGTCAGGGCAAGGTGTACGTCGCCATTCCTGGGGAGGCTCGCCCCCGCTCCTTCCCCTCTGCCTCCGGGCGTCCGGCCGCTGCGGACCCCTGCGCGGGAGGGGGAGCGGACTACCACCACTTCTGCGCCTACAGCGGCACCTACTGGACCGGCAGCCACATAGACATGTACTCGTGCGGCGTCTACACCATCCCGTGGACCGGTCCGGGCTCGTGGGACAACAACCAGACCACCGGCACCCGTGCACGGATGTACAGGCCCAACGGCACTCTCCTCTACACCACGCCGCCGGCGCACAGCTATGACGCCGTCGGCGACTGGACCTACGTCCACACTGTCCGCAACTGCTGACTACAGGCCATCCACCTGCGGGGGAGCGCGGTCGGCTGCTCAGTGCGGCCGGCCGCGCGATGGTGGGTGGCAGCTGCCACAAGGCGGGCCGAACCGGCCGAGCCAGACGCTGGGCACAACGTCGTAGTGCGAGACGCGCTGCAGCGAGGCGGGGCATCGCAGGGGATGCGGCGACCGGGTGGACACATTCCGCCGCCGGAGGTGCCCGGAGCATTCGGGGCTGGTAGACAACCGAAGGCGGAGGTTTCCTCCCCGTGAAGTGCATGGCCCGCCGACCGCCCGCCGCTCCAGTCAGGCGGTCGGAGGCCTGGACAAGTCAGATCCGGGCCTGGGTCACCAAGCCCAGGTCGGAAGAGCGCGTCAGGTGTGCCCGGCGTACAGCCCGACGCGTCCGTTGCTCACAACCGGTCGGTGCCCAGCGACCGCTCCGCCACCCTCGCCAGATGCCCCGCGAACACCTCCCGCGCGTCCGGCGTGAGCGTGCGCAACGCCACCAGCGCCGTGATGACGACGTCGCAGAGCTCGGCCTCGACGTCCTGCCAGGTGTGGGTTACGCCCTTGCGGGGGTTGCGGCCGGTCGTGCCGATCACCGCCTGGGCGACCTCACCGACCTCCTCCGAGAGTTTCAGGATGCGCAGGAGGAGGGAATCCGCCGCGTCGGGTGGGCGGTCGGCGTCCAGCCAGGTCCGCAGGGCGTCGATGGTGGGCCAGAGGTCCGGGGCCTGATCGGTCATGGGACGCAGACTGCCATGGACCTCTCGGCCCGCGAACGGGACGTCAGTCTTCGAACAAAGGTTCCTGTTCGCCTTCCTTGGCCTTCTGGAGCCGCTTGTTCCGCGCCCCGACCACCACCGCCGTGGCCGCCGCCGTCACGCCCAGGGCCGTCGGGACCATCCAGCCGCGGTCGAAGAGGTGGCCGAGGGCGTGGTCGAGGGAGAGGCGGCCGGGGCCGGTGACGGCGAGGCCGGTGGCGGCCAGGGCCAGGGTGGCCGCGTACTCGTAGCCGCCCTCCTGGGCGAAGAAGCCGTTCGGCATGTGGACCGCCGCCGCGCCCGCCATCGCGCCGGCCGCCGCCGCGCCCGCCGCCGGGGTCGCGAGGCCCAGCGCCAGCAGTGTGCCGCCGCCCGTCTCCGCCAGGCCCGCCGCCGTCGCGCTCGCCTTGCCGGGGGCGTAGCCGACGGACTCCATGAACTGGCCGGTCCCTTCCAGGCCGTGGCCGCCGAACCAGCCGAACAGCTTCTGCGCGCCGTGCGCGGCCAGTACCCCGCCGGTGCCCAGACGGAGTAGCAGCAGGCCCAGGTCTCGTCGGTCGTAGCAGGTCATGGTCGCTCCCCGGTCGTGCAGGCGGCAGAAACAGTTCTCCCTCGCGTTTCCACCGTCGCACCGTCCACACCTCACCGGCCTTCCCGGCGTGCCGTTCGGGTGGCGGGGCCCAGGCAGCGGTGTGACTGTGGCTGCCATGACGATTCAGACAGCCAAGCTCAGCGATCCGGCCGTCCGGGCCTTCGTCAACGCCGTCAACGCCCACGACCGCGAGGGCTTCATGGCGCTCCTCGCGCCCGGTGCCACCATGTCCGACGACGGCTCCGACCGGGACCTCGCCGAGTGGATCGACCGGGAGATCTTCTCCTCCCACGGGCACCTGGAGGTCGACAACGAGTCCCGCGGCGGCCGTGCGCTCGTCGCCCGGTACAGCAACGACACGTGGGGCGAGATGCGTACCCGGTGGAGCTTCGTGGTGGAGGAGGACGGGCGGATCTCGCGGTTCGAGACCGGGCAGGCCTGACTTCCCCGCGGTCCTGACCGCCTCGCGGTCCTGACGGCCTCGCGGTAAGGGCTTGCCTTCGTGTGCGCTTCAACTCCTAGCGTCCTTGCCATGGAGAGCACGCAGAGCACGGAGAGCACGGAGAGCACGGAGAGCACGGAGAGCACCAGGACACTGGGGCGCAGTGGCATACGGGTCAGCGCCCTCGGCTTCGGCTGCTGGGCCATCGGCGGTGAGTGGCAGGACGCCGACGGGCAGCCCCTCGGATGGGGCAAGGTCGACGACGAGGAGTCCGTACGGGCCGTCCGTCGTGCCCTCGACCTCGGTGTCACCTTCTTCGACACCGCCGACACCTACGGCGCGGGGCACAGCGAGCGCGTACTCGGGCGGGCGCTCGGCAAGCGGCGGGACGACGTCGTCGTCGCCACCAAGTGGGGCAACGTGTTCGACGAGGACACCAGGACCCTCACCGGCGGCGACGACTCCCCGGAGTACGCCCGCCGCGCGCTCACCGCCTCCCTGCGCCGCCTCGGCACGGACCACGTCGATCTCTATCAGCTGCACCTGTCGGATCTCGGCACCGTTCGGGCGGCCGAGCTCCGGGACCTGTGCGAGCAGTTCGTCCAGGAAGGGCTCGTGCGGGCCTACGCGTGGAGTACGGACGATCCGGCCCGCGCCGCCGTCTTCGCGGAGGGGGAGCACTGCGCCGCCGTACAGCACGCGCTCAACGTCCTCCAGGACGCGCCCGGGATGCTGGCGCTGTGCGAGCGGTCGGGGCTCGCCAGCATCAACCGCAGTCCGCTGGCCATGGGGCTGCTCAGCGGGAAGCGCAGGGCCGGTGACGTGCTGGAGGCCGGGGACATCCGCAGCCGGCCGCCGGCCTGGCTGGGGGGTTACGTCGACGGGGCGGGGGCCGACCCCGACTGGCTGACCCGGGTCGACGCCCTGAGGGACGTCCTCACCAGCGACGGCCGTACCCTCGCCCAGGGCGCCCTCGCCTGGCTGTGGGCGCGCAGTCCGCGTACCGTCCCGATTCCCGGTTTCCGTTCCGTCGCCCAGGCGGAGCAGAACGCGGGCGCCATCGAGAAGGGGCCGCTCACCGCCGGGCAGCTGGCCGACGTCGACCGGATACTCGGGCGGTGAGCGGCCCCGACGGGCCGGGCAGGAGGGCTCAGTAGCCCTGGGTGCCGTGACCCTGGGCGCCGTGCTGGACGTAGGGCCGCTGCTCGGTCAGCGTGATCCGGCCCGCCTTGATGGTGGCCAGGCGCGGTGCGCGGCGGGCGATCGACGAGTCGTGGGTGACCATGACGAAGGTGAGGCCGTACTCGCGCCACAGGCCCTCCAGCAAGGCCATGATGTCGTCGCGGGTGCCCTCGTCGAGGTTGCCGGTGGGCTCGTCGGCGAGCAGCACCTTCGGCTTCTTGACCAGCGCGCGGGCGATGGCGACGCGCTGCTGCTGGCCGCCGGACAGCTCGGTCGGGACATGACCGAGGCGTTCGCCGAGGCCGACCGAGCGCAGGGCCTCGGCCGCGCGCTCGCGGCGTTCGGCGGGCTTGACGCCGAGGGGGACCAGGGCGGTCTCGACGTTCTCCTGCGCGGTGAGCGTCGGGATGAGGTTGAACGCCTGGAAGATGATGCCGATCTTCTCGGCGCGCAGCCGGGTCAGCTTGGTCTCGCTGATGCGCGCGAGGTCCACGCCGTCCAGTTCGACGCTGCCCTCGGTCGGGCGGTCGAGGCCGCCGATCATCTGGAGCAGGGTGGACTTGCCGCCACCCGTGGGGCCCTGGATGACCAGCTGGTCGCCGTCGGCGATGGTGAGGTCGACGCCGCGCAGCGCCTCCACCGTCTCCTTGCCGCGCGTGTAGCGCTTGGTGACGCCGGTGAGTCTGTACATGGGAACTCCGTAAGGGGAAGCAGGGTGACGGCGGGTCAGGACACGCTGCGCAGGGCGTCGGCCGGGCGCATGCGGGAGGCGCGCCAGCCGCCCATGGCGCCGGCGATCAGGCCGCCGGTGACCGCCAGGCCCACCGCGAGCGCGATGGTGGTGAGGGAGACGGGGGCCGACAGGGCGATCTCCATGGTGTTGGCGGCGGACTGCTGACCGGGACCGCCGCCGCCCGGGCCGCCGCCGGGGCCGCCGCCCATGCCTGTGCCGCCGCTGTTGCCGAGCTGCGCGGTCAGCTTCGGGCTGATCGCGGTGACCGTGTAGGCGGCCGCGAGGCCCAGGGCGATGCCGAGGCCGCCGCCGACCAGGCCGTTGACCATGGACTCGCCGACCACCTGACGGGTGACCTTGCGGCTCGGCCAGCCGAGCGCCTTGAGGGTGCCGAACTCACGCACGCGCCGGGAGACGGCGGAGGAGGTGAGCAGCGCGGCGACCAGGAAGGCGGCGGCCAGGACGGCGATGGACAGCCACTTGCCGACACTGGAGGCCAGGTCGGAGGCGGTGGAGAGGGAGCCGGAGACCGTGGAGGCCAGGTCGGAGGAGGTGGTGACCGTGGTCCCGGAGATGTTGGACTGGATCTCCTTCTTCACGGCGGAGATCTGCTGGGAGTCGGTCGCCTTGACGTAGATCGTGGTGACCTTGTTCTTGGCGTCGCCCAGCGTCTGCGCCTGCTTCAGCGGCAGGTAGACGTCGGTGGTGGACTCGCTGCTGTCGGGGGTGGCGATGCCGATGACCTTGTACTTGGTGCCGGAGATCTTGAAGGTCGAGCCGACCTTGTACTTCTTCTCCTTGGCGTAGGACTTGCTGACCACCGCGACCTTGGCGTTCGTCTGCGCCGAGGTGAAGGTCGTGCCGGAGGTGATCTTCATCGCGGCGAGCGGGCCGAGCTCCTGGTCGGTGACGTCGACGCCGGCCACGGAGTAGTTGTTCACGTTGAAGTTGGCGCCGCCGCCCTGCACCTGCGGCTGGCCGCCGCCGCTGTTGCCGCCGCCCGGGGCGCCCTGCTGCTGGGAGCCCGAGGAACCGGAGGTGCCCGACGAGCCGGACGTCGAGGACTTCGCCTTGCCCTGGGTGAACGAGCCGTCGACCTTGGTGACGTTGAGGGACAGGGCGCCGACCGCGCTGTCCACGCCCTTCTGCGCGGAGACCTTCTCCACCAGCGAGGACTTCAGGGCCTGGCCGCCCTGTGTCATGACCCGGTCGGAGCTCTGCGAGGTCTTGCTGCTCGACTTGGCGTCGAACTTGAAGTTCGGGCCACCCTGCGAGCTGCCGGCCTTGGGTGCCGTCTGGGCCTTGGTGACGGTCATGTCCGTCCCCAGGCCGTACAGCGATTTCAGGACTTTGTCCTGCGCCTGCTGCATGCCGGCCGACACCGAGTTGACGGTGATGACCAGCGCGATTCCGAGCGCCAGACCCATCGCGATGACCAGAGCGGCCTTCTTGCGCCGGCTCAGCTCGCGCTTGAGATAGATGCCAAACATCCCGTTCCTCGAGGTTCTTGGCGCCCGCTGTGGGCGCTGCGCCAAATTAGGGAGGAACCTTTGAGCGGGCCTGGGTAAAACATGTGTCAGGGCTGAGAAAGCGGGTAGGGGGATGAGATTTTCGTATGACGGGCTCGGTGTACGGTCCCGGGATGCGCGATTGTTCTCGGCTCAGTCGGCGTGCCGCCCTAGGTCTGACGGCCGCCGCCCTTCCCCTGTCGGCTGCCACCCCCGCGTCCGCCACCCCCGCGTCCGCCGCGACGGCGATAGGCGGAGAGCGGCTGGCCCGCACCGGAATCCAGGTACGCGGCGCCACCGGGCTGCCCAGGAAGCTCACCGCCCGCTCGTGGCTCGTCGCCGACCACGACACGGGTGAGGTACTCGCCTCGTTCGACGCGCACCGGCGGCTGGCGCCGGCGTCCACGCTGAAGATGCTGTTCGCGGACACCGTGCTGCGCAAGCTGGACCGCGGGATGAAGTACAAGGTCACCGATGCCGACCTGGCCGACGTCCCGGCCGGCTCCAGCCTGGTCGGCGTCAAGCCCGGCATCACCTACACCGTCCACCAGTTGTGGCAGGGGGTGTTCCTGCGCTCGGGCAACGACGCGGTGCACGTCCTCGCCCACCTCAACGGCGGGCTGGCGAAGACCGTCGCCGAGATGCAGGCCAAGGCGGACGATCTCCAGGCCCTGGACACCCATGTGGTCAGCCCGGACGGCTTCGACCACAAGGGCCAGCTGTCCTCGGCGTACGACCTGACCCTCTTCGCCCGGCACGGGCTCAAGGACGGCGACTTCCGGGGCTACTGCGGCACGCGGACCGCCGACTTCCCGGCGGGCGGCAAGAAGACCTTCCAGATCCAGAACACCGACCGGCTGCTGACCGGGGCGTGGGGCCTCGGCACGTACGAGGGCCTGATCGGGGTGAAGAACGGCTACACCAGCCATGCCGGCAACACCTTCACCGGCGCGGCCGTGCGTGGTGGGCGCACCCTGCTCGTCACGGTGATGCACCCCAAGAGCGGCGGCAACGCCGTCTACGAGGAGACCGCCGCGCTGCTCGACTGGGGCTTCGGCAAGGGCGGTTCAGCGCGAGCCGTCGGCATGATGGTCGACCCGCTCAGCGAGGGCGGCGCGAAGGCGAGCGCCGGCCCCACGCCGACGCGCAGGACCGCCCAGGCCGCCGCCGGGGCCCCCGGCTCGGCATCGGGCGGCTCATCGAGCTGGCGGCTGCTGGAAGGGGCCGCGGGGACGGTCACCCTGCTGGGCGCGGGCGCGTGGGCACTGCGACGGCGCAGGGCGGGTACGGCCGCTGAGGGCAAGCCGGACGCCGAGCAGCCGGGGTAGGGCCGGTCGCGAAGGTCCCGCCGGGCCCGTCCTCGGACAGGGCCCGGCGGTGGCCGGTGCGGCGGGATGCCGGTCGTCGCCGGGCGGGGGCGCCTCCCGGCCGAAGGCCGACGGAGGGACTCTCGCACCAGGCCCGTGGGCCGGTCGTCGGACTCCGCCGCCACCCGGAACCCGTGCCGCGGCGGCGGGGTGCCCCCGCGTGAGCGTGCGCGCGGGGGAGGAGTCCCCTCGACGGTTCGGCAACGCCGCGATCACGCGCGTAGGCCGCCGCACGCAAGCGGAATGTGGCGGCCGGCCCTCGGCAGGCCAAAACGGCAGCCGTTCCACTCACCGGTGCGTACCCCGCGCTCCAGCGCGAAAGGTCCACCCCCACTCCGGTGCCGTGGAACGGCTGCCGCCTCCCCCCTCGGTGCGGCCGCGGAACGCCAGTGCTCCAACTGTGAAGCTCTGGTGAAGAAATTTGAGCATAGGTCCGCTATCGGCCGCAATACCGCGGACGTTGGAATTCCGCTTGTGTGGATCGGGGAGTTGACGGAGCGTGGGGAACTCAGCCCCGCCCCACGTACGGCATCGCCGTCGCCAGCACCGTCGCGAACTGCACGTTCGCCTCCAGCGGCAGCTCGGCCATGTGCCGCACGGTGCGCGCCACGTCGGCGACGTCCATCACCGGTTCCGGGGTTACCTCCCCGTTGGCCTGGAGCGCGCCCGTCGACATCCGGGGCGTCATGTCGGTGGCCGCGTTGCCGATGTCGATCTGCCCGACGGCGATCCGGTACGGCCGGCCGTCCAGCGCCAGGGACTTCGTCAGGCCGGTCAGCGCGTGCTTGGTCGCGGTGTAGGCGGCCGAGCGCGGGCGGGGCGTGTGCGCCGAGATCGAGCCGTTGTTGATGATCCGGCCGCCCTGGGGGTCCTGTTCCTTCATCCGACGGTACGCGGCCTGCGCGCACAGGAACGCCCCGTTGAGGTTGGTGTCCACCACGTGCCGCCAGGCGTCGTACGGCAGTTCCTCGACGGGCACCCCGCCCGGGCCGAAGGTGCCCGCGTTGTTGAACAGCAGGTCGACGCGCCCGAACCGGTCCACCGTGGCGGCGAAGAGCGCGGCCACCTCCTCGGGCCGCGCCACATCCGTCCGTACGGCCAGCGCGGCGCCCTCGGGCACCAGCGCCGCCGTCCCCTCCAGGGTCTCCGTGCGCCGCCCCGCCAGCGCCACCGACCATCCGGCCCGCAGCAGCTCCACCGAGACCGCCCGGCCGATGCCGGAACCGGCGCCGGTCACCACCGCGATCCTCGTCCGCGTGTCAGTCATGACACGGCAGCGTACGAGGCCCCCTCCCCGAAGTCCCCCAGGTCCCCGGCCTCCCCGGGATACCGCACTCCGATGCGCTCCCGTATCGCGTCCAGCGTCCGCATCACCGCGAGCGTGCCCTCCAGCGGCACCAGCGGGGACTCCGTCTCACCCGCCCGCAGCGCCCGCATGACCTCCTTCGCCTCGTGCCGCAGGCTGCTGCGCGGCCCGTCGGCCGGGTCGGCGGCGAACTCCTCGGGGTCGCGGCCGTCGCGGTGCAGCACGAAACGGTCGGGGTGGAAGAAGCCGGACGGGATGTCGATCCGGCCCCGTGAGCCGGTCACCGACGCCGAGACGGAGGTACCGCCGACGATCGAGCAGTGCACCGAGGCGAGCGCGCCGCAGCCGAAGGACAGCAGGGCGCCCGTCTGGAGGTCGACGCCCTCCGGGGACAGCGTCGCCCGGGCGGTCACGTCGGACGGCTCGCCGAGCAGCAACTGCGCGAACGACACCGGGTACACGCCCAGGTCGAGCAGCGCGCCGCCGCCGAGCGCCGGGTTGCGCAGCCGGTGCGCGGGCGGCAGTTCTCCATTCCTCGCCTCCGGCAAGAGGTGCCCGGCGAGGCCGAAGTCGGCCTGCACGGTGCGCACTTCGCCGATGGCGCCGTCGTCGACGAGCGCCTTCAGCCGCCGGATGAGCGGATTGCAGTACATCCACATCGCCTCCATCAGGAAGCGCCCGCGCCCGCGCGCCAGCTCGACCAGCTCCTCGGCCTCGCGCAGGTTCAGCGTGAACGGCTTCTCGCACAGCACGTTCCGCCCGGCCTCCAGGCACAGACCGGCCGCCGCCCGGTGCGCCGAGTGCGGGGTGGCGACGTACACGACATCGATGTCCTCGTCGTTCGCCAGCGCCTCCCAGTCGCCGTACGCCCGCGGGATCCCGAACCGCTCCGCGAACGCCCGCGCCGACTCCCCGCTGCGCGAGGCCACCGCCACCAGCTCCGCGTCCGGCAGGTCCACCAGGTCCGCCGTGAACGCGGCGGCGATCCCGCCCGTCGCCAGGATCCCCCACCGCACGCTCTGCCCCGCCATCCCCACCCTCGCTCATGTGATCCCCGGCACCGTGTACGACCGGCGTCTACGAGCTGAGAGCATAGGTGCCGGTCGGCACGGAGAGGGAGGGGCACATGGGCGAGCACACGGCGGCGTCGGCACCGGAGGTGAAGCGGGGGTCCGCACCGCGGGAGCCGTCCGTCCCGGCCGTGCGCCGCACCGGCCTCCTGCTCGTCCTCGTCCTCGGCGGCCTCACCGCGACACCCCCGCTGGCGATGGACATGTACCTCCCGTCCCTGCCCGCGGTCACCCGCTCCCTGCACGCCCCCGCGGCGACCGTCCAGCTCACCCTCACCGCCTGCCTGGCCGGGATGGCGCTCGGGCAGCTGTTGGTCGGTCCGATGAGCGACCGGTTCGGCCGCAGGCGCCCGCTGCTCGTCGGCCTCACCGTGTACGTCGTCGCGACCGCCCTGTGCGCCGTCGCGCCCACCGTGGAGACCCTGGTCGCCTTCCGGCTGGCGCAGGGCCTCGCGGGCGCGGCCGGGATCGTCATCGCCCGGGCGGTCGTCCGGGACCTGTACGACGGCGTGGCCATGGCCCGCTTCTTCTCCACCCTCATGCTGGTCTCGGGGGCCGCGCCCATCGTCGCGCCGCTGATCGGCGGACAGATCCTGCGGGTGACGGACTGGCGGGGCGTGTTCGTGGTCCTGACGGTGGTCGGGGCCCTGCTGGGCTGCGTCGTCTGGCTCAGGCTGCCCGAGACCCTGCCGCCCGCCGAACGCCACGGCGGCGGCGTCGGCGAGGCGCTGCGCGCGATGCGCGGACTGCTCGCCGACCTGCCCTTCACCGGCTACATGCTCGCGGGCGGCTTCGCCTTCGGCGCGCTGTTCGCCTACATATCGGCCTCGCCCTTCGTCATCCAGGAGATCTACGGCGCCTCCCCGCAGACCTTCAGCCTGCTGTTCGGGCTGAACTCCGTGGGCCTGGTCGTCGCCGGGCAGATCAACGGCAAGGTGCTGGTCGGCCGGGTCCGCCTGGACCGGGTGCTGGCCGTCGGCCTGACCGTCGTCGTCCTCGCCGCGACCGCGCTGCTGCTGATGTCCGCCGGCGTCTTCGGGAACGTCGGCCTCGCCCCCGTCGCCGCCGCGCTCTTCGTGCTGATGTCCGCGATGGGCATCACCCTGCCCAACACCCAGTCCCTCGCCCTGCTGCGCACCCGGCACGCGGCCGGCTCCGCCTCCGCGCTGCTCGGCACCTCCTCCTTCCTTGTCGGAGCGGTCGCCTCGCCGCTCGTCGGCGTCGCCGGGGAGCACAGCGCCGTGCCCATGGCCGTCGTCCAGTTGGCGGGATCACTGGTCGCGCTGGCCTGCTTCGTGGGAATGTGCCGTCCCTGGAACACGCGTACGCGTGCGGGGACGGAAGGAGGAGAGAGCTGAGCGCACCAAGGCTGCGCGTCGACACCCCGGAACGGGCCGGGCTCGACCGCACGGAACTCGGCCGCCTGGTCCGCGGGGTCCGCGGCCTCACCACCGGGGAACATCCCTGGGCGGCGGGCGTCGTCGTGGTGGCCGGACGCGGGCCGGTGATCGCCGCGCGGGAGGCGGCGGGCTGGGCGGTGCGGTACGGCTCCTACGACCCGGAGACCGACGCGGGCGTCGAACTGCCGCCGGCCGCCCGGGTGCCGATGACCGTCGACACCCCCTTCGACCTGGCCTCGCTCACCAAGCTGTTCACCTCGGTCGCCGCCGTCCAGCAGATCGAGCGGGGCACCCTCGGCATGGACGCCCGGGTGGGCGCGTACCTCCCGGAGTTCCGGGCCGCCGCCGAGCACGGCATCACCGTACGGCAGCTGCTCACCCACACCTCCGGGCTGCGCCCCGAGCTGCCGCTGTACGACTGCGCCGACGACACCGCGCGGCTGGCGCTGCTGCGGGCCGAGGCGCCGAGCGGTGAGCCGGGCACGTACCTGTACTCGGACCTGAACATGCTGCTGCTCCAGTTCGTGCTGGAGCGCGTCACCGGCCGCGCCCTCGACGCCCTGGTGCACGAGGGGATCACCCGGCCGCTGGGGATGACCGCGACCGGCTTCGGGCCGTGCCCGGGCGCCGCGGCCACCGAGGACCAGCGGCGGCCTTGGGCCAAGGCGGACCGGGGGATGCTGCGGGGCGTGGTCCACGACGAGAACGCCTGGGCGCTGGGCGGGGTGGCCGGCCACGCGGGCCTGTTCGGCACGGGCCCGGACCTCGCGGTCTTCTGCCGCACCCTCCTCGCGGGCGGCCAGTACGGTCCCGCGCGCATCCTCGGCCCCGACTTCGTGGAACTGCTGCTGACCCCGCCCGGCCTGGGCTTCGCCGTGGACCAGCCCTGGTTCATGGGCGAGCTGGCGGGCGGGGGAGCGGCGGGCCACACCGGCTTCACGGGGACGTCGCTGGTCCTGGACCCGGCCACGGACACGTTCCTGGTGCTGCTGGCCAACACCGTGCATCCCCGGCGGCGGCCACCGGACAGCGGGCCCAGGGCAGCGGCGGCGACGAGGCTGGCCCGGGCGGTCCAGGGGTCCTGAGAGCCTGAGAGAATCGGCGGGTGAACGCCCCCGCCTCCGCCGCCGACACCCTCCGCGCGACCCTCACCGGACTGCTCGACGGGCTACCGCCCTCGCAGGCCGCCGGGGCCGTGGAACGGCTGATCGCCAACTACCGCGGGGACACCCCGACCCACGCGCCGATCCTCCGGGACCGCGCGGACGTCGCCGCGTACGCCGCCTACCGGATGCCGGCCACCTTCGAGGCGGTCCGGTCGGCCCTGGCGGCGTTCGCGGACGCCGTGCCCGGGTGGGTGCCGGGCAGCCATGCCGACGTCGGTGGCGGGACCGGCGCGGCGACCTGGGCGGTCAGCGCCACCTGGGACGGCACGCGGCCGGTGACCGTACTGGACTGGGCCGAGCCCGCGCTCGCGCTCGGGAAGGAGATCGCCGCCGCCCACCCGGCGCTCAGGGACGCCCGCTGGCAGCGCGCCCGGATCGGCACGGCCCTGACCCTCGACCCGGTCGACCTCGTCACCGTCTCCTACGTCCTCAACGAACTGACCGAGGCCGACCGCGCGGCGCTCGTCGACGCCGCCGCGCGAGCGGCCCGGGCCGTCGTGATCGTCGAGGCCGGCACCCCCGCCGGCTACGCCCGCGTCATCGAGGCCCGCGACCGCCTCGTCGAGGCCGGCTTCCACGTCGCCGCGCCCTGCCCGCACAGCGCCGCCTGCCCCATCGCCCCCGGCACCGACTGGTGCCACTTCTCCGCGCGGGTCAGCCGCTCCTCCCTGCACCGCCAGGTCAAGGGGGGCTCCCTGGCGTACGAGGACGAGAAGTTCAGCTACGTCGCCGTCACCCGCCTCCCCGTCACCCCCGCGCCCGCCCGGGTGGTCCGGCGCCCGCAGATCCGCAAGGGCCAGGTCCTCCTCGACCTGTGCGAGACGGACGAGCGACTGCGCCGGACGACGGTCACCAAACGCCACGGCGACCTGTACAAGGCGGCCCGGGACGCGGACTGGGGCGATCCCTGGCCGCCCGCGGAGGACTGACCCCGCGTCCGGCGTCACCGCCGGGTGTCCCGCCCTTCCTGGAGCCTGCGCAGCAGCTCCCGTTTCTGGGCCCGGCGGTCGGGGCCTGCGCCCACGCGGCCGTCCTGGCCGTCGCCCCGCAGCGCCTTGCGGCCGAGGTTCCGGCGGGTGCCGCCGACGCCCAGCATGTTTCCGGTTCCACCTCGCGACATCAGGGTCTCCCTCCGCATGCGGTCGATTCGATCGAGTCGACGACTCGACGATCCGACAAGTGATCCAACAAGACGAACCGTCTCGTCTCCATCAGCCACTCTTCGCGAGACGATCCGTCTTGTCAACCTGATAGGTTCGAACCCATGGCCGCCCAGAAGCCCGCCCCGTCCGCCCCCGACACCACCCGCCGCAGCGAGAGGTCCCGCCGCGCCATCTACGCCGCCGCCCTCGAACTCGTCGCGGAGGCCGGCTACCCGAAGACGACGATCGAGGGAATCGCCGCCCGCGCCGGCGTCGGCAAGCAGACCATCTACCGGTGGTGGTCCTCGAAGGCGGAGGTCCTGCTGGAGGCCTTCCTGGACCTCAGCGAACAGGCGGCGCGGGACGCGGGGGCGGCGGAGCAGGAGCCGTACGCCATCCCGGACACCGGTGACATCGCCGCCGACATCAAGGCCGTGCTGCGGGCCACCGTCGACCAGTTGACGGATCCCAGGTTCGAGGCGCCCTCCCGGGCCCTGGCCGCCGAGGGCGTGGTCAACGAACAGGTCGGCCGCGAGTTCACGGCCAAGCTGCTGCAACCGTCCCTCCAGTTGTACGTCGACCGCCTGCGCGCCGCCCAGGACGCCGGCCAGGTCCGCCCGGGTATCGACCCGCGCATCGCCCTGGAGTTCTTCGTCTCACCGCTGGCCCAGCGCTGGCTCCAGTACACGGGCCCGATCACCTACGAGTACACCGACACCCTCGTCGACTACGCGCTGTACGGCCTCGCCCCGCGCTGACCGGCCGCCAAATCACGGCAAAACGACCGATGGGAGCCCCCGGTATGTCTTGTCTCACTCACCCCGGATGTCGGCTCCGGCCCACCGGAGCCCCGGACGGTGGGACCATGGGGCATGCTGACCGCACGACAGGCGAGGCGAGGCGATAGATGAGCGCGGAGTTCGACGGCCGGTCCGGCCGGCAGGGCAAGATCTCCCAGTGGCTGCGCGGACGCCGCCCGAAGCAGGCCGCCGACGACGGCGGCCGTGAGACCCTGCTGCTGGCCGCCGCCGGAGCGGGACTGCCGCTCGCGCCCGCCGCGCACCCCGCGCCCGGCTACCGCTGCTCCTGCGACCGCGTCGGCTGTCCCACCCCCGCCCGGCACCCGGTGTCGTTCGCCTGGCAGACGCAGTCCACCACCGACCGCGCCCAGATCGAGCGCTGGGCCCGGCACCAGCCGCAGGCCAACTTCGTCACCGCCACCGGCATGGTGCACGACGTCCTCGACGTCCCCCTGGAGGCCGGCCGGGAAGCGCTGGAGAGGCTGCTCGGCTCGGGTGTCGAGGTCGGCCCGGTCGCCGAGAGCGACGACGGCCGCTTGCTGTTCTTCACCCTCACCCGGGGCACGCCCGAGGACGAGGACGAGTGGTGGCCCTGCGAGCTGGACTGCCACCCCGAGACCATGGACGAGCACCCGGGCCTGCGCTGGCACTGCCGGGGCTCGTACGTGCTGGTCCCGCCGGCCCGGCTGCCGGGCGAGGAGAAGGCCGTGCGCTGGGTACGCGGCCCGGAGCATCCGCTGCCGGACCCGCTGAGCCTGCTGGAGGCCCTCACCGACGCCTGCGCCCGCCATGCCGGCGCGGAACCCGGCCACCCGGCGGCGGCCTGGCCCCTGCGGCACTGAAGCCCCCGGCCGGGCAGGCCCCGGGTGAGGACTCCCGGGACTCCTGGCCGCCTCCAGCCGTCCTCAGCCGCCCTCGGCCCCCGTCAGCCCCTGGATCCGGCCCAGTACGGACACCTTGCCGCCCGCCTTCGGGTCCAGGGCGACCTCGTTGGAGACGAGCTCCAGCGTCAGCGACTGCTTGATCTCGCCCTTGGTCAGGGCCTTCACGTCGTCGCCGGGGGTGGGCACGGAGGTGCCCGCGGCGGCGGTCTGCTTCTCGTAGTGGTGCGTGGTGAAGAACACCAGCGCCCCGCCGTCCGCGGTGCGCAGCGCCAGCGGCGCGTAGTCGCCGCTCGTCAGCGGTTCGTCGATGAACTGCCTGACCAGACCCGGCTTCTTGGCCTCCTTCGCGCGGTCCTTGCGCCACCCGCTGGTGTGCGCGCCGTCCGCGAAGACGCTCCCGCCGCTCTGTAGATACGTCGCGTACTGCCGGCTGAGCTGCCGCGGCTCGACGGCCAGCGAGGTGGAGGCCGCGGGGACGGCCTCGCCCCAGCCGTCCTTGTCCTTCTTGAACTCCGGCACGTTGCCGGGGGCCACCAGCGTCACGTACGCGGCCTGCCACGGCTCGGCGAGACCGTCGCGGGTGAAGACGAACAGCCAGCGCGCGGCACCGCCCTTGTTGGCGGCGGCGTTCACCACGAACCAGCGCGGCCAGCCGGCCTTCTTGACGATGGTGTACTTCGCGTCCGACAGCTTCAGCGGGGTGTGCCGGGTGTTGCCGCCCGGGCTGTTCGCATGCCCGGCCTCCAGCCGGGCCCCGTCGATGTCGCCGAAGGCGCCGGTGACGTGGTCCGCGTCGAGGGAACGGTCGTACGCCTTGTCGGCGTTGTTGTACGCGTCCGTGAACTGCCGCAAGGCCTTCGCGGCCTCGGCGCGGGTGGTCGCCGGGAGCACCTCGCGCTCCCCGTGCACCACCACGCATCCGCTCGCCGTCAGCGACAAAGCGGTCAGCGAGGTGGCTATGAGTGCGTTCCGGTCACGCCTGCGAAGCCTGCGAGGGCTGCGATCCCTGGTCATCAGGTGCGTTCACCTTCCCCTTCCCGGAGGCGAACCCTACCGGGGAGAGGAACAGCGCGAGCGTCGGGATCAGGTACAGCAGCCACACCGTGACCTGGATCACGGTCGGGTCGGGCTGGAAGTTCAACACGCCCTTCAGCAGCGTGCCGTACCAGCTGTCCGGCGCGATCGTGTCGCTGATGTCGAAGGCCAGGTTCGTCAGCCCCGGGACGATGCCGGCCTCCTGGAGATCGTGGAAGCCGTACGCCAGCACGCCGGCCGCGACCACGACCAGCATCCCGCCGGTCCAGGTGAAGAACTTGGCGAGGTTGATCTTCAGGGCTCCCCGGTAGAACAGCCAGCCGAGGAGGACCGCCGTCGCCAGGCCCAGCGCCACGCCGACCAGCGGGCGCGGGGTGCCGTCGGAGGCCGCGTGCACCGAGGCCCACACGAACAGGGCGGTCTCCAGGCCCTCCCGGCCCACGGCCAGGAACGCCGTCGCCACCAGCGCGCCCGTGCCCATCGCCAGGGCCGCGTCCAGCCTGCCGTGCAGCTCCGACTTCAGATGCCGGGCGGTGCGCCGCATCCAGAACACCATCCAGGTCACCAGGCCCACCGCGACGATCGACAGCGAACCGCCGAGCGCCTCCTGCGCCTTGAACGTCAGCTCCTGGGAGCCGAACTCGAGGACGCAGCCGAAGCCCATCGCGATGGCGACGGCGATGCCGATGCCGATCCAGATCGGCTTCAGGGCGTCCCTGCGGCCGGTCTTGACCAGGTAGGCGATCAGGATGCAGACGACGAGGCTGGCTTCCAGGCCCTCGCGCAGACCGATCAGGTAGTTGGAGAACACGGGTTACGCCTCCTTCGAGAACAGCGTCCGTCCCCACCAGTCACCGGAGTCCCGGACGCCTGGCGGGACGGCGAAGACCGCCGAACCCACGTGCTGGATGTACTCGTTGAGCGCGTCCTTCGCCGACAGCCGCCGCTGCAACGGGATGAATCCCTTGCGCACGTCACGCTGGTAGGCCAGGAAGAACAGGCCCGCGTCCAGGCGGCCGAGGCCGTCGGTGCCGTCGGTGAAGGAGTAGCCCCGGCGCAGGATGGTGATCCCGTCGTTGGAGTCGGGGTGCGCCAGGCGCACGTGCGCGTCCGGCTTCATCGCCTTCAGGAACGGCTTGTCGTGCTCCTTGGCCTTGCCGACCGGGGCGCCCTCGCCCTTGTCGCGGCCGAAGACGTCCTCCTGCTCCTGGAGCGAGGTGCGGTCCCACGTCTCGATGTTCATCCGGATCCGCCGGGCGACGAGGTACGACCCCCCGGTCATCCAGGCCGAGTCGGCGTCGCCGTCCCCGCCCTCCCCGACCCACACGAACTTCTTCAGCCGGTCCGTCTCCGTGCCCGCGATGTTGCGGGTGCCGTCCTTGAACCCCATGAGGTTGCGGGGCGTCTGGGCGTCCGGCGTGGTCGAGGAGGTCTTGCCGAAGCCGAGCTGCGACCAGCGGATGGCGACCTTCCCGAAGCCGATCCGGGCCAGGTTGCGGATCGCGTGCACGGCGACCTGCGGGTCGTCCGCGCAGGCCTGGACGCACAGGTCGCCGCCGGTGCGGGACTTGTCGAGGTTGTCGCCCGGGAAGGCGGGCAGGTCGACCAGCGCGGCCGGCCGCTTGTCCGCCAGCCCGAACTTCTCGAAGAACGACGGCCCGAACCCGATCGTCAGCGTCAGCCGCGAGGGCTTCAGCCCCAGCGCCTCACCCGTGTCGTCCGGAGGGGCCTCGGCGAGCCCGCCGTACGCGCCCTCGCCGACGGCCTTCCCGGCCGTCATCCGGCGCGCGGCGGCCGTCCAGTCCTTCAGCATCTGTATGAACTCGGCGCGATCCTCGGTCTTCACGTCGAACGCGGCGAAGTGCAGCCGGTCCTGCACCGGCGTGGCGATGCCCGCCTGGTGGGCGCCGTGGAACTCCACCGCCGCGCCCGTCTCGGCCGCGGCCGGGTCCACGTCGTCGCCGGTCTTCGCCATCGCCACCGCACCGCCGGCCGCGGCGGCCCCGAGCGCGAGGCCGGCGCCGCCCCAGCCGATCAGCGAGCGGCGGGAGGGGCTGGCGGGGCTGGAAGGGCTGGAAGGGCTGGAAGGGCTGGAAGGGCTGGAAGGGCTGGTTCCCTGGGTGTCCGTCATCGTCGTCGTCCCCCTACTTCACAACGGCCGCGGCGAGCTTGGACAGCGGCTCCGCGAGGGCGTTGACCGCGTCCGACAGTTCCTTCTGCTGGTCGTCGGTGACCTTGTCGTAGGAGACGAAGTCGTACGAGTTCTTGTCCGAGCGGTACTTGTCGAGCAGCGTGTTCAGCGCGGTGAACTGCTTGTCCAGCTCCTTGGTGAGCGCCGGGTCGTTCTTCTGCGCCACCGGCTTGAGCAGTTCGTACGACTTCTGCGCGCCCTCGACGTTGCCCTTGAAGTCGACCAGGTCGGTGTGCGAGTAGCGCTCCTCCTCGCCGGTGACCTTGCCGGTGGCGACCTCGTCGAGCAACTCCTTGGCGCCGTTGGCCATGGAGGTCGGGGTGATCTCGGCCTTGCCGACCCGCTTCTGCCAGTCCTTCAGGTCGGTCACCAGTTGGTCGGCGAGGGTCTTCTCCTCGGCGCCGATCTTCTTGTCCTGCCAGAGGGCCTTCTCCAGGCGGTGCCAGCCGGTCCACTTCTGGCCGTCCTCCAGGCCGTCCGCCCGGACGTCGACCTTGGGGTCGATGTCACCGAAGGACTCGGCGACCGGCTCGGTGCGCTCCCAGCCGAGGCGGGAGGGCGCGTAGGCCTTCTTGGCGGCTTCGAGGTCGCCGTCCTTGACCGCCTTCACGAAGGTCCCGACGAGCGGCAGCGTCTGGTCGGCCTGGTCCTGGGCGTAGTCGCGGTAGTCGGCGACCGCCTTGTCCAGCTGCGGGTTCCGCTTGGCGGTGGAGCCGCCGGTGACGGTGAGCTTCTGCCGGACGCCGTGGCCCTTCATGCCCGGGCGGCAGGCGATCTCGTACGAACCGGCCTTCACCTCGGCGGTGAGGGTGTACTTGGTGCCGGGGCCGACGTTCTCCTTCTCGGAGATGATCCGGCCGTCCGGGAGGACGATCTCGACCTCGGTGGCCTTGCTGCCCTTGTTCTCGATCCGCAGCGTGACCTGACCGGCCGGGACGGACTTGGCCGAGGTGTCGCACTTGGAGTCGGCGGCGGTCACCTGGATGGCGTCGGCACCCTTGGCGTCGCTCTTCGCCGTGCAGGCCGAGAGGGCGGTCAGAGCTGCCGCGGTCGCGGCGGCGGTGACGGTGAGTCGGACGGCTCGCATGCAGGGCTCCAAGCGGGAAGCTGGTGTGGTGAGGCTGGCCTAACTTACCTGAGGCTTACCTCAGTCATACCCACCCGGTCCCCGATTCAGCTCCCACAGAAAGATCACAGACACGGCTTGATATCGACGGCTCAAAGTAACCCCCAAGGGACGGTAAAGGAGGGGTCAAGTGATCGCGCGACCTCGACACCGGTCACATGAAGACCCGAAGTGCCTGGTGCTGACCCGGGTCACTCTCGCCGGCCTGCCCAACGAGAGTGACCGCACGCGCTCCTGGCCGCTCCCCGGCGGCGCCCCCGCCTGGGGCGCCCTGGCCGCCGCCGTGATGTTTCAATTCCCTGGTGACTGACTACGACGTGCTGCGCGTCTTCTGCGCGGCCAACGGCGGATACGGCAACGAGCTCGGCGTCGTCCGCAACGGTTCACGGGTCCCCGACCCGGAGGACCGGCAGGCGTTCGCCGCGAAGCTCGGCTTCAGCGAGACGGTGTTCGTGGACGACCCCGAGCGCGGGATCGTCGACATCTACACGCCCACCCTGCGCCTGCCCTTCGCGGGTCACCCCTGCGTCGGCGTGGGCTGGCTGCTGGACGTGCCCGAACTGGTCACCCCGGCCGGAGTCGTCGGCGTCCGCCTGGACGGCGAGTTCAGCTGGATCGAGGCCCGTGCCGAGTGGGCACCGCCGCGCACCCTGCGCCAGTACGCGACCGCCGCCGAGGTCGACGCGCTGCCCGTACCGTCACCCGGCGAATGGATCTACGCCTGGGCGTGGGAGGACGAGGCCGCCGGCCGGATCCGCGCCCGCGCCTTCCCCGGCCGGGACGACGGCATCGAGGAGGACGAGGCGACGGGCGCGGCGGCACTGCTGCTCACGGAACAACTGGGCCGCGCCCTCAACATCACCCAGGGCTCCGGCTCCCAGATCCTCACGGCCCCGCAGCCCGGCGGCTGGGTGGAGGTCGGCGGCCGCGTGTTCCTGGAGCGCCAGCCCGAGCGGCCCTAGGGCAGCGTGAGGACGTCCGCGCCGGTCTCGGTCACCACCAGCGTGTGCTCGAACTGGGCCGTTCGCTTGCGGTCCTTGGTCACCACGGTCCAGCCGTCGTCCCACATGTCGTACTCGTGCGTGCCCAGCGTCAGCATCGGCTCGATCGTGAAGGTCATCCCCGGCTGCATGACCGTCGTGGCCTGCGGGCTGTCGTAGTGCGGGATGATCAGCCCGGAGTGGAACGACGAGTTGATGCCGTGCCCGGTGAAGTCCCGGACCACGCCGTACCCGAAGCGCTTGGCGTAGGACTCGATGACCCGGCCGATGATGTTGATCTGCCGGCCGGGCTTCACGGCCTTGATCGCCCGGTTGAGGGACTCCCGGGTCCGCTCGACCAGCAGCCGGGACTCCTCGTCGACGTCACCCACCAGGTAGGTGGCGTTGTTGTCGCCGTGCACCCCGCCGATGTACGCCGTCACGTCCAGGTTGACGATGTCACCGTCCCTGAGCACCGTCGAGTCCGGGATGCCGTGGCAGATGACCTCGTTGACGCTGGTGCACAGCGACTTGGGGAAGCCGCGGTAGCCGAGCGTCGACGGGTAGGCGCCGTAGTCGCACATGTACTCGTGTGCGACCTTGTCCAGCTGGTCCGTGGTCACGCCCGGCGCGATGAGCTTGGCGGCCTCCTCCATGGCCCGCGCGGCGATGCGCCCGGCCCGCCGCATCGCCTCGATGGTCTCGGGAGTCTGCACCTCCGGCCCGGTGTACGGCGTCGGCGCGGGCTTGCCGACGTACTCGGGGCGGCGGATGTTGCCGGGGACCGAACGGGTGGGGGACAGCTCCCCTGGGACGAGCAGCGACTGGCCAGACATGCCAGCGAGTCTAACCAGCGGGTGTGGGGGAACATGTCGTTGGCGAGAGGAGCTGGTCATGGCCCTGTTCAAGAAGCGGACGGCCGGGAAGCCCGGCGAGTGGTACTACTGCCTGCACCACAAGAAGGTCGAGGAGGGCCCGGAGTGCCCGGCCAAGGACCGCTTCGGCCCCTACACCACCCGTGCGGAGGCCGAACACGCGATGCAGACCGCCCGCGAGCGAAACCTCGAGTGGGAGAACGACCCCCGCTGGCACGACGCCCAGGCCGGCGGGCAGACGGACGAGGACTGACAGGCCCCGCACCCGGGCGCGTGCCGGAGGTACCGACGACCGGCAGCGCTGTGCCGCCCCGGCGCGTGCAGCTCCGGCTTGCGTGCCGTGCGCTCGCGACCTTCATCGGGGGCCCGCCCACGCACGGCGCGCCGCCTGGCGGGCAGACGGACGAGGACTGACAGGCCCCGCACCCGGGCGCGTGCCGGAGGTACCGACGACCGGCAGCGCTGTGCCGCCCCGGCGCGTGCAGCTCCGGCTTGCGTGCCGTGCGCTCGCGACCTCCGTCGGGGGCCCGCGCCCGCACGACGCGTCGGCCGACGGGGGGACGACGAGGGCTGACAGGACCCGCACGAAGCGCGGTGCGCGGCAACCGCTTTTCGCCGGGAGTGTCACCAGGGGGCGGGCGGCGGCGACGTCAGGGTTTCCGCCAGCCTCGACAGACGGTCCCGGAACCCCCGCCGAACCCTCGGAGAGCCCTCGTTCTCGCCGGCCGCCGCGCTGACCAGGTGCTGGACGCTGTCCAGGTCCAGCTCGGCGCCCTCCGGTACGGCCAGCGTCTCGTGGGCCATGGATTCCAGCTCGCCCCCGCCGGCGCCCAGGGCCAGCACCGTCACCCCCGCCCGGCGGGCGTCGTGCACCCGCTGGAGCAGGGGGGCGGGCTCGGCCGGGGCCACGACCAGCAGGGTCTCGCCGCGCCGGGCCGCCTCGAGCCGGCCGGGGCCGACGGCCAGGTGCGCCGGGTCCGAGGGGCACGCGCCGTGCCGTACGAGGGTCGGGGCCAGCTCGGGCGTGCCCGACCAGGCGGCCTCGTCCACCAGGTGGGCCGCCAGGTGCCAGGGCTCGTACTCCGGGGTGCCCACCAGCAACAGCCCGCCGCCGTGCGTCACCACGGACCCGCGCAGTACGCCCGCGAACCGCCGGGTGGCACCCAGCCACTCGGTCCCGGCGAGCACTTCGCGCAGCAGCGCGACCCGTACGGCGTCCATACGACCGCATGGTGCCGTAACCGGTCACTCTTGACGCGGAGTTCACCTCAAATTCGCTCAATTCGGGGACAGTGTCCGGTCAGTACGGTTCCACAGAGGTACGCACAGGCCCGCACACGTCCGCGGACGCCCGAGGAGCCGCCCGAGGACCGACGCCACCGTCCCCTTCCGCGCGGGCTGCGAGGGCCACGCCAGTTACCGGATCCCGGCGGTGGTGGGCACCCGGTCCGGGAGACTGCTCGCCCGTCTGCCGGGGCAGCGTGCTCCAGCTCCGCGACCCCGGCGTGCTGCTCTTCTCCGGCCCCGCCTTCCCCGGCGGCCGGGCCCTGACGACCGTCCGCGCCTCTACCGGCGCCGGCCGGACCTGGCGGTCCGTCCACACGGTCGACGGCCTGCCCGCCGCCTACGGGCGCCCGTGCCGGGGGCCACCTGAGCCGGTGGCCCCCGGACGGCGGACGTAGAGTCGGCGCATGACCTCTAGCGACAGCGCACAGCAGCCCGCGAAGGCCCCCGCGACGGCCCCCGCCAAGGACCCCTGGGACCTCCCCGACGTCTCCGGACTGGTCGTCGGCGTGCTCGGCGGCACCGGCCCCCAGGGCAAGGGCCTCGCCTACCGGCTCGCCCGGGCCGGCCAGAAGGTGATCATCGGCTCGCGGGCCGCCGAGCGCGCGCAGGCCGCCGCCGAGGAGCTCGGGCACGGCGTCGAGGGCGCCGACAACGCCGAGACCGCGCGGCGCAGCGACATCGTGATCGTCGCGGTGCCCTGGGAGGGGCACGGCAAGACCCTGGAGTCCCTGCGCGAGGAACTGGCCGGGAAGCTGGTCGTGGACTGCGTCAACCCGCTCGGCTTCGACAAGAAGGGCGCCTACGCGCTGAAGCCTCAGGAGGGCAGCGCCGCCGAGCAGGCCGCCGCGCTGCTGCCGGACTCCCGGGTGGCCGCCGCCTTCCACCACCTCTCGGCGGTCCTCCTCCAGGACCCGGAGATCGAGGAGATCGACACCGATGTGATGGTCGTGGGCGAGGAGCGGGCCGACGTGGAGATCGTCCAGGCGCTGGCCGGGCGCATCCCCGGTATGCGCGGGATCTTCGCCGGGCGGCTGCGCAACGCCCACCAGGTGGAGTCCCTGGTCGCGAACCTGATCTCCGTCAACCGCCGGTACAAGGCGCACGCGGGGCTCCGCATCACGGACGTCTGACCGGATGGGGGACACTGGTCGCCGAAGCAGTGTCCCCCGACAGGAGCCTGAACGAAATGCCCCGCCTTGCCCTCTACGCCCTCGTCGTGTGCCTCCTCGCCGTGGCCGCGGCCGTCGTCTCCTTCGTCCAGGGCAGCTGGCTGGTGGGGGTTGTCTGGGTGCTGCTCGCCGGTCTGTCGTCCAACATGACCTGGTACTACCTGCGGCGAAGCCGGGCCGGCTACTCCCAGAAGCGGTAGAGGCCCCAGCCGTACGAGGCGTCGTACTCGCTCACCCCGAGCCCCCGCAGGATCGCGTCGATCACGTCGAAGAACACGTGGTTGACCGACGGCAGCCACAGCAGCGCGAACACGAACAGCAGGCCGAACGGGGCGAACGGCTCCACCTGCCGCTTGACGCCGTCCGACAGCCAGGGCTCGATCACGCCGTAGCCGTCCAGGCCGGGGACCGGCAGGAAGTTCAGGACCGCGGCCGTCACCTGGAGCAGCCCGAGGAAGGCGAGGGCGAAGCGGAACTCCAGGGGCACCCCGTCCAGCGCGTGCAGCCAGAACGGGGCCGTGCACACCGCCGCGAACAGCACGTTCGTCAGCGGGCCGGCCGCCGATATCAGGCTGTGCCGCCAGCGCCCCCGGATCCGGCCGCGCTCGATGAACACCGCGCCGCCCGGGAGGCCGATCCCGCCCATCATCACGAACACCACCGGCAGCACGATGCTGAGCAGGGCGTGCGTGTACTTCAGCGGGTTCAGCGTGAGGTAGCCCTTCGCGCCGACCGAGACGTCACCGCTGTGCAGGGCCGTGCGCGCGTGCGCGTACTCGTGCAGGCACAGGGAGACGATCCAGGCGGCCGTCACGAACAGGAACACGGCGACGCCCGGCTGGTCGGCGAACCCCGTCCAGGTGGCCCATCCCGTGACCGCGGTGACGGCCAGGATCCCGACGAACACGGGACTGATCCGCCGCTCGCTGTGGCGGGTGGTGGCGGTGGTCATGCGGCGGACTCCTGTGGGTCGAAGCTGGAGCTGAGGCGGACGGCGAGCCCGACCGTACCGGGCGTAAGGGGAAAACGTCTCGCGGACCGGTGCCGGTTCCTAGGAAGGTGGGGGAATGGTTCTGAGGCGAGCGCTGTACGAGGGCTGGCAGATGGAGTGCTGCGGCAGGCCGTTCTCGGTCGGGGACGAGGTGACGTGGCCGGTGATGCCCATGGAACCCGACGACATGCGGGCGTGGGGCTGGGACGAGGAGGAGTACGAGGGGCTGCTGCGGGTCGAGTACCACAGCGACGGGTGGCCCACGGCCGAGGGCCGCGTCCGCGCCATCCACCTCGTCCAGCAGGAGTACGCGGAGACCGGCCCGGGCTCGCGCACCTTCGCACCGGTGCCCGGCCGGCGGACGCTCGAACCGGTCGACAGCTGCCCGAAGTGGTTCGCCCGCGGCGAACCCGCCGACGGCCCGGACCCCCGGCGCAGGCGGGACACGGACGGTGTCCTCGTCACCCTCGACGTTCCCGACCCCCCGGAAACCGTCCACGGGACGGGCCACCGCCGACTGCCGTCCATCACGGACAGCACGCCCACCACCCCGAACCCCCCTGCCGCTCCGCGACGCCGGCCCGGTGACCGGCGGAGAGCCCGGCGGGGACGGTAGGAGAGCTTGGTGGGAAGGCCGGTAGGGTCCGTCGGTCCGGGGGCTGTGGGCGGTCCGTCGCGCCAACGCCGTGACCGTCGGAGACCTGGCCGGGGGCGACAGGGCCCGTCAGCCCGGGGCCGTGGTCGGCCCGGGGCCGTGGGCCGCCCGTCGCGCCGGTCCGGTGACGGCAAAGTGCCCGGCGGGGGCGGTAGGGTCCGTCGGGTCGGAGGCCGTGGGCGGCCCGCCGGGGGGAACTCCGTGACCGGTGGGGAGTTGAGCGGGGAGAATGGGGGCCGTGCGCTATCGGATTCTCGGCACCACGCAGGTACTCCGTCCCGACGGTACGTCCGTTTCCGTGGGCGGGGCGCGGTTGCGTGCGCTGCTGACCGTGCTCGCGCTCAGACCCGGGCGGACGGTGCCGGTCGGTGTGCTGGTGGACGAGGTGTGGGACGGGGATTCGCCCGCCGACGCCACCGCCGCGCTCCAGGCGCTGGTCGGGCGGCTCCGGCGGGCCCTGGGGGCCGACGCGGTCGCCTCGGCGGAGGGCGGGTACCGGCTCGCGGCCGCGCCCGACGACATCGACCTGCACCGCTTCGAACGCCTGACCGGGGAGGGGCTGCGCGCCCTGGCCGACGGCGACGCGGCCAAGGCGGCCACGGTCCTCGACGACGCCCTCGCGCTGTGGCACGGCCCGGCCCTCGCCGACCTGCCCGACCGCACCGCCGAGGCCGCACGCTGCGACACCCGCCGCCTGGACGCCCTGCGCGCCCGGCACACCGCCGCCCTCGCCCTCGGCCACGCCGAGGGGGCGCTGCCCGAGCTGACCGCCCTGTGCGACACCCACCCCCTGGACGAACCCCTCCAGGCCCTGCGGCTGCGCGCCCTGCGCGACGCGGGCCGCACGGCGGAGGCACTGGCCGCCTACGAGGACGTACGACAGCTCCTCGTCGAGCGGCTCGGCTCCGATCCCGGGCCCGAACTACGGGCGTTGCACGCCGAGTTGCTGTCCCCACAGCCGGAGCCGCCGGCGGTGCGCCCGCCCGGGGCGGCCCCGGGCAACCTCCCCGCCCGCCTCACCTCCTTCGTCGGCCGGGAGGCCGACATCGAGGCCCTCCGGTCGGACCTCGTGACGGCCCGGCTGGTCACACTGCTCGGACCCGGCGGGGCGGGGAAGACCCGGCTGTCGCAGGAGGCCGCCGAAGCCGTGCGGGGCACGGCCCGGGACGGGGTGTGGCTGGCCGAGCTGGCGCCCGTCGACGACCCGGAAGCCGTACCGGAGGCCGTGCTCACCGCGATCGGCGCCCGCGAGACCGTGCTGCACGGCGCCGGCGCCGAGAGCATGCGGGCCGTCGCCGACCGGCACGACGACCCCGTCGAGCGACTCGTCGAGCACTGCGGCCGGCGCCGCATGCTGATCGTCCTGGACAACTGCGAGCACGTGGTGGACGGCGCGGCCCGCCTCGCGGAGCGGCTGCTGGCCCGCTGCCCGGGGGTCACCGTGCTCGCCACCAGCCGGGAACCCCTCGGCGTCCCCGGCGAGCTGCTGCGCCCCGTGGAACCGCTGCCCGAGCCGGTCGCGCTGCGGCTGCTCGCCGACCGGGGCGCGGCCGCCCGGCCCGGCTTCCGCACCGAGGACGACCCGGAGGCGTGCGCCGAGATATGCCGGCGCCTCGACGGCCTGCCCCTCGCCATCGAACTCGCCGCCGCCCGGCTCCGGATGCTCACGCCCCGCCAGATCGTCGACCGCCTCGACGACCGCTTCCGGCTGCTCACCTCCGGCAGCCGCACCGTGCTGCCCCGCCAGCAGACCCTGCGGGCCGTCGTCGACTGGTCCTGGGACCTGCTCGACGAGGGCGAACGCGAGGTCCTGCGCGGCCTGTCGGTCTTCGCGGGCGGCTGCGACCTCGCCGCCGCCGAGGCGGTGTGCGGACCGTACGCCTTCGACGCGCTGGGCTCCCTGGTCGACAAGTCCCTGGTCGTCGCCGCCCCCGTCCCCCACGGCGGGATGCGCTACCGGCTCCTGGAGACCGTCGCCGAGTACGCGGGCGAACGGCTCGACGAGTCCGGCCGGCGGGGGGAGACCGAGCGCGCCCACCTGACGTACTTCCGTGAACTCGCCCGTGCCACAGACCCCTTGCTGCGCGGCACCGAGCAGCGCACCGCCATCGAGCGGCTCCAGCTGGAGTACGAGAACCTGCGCACCGCCCTGCGCCGGGCCATCGCCGCGCGGGACGAGCAGGAGGCCATCTGCCTGGTCCTCTCGCTGGGCTGGTACTGGCAGATGCGCGACCTGCGCATCGAGGCCCGCAATCTGTGCGCCGAGGTCATGGCACTCGGCCCCGACCCGTTCACCGAGCCCGTCCGCCGCGCCGCACCGGTGTGGCAGCGCTGCACGGACACCCCGCCCCCGTATACCGGCGAACTGCTCGACGAGGTCCGGCGCGGGCTGCACCTGACCCATCTCGCCTGCATGGACACCGAGCTGGACGCCTGGCAGACCCCCGAGGCCCGGGCGAAGCTGCGCGTCATCACCGAGGTGTACGAACCCGGCCTGCCGCAGACCTGCCGTCCCCCGGGCATGCTGTGGTTCTACGCCGTACTGCTGACCGGGGGCATCGAGCGGCTGCGCGCCATCATCGACGCCTGCGTGCGGACCTCCCGGGAAACCCCGGGCTTCGAATGGGAACTGGCCGCCACCCTCCAGATGCGGGCCAACATCCTCGCCAACCGCAGCGAGTGGGCGGGCGATGCCAGACGTGACGCCGACGAGGCACTGGAGATGTTCCAGCGCCTCGGCGACGCCTGGGGCGCGGCCGAGGCGCTCTCGGCGCGCGGCGAGTCCTATGAGCGCAAGGGAGAGTACGAGTCGGCCGCCGCCGACTTCCGGGCGGCCATCGAGCAGGCCGAACGCCTCGGCGCCCGCGCCCAGACGGCGGTGCTCGGCGTCCGCCTGGCCGCCGTGGTCCTGGAGACCGGTGAGCCGGAGCTCGGCGAGCGCATGCTGCGCGAGATCATCGCCCGCCAGGACGGCAGCCACAACGAAGCGATGCCCATGGCCCGCCTCTTCCTCGCCGGCTGGCTCTCGCTCACCGACCGCGTCGCCGAGGCCCGAGAGCAACTCCGCCTGCTCCGCCGGGACTTCGCGATTTCGCACTTCGTCGTCTTCGATGCCTTGATCCTCGGCCAGGAGGCCTGGGTGGACGCCGTCGACGGCCGTCCCGACGAGGCCCTGGACAAGATCCGACGCGCACTGGAGCAGGCCGGCGACCCGCTGGCCCTGGCCATCGCCCCGCAGTTGCGGACCCTGTACCTGACCATCGCCGCGACGGCCCTCGCCGAGGCCGACGGCGGTACCCGCGCCCGCGACGCCGCCCGCTGCCTGGGCGCGGCCGCCGCCCTGCTGCCGTCCGGCCATGTCCCGGGGAAAGTCGAGCGCGCGGTGCGCGAGCGCACCGAGGCGGCCGTCCGGGCCGCGCTCGATGAGGAGACGTACGACTCCGCGTACGCCGAAGGCGGTGGCCTCTCCCTCGTGGAGGCCACCGCCCTCGTCTGACACCGTCCGACCGGACCAGGTACGGCAGGTCAGGTCTTGGTTCGGAACTTGTAGATCGAGACCGGGGCCATCACCGCGGTGATGGCCACCGACCAGCCCAGCGTCACCCACAGGTCGTGCGCGACCGGGCCGCCGATCATCAGTCCGCGCGCCGCGTCCGCGAGCGTGGACAGGGGGTTGTAGTCGGTGAAGGCCTGGAGCCAGCCCGGCATCGTCTTCGTCGGCGTGAAGATCGACGAGCCGAACTGCAGCGGGAACAGCACCAGGAAGCCCATCGCCTGCACCGACTGCGCGTTCTTCAGGATCACACCCAGGGTGAGGAACACCCACATGATCGACGAGGCGAACACCGTGGCCAGGCCCACGGCCGCGAACAGCCCGCCCCAGTGGTGGATGTGGAAGCCGACCAGCACGGCGACGGTCATCAGCACGACCGTCGCGAACAGCATCCGCGTCAGCTCCACCGTGATCTTCGCGAAGAGCACCGAGCCGCGTCCGATCGGCAGGGAGCGGAAACGGTCCATGACCCCGGAGTTGAAGTCCTGGCTGAAGCCGGTGCCGACGCCCTGCGACAGCGTCATGCTCATCATCGCGATCATGCCGGGGATCACGTACTGCACGTACCCGTCCTGCCCGCCGCCCAGTGCCTGCCCGATCGAGCCGCCGAAGACGTACACGAACAGCAGGGTGAAGATGACCGGCATCAGCACCGCGTCCATCATCGACTCGGGGTCCTGCTTGATCCACAGCAGGTTGCGGCGGATCAGGGCGCCGGTGTGGCGCAGGTGGCCGCGCAGCGGGATGCGCGCGTCGGCGGTGCTGACGGTGGCGGTGCGGGCGGTGGCGGTTGCGGCGCTCATGCGGCGACCTCCTGTCGGGTCTCGGCGGGCGTGACGTCCTGCGGGGCACTGGCGCGGTGGCCGGTGAGGGACAGGAACACCTCGTCCAGGCTGGGGAGTTCGGTGGTGATGGAGGTGATCGTGATGCCGCGCGCGGTGACCGCGCCGACCACGGCGGTCAGCTGCTCGTCGCTGAGGATCGGCACCAGGAGGGTGCCGCTGTCGGTGTCCACGGTGGTGGTGGCGAGGCCGGTGATGCCGAGCTCGTCGAGCATGCGGGCCAGCGGGCGCAGTTCCAGCGGATCGGCCGGCCGCACGCGCAGGGTGCGCCCGCCGACCTTGGCCTTCAGTTCCTCGATGCCGCCCTTGGCGATGACCTGGCCGCGGTCCACCACGGTCAGCTCCGAGGCCAGATGCTCGGCCTCCTCCATGTACTGGGTGGTCAGCAGGACGGTGACGCCGTCCCCGACCATGGCCTTGACCTCGTCCCACACCTCGTTGCGGGTACGGGGGTCGAGTCCCGTCGTCGGCTCGTCGAGGAACAGCACCTGGGGCCGGCCGATCATGGATGCGGCGAGGTCGAGCCTGCGTCGCATACCGCCGGAGTAGGTGCTCGCCGGGCGCTTGGCGGCGTCCGTGAGGGAGAACCGCTCCAGCAGTTCGTCGGCGCGGGCGCGGGCGTCCTTGCGCGGCAGATCGAGCAGTCGGCCGATCATGTAGAGGTTCTCCCAGCCCGGGAGCTTCTCGTCCACCGAGGCGTACTGCCCGGTGAGGCCGATCACCCGGCGCAGCTGCCGGGGCTGCCGTACGACGTCGTAGCCGGCGACGGTCGCCTGTCCGGCGTCGGCGGCCAGCAGGGTGGACAGGATCCTCACGAGGGTGGTCTTCCCGGCTCCGTTCGGCCCGAGCACACCCATCACGGTGCCCTCGCGCACGTCCAGGTCCACCCCGTCCAGCGCCTTGGTCTCGCCGTAGTGCTTGACCAGTCCCCGCACGGTGACGGCGTGGTCCGCGCCGGTGGGGTTGTTGTCGATTCGCGTCATGCCGATGACGGTGCCAGCCCCGACCGACAAACCACCGACAGGTCGCCTACACGTCTCCGACGGCCGGCAGCAGCCGGACCCGGCCGGTCCGCTGGGGGCTCCGCCCCCAGCCCCCCGGGCCTATGCCCACCCACCACCCGTGCGGGTCGGCTGGGAGGCGCGGCTCTCCTCTCCCGTCGCGGCGACTGGAGGGCGCGGCCGCTCTCATCAGCCTGTCCGGCGTTCGAGGACGAGGCCGTTCAGGCCGACGGGGTCCGGGGCGGAGCCCCGCGGGGGTGCAGGGGGCGCAACCCCCTGTGGGGTCCTGGGGCGGAGCCCCGGCGGGGTGCAGGGGCGGAGCCCCGCGGGGGCCCAGGGGGCGCAGCCCCCTGGCGGGGGCCAAGGGGCGGAGCCCCTGGGGACGGGAAGGGTAGGGGCGGCGGGGGCGAGGAAAGGGTCGGAAACAAGGCGGCAGCCCGCCGACGGGGGAAGATCGGCGGGCTGCCTGTGGTGCGGGCAATGGTCCTAGTGGACGGAGTGCTCCTCCAGCGGGAACGTCCCGCCGACGACATCCTCCGCGAACGCCTTCGCCGCGCCGCTCATGACCTCACGCAGATCGGCGTACTTCTTGACGAACTTCGGCACCCGCCCGGACGTCAGCCCGAGCATGTCGGTCCACACCAGCACCTGCGCGTCCGTCTCCGCCCCGGCCCCGATACCGACGGTGGGGATGTGCAGCACCCGCGTCACCTCGGCCGCCAGCTCCGCCGGCACCAGCTCCAGCACCACCGCGAACGCGCCCGCGTCCTGCACGGCCTTCGCGTCCCGCAGCAGCTGCGCCGCCGCCTCCTCGCCGCGCCCCTGCACGCGGTAGCCCATGGCGTTGACGGACTGCGGGGTCAGGCCGATGTGGGCCATGACCGGGATGCCGGACTCCACCAGCAGCCGGATCTGCTCGTGCGAGCGCTCGCCGCCCTCCAGCTTCACGGCGCCGACACCCGCCTCCTTCACCAGCCGGGTCGCCGAGCGCAGCGCCTGCACCGGACCCTCCTGGTAGGAGCCGAAGGGCAGGTCGCCGACGATCAGCGCGCGGTTCGTACCCCGTACGACGGCCGCCGACAGCATGGTCATCTCGTCGAGGGTGACGGGCACGGTCGTCTCGTACCCGAGGTGGCAGTTGCCGGCGGAGTCGCCGACCAGCATGACCGGGATGCCCGCCTCGTCGAACACGGACGCGGTCATCGCGTCGTAGGCGGTGAGCATGGGCCACTTCTCGCCGCGTTCCTTGGCGAGGGCGATGTCGCGGACGGTGATGCGGCGCGTGCCCTTGCCCCCGTACAGCGCCTTGCTGCCGTCGGAGGGCTTCGTCTGGGCAGCCGAAAGCTGCGTCATTGCAACGGCTCCTAACGTCATCTCGAGGCGCCCTGACGGCGTCCCCGGACCGCCTCCATGGTGGCACCTCGTGCCAGTCGGAGCCAGGGGGGTCCCGCGTGATCCCTCGCGCACCCCTGGAGCGCCGCCTGTGTAAGGCCTGGGTAAAGTAATTCAGATACGAGACGGTGCCGTATTGGAATTGCTCTAGGCTCTGCGGCATGACTACTCCTGCCGTCCCTGCCCGCCGGATACCGGAAGAGGTCCACCGGCGCCGCTGGGCGATCCTCGGCGTGCTGATGCTGAGCCTGCTCATCGTGGTGCTGGACAACTCGATCCTGAACGTCGCCATCAAGACGATCTCCACCCCGGCCCCGACCGGCCTCGGCGCCACCCAGAGCGAGATCGAGTGGGCGATCAACTCCTACACCCTCGTCTTCGCGGGCCTCCTCTTCACCGCCGGTCTGATCGGCGACCGGCTCGGCCGCAAGAAGGTTCTGCTCGGCGGGCTCATGGTGTTCGGCATCGGCTCGGCCCTGGCCGCCGAGTCCGGCTCACCCGGCCAGCTCATCGCCTACCGCGCCCTGATGGCCCTCGGTGCCGCGTTCGTCATGCCCGCCACCCTCGCCGTCCTGATGAACGTCTTCGAGCGCGAGGAGCAGCCCAAGGCCATCGGCATCTGGGCGGGCGGTGTCGGCCTCGCCATCGCCATCGGCCCGATCACCGGCGGCGCGCTGCTCGACCACTTCTGGTGGGGCTCGGTCTTCCTCATCAACGTGCCCATCGTGATCCTCGCGCTCGCGCTGATGGTGTGGCTGGTGCCCGACTCCCGCGACCCGAACCCCGGCCGCCTCGACCCCGTCGGCGTCGTACTGTCCGTCGTCGGCCTGGTCCTGCTCGTCTACGGCATCATCAAGGGCGGCGAGCTGGCCGACTTCACGGATCCCAAGGTGCTGGCGACCATCGCGGCCGGCCTGGCCGTGCTCACCGGCTTCGTGATCTTCGAGAAGCGCAGCGACCACCCGTCCCTGGACGTCTCCTACTTCAAGAACAAGGTGTTCTCGGCCGCGATGAGTGCCATCGCACTGGTCTTCTTCGCGCTGATGGGCGTGACCTTCTTCTCGGTCTTCTACACCCAGAGCGTGCGCGGCTACTCGCCGCTCCAGTCCGGTCTGCTGATGCTGCCTCTGGCCGCCGCCCAGATGATCTTCGCCCCGCGCGCCCGGCTGGTGGTCGACCGGTTCGGCAACAAGGCCACCACCACGGCGGGCCTGGTGGTGATCGCGGGCACCCTGGCCGCCTTCGCCACCTTCGAGAAGGACACGCCGATCTGGCTGCTGGAGGTCGTCTTCTTCCTCATGGGCACCGGCATGGCGCACATCATGACGCCGACCTCCGTCGTCATCATGCAGGCCCTGCCGCGGGAGAAGGCCGGTTCGGCCTCCGCCCTCAGCAACACCTTCCGCCAGGTCGGCGGCGCCCTCGGCATCGCCGTGCTCGGCTCGGTGCTGTCCACCGTCTACCGCAACGGCATCGAGGACAAGCTGGGCCTGCTGCCGGCCGGCCTCAGGGACACGGCGGGCGAGTCGGTCGAGGCCACCCTCGGCGTAGCCGAGAAGCTCGGCCCCCAGGGCAAGGCCCTCGTCGGCCCGGCCGACGACGCCTTCCTGCACGCCATGCACATCACCGCGCTGTGCGGCACCGGCGTCGCCATCATCGGCGCGGTCGTCGTGGCCCTCTTCCTGCCGGGCAAGCCGCCGAGGCGTCAGGAGGACACGGAGGAGCCGCAGTTGGTGGCGGCCGGAGAATAGCCCGTGGACGGGGGAGACTCGGTCGAGGAGGAAACTCGATCGACGGGGGAGGAGGCAGCTGCGCGACATCGGCGCGCAGCAGGCGAAAGGACGGAACGACGTGAGCCTTGCCGACAGCCGGCCCCGGCAGTGCGGCCCCGCCAGGGGCCGCCCCCGCAGCGAGGCGGTGGAACAGGCCATCATCGAGGGCGTGATGCAACTCCTCGAGGAGGGCGTGTCGCTGGCCGAACTCTCCATCGAGCGCATCGCCCGCACCGCCGGGGTCGGCAAGGCGACCATCTACCGCCGCTGGAGCGGCAAGGAGGAGTTGTTCGTCGACGTCATGCGCGCCGCCGAACCCAAGGATCCCGAGCTCCCCGGCACTTCCATGCGCGACGACCTGGTGGTGCTGCTGGAGGCGCTGCGCCGGCGCGGCCTGGTCAGCCGGTCCTCGGCGATCCTGCACAACGTGCACGCCCAGATGAAGAGCAGCCCCAAGATCTGGGCCGCCTACCACGCCAGTGTGATAACTCCCCGGCGCAACATCGGACTGGAGGTCCTGCGCCGGGGGCAGCGGAACGGCGAGCTGCGCGCGGACGTGGACGTCGAACTGGTCAACGACTTGTTCGTCGGCCCGATGCTCACCCGCTCCCTCCTGCGCCCCGACGCCGACCTCCCGGAGGGGCTCGCCGAACAGATCGTCGACACGGTCCTCGAAGGCCTACGGCCCGTCAGCTCGCCGGACCGCTAGGGCTCGGCGCCTGAATGTGCGCGTTTCGTCACAGTCCGGGTCGCTCACCCCCGTAACCGGAACTCCCCGCGCCGACTTGTTCGTCCTCGTGCCCGTACGGCCGTCATGGACGGCGGGACCGAGGCCGATCATCCCCTAGGGTCGGAAGAACACATGGGGACGACGGTGTGCACGGCAGGCAGTGAGGCAGACGGTATGGCGCAGCAGGCGTACGTGACGGAGACGGACAACGGCGGCTCGGGGCCCGAGCGTCGGGCATCTCGGCTCCGGCGCCTGGCGACCGGGTTCCTCGACGGCTGGCGCGGCGACCCGCGCGTCTGGCGCCGGGGCATCGTCCTCGCGGTGCTCGCGCTGCTGCTCGCCCTGGTGATGCTGCTGCACTCCCACATCCCCAACCGGATCGGCAACCTCGGCAGCCTCACGGAGACCTTCCTGCCCTGGCTGGGGCTGGCCATCCCGGTGCTGCTGGTCCTGGGGCTGGTGCGGAAGTCGGCGACGGCGCTGATCGCCGTGCTGCTGCCGTCGATCGTATGGCTGAACCTGTTCGGGGGGCTGCTCACCGACAAGTCGGGCGGGGGCGGCGATCTGGTGGTCGCCACGCACAACGTCAACGCCGACAACCCGGACCCGTCCGGCACCGCCCGGGACGTGGCCTCCTCCGGCGCGGACGTGCTGGCGCTGGAGGAGCTGAAGGCGTCCGCAGTGCCGGTGTACGAGAAGGCGCTGGCGTCGACGTACAAGTACCACTCGGTGCAGGGCACGGTCGGGCTGTGGAGCAAGTACCCGCTGAGCGGTGCCCGGGCCGTGGACATCAAGCTGGGCTGGACGCGGGCCATGCGCGCCACGGTGGCGACCCCTAAGGGCCCGGTCGCGGTGTACGTCGCCCACATGCCGTCGGTACGGGTGAAGATGGAGGCCGGGTTCACCGCCCGGCAGCGCGACACGAGCGCCGACGCGCTCGGCGAGGCGATCGCCGACGAGACGGTCAAGCAGGTCGTGCTGCTCGGCGACCTGAACGGCACGATGAACGACCGCGCCCTCAACGCCGTCACCTCGCAGATGCGTTCGACGCAGGGCGCGGCGGGCAGCGGCTTCGGTTTCAGCTGGCCGGCGTCGTTCCCGATGGCCCGGATCGACCAGATCATGGTCAAGGGCATCGAGCCGGAGAGCTCCTGGACCCTCCCGCGAACGGGCAGTGACCATCTGCCGGTGGCGGCGCGTGTGAAGGTCACCACATCGGCAACCGGGTCTTGACCCGCTGGAATACTGGCCCCGAGAGCGTTTGTTCCGTACTTGAACATAGTGATACGACTGGGAAGTCGAGCACGACTGAGAAGTCGCGCACTGTACGGAACTGCACGGAACCGCTCTGAAAGGTCCCCTCATGCCCCTGGCCCTGCTCGCCCTTGCCGTGGGCGCCTTCGGCATCGGTACGACCGAGTTCGTGATCATGGGCCTGCTGCCCGAGGTCGCGGACGACCTGCACATCTCGATCCCCACCGCCGGGCACCTGGTCTCGGCGTACGCGCTGGGCGTCGTCATCGGCGCCCCGCTGCTCGCCGCGGTCACGGCGCGGATGTCCCGCCGCACGGTGCTGATCGGCCTGATGGCCCTGTTCGTCGCGGGCAACGTGCTCTCCGCGTTCGCCCCCGGCAGCGAGTCGCTGCTGGCCGCCCGCTTCCTCAGCGGTCTGCCGCACGGCGCCTTCTTCGGCGTCGGCGCGGTGGTCGCGACGACCATGGTGCCGCCGGAGCGCAAGGCCCGCTCCGTGTCCCTGATGTTCCTGGGGCTGACGGTGGCGAACATCGCCGGTGTCCCCGTCGCCACCCTCGTGGGCCAGCACCTGGGCTGGCGGGCGACGTTCCTGGGCGTCAGCGTGATCGGCCTGGCGGCGATAGCCTCGCTCGCCGCGCTGATCCCCCACGACCACACCCACGCGACCGCGCGCGGCCTGCGCGGCGAACTGGCCGCCCTGCGTTCCCTGCCGGTGTGGCTGGCCCTCGGCACGACGGTGGCCGGCTTCGGCGCCCTGTTCTCGGCGTACAGCTACGTCACGCCGATGCTGACGGACTCCGCCGGTTTCGCCGAGTCCAGCGTGACGCTCCTGCTCGCCCTGTTCGGTGTCGGCGCCACCGCCGGCAACCTGCTCGGCGGCCGCCTGGCCGACCACTCGCTGCGCGGCACCCTGTTCGGCGGCCTCACCTCCCTGGCGGTGGTGCTGCTGCTGTTCCCCGTCCTCATGCGGGCGGAGTGGAGCGCGGCCCTCGGGGTCGCCCTCCTCGGCATGGCCGCGTTCATCACCGGCTCCCCGCTCCAGCTCATGGTCATGGAGAAGGCCTCCGCGGCCCCCTCCCTGGCCTCCTCCGCCAACCAGGCCGCCTTCAACCTCGCCAACGCCGGCGGCGCCTGGATCGGCGGCCTGGCCCTGGCGGCCGGCTTCGGCACCACGTCCCCGGCGCTCGCCGGCGCGGCGCTGACCGTACTCGGCCTGGGCGTGGCAAGCGTGGCCTACGCGGTGGACCGCCGCCGGGCCCCTGCCGGGGGCCGGGAGCGGCTGGTGGCCTCCCACGTCCCGCAGGAGGCGGAGGCGCTGCACGGCTGACGGCGACTGGCCGGCGGGGGCGGGCGGCTCTCGCCCCCGCCGCCCCTGCCCTCTCCCGTCCCCAGGGGCTCCGCCCCTTCGGCCCCGGCGGGGGCTGCACCCCCTGCACCCCGGCGATCTCCGCGGGGTCGAGCTCCTGCACCTGGCCGGGGACTCCGCCTGTGACCACGGGTACGGGGCGGCCTCCCGCATCAGCGCCGGCTCCGCCGGTCGCTGCGACAGCACCAGGCGGAAGGACAGGTTGCGTACCGCTGAGGGCCGTCCCCCACCTGGCGAGGCAGGGGACGGCCCTCAGTGATGCCCGGCCTTCACCGAGACGTCAAGGGAGTGGATCAGTCCTCCGGCACGAGACCGATCGCTTCGGGGAAGTCGGCTGCGAGTTCCCTGTGTGCCGGATCGTCCTCGCCCTCTGCTACTTCGCGAAACAGTGGGACGAGGTCCTGGCGCACTTCTTCCGGCACCACGTGAGCCAAGTACCCACTGACCGCTTCCATGATCTTGATCGCGGTGTCGGGGTCGAAGTCTTCGTCGTCCGCGAGCTCGACGGAGTTCATGAGCCTCATGAAGGCTTTGGCGAGGACACGGTCCGCAGTGCTCGACGTGGACGAGTCGTCACCGGAACCCGTGGCGCCGATCGTGTCGGCAAGGTCGACCGCGGCTTCCCTCCGTGCCGGGATTCCCTCGTCCTGCGCCACCACACGGAACAACTGGCCGAGGTCGTCGCGCACCTCTCGCGAAGTGCCGCCGAGCAACTCCTTGACCGGATCCGTGATGCCGGCGGCAACGCCGTGGGAAAGGTCTTCCCCGACCGAGAGCTCGATCGAGATGATCAAGTCCACGACGGCTTTCGCCAGTGCGTACTTCGTGGTGATCATGGTGCGACGACCCTCACTCTGATGTTGATGATGTTCTGGCTCGCGAGCATCTTCCGAGCCTGCCGGGCGACGGTTTCGTTCGGGACCTCCCAGAGTCCGGTCATGCCGTTCTGCTCCAGAGCGAGCGACTGGTTCTGCGCCTGGAGGTAGCTCTTGGCGCGTCGGCTGATGTTCCACTTCCGGTCGATCATGATCTTGTTGACGGTGTCGATGCCGTCGAACTTGACCTGGCTGAGCCTGGTGGCACCCGCCTTGAAGTACTGCAGGGCGGGGGCGAAGCCAGACCGGGACCCCATCGCACCGGCATCGTACTTCGCCGCGTCCGAGCTCGCGCTCAGCGTTTCCGTGAGCCAGTGGATCTCCCCGTCGCAGTTGTGCACCAGGACCGGCGTCCCGCCTGCCAGTACGTAGAACGTGTGCAGACCCGACACCGTCAGGTCGTACACCGTCCGGGGCGCGAGGTCAGGTCGATCGTCCAGGTTCTTCACGGTGCGGAGCGACCCGCTCGGCGTGCGCAGCCGGTCACCCACATGCAGGTCGGAGACGAGCGTCCAGCCCTGACCCTCGACGAAGAACCGGTGTCCCGTGGTGCTGGACAAGCGACCGCCACCAGCTAGGGATATGTCGACAAGGTGGTTGGTGGCGTGCTGGAACGTGCGGGTGACTGGCTTCGGCTCCATGAGACCGGTGCCGGGGTCGGCGGACAGCAACGTGTCGCGGGAGCGCACGTCACGGATGTCCTTGCGCGATCCGTCCGACATGAGCACCTGCGTGTCGCCCGGGAAACTGTTGATGCGGCAGGCAGCTTTGAGCTCGTCGGACGTCTTGATGACCTTCTCGATGTCGGCGAGCGTCTCGGGGGCGACCTGAAGTGCTTTGAGCGCCTTGTAGGCGTCGGCAACCCCGACACCGGTGCGCAAAGCGGCGTCGACGGCGCGGATACCGTCGGCTATGGCAGTGATGGACTTGCCAGGGATGAACCAGGTCGCCGCCCACGCACAACCGGAGACGGAGCCGTGGTAGCACTCGGTGAAGTCGTGAGTGAGAGCCTTGATGATCGGCGACCACAGCTCTTCGAGGACGTCCCAGGCACTGATGAGGATCGCCCGCTTCTGCGTGATCTTCTTGGTGTCCGGGCCGAGGAAGAAGGTGCTTTCCGACGGGCAACCAGAAGTTGTGGCAGGAGCGTCGGGGCTGGTGCACAGGTAGTAGTTGACGGTGACTTCGGTGGTCACCTCGAACTCGTTGCAATGCTCCGTGGGGCTCGCCCACACGATGTTGCAGGCGCTCAGGTCCCGCTGTCCGAGCCACTTGGGCTCACCGACCGGTGTGACCTTGTCTATGACATAGAAGACGTTGCCGACACCGGTGCCCGCCCCCGTGGATATCTGCTCTCCTTCTTTCGCCCGTTCGGCGCGATCGGCCGCGTCCTGGGCTTCCTCGGCGTACTTGTCGGCGTCCTTGGCGGCCTGTTCGGCTTCGGTGGCGGCGGCGTCGGCGCGGTCGGCGGCGGCGCGGGCGTCCTTGGCGTCCTGTTCGGCCTGGGCGGCTGCGGAACGGGCGGCTTCGGCGTCGAGTTCGGCGGCGTCGGCGGAGTCGCGGGCGTCCTTGGCGTAGCCCTCTGCCTTGCCGGCTGCCTTGTCGGCGGCTGCGGCGTCCTCGGCGGCCTGTTTGTCGTACTCGACGGTGCGGGCCAGTGATGCCGCGGCCGCGGATGCGGCCTTGGCGGCGTCGGCCGCGTAACCCAGGGCCTCCTTGGAGTAGGTGCGCGCGTCGGAGGCGTACTGGGCGGCGTTGGCCGCGTGCTGGTAGGCCTCCTTCGCGTCGCCCTTGGCCTGGTCGGCGAGGTTCTTGGCGGCCTCGGCCTCGGCGGCGGCGTTCTTGGCGTGCGCGTCGGCGACGGCCTGCTGCTGGTCGGCGATGGTTTTCGACGCCTGACCGGTCAGCACCACCAGGCCGGCCACCGAGTCGGTGTCGACGTACGGGGAGCCGAGCTGGACGGCGTCGTTGGCCGGGGCGGCGACCTGCTCGGCGGCCTTGCCCGCGTCCACGGCGGCCTGCGCGGTGACATGCGCGAACCCGGCGGCCTTCGCCGAAGCCGCGAGTGCCTTGCCGGCCTCCACGTTCGCCGCGTTGGCCTGCGCCTTGGAGTCCTTGGCGTGCTGTTCGGCCTCGTCGGCGAGCTTGACGGCCGTCTTGGCCTCGGCTGCGGCGTCCTGCGACGCCTTGATCGCGTCCGCGGCTGCGCTGGTCGCGGTCTTCACCGCCGCGTCGGCCTTCAGCTTGTCGGCCTGGGCGGCGTCCGCGTCGGAGCGGGCCCGCTTGGCCGCCGACTCCGCGCGAGTCGCGGCGGCGTCGGCGTCGGCCGCCGCCTGGGTCGCCGCATCCGCTTCCGAACGAGCCTTGTCGGCAGCGGCTTCAGCGGCATCAGCGGCCTTGTCCGCGTCGTTCGCGGCGGCGCGGGCGTCGTCGGCGGCGCTGCCGGAGTCCAGGGAGTCGGCGTAGGCGTCCTTGGCGTCGGCCTTGGCGCGGGCCGCGTCCGCCTTCTGTTCGGCGTCCCAGGCGTCGTCGCGCAGGGACTTGGCATGGGCGCTCGCCTTGACCGCGTCGTCGCGCTTGTTCCCGGCGGTCTTCTCGGCGGCTTCGGCCTTGTCCTTGGCGTCCTTCGCCTTCGTGGCCTCGGACTCGGCGTTCTTCCTGTGTTCGGCGGCCTCGGCCTGCTTGGCCGCGGCCGTCTCCTTCTCAGCCTTGGCCGTCTTCTCCTCGGCCTCGGCCGCGAGCCGCTTGGCGTGCGCGTCGGCGGCGGCCGCCTTCGCGTCACCCTCGGCCTTCAGCGCGTCGGCGAGCTTGGCCTCCGCGGTCTCCTTGTCCTTCTTGGCGTTGTCCCGGTGGATCTTCGCCGCGTCGGCGGCTGCCTTGGCCTGCGACTCGGCTGCCTTGGCGGCTTCCTTGCGGAACTCCGCCTGCACCTGCGCCGACTGTGCCAGCGCGCGCTGCGTGATCGTCGCGCTGTCCCCGGCGGAGGCGCGGGTCGCGGCCTCGGCGGTCTCGGCGGCCTTCACCATCGCCGTCAGCGCGGCGACCGACCCCTTGGTCACCTGGTCCTTCTGCTGGCCCACCAGCAGACCACGACCGCGGGGCGCGCCGTTGGTGTCGGCGATGCCGTAGGCGGCCTGAAGCGCCGTGTCCGAGGTGGTGGCGGCCTTCTGCGCGGCGGCGAGCTGCGCCTTGACGGCGGCGAGCTGCTTCTTCGCCTCCGCCTGGGCGTTCGTGACGTTCGCCTTGGCCTTGTCCACGTCGGCCTTCGCCGGCGCGGTGCCGGTGTGGCCCTTGGGGACGATGCGGAGCTTCTGCGCGTTGGAGCCGTTGCAGGCGTTGAGCAGGGCGTCCTTGCCGTTGTCGAACGCGGCCAGGTCCAGGCACTTGTCCGTGGCGATGTTGCGCAGCTCGCCCGCGGCGCGGACGCTGAACGTCCACTGCTGGGCCTTGCCGCTGCCGCAGTCCCGGATCTGGATCTTCGTGCCGTTGGCGCTGGCGCCGTTCAGCACCTCCAGGCACTTCTGCGCGTTGACGTTCAGCAGGGTGTAGTGGCCGTCGTAGACACCCCACAGCTGCCACTTCTGGGCGCTGCCGCTGTTGCAGGTGTTGATCTGGACCGGGCTGCCGTTGGTCTTGGCGGCTCCCTGGACCTCAAGGCACTTGCCGGCGGCGCCCGGCACCTGGATCTCCAGCGGGGCGTCACCGATCCAGTTGAGGCCGCCCTCGGTGTAGTGGTCCAGCCAGCGGGTGGAGTAGTCCGCGATCCATGACTGGCCCAGGGCCTTGCCCAGGGCGAACGTGCCGTCCTGCAACGCCTTCGTGGCGCTGACGTTGGCCGCCAGGATCTGCTGTCGCTGCGTGGCCTGGGAAGCGATCTCCTGCTGCCACTCGGCGGACGCCTGCGAGACCTCCTTGCCCAGAACCCGGTCCGGGTCGATCGGGTCGTGCCACGCGCAGGCGGCGAAGCGGGTCTTCAGGTCCTCGACCGCGATACGGAACTCCGGGCTGTCCGGAGCCGGGGCCGTGCGCGGGAAACCGCCCGAGGACAGGAAGATACGGGCGTCATCGGCGAACACCCGGGGAACGAACAGCTGATTGGGCTCGATCTTGCCGGAGTTCTTCTTCCACAGCGCCCACGCCTGCTGCTCCTCCGGGGTCCCCCCGGTGGTGTACAGCTGGTCGCCGATCGCGACCGCGGCAGCCTTCGTGCTGTCGTCAGCGGTGGGCGACGTCTCGTAGAAGGGCGAGAACAGGTCGACCGACTTGAAGTACGACTGGTACAGCCACGGAAGCAGCCCGACCTGGTCGAAGATCTTGTTCGCATCCCGTGGGGCGCCGGGGTAGGAGTCCAGGCCGCTGACCGTGCTGGACCAGGCCTGCCCCTGGTCACCGACCTTCTTCACCCACTGGTCGCTGTTGGTGCCGTCCGCGTAGAACGCCTGGTGCAGCGGGGTGTTGGTGTCGGTGAGGTCCCGGTCGAGCTTCTGGTGGAGCTGGTCGGGCGGCAGTCCTATCGCGTTCTGCGCGAGGGCGAACAGGTTCGGTCCGCCCTTGCGGAGGGCGTCGGCGGCCACACACTGGTCCCCGCGCAGCTGTTCGGCCGCTTTGGTGTCGTAGCCGTCGTAGGAATCGCCCACGAGGCTTACGTGGTCCTGGTCCGTGCGACCCGCGAGGCCGGGCCTGACGGTGAGGCCGACGACGACCGCCACCGCGGTCAGCAGGAGGATGATCCGGGCAACCAGCCCTGACCGTCCAGGTGTTGGTATGAGCGATCTTCGTGATCGGGAAGGCAACGGAGCATCACTTTCTTCTTCAGAACGTGGATGCGCCGGATGGTCGGCCGATGCTCCGCAGAGCAGTGGATTTCTTCAAGGGCTCACACGGGAAGTCAGAAGCGACGCGATCCCTCCCCGTGAGCGACGGCGTTCCCCCGGTCGCTGACTGATGTGCGCGTACGGAGTGGTCGGGCTCCGCCGATGCGCGGCATCACTGTAGACACACGGAGAAGACCTCGTACAGGTGTTCCTGTGAGATTCCTGTACGTCGACCGGCGTCAGGCCGCGGCCGGACTCGGCGAGTTCCCCCTGTCGGCGGGAATCGGCCACGCCGCCGGGTGCGGACCGGCACAATATGCCCATGGCGCAATATGCGGAGTTATTGCTGGAAGACGGCACGGTCATACGACTTCAGCTGTCACCTGTCGGGGGACCGCAGACCGGGGACGTCAAGGGGGGTGGCCGGGGCGTCGGCGGCGAGTTCACGAAGTACGCCGAGTCCGACGGCGATCACGAATACGGCGCTGACGAGGACGACCTGCCCGGCGGCGTCGGCGGGGCGGAGCCCGCGGGGCGGATCAGGGACGCCGCCCGCACACTGGCCCGGGGGAGCTTGCGCGGTGCCCTGAGCCCGCTGGGGCCGCTGCTCCGCGAGGTGCATTCGGTCGTCAGCTCCGTCGACAATCCGCCGCATGAATTCAACGTCCAGTTCGGGCTGCAACTCGGACAGGATCTCAAGCTCGGCATCGTCGACGTCAAGAGCGCAAGCAGCGTCACCGTTTCCGCGACCTGGCGACCCGCCCCGGAAACGAGCGCGGGCGCCGGTCCCGGCATGGCCTCATAAGGACCGCCATGCCGTGGTTCCGCCCGCCGGGTGCCACCCGCCCGGCGACCGTCTCCGTGTCCGCGTTGAGTGGGCGTCAGGCGCTGCACATCGTCGGCGCCGGCATTCTGCTACCCGCGGGACGTGTGCTGACGGCCGCTCATGTCGTCAACATGGCCCTCGACAGAGAGGAATTCGAATCAGCCCATCCTGGCGGCGAAGTGCGGCTGGGTGTGCGGGTCGGTCGATACGGGCGTGAAGCCGAGGTCATGGTGTGGATCCCCGTCCGTGACCGGGACAGGGCACGCTGGCGCGGCGATCTCGCCGTGCTCCAACTACTGGACGACCTGCCCTCGACGCTCGTGCCGCCGCAATGGAAGCCCCCGGTGGTGGACATGGCCATCCGCGCCTGGCAACCGGCAGGCCGGTACACCGACCTGTCCGTGGCACGGGGCGTGGTGGCCGACGTGCCCGAGACCGCCTTCGCCCTCCTCGACGGCTGTGAGACAGGAGGGAACATCCAGCCGGGCTACAGCGGTGGCCCTGTCTGGTCCGCAGCCGAGAGCGCGGTCGTCGGGCTGGTCATGGGCAGACTCAAAGGTGGCCAGGCCCAGTCGGACGACGATGACCGGATGCGGCGCCGCAGTTGGTGCGTCACCGCCCAGGGCGTCCGCGAGGAACTCGCCATGGTGGGTGCCGACCGTCTTCTCGACGAAGCCCGTGATGCGGGCGAGCCGCCCTCCGCGAGCGAGTACACCGAACTCGCGGACGTCATCAACCGCAGGCTGAACAGCCACGAGACACTCGCGCACTGCGGCCGTCATGTGGCCTACAAGATCGGTCTCTCACATCCCGGGGACGGATCCGCGCCGAGCATCGACGAGTTCGTCCGCGTTCTGCTCAGCCACCCGCGGGCCCTGGCCGAACTCACCGACGCCCTCTACCAGTTCCGTCCGGAAGCGGTCTCGGAACTCGTGCCGGTCGGTTGGCGCATCCGCAACTGCCTGCTGCTCACGTCCGGTGAACGCGACCGTCTGAACGCCTTGCTGGCCGCTCTGCCGAACGCGATCACCACCGCGATGCCCGGTGTGGTCCGCGACGCGCTGCCCGACATCGACCTGGCGGCCGCACTGCCCCCCGACGCGGCATGGCTGGATCCCGAAAGCACCGACGAAGCACTCCGGACCCTCCTCGACGAACTGGAACTCCACCGTCGTGCGCCGGCGACGGATCTGGCGAACAGTGCCCTGTTACCCGCCCTGGTCTGCCTGGTCCTGCAACTGGCCGCCCTCGCTCCCACCGAGCTGGGAAGCGAGTTGGTGGACTGGAGCAGGAAGGTCGTCGACCGGATCCTGGACACGCAGGACGCCGTGGGCGACCGGTTCGCGGATGCCCGCGCCCGGGCCCGGCGCCTGCGCCGAGACGTTCCCCGGCTCTACGTCCAGTTGACCGCGGTCGAAGGAACGGACGCACCCCAGCTCTACACAGTGCGCATCTGGCGCCGGCAGGAGTACGGGTGGCAGCGGGTGTCGACCGAAGAGGACCGGTCGTACGACACCGCCCAGGCGGTCACGGAAATCTTCAGCAAGGCCCGCACACTGATCCACAACGGAGTGAAGCCACTCATCGAACTGGCCCTCGGCCGTGAGGGACTCGAACTCGATCCGCACGCATGGCCGTCCCCCGGCCCCATGGGTACGTACCGGGCGCTGGGAGTCGAGTATCCCGTCGTCATCAGCTGCCCGGAACTCCTCGAGCGGGGCAGCGACCTGACGGACTTTCTGGACGAACGCAGGAGGCGGCTGGACGGTGGAGTACTGCGGCTGATCGACCCCTCGGTCGGCAGTCTCAGCGACCTCTACAGCAGCTTCGCGGGAGATCTGAACACCGTCGGAGCCGTCGTACCCGCGGTCGAAGCCCGGTTGCGCAGTCAGATCGTGCAGTACTGCCTGGCCATCGGGCTGCCGGTGGTGCTGTGGGGACGGGGCGACAACACCTGGTCCGAGGCCTGCGACCACTTGGCCAAGGCCTCTCCCAGGCAACTGCCCGGCCGTGTGCACGAGTACCGCCGCCGCGAGTGGAACAAGCCGACCGACGGCCGGCCCGTACTCGCCTGGTCCGACTCCACCTGCCCGGACCTCTACCTCGACGACCCCTCACAGGAGAACGCATGACAGGCGAAGCACCCTGGCGGCTCTTCCGGGGCGACGGCGTCCCCAGGGACGTCCACCTGCCTGAGGCCCCACCCTGGCGTCGCTTCGGAGCGACGCCAGGCGAAAGGCCCCCGGGAGAGCCGGGCACCTCCCGCGGATCCGCTCCCTACCTCATCAGCCAGAGTCACGCGGACATCGTCAGTGCCGCCCTGCACCTGCGTCGGCCCCTCCTGGTCACCGGACAGCCCGGCACCGGCAAGTCATCCCTGGCACGGGCCGTCGCGCACGAACTCAATCTGGGAGACGTGCTTCACTGGCCGATCAACAGCCGCTCGACGGTCGGGGAGGCCCTCTACCGCTACGACGCGGTCGGCCGGCTGCGCGAGACGACCCTTGCCAGAGACACCGCGGACGCTGAACCCTCGATCGGCACGTTCATCCGCCTGGGCCCCCTGGGGACGGCGCTGGTACCTCGTCCACGCCCGCGCGTCCTGCTCATCGACGAGTTGGACAAAGGCGACGTCGATCTCCCCAACGATCTACTGACGGTGTTCGAAGACGGCGAGTACGAGATCGCCGAGCTCGCCCGACTGCCCGAGGGACAGTCCTGTGTGGAGATCCTGGCCGCCGATGCCGACGAGCGGATCCAGGTCACCCGTGGCCGAGTGCGGTGTGACGAGTTCCCCGTCGTGGTCATCACGAGCAACGGCGAACGCGAGTTTCCGCCGGCATTCCTGCGCCGTTGCGTCCGTCTGGAGCTTCCGGCGCCGGACGACGAGCGGCTCCGGGACATCGTCACCGCCCATCTCGGAGAGGGAACCATGGGCGAAGTGAGTGAACTGCTCGATGAGTTCCTGCGCCGCCGGCAGGCCGGTGGACTGGCTACGGACCAACTGCTCAACGCCGTGTTCCTCCGGGCAGGCGGCGTGAACCTGGACGCGGACTCCCTGCTGGACGCGGTGCTGCACAGGCTCGGCGGGACGATCTGAATGCCCGGGGACGCCACGGGGCGGGAACTGCGCAGCGTCATCCACCTGCTGGCCGACTGCGGAGTGGTGCTCTCGCAGGAGGAGATGCTCGACGCCCTGTGGTTGGCACGTGCCCTCACCGGTCCGGCCGAGGCTCTGCCGTTGCGACGCGCGGCCACCCCCCGCGAGGCACCTTCGCTCCCCACACGCGTCACGCCGCAGCGCCGCGAACGCCGGCCGCGGCCGGCGGGCCGCACCGATGTGTACGGCGGCGCCCGTCCGTCCACGCACCGTGCGACACCGCCGACGCCACCGGAGCGGCGGTCCGAGGCTCCACAGCGGGTCAGCGAACCCCTGCACACCGGTGCCCGGGCCATGCCGGTGCGGGTCCCCGAAATCAAGGCGCTCTCCATGGAACTGCTCATCGGCCGGGCGCTCCGTCCCCTCAAGCAGTCCCGTCCCAGCACCTCGCGCTACGAGTTCGACGAGCAGGCGACCGTTCATGTCCTGGCCGAGACCGGGCTCCCGGACGTCGTCATGCGCCCGGCACCGGAACGCTGGCTCGACCTGGCCCTCGTGATCGACGACGGCACTTCCATGGTGCTGTGGCAGCGCCTGGCAACCGAGTTGCACGCTCTGCTGCGGCGGGCCGGCGCCTTCCGCGTCATCAACGCGTACGGCCTGCACACCCGAAGCCGAGAACCGTATCTGCGCGGTCGCCCCTTCGCGCCCGATGCCCAGCGGACAGCGCCGAGCCGGCTGTGCGACCCCACGGGCCGCACGCTCGTCCTGGTCGTCAGCGACGGCGTGGGCCTCGCCTGGCGTAACGGCGACATGCACCGGACGCTGCGGCAGTGGGCCGGGTACGGTCCGACCGCCGTGCTCCATGCCCTGCCGCGGCGGATGTGGGACAGCTCCGCCCTGCGTGCCCAGCGCTGGCAGGTCAGCAGTGGACGACGTGGCTCGGCCAACACGGAATGGCTCGTCACCGACCCGCTGCTCCCGCCCGAAGTCGCCCGCTTCACAGGGGTGCCGGTGCCGGTCCTGGAGCCGGCACCGGGATCCCTGAGCGCCTGGGTGAACCTCGTCGCGTCCCCCGCCGCCTCGGCCACCCTCCCGCTGCTGGCAGCCCCTCGCACCGGGCAGCGGCGGCCCGCGGACACCGGTCTGTCACGTCTTCGCCGCTTCCACGCCGCGGCCACACCCGAGGCGTACCGCCTGGCAGCCCACCTGGCCGGGCTCGCACCGCTGTCCCTGCCGGTGATGCGTCTGGTGCAGGCGGCGATCCCCTGGGCACGGACCGCGCACCTGGCAGAGGTGTTCCTCGGCGGGCTCATGACCCCGCAGCTCACAGCCCCGGACAAGCCGCTCCCGCCGCAGCACCAGCTCTTCGACTTCGAACACGACGCCGGGCAGGCCCTGATCAACGCGGTGCCGCTGGCGGACCTCGTACAGACGGCGCGCAACGTGGGTGAGCGGTTGGAACAGCTGGCGGGGAGGTCTGCCGACTTCCCGGCGTGGCTCGCCCATCCCGAGGGCATCGACAGGATTCCCACCTCGACACGGGCGTTCGCGACCGTCGGACCGCGACTGGCCTCGCGATTCGGGGTGGGCAGTCTGGAGCGGCGGACCGGGACGGTGTGGTGGTCTCTCAGGCCGACCGACCCCTGGCGAGTCGGGGAGTACACACTGCACGCGCGAGGAGTCGGCAGCGGTCGGCGGCAGAAGTTCCTTGGGCGGGATCCGAGCGGAACGGAAGTGGTCGTCATCACCGGCCCGGCGGAACAAGAGCATCTGTTCCAGGCCGAAGCGGACGCACTCACACAGCTGGAGGGCCGCTGCGCCCCCCAGCTGATGGCCGTCGGCTCGGACGAGGAGGGGCTTCGCTGGATCGTCGAGACCCAGCCCCACATGCCCGACGGCAGCCCCGCCATGCCGCTGTCGGAGGTGCTGGCCCGTGACGGCTTCCACCCGGACGACGCCCTGGAGACAGCGCTGCGGCTGTGCGAGGCGGTGACGGTCAGCCACTACGCCGGCCTGTGTCACGGCGACCTGAACGCGGACACCGTGCAGTGCCTCGGGCGGTCGGTACTGCTCACGGACTGGTTCGCATCCCGTCCTGCCACGCGACCACAGGAGGTGGAGCCGGACATCGAGTCGCTGGGCACGATCCTCGCCAAACTCACCTCGTTCGTACCGGACGACCTCGGTGAGCTGGACGCGCTGATCGAGGCATGCGACCCGAGGCACCCGGCTCCCACGCCGAGTGCCCACTCCCTCATGGAAGCCCTGTCGGTGCGTCTCGGGCTGCGCCAGGACGACGGCATGCTGGTGCAGGGAATGGACACCGAGGCGCTGCACCGTCTGATCCGCACGACTGCCCCTGAGAGCCGTCGAGTCGCCGTGCTCGGCTTCCCCGGCACCGTCGGCAAGAGCACCACGGCCGCTCTGCTGGCGTCGACCTTCGCCGCGGTCCGGGCCGACCGGATCATCGTGGTGGACACCGACCCGGGCCGTGGGACGCTGGGCTTCCGGGTGAACGCGAACAGCGGTCACGGGATGACGGCCATGCTGGAGCAGTTGGAGGAGGGGACCTACCGGGGAACCACCTCCTTCGTCTCCCGCATGGCCTCAGGCGCGCACGTCCTGACGGACCTGATCGGTCCGGGCGGCCCCGAGGCGGAAGACGTCCGCAGGGTCCTTCGCCGGCTGTGCGACGACTACGCCATCGTGATCACCGACTCCGAGTCCGACGTACTGAACACGGATCTCGGTACCGTTCTGCCACAAGCCGATCAGCTCGTCATCGTCGCCGACTCCGTCGAGTCGCTGCTGACCCCGCTCGGCCGCGAGGTCTTCGCGCGACTGCGGGAGCACGGCCCACCGGACCTGCTGAGCCGCAGCATCATCGTCGTCTCCGCGGCGTTGCCGTCCGGCGCGGGCGACGGATCGTTCGCCTCTGGCATCGTGTCCCGGCCCGCCGAACTCCGCGATCTGTGCCGTGGCATCGTCTCGATCGCCTACGACCACCATTTGGTCCACGGGGGTGAGGGCCACCTGAGCGCCCTGAGCGCGGGCAACCGCCATGCCTACGTGTGTCTGGCCGCCCTTGTGGCTCAGGGCTTCGCCACCTGACTCGGGAGTCCCGCGTCCGGGAGGTCGAACCGCTCCAGATCCCGCAGCCACGCCCGCGCGTTGCCGTCCGACGGCGCCCGCCAGTCACCGCGCGGGGACAGCGAACCGCCCGCCGAGACCTTCGGCCCGTTCGGCATGGCCGAGCGCTTGAACTGCGCGAACCCGAAGAAGCGGCGGCAGAAGACCTCCAGCCAGTGCCGGATCTCCGGCAGGTCGTACGCGACCCGCTTGGCCTGGGGGAAGCCGGGCGGCCACTCGCCGGACTCCGCGTCGTGCCAGGCGTGCCACGCCAGGAACGCGATCTTCGACGGCCGGAAGCCGTAGCGCAGGACGTGGAAGAGCGTGAAGTCGTGCAGCGCGTACGGGCCGATCTTGGACTCGGTGGACTGCATCTCCTCGCCCGGCACCAGCTCCGGGCTGATCTCGGTGTCCAGGATCGCCGCGAGCGTCCTGCCGGTCTCCTCGTCGAACTGGCCGCTGCTGATGACCCAGCGGATGAGGTGCTGGATCAGCGTCTTCGGCACCCCGCCGTTGACGTTGTAGTGGCTCATCTGGTCGCCCACGCCGTACGTGGACCAGCCGAGCGCCAGCTCGGACAGGTCGCCGGTGCCGAGCACGATGCCGCCGCGCTGGTTGGCGAGCCGGAAGAGGTAGTCGGTGCGCAGACCCGCCTGGACGTTCTCGAAGGTGACGTCGTACACCGGCTCGCCGGACGCGAACGGGTGGTCCATCTCCTTCAGCATCAGCCGTGCGGTGGGCGTGATGTCCAGCTCGGCCGCGGTGACGCCGAGGGAGTTCATCAGCTTGTGGGCGTTGTCCTTGGTGTGGTCGCTGGTGGCGAAGCCGGGCAGTGTCCAGGCCAGGATGTCGCTGCGCGGGCGGCCCGCGCGGTCCATCGCGCGGGCGGCGACGATCAGCGCGTGCGTGGAGTCGAGGCCGCCGGACACCCCGATGACGACCTTCGGGCCGCCGATCGCCGCCAATCGCTGCTGGAGGCCCTCGACCTGGATGTTGTACGCCTCGAAGCAGTCCAGGGCGAGGCGGTCGGCGTCGGCCGGCACGAACGGGAAGCGCTCCAGGCGGCGGCGCAGCCCCAGGTCGGTGAGCGGCGGGTCGAGCTCGAACGCGAGCGTCCGGAAGTCCCCGGTCCGGGCGCTGTGCGTACGGCGGTTGTCGTCGAACGTGCCCATCCGCTGCCGCTCCTGCCGCAGCAGATCGAGGTCCACGTCGGCCACCGCGTAGCTGTCGCCGAGCGGGAACCGCTCGGTCTCCGCCAGCAGCACGCCGTTCTCGTGGACCATGGCCTGGCCGTCCCAGGACAGGTCGGTGGTCGACTCGCCGAGGCCGGCCGCCGCGTAGACGTACGCGGCGAGGCAGCGGGAGGACGCCGAGCGGCACAGCAGCTTGCGGTCCTCGGCCCGGCCGACCGTGATCGGGCTGCCCGAGAGGTTGACCAGGACGGTCGCACCGGCGAGGGCCGCCTCCGCGCTGGGCGGCACCGGCACCCACATGTCCTCGCAGATCTCCGCGTGCAGCACGAGACCGGGGACGTCGTCCGCGGCGAACAGCAGATCCACGCCGAACGGCACGGACTCGCCGCCGACCCGGATCGACCCGCCGCGCTCGTCGGCGCCGTCGCCGATCTGCCGGCGCTCGTAGAACTCGCGGTAGTTCGGGGGGTACGACTTGGGCACCACGCCGAGGACACGGCCGCGGTGCACGATCACCGCGCAGTTGTAGACCCGGTTGCGGTGCCGCAGCGGGGCACCGACGACCAGGACCGGCAGCAGCCCCGCCGATCCGGCCACCACTTCCTTCAGCGCCTCCTCGACCCGGTCGAGCAGCGCGTCCTGGAGCAGCAGGTCCTCGATCGAGTAGCCGCACAGTCCCATCTCGGGGAAGACGGCGACGGCGACGCCTTCCTCGGCGCACCGGCGCGCGTGGCGCAGGACCGCTTCGGCGTTGGCGTGCGGGTCCGCGATGACGGTGTGACCCGTGCACGCGGCGACGCGTGCGAAGCCGTGCTGATAGATCGACCAGAAGTTCAACGGAGGCACCCGCCCAGTGTAATCGTCAGAGCGACACGATGGGTGGCGGGTAACCCGGTTGCACCCCGTCCATGCCGAAGGGGCGCGGGATGATCACATCCCGCGCCCCTCAGGTGCCGTTACCGGCCGTACGTCACTTCTTGTACGACTGCACGTAGCCGTTCGCGGGCGAGCCCACGCCGGTCACGTCGTCGTAGCCCTTCACCGCGGACAGCGAGCTGTCCTTGCCGAGGCTGCGGACCGAGGTCAGCAGGCCGCCGGTGGCGTCGTAGCCGTTGGCGAAGTCCACGCGGGCGACCGCGAGGCCCTTGCCGGTCGGGTTGTCGGTGACGTCGTGGTACACCTTCGACCCGTACTTGGCGTAGATCGCCGGGTTGGCGAAGCCGAGCGCCTTGCCGCCGCCGGCCTCCTGGGCGAGGGCCTGCACGGCCGCGATCACCGGCGCGGCCAGCGAGGTGCCGCCGATGCGGTACTCGCTGTACTGCTCCGACCCGTCCGGGAAGGTCTGGGTCTGGCCGACCTTGAAGCCGGTGTTCGGGTCGGCGATCGCCGAGATGTCCGGGACGACGCGGTTGCCGGCGGCGCCGTTGACCTTGGCGAGCGAGTCCGGGACGACCTTCTTCTGGTAGAAGGGCTCGGCCACGGTCTTGCTGGTGCCGCCGCCCGCACCCGAGGTGAAGGCGCCGGGGAAGCCCGTCCAGCTCTTGCCGTCGGCCGACAGCGAGGCCTTCTCGGTGCCCCAGCCGGTCTCCCACAGGTACTTGTCGCCCTTGCCGACCGCCAGCGAGGTACCGCCGACCGCCGTCACCCAGGCCGAGTTGGCCGGGGTGTCGACCTGCTTCGTACCGGTGTTGGCGACCTCGTCGCCGTTGTCACCGGAGGAGAAGTAGAAGCCGATGCCCTCGACCGCGCCGAACTGGAAGACCTGGTCGTAGGCCGCGGCCAGGTCCGGCGTCTGGTTGGCCTCGATGTCGCCCCAGGAGTTGGAGACGATGTCGGCCAGGTGGTTGTCGACGACCTTGCTGAGCGAGTCGAGCAGGTCGTCGTCCAGGCAGGACGCGCCGCCCACGTACGTGACGTCGGCGTCCGGCGCGACCGCGTGCACGGCCTCGACGTCGAGGGTCTCCTCGCCGTACCAGCCGGAGGCGTCGCACTCGTCGGCGCCGGTGTGCGTGTAGTTCTTGGGCAGCACCTGCTTCAGCTGGCCGGTCTTCCAGGCGGCGTCGCCGTGCTTCTTCGCGTAGGTCTGCGCGTCGAAGGCGATGGTCGGCGAGGCGAACGCGTCCGTGATGGCGACGCGGACACCCTTGCCCGTGTAGCTGCCGGCGCCGTAGGCGGCCCGCAGCTGCTTGCCGGTGTAGCCCTTGACGGCGTACGGGATCTTCGAGCCGTACGCGTCGGGCAGCGTGCTCGCGGTGTTCGAGCCGTAGTACGAGGAGAACGGCCCGGAGTTCTTGAACACCGTGCCCGGCCCGGGCAGCTGGTCGTCGTGGGACGCCTTGTGCGGCGCGTTGTCCAGGCCGGTGACGGTCAGGACGGCGCCCTTCAGGCTCTCCGGCGCGGAGGCCGTCTTCGACGGCGCGCGGTAGGTCTTGGAGCCCTTGACGTAGTTGTGCAGCTGGGTGCCGAACGCCTTCTCGGCGGCGGCCACGTCACCGGTGACGGAGACGTAGTGCTGCGTGACCCCGGTGACCTTCAGCCCGGCCGACTTCAGCCAGGACTTGACGGCGGCCACCTGGGCCTTGGTCGCACCGTAGCGGGCCTGGGCCTGCTTGGCGCTGAGGTACTTGCGGTACTGCGGCGAGCTCGGGTCGGACACCGCCTTGGCGTAGGCCGCGAGGCCGGACGCGTCGCGGCCGGCGAAGTACACCCGGGCGTTGACCTGGGCGCTGTTCGACGTGGAGCCCTTGTCCGCCTTGGCCGTGGCCCAGGCGGGCTTGGTGCCCGCGAGCGTGTCCCGGCCCGGGTTGTCCGCGGCGTGCGCCGCGGGTATGCCGAGCGCCAGCGCACCCGCGAGCATGGGCAGTGTCGCTGCCAGGCTCACGGCGCGCAGGTTGGCGCGGTTGGATCTCATGTAACCCCCTGCGATGCTCCTCGCGATATGAGGCGCATGTAGGCATGTGTGGTTGGTCATCGGCGATCCGCGCCGGGCCCGCGGCGGTTCGGCCCGGTGGATCACACGATGGGGGCCACTCTTTCGATGAACCGTTCATGCCAGGGGAACGCGAAAGTCAAGAGAAACCCAAGTAACCGTAAGGAAGGGCGATTTGGGGCTTTCATCCTTGCGGGAGTGTTAAGAACGCGCTTGTGCCCCGCGCTCCTTGAGCATGTCCGCCATCAGCTGGATCTCCGACTGCTGCGCGTCCACCATGCCCTGCGCGAGCTTCTTCTCCACCCCGACGGTGCACTTCGCGACGCACCCCTCGGCCATGTGGATGCCGCCCTTGTGATGGTCCGTCATCAGCTGGAGGAAGAAGACCTCGGCCTGCTTGCCGCTGAGGCCCTGGAGCTTCTTCAGCTCGGTGTTGGTGGCCATGCCCGGCATCAGCGCGCCGTCCTTGCCGGCCGGCATGTCGCCCATGCCCATCCAGGTCATCGGCGGATGTGCCGACACCTTGGGCAGCCCCCACAGGTCGAGCCAGCCCAGCAGCATGCCGCGCTGGTTGGCCTGTGTCTGCGCGATGTCGTAGGCGAGCCGCCGGACTTCCTCGTTCTTCGTGCGGTCGCGCACGATGTACGACATCTCGACGGCCTGCTGGTGATGGACCGCCATGTCCCGCGCGAAGCCCGCGTCCGCCGACTCCGCACCCGGAGTGCTCGCGGAGGTGCCCCCGTCCTCGGCCACCGCGTACGTGATCGCCCCGGCCGCGACGAGCACCGCCGCCGCGGCGCCCGCGACCCAGCCGACGAGCCGCATCACTTCATCGTCCCGCCGGTGCACGAGGCACCCGGCTCGGGCGTCTGCGCGCCCTGGACGTAGGTGGCGAAGAACTTGTTCACCGCCGGGTCGTCGGCGCTCTTCGCGGTCAGCTGGTGGCCCCAGGCCGACAGCATCAGCGGCGCCGCCTGGTTCTCGTACGGGCTCATCAGCGTGTACGGCGTCTGCTTCACCTTGGCGGCGAGCGCGTCCACGTCCGCCTTCTTCGCCTTGGCGGTGTACGTCACCCAGACCGCGCCGTGCTCCAGCGCGTGCACGGCGTTCTCGTCCTTCACCGGCGAGGTGTAGACGTTGCCGTTGCAGTTCAGCCAGACCGGGTTGTGGTTGCCGCCCACGGGCGGGTGCATCGGGTACTTCACGGACGTGGTGACGTGCGTCCGCGACAGCTTGCCCGACCAGGTCCGCACGCCGTCCTTGCCGGTCGTGAAGTGGCCGGAGTCCCCGGAGCTCTTGGAGCCGCTCGCCGAGTCCTTGCCGCTGTCCGACTGTGAGCGCACCAGCACGACACCGCCGACCACGAGACCGGCGACCACGACCACGCTCGCGGCGACGGTGAGCAGCCGGTTGCGCCGCTCGCGGGCCTGCTCCGCCCGTCGCATCTCTTCTATTCGAGCCTTGCGCGCGGCGTTGCCGGTGTTCTTCGCGGAACCCATGACGGTGTCCTTCTGGGGAAAGGAAAGGGACGGGTGGGGCTCGCTGATCGTAGTCGGGGGAGGCCTTCCGGCCGTAGGGAGGTCGGCGGAAACGGTAGGGAACCGATAATTTGAACGGTGGATGCGCATTATCTAGGCTGGCTGGTATGCGGCTGCTGCGCTCCACCGACCTCGCCCTGCGGATGCTCATGCGACTCGCCGTCGCGGACGGGGCCACCCCCACGACCCGGGAGGTCGCGGAGGACATGGACGTGCCCTACACCCACGCGGCGAAGGTCGTCGCCGAACTCCAGCACATGGGCCTGGTCAACGCCCGGCGCGGCCGGGGCGGCGGGCTCGCGCTCACCGAGGAGGGACGCGCGGCGTCGGTGGGCGCGGTGGTGCGCGCCTTCGAGGGCGTGGGCGACGTGGTCGACTGCGAGGGCGCGGGCGGCACCGCGCCCTGCCCCCTGAGCTCCGCGTGCCGCCTGCGCGGCGCACTGCGGCGGGCCCAGGAGGCGTTCTTCGCCACGCTGGACCCGCTCACGGTGGCGGACATGGTCGCCACCCCGACCGGACCGCTCCTGCTGGAGATCACCCGGCCCTAGGGGTGCCACTCAGCCCTGTTGGGGCTGGCTCAGCCCTGCTGGGCCAGCCACAGGTCGGGGCCGAAGACCTCGTAGTGGATGTCGGCGGGGGCCACGCCCTTCTCGATCAGCTGGGTGCGGACCGCGCGCATGAAGGGGAGCGGGCCGCACAGGTACGCGCGCGTGCCCTCCGGTACGGCGATGTCGCCCAGGTCCACCAGCCCGGACCGCCCGTTCGCCGGGGCCTGCTCCTCGTACCAGAAGTGCGCCGCCGCGTCCGGGAGCTTCGCCACGAACGCCTCGTGGTCGGCGCGCAGGGCGTGGTCGGCGGGGGAGCGGTCGCCGTGCACGACGGTGACCGGGGCACGGTGGCCGGTCTCCGCCAGCCGCGCCAGCATCGCGACCATCGGGGTCACGCCGATGCCGGCGGAGGCGAGCAGCAGGGGGGTGTCCGTGGCGTCGTCCAGGACGAGGTCGCCGTACGGCTCGGACAGCTGGAGGACGTCGCCCTCGCGCACGCGCGCGTGGAGGTGGCCCGAGACCTCGCCGTCGGGGCCGGCGCCGCCGCGCACCGCCTTCACGCTGATCTGCCGCACCGTCGTCCCCGGCGCACCGGAGAGGCTGTACTGCCGGATCTGCCGGGCCCCGTCGGGCAGCACCACGCCGACCGAGACGTACTGTCCCGCGCGGAAGTCCCGCACCGGTCCGCCGTCCACCGGGCGCAGCCGGAAGGTGACGACGTCGGCGGTCTCGGCGACGCGCTCGACGACCTCCCACTCCCGCCACCCGCGGCTGCCGCTCTCCTCGTACAGCCGCTTCTCGATGGCGATGAGGGCGTTCGCCATCAGCCAGTACACCTCGTCCCAGGCGGCGGCGACCTCGGGCGTGACGGCCTCGCCGAGGACCTCGACGATGGCGGCGAAGAGGTGCTCGTGGACGACCGTGTACTGCTCGGGCGCGACGCCGAGGGAGGCGTGCTTGTGGGCGATGCGGCCCAGCATCGCGTCCGGCCGCTGGTCCGGGTGGTCCACGAGGTACGTGGCGAAGGCGGCGATGGAGCCGGCGAGGGCCTGGCGCTGGGTGCCGGCGGCCTGGTTGCCGCGGTTGAACAGGTCGCGCAGCAGTTCCGGGTGGGCGGCGAAGAGGCCGGCGTAGAAGCGCTCGGTGATCTCGCCGATGGCGGCGCCGACGACGGGGAGCGTGGCGCGGACGGTGGCTGCGGACTGCTCGGAGAGCATGACGGACTCCTCGTGGCTCGTCGGGCCCGAGGCGGGCCCGGCACTGATCAGGACGCTAATGAAACTTGCATCTGAGATGCAAATTAAAGGAGCGTGGCGTCGCTCACGCGGCAGCCGCAGGGCGGCGGACCGGGAGCCGGCCGGAAGCGGACGGGAACGGGCCGGAAGCGGACGGGCCATTACGGATGTCGGTGCGAGCAGGCAAGATGGGCGAAGAGCAGTACATCCGCCGTACGCGAGGCGTTCAGACCGTGGACTGTCGGACGATCAAGGTCGGCAACACGCGTGAAATGGTGTTGTGGTGGGATGCTCAGGTGCCCGACCGCCTCCCGTGGGACCGGGGACAGGCGGCCTGACCAGCAAGGATGGGGAAGCGGAAGATGGACAAGCAGCAGGAGTTCGTACTCCGGACGTTGGAGGAGCGCGACATCCGGTTCGTACGCCTGTGGTTCACGGACGTGCTGGGCTTCCTCAAGTCCGTGGCCGTGGCCCCCGCCGAGCTGGAACAGGCCTTCGACGAGGGCATCGGCTTCGACGGCTCCGCCATCGAGGGCTTCGCCCGGGTCTACGAGTCCGACATGATCGCCAAGCCGGACCCCTCCACCTTCCAGGTCCTGCCCTGGCGCGCCGAGGCCCCCGGCACCGCCCGCATGTTCTGCGACATCCTCATGCCGGACGGCTCCCCGTCCTTCGCGGACCCGCGCTACGTCCTCAAGCGCGCCCTCGCCCGCACCTCCGACCTGGGCTTCACCTTCTACACCCACCCCGAGATCGAGTTCTTCCTGCTGAAGGACCGCCCCCTCGACGGCTCCCGCCCCACCCCCGCCGACAACTCCGGCTACTTCGACCACACCCCGCAGAACATCGGCATGGACTTCCGCCGCCAGGCGATCACCATGCTGGAGTCGATGGGCATCTCGGTGGAGTTCTCCCACCACGAGGGCGCCCCGGGCCAGCAGGAGATCGACCTCCGCTACGCCGACGCGCTCTCCACGGCGGACAACATCATGACGTTCCGCCTGGTCATGAAGCAGGTGGCGCTGGAGCAGGGCGTCCAGGCCACCTTCATGCCGAAGCCGTTCTCGGAGCACCCGGGCTCGGGCATGCACACGCACCTCTCGCTCTTCGAGGGCGACCGCAACGCCTTCTACGAGTCGGGGGCGGAGTACCAGCTCTCCAAGGTCGGCCGCTCCTTCATCGCGGGCCTGCTCAAGCACGCGGCGGAGATCTCCGCGGTCACCAACCAGTGGGTCAACTCCTACAAGCGCATCTGGGGCGGCTCCGAGCGCACCGCGGGCGCCGGCGGCGAGGCCCCCTCCTACATCTGCTGGGGCCACAACAACCGCTCGGCCCTCGTCCGCGTCCCGATGTACAAGCCCGGCAAGACCGGCTCCGCGCGCGTGGAGGTCCGCTCCCTGGACTCCGGCGCGAACCCGTACCTGGCGTACGCGCTGCTGCTGGCCGCCGGCCTCAAGGGCATCGAGGAGGGCTACGAGCTCCCGCCCGGCGCCGAGGACGACGTCTGGGCCCTCTCCAACGCCGAGCGCCGCGCCATGGGCATCGAACCCCTCCCGCAGAACCTCGGCGAGGCCCTCACCCTCATGGAGAACAGCGACCTGGTCGCCGAGACCCTCGGCGAACACGTCTTCGACTTCTTCCTCCGCAACAAGCGCCAGGAGTGGGAGGAGTACCGCTCCGAGGTGACGGCGTTCGAGCTCCGGAAGAACCTGCCGGTGCTGTAGGCGCAGGTCGGAGGGGGCTTCCGCCCATACGATCCCGTGAGGCCGACGGTCGTGAACCGTCGGCCTCACGGCGTCTCACGGTCCTGGGTGTCAGCGCCAGGAGCGCTGCCATGGCTACAGCAGTCTTGTCGGCGGCGCCTCCTAGAGCGCTCCCGCTCTGTCGGACATCTGTTGCGGGCCGACAATAAGTGATCCGGTGCTGTAGGGGCCGGTGCGGGCGGATCCCTGCGGAGGGGGCCGACGGTCGTGAACCGTCGGCCCTTCGGCGTTCTCAGCGGGGCGAGTGGACCGGCTCGGGGGCGTGGCGTTGGGCCGGGGTGGTGGCTCGGTGAGGGTACTGCTCCGGGCGCAGGCACTCGATCAGGTAGTCGCCGGTGGCGTCGTCGACCGTGACGCCGTGGGTTTCGCTGGCGAAGCCCGGGAAGCGGCGGTCGAAGGACTCCAGGGCGGTGAGGTAGCGGAGCAGTGGGCCGTCGGCGGTGCCGGTGTTCTCGCCGGGCATCAGGACCGGGATTCCCGGCGGGGTGACGGTGACCATGGCCGCGGCGATCCGGTCCGCCGCGTCGGCCAGGCGGACGCGTTCGGTGCCGCCGCGTACCAGGCGCTGGTAGCAGAGCTGGGGTGGGGCCACCGGCTCCGGCAGCTGCTGGAAGGCGGTGTCCAGCAACTCCACCAGGCGGACCGAGCGCAGGTGGTCGTGCATCTCCTGGCACAGCTCGGGGAGCGTCAGGCCGGCGTACCGGCGAGCGTGCCGGGCGGTGAGTGCGGGAAGTACGCGGTCCAGCCGGGCCGCGCCGTCGTACAGCGCCTTGAAGTCCATCAGGGCGTCCAGCAGAGTGCCCCACTTGCCCTTGGTGATGCCCATCGAGAACAGCACCAGCGTGGTGTAGCTGTCCGTCTTCTCCACGACGATGTTGCGGGTGGCCAGGTAGGCGGTCAGGACGCGGGCCGGGATGCCGGTGTCCGTCATCTCGCCGGTGGCGCTGATCCCCGGGCAGGTCAGGGTGACCTTGATCGGGTCCAGCATGCAGTGGCCTTCGGTCAGCCCGGGGAAGCCGTGCCAGTCGGCGCCCGGCTCCAGGGTCCAGCAGGACGGCTCGGTGGACAGCAGTTCGGCCGGTGCCTCGTCGAAGGGGAGGCGTTTGCCGCTCGCCGGGTCCGTCACCGCCTCGGGCTGCCACACGCCGAAGAACCACGGCGGCCGGTCCCCGGCGGCCTCGATGCGCCGCCCGACGCGCACCATCTCCTGGCGGAAGCGGACCGCCTCGGTCACCGCCTCGTCGACCAGCCACCGGCCCTGCGGCCCGTCCATCATGGCGGTGGCCACGTCCAGCGAGGCGATCATCGGATACAGCGGGGACGTGGTGCCGTGCATCATCAGCGCCTCGTTGAACCGGTCGTGCTCCACCGGTGCCCGGGGCGCGGGCCGGACGTGCACCATGGCGCTCTGCGAGAGCGCGGCCAGCAGCTTGTGCGTGGACTGGGTGGCGAAGACCGTGGGCCGGTCCGGTCCCGGGAAGGCGTCCTCGTCCACCGACATGCCGTAGCGGCCCGCGTAGAGAGGGTGGAAGCGGGCGTACGCGAACCAGGCCTCGTCGAAGTGGAGGCGGGGCGTGCTGGGCGCGAACGCCCTTGCCGTCGCCACCGCGTCGTAACACAGGCCGTCGTACGTGGAGTTGGTGAACACCGCGTACTGGGCGTGCGACGAGACGGCCCCCGCCGCGAGCGGGTGCGTGGCGATCCGGTCCGCCACCGCACCGGCGTCCAGCTCAGCCGGGGGCAGCGGGCCCGCCAGGCCGTAACCGTTGCGGGTGGGGATCAGGTAGACGGGGCGGGCGCCGGAGACGACGAGGCCGTGCAGCACCGACTTGTGGCAGTTGCGGTCCACCAGCGCGATCTCGTCGCGCGTCACGCTGAAGTGGCCGACCAGCCGGTTGCAGGTGGAGTCGCCGTGCAGCACGAAGTAGGTGAGGTCGGCGCCGAAGACCCGGGCGGCGTTCCGCTCCGCCTCGCCGATCGGGCCCGTGTGCTCGAACAGCGAGCCGAGCTCCTCGACCGAGATCGACAGGTCGCTGCGCAGCAGGCGCTCACCGAAGTAGTCGTGGAAGGCCCGCCCGGCGGGTGACTTGAGGAACGCGACGCCGCCGGAGTGGGCCGGGGTGTGCCACGAGTACTCGTGCGCGTCGTCGAAGCGGCGCAGGGCCCGGAAGAACGGCGGCAGAACCGCCTCCCGGTAGGCACGGGCAGCGGTCGTGACCCGGCCCGCGATGAAACCCGGAGTGTCCTCCAGCGGCCAGACATAACCGACCACCGACTCCGACACCCACAGGGGCAGGTCCCGCACGCCGTCGTCCGCCATGACCAGGAACACGGGCAGGTCCTGGAACCGGCGGCCGATCCGCCGCAGGACGGCGGCCCCGCCAGGGCCCTCGCCGCCGCCGTCCCCGGGCAGGTCCCAGGCCACCAGCGCCGCGGCCAGCCCGGCCTCGGTGCGCAGCACCGCCTCCGCGTCGGCGGCGGTGACCGCCCAGCGGACTCCGAAGCCACCCGTCTCGACCGCGTCCCGGATCTTCCGCAACTGCTCGGCCCCGGCGCACTCGTCCCGAGGATGCTCCCGCACCGCGACCAGGATCCTGTTCTCGGCCATGCCGCCCCCTTCCGGCGGCCCGCGCCGCCTCCGCGCCGAGTGTCCGGTGGCACCGGTGCCGCAGACGGCGGGCGGAGCGGCAAACCACTCCGGGGACGGAAACCGCTGTCCGGGTGTTGACCTGTGTCTCGGCCGCATGGGGCGGAGGCCGGGGCCGACGGCCGCGAACCGTCGGTCGAGCCGGTGGCGTCCGTTCCGCGTACGCTCGACGTATGCGGTGATCGACTCGGAGAAGGAGCGCCATGGATCTCCAGCTCAAGGACAAGGTCGCCGTCGTCACCGGGGCTAGCAAGGGCATCGGCCTCGCCATCGCCGACGCGTTCGCCCGGGAAGGCGCCCACGTCGTCGCCGGCAGCCGGAGCGTCACTCCCGAGCTCCAAGCGCTCCATGAGAACCACGGCGTCACTGCGGTCCCGGTCGACCTGTCCACCGCCGACGGACCGGACGCGCTCGTCCGGCTCGCGGTGGAGCAGTACGGCGGGGTCGACATCCTGGTCAACAACCTGGGAGCCGCGACGTCCCGTCCGAGCTTCCTCGACATCGACGATGCCGAGTGGCAGCGGATCTTCGACCTGACCCTGTTCAGCGCGGTCCGCACCAGTCGCGCGGCGCTTCCTCACCTGCTGGACGCGGACGGCGGCGCCATCATCAACATCAGCTCCATCAACGCGCGCCTGCCCTTCCCCATGGTCGTGGACTACTCCGCGGCCAAGGCCGGGCTGAGCAGCCTGACCAAGTCGCTGTCGGAGGAGTTCGCCCCGCGAGGCGTCCGGGTCAACGCGATCGCCCCAGGGCCCGTCCGCACCCCCTTCTGGACCGCCCCGGGTGGCTTCGCCGATGCGACGGCTGCCCAGGCCGGCACCACCGCTCAGGAAGCCATCGACGTGGTCGTGCCGCAGAGCATGGGCATTTCCACCGGGCGGGTCACCGAACCTCACGAAGTCGCCGATCTGGCTCTCTTCCTCGCCTCGCCGCTCGCCGGCAACATCACAGGAGCCGAGTTCACCATCGACGGTGGCCAGGTCAAGACGGTGTGATCGCCTGGGACCAGGTACTACCAGGACCGCAGGGCGGTCTCGGAGCGTTTCGACGAAGTAGACCGGCTGGGGCATGACCGTCCCCCTGTGGCCGCTCGGCATGACATCCCCAGCGCGCGGGCCAGCCGCTGCCGTGCACGGAGCCAGGCAGGAGTGCACCAGGTGGACAGCGGCAGCGCCGCGCTGACGGTGTTCAGAAGGTCCAGGAGCGGGTCGAGGTGGCCGTGAGGGTCCAGTCCAGCTGGGGAGTATCCATCGTCACCCGCAGCGAGGCCGGGCCGGTCCAGGTGAGCTCCATGTGCGCGTACCCCGTGCGGACGCACGCGGCGCCGTAGTACCTGGGGCACGCCGTGTCCAGCCGTGCTCCGTCCACGCCCCGCGATGTCGGCCGCGCCGCGGTGGCCCCTACACCAGCGTAGGACGGTCTTCCGCGAGGGGCAGAAAGCCGGCCCAGGCCGCTGGCGTCACGGTGAGTCGGGGGCCGTGCGGAGTCTTGGAGTCGCGGACGTGGACGGTGCCGGAGGCTATGGCGATCTCGACGCAGTCGTTGCCGTCACCGCTGCTGCTGTAGCTGCTTTTGAACCAGGTCAGATCGCGGATCATGTCTCTCCCAGCATCTGCTCGATGAAGGCTCGCGACTCGCGGGGCGTGAGGGCTTGGGCGCGGATCATGCCATAGCGCAGCTCAAGGATCCTCAGCTGCTTCGGATCGGTCACCGGCCGCCCGCTGAACGCTCCGTCGGAGCGCCCCACCGCAGTGCCGTCGGGGAATTTCAGCACCTCGATCAACCCGCCCGTACCGCAATGATCCTCGGAGCCGGTCGGCATCACCTGAATCGTCACGTGCCGCAACTTCCCCAGCTCCAGCAGTCGTTCGAGCTGTCGTCGCCACACCATTGTGCCTCCGACGGGACGGCGGAGCGTCACTTCCTCCTGCACGAAACTGAGGGCGGGTGCCGGTGACTTCTCGAAGACTGCGCGCCGGGCCAGCCGGGCAGCCACCATGCGCTCGGTGTCCTCTTCCGTGTGGGCGGGTAGCCAGACGTCGAACAGTGCGCGCATGTGTTCCTCGGTCCGGAGCAGGCCGTGGATGTTGTGGTTGCTGTACAGCCCGATCTCGACCGCGTTGCCCTCCAGCTTCGCCAACTCCCGGACCTTCTTCGGATAACGAACCTTCGCCACGTCCTCTTTCATCGCGGCGAGCAGCCCACCCGCCCCGAGTACCTCGTCCGCCTTCTCCAGGTACTCGGGCCGGGGAATCCGCTTCCCACCCTCGATCTTGTAGACGAGGTCCTCCCCGTACCCGACCGCCGTCCCGAAGTCGGCCGCCCGCATCCCCACGGCCTCCCGCCGCAGCTTCAACTGCCGCCCTACCGTGGCTACTACGGCCACACCCCATTCGTCTTCCGGGTCCACCTCCCACCCCGGCTCGTCCGCCTCACTCCTGAGCCGTACCGCCTCGCCGTCCACCGACATCCGCACCCCTTCGCCGTACGCGTCGTATCGCGACGTGGCTCACGCTAGGCATTCAGGAGAGGCCCGGTGAGGTGAACGAACCTCGCGGCACGCCATCGGGTGACACCAGCCCTGGCCTCACCCCAGGTAGGCCGGGGACACCGCCGACGTGCTGATGCGGCGCGGCTCGCCCGTGCCGTCCGCGGGCATCTCGTACAGGTCGGCGCCGTAGTCGCCCGGCAGGGCGTACACCACCGTGTGGTTGTCCTTCCAGACCGCCTGGTCGTCCACGCTGCGGGTCTCGGCGAGCGGGGTCTCGCGCATGGTGCCGAGGTCCAGGACGTACAGGCGCCAAGGGGCGTCTTTGGAGCGGCCCTTCACGCGCTTCTTGTAGGCGATGCGGGTGCCGTCGGGGGAGAGGGACGGGCATTCCACGTCGGTGTGGAGGGTGGTGAGCGTGTGCGTCCGAAGGTCGCCCCGGACCAGGTACGTCCTACCCTTCGTCGCCAGCGTCGCGTAGAAGGTACGGTCGTCGGACGCGAACGTGACGCCCCAGAAGTTCACGTCCGCCGCCCGGTACGTGTGGCCGTCCTTTATGACGCGGAAGGATTCAAGCGTCGGGATCAGCTTCCCCGTGCGGGTGTCTACGATCGCCGCGCGGGTCGAGAAGTTCGTGCCCGCGTACGAGTCGCCGCCCACGAATGCCGTCCAGGCGGCGAAGTGGCCGGACGGGGAGACCCTGGCCCGGGAGGGGATGCCGGGGACGTCGTAGCGGGCCGTCGCTTTCAGGTGGGCGTCCAGGATCACCGCCCGGTACGTGTCCGACACCGGGCCGTGCACCGCCTGGAGGCATACGCCGGTGCCGGAAGCGGCGTAGAAACGCAGGCACTTGACGCCCGAGGCGGTGCGGGGGCCGGACGGGTCGGAGGCGGGGACCGTGGTCAGCTCGTCGCGGTGCGGGCCCCAGGCCATGTTGCGGAAGACCATGCGGTCCGGCCGGGTGAGGGTCACCGTCCCGGACGTGACCTTCGGGCCGCCCGCCTGCGTGTGGTCGCGGCGGTCCGCGCGGGCCGACGCGTGGAGGACGGCGGCCGCGGCGACCCCCGCCAGCACGGCGAGGGCCGAGAGCAGCACCAGGATGCGGTTGCGTACCGTCATGCCGTTGACGTGCCTTTCGGGCGGGGGGTGTTCGGGCGGAGGGTGAAGGAGAAGGCGGCGCACATCGCGAGGGCCGCCGTCGCCGCCGCCAGCGCCGTGCGGTCGCCCCACAGCGTCCAGGCCGCGCCGAAGCCGAGGGAGCAGGCGAAACGGGTCAGTGCCTGGCCCGTCTGGACCAGGGCCAGGCCCGAGGAGCGCAGGGCCTCCGGCACGCTGTCCGAGGCGGCCGCCATGAGGACGCCGTCGGTGGCCGCGTAGAAGGTGCCGTGCAGCAGGAGGACCGCGTACGGCAGCACCGCGCCGCGCCAGGAGCCGAGCAGCAGCCCGTACGCGAGGAGCAGCGCGCCGTGGCCCGCCAGGAAGATCCGCCAGCGGCCCACCCGGTCCGCGAGCCGGCCCAGCGGCACCGCCAGCAGCAGGAACGCCGCCGCCGTGCCCAGCGGGAGCAGCGCGAACCAGCGGTCGGGGACGCCGAGCCTGCGCTGGAGCAGCAGGTAGACGAAGGAGTCGCTGACCGTGGCCAGGCCCAGCAGCAGGGCGCACACCGTGAGGCGGCGCAGGTCGCGGTGGCGGAGCAGGGCGAGGGCCGCCCGTAGGGTCGGGCGCTGCCCGGCCGGGGTCGGCCGGCTCCTGCCGCCCGGTACGAACAGCACCAGCACCAGGACGCCCAGCACCGCCACGCAGAAGCTCACCGTGAACACCGCGTCGTAGCCGTCCACCGTCGCCCGCAGGATCAGGAAGGCGACCAGCGGGCCGAGCAGCGCGCCCGCCGTGTCCATCGCGCGGTGCATGCCGAAGGACCGGCCGCGGGTCTCCGGTGTGGACGACAGGGAGATCAGCGCGTCGCGCGGGGCGGTGCGCAGGCCCTTGCCGGTGCGGTCGGCGGCGAGGATCAGGCCGATGGGGGTGAGGGTGTGGGCGAGCAGCAGCATGGGCTTGCATAGCGCCGAGAGGGCGTATCCCGCGCCCGCCACCCACTTGTGGCGGCCCCCGCCCCGGTCGGCGAGGTGGCCGCCGGCCAGCCGGACGAGCGCCGAGAAGCCGTTGTAGATGCCGTCCAGGAGCCCGAAGCCCAGGGGGGAGAGGCCGAGGCCCGTCACCAGGTACAGCGGCAGCACCGCCGTGACCATCTCGGACGACACGTCGGTGACCAGGCTGACCGTGCCCAGCGCGAGCACCGTGGGGGCGACCGCGGCACGGCGCCGCCCGGCGGGAGGCCGGACGGCACCGTTCGCGGACGCCGGCGCGCCGGGGTTGCTCGCGCGGCTGTCCGCTACGTACACCTCAGGACGCCCAGATCCCGGTGATGTCCTTGGCGGAGGCGGCGTTGCCCGCGTGCGCGGTCAGACCCTGGGTGTCCTCCAGGGTGCGCAGCAGGTCGTAGTGGTTGTACGTCGTGGCGGACGACGAACCGGCCGTCACCGGCTGGCCGTACAGGACGGTCGGGATGCGGTTGCCGCTGAGCCGGTTGTCCTCGTCGAAGGTGACGACCAGGAGGCTGTTGTGGGTCTTGGCCCAGGTGGCGTAGGCGCCCAGGTTGTTCTTCAGCCAGGTGTCGCCGGTGGACACCGAGCAGTCGTGCATGTCGCTGCACAGGTTCGGGACCACGAAGGAGAGTTGGGGGAGGGTGGAGTAGTCGGTCGGGAACTGCGCGAAGGTCTTGGCCGACGAGGTGGGTACGTTGCTGAAGCCGAACCACGGGTTGTGCTTGCGCGCGTAGTTGCCGCTGCTGCACGTCGTCGAGCCCTGGCTGGGCAGCGTCTCGTTGTAGCTGGCCCAGGTGCGGCCCGCGGCGAGCTGCTCGGAGGCCAGGTTGGCGGCCGAGGAGAAGCCGGGGGTGTAGCAGCTGTCGTCGGTGATGCCCTGGGTGGAGCCGGAGAAGAGGGCGAAGTAGTTCGGCTGGCTCGGGTGGGTGATGGCGTAGGACTGGGTGAGGTTCGCGCCGCCGGTCTTGAGCGAGTTGATGTACGGGGCGCTGGAGGAGCCGATGACCTGGCTGTAGGCGTGGTTCTCCATGACCACGACGATCACGTGGTCGGGGGCCGGTACGGCGCCCGCGGCGTGCGCGGAGCCGCCGCCGAGCCCGGTCCACAGCCCGATCGCGGCCGCGGTGAAGGCGGTTGCCGATGCCACGGCGGTACGGGCACGGCGGTACGCGGACTTGGCAGAACTGCCGGACACATCAACCTCCGGAGGGGGGAGCGGGGCTGGCGGTGCGGTCAGAGCATGCGCACGCCAACGTTACCCCGCGTCACGGCATCCGGCACGGTGGGTGAAGATCGAGTGAACTGCTGCCGTGACGTCGCCCCGCGCACTGACCCCCGCACTCCTGGGTACTCACGCGCCCATGGCGGAGATCCTGGTGGGGACGTGTTCGTGGACGGACCGTGCGCTGGTGACGAGCGGGTGGTACCCGCGGGGGCGGCGCGACGCGGAGGGGCGGCTGCGGTACTACGCCGAGCGGTTTCCGGTGGTCGAGGTGGACTCGGCGTACTACGCCCTGCCGAGCGTCCGCACCAGCCGGCTGTGGGTGGAGCGCACCCCGGACGGCTTCGTCTTCGACGTCAAGGCGTTCTCCCTGCTGACCGGGCACCCAACGCGTCCGGCCGCGCTGCCCGCGGACTTACGGGGGCACGCCCGCGACGAGGGTCTGCTGGACGAGGTGTGGGACCGGTTCGCGGAGGCGGTGGAGCCGCTGCGGCGTGCGGGCCGGCTTGGGACGCTGCTCTTCCAGTACCCGCCCTCCCTCGCCCCCGGCCCCGGCGCCGAGGGCATCGTCCGGGCGGCCCGTGAGCGTGCCCGCGACTGGCCGTTCGCCGTCGAGTTCCGCCACCCCGGGTGGTGGCGGGAGGAGCGTGTGCGCTCCACGGCCGCCCTCCTCGCCGACCTGGACGCCACCGCCGTGGCGGTCGACACGGTGGCGGGGCTGCCCACCTCCATGCCTCCGGTGGCGCCCGCCACCACGTCCCGGCTCTCCGTCGTCCGGTTCCACGGGCGCAGCCCGCACTGGGGGACGGGGACGAAGGAGGACCGCTTCCGGCATGCCTACACCGAGGGTGAACTGGGGGAGTGGCTGCCACGCATTCGCGCCCTGGCCGACCGCACCGACCGTGTCCACGTCCTGTTCAACAACTGCTGCGCCGACGCGGCGGTCAGGGCGGCGCGGACCATGCACGACCTGCTCGCCGCGACGGTCCCCCACCAGGTCCGCCGGCAGCTGAACGACTACTGCCGCTGAGCCGGTGCGGCCGGCCGCTACTGCCGTTGAGCCAGTGCGGCCAGCACCTGGTGCAGCGGCTCGGTCGCCCGCTTCCGGTACTCCTGGATCGACCAGCCGTTGCCGTCGGGGTCCTTGAAGTACATGAAGGTGGCCCCGTCCTGCGGTGCGAACTGCTGCGGCTCGGTGACCTCCAGGCCCCGCGCGGTGAGCTCCTCGTAGGCCGCCTTGGCGTCCGTGACACACAACTGGAGCCCGTGGTACGTGCCCGGCTGCGGGGTTCCCGTCGGTATCTGGAGCCCGTCGACCAGCGCGACGGAACACCCGGAGCCGGGCGGGGTCAGCTGCACGATCCGCACGCCCTCCATCACCTCGCCGTCGAGATCCACGTGGAACCCGACCTTGTCCCGGTAGAACTCCTTGGCCCGGTCCACGTCGGACACGGGCAGCAGGATCACTTCGAGGGTCATGTCCATGCAACGACTCCCTGATCGGCGTACGGATCTCCCACCGTCGGCGGCCCGTCCGGACCGCCCGCCCTCACCGAAGCGGAAATCGCCACCCGGCGCCACCGAAACCGGGAAGCGGAACTCGGCCCACCGGGCCCTGAGCCCCCGCCGGGGTCTCCGGATAGGCTCTGGCCAGTACTAGCGTGATCCGAAGCTGATCCGAAACTGATCCGAAGCTGATCCGAGGGAGGCCGGGGATGACGGGGCCGGGACGCAGGAGCAGTACCTTCACTCGGCTGCTGCGGCACGGTTTCACTGATCCGTCGGCCGCCGAGCGGTTGCTGGACAGCCCGGAGCTGGCGCCCGTACGGGACGACCCGGTGCTGCTGGAGGCGCTGGGCGCGACCGCCGACCCGGACCTCGCGCTGCTGGGACTCGTACGGCTGCTGGAGGCGCAGCCGGGGGCCACCGCCCGCCGGGAGCTGCTGGACACGGTGATAGCCGCCAAGCCGCTGCGCGACCGTCTGCTGGGCGTGCTCGGCGCGTCCGCCGCGCTGGCCGACCACCTGGCCCGGCACCCGCGGGACTGGGAGGCGCTGGTCACCTACGAGCCCCGGGACCTGCACCCGGGGGTGGAGGAGTTCGAAAGGGGGCTGGCGGAGGCCGCTGATCTCGTCTCGCTGCGCGTCGCCTACCGCCGTTGCCTGCTCTCCATCGCCGCCCGCGACGTGTGCGGCACCACGGACGTCGCCGAGACCGCCGCCGAGCTCGCCGACCTCGCCACCGCCACCCTGCGCGCCGCCCTCGCCCTGGCGGAGGCCGCCGCGCCCGACGACGCCGCCGCGTGCCGCCTCGCGGTGATCGCGATGGGCAAGTGCGGCGGACACGAGCTGAACTACGTCTCCGATGTCGATGTGATCTTCGTGGGGGAGGCTGCCGACGGTGCCGACGAGGGGAAGGCCCTCAAGTCCGCGACCCGGCTCGCCTCGCACATGATGCGGATCTGCTCCGAGACGACCGTCGAGGGGTCGATCTGGCCCGTCGACGCCAACCTCCGCCCCGAGGGCCGCAACGGTCCGCTGGTGCGGACGCTGAGCAGCCACCTCGCCTACTACCAGCGCTGGGCCAAGACCTGGGAGTTCCAGGCCCTGCTCAAGGCCCGCCCGGTGGCCGGGGACCTGCGGCTGGGGGAGGAGTACGTCGCCGCCGTCGGACCGCTGGTCTGGAAGGCCGCAGAGCGCGAGAACTTCGTCGCCGACGTGCAGAAGATGCGCCGCCGCGTGGTGGAGAACATCCCCGCCGCCGAGGTCGAGCGCGAACTGAAGCTGGGCCCGGGCGGCCTCAGGGACGTCGAGTTCGCCGTGCAGCTGCTGCAACTCGTGCACGGCCGTACCGACGCCTCGCTGCGCAGCGGCACCACCCTCGACGCCCTCCAGGCGCTCGCCGCCGGCGGCTACGTCGGCCGGTCCGACGCCGTGCAGCTCGACGAGGCCTACCGATTCCTGCGCTCCATGGAGCACCGGATCCAGTTGTACCGGCTGCGCCGCACCCACCTCGTACCCGAGGACGAGGCCGACGTGCGCCGCCTGGGCCGCTCCCTCGGGCTGCGGGCCGACCCGGTGGCCGAACTGACCCGGGAGTGGAAGCGGCACGCCGCCGTCGTGCGCCGACTGCACGAGAAGATCTTCTATCGGCCGCTGCTCGACGCCGTCGCCCAGCTCGCCCCCGGTGAGACCCGGCTCAGCCCGGAGGCGGCCCGCGAACGCCTGGTCGCCCTCGGCTACGCCGATCCGGCCGCCGCCCTGCGCCACCTGGAGGCCCTCGCCTCCGGCGTCAGCCGCAAGGCCGCCATCCAGCGCACCCTGCTGCCCGTACTGCTCGGCTGGTTCGCCGACTCCGCCGACCCCGACGCGGGCCTGCTGAACTTCCGCAAGGTCTCCGACGCGCTCGGCAAGACCCCCTGGTACCTGCGGCTGCTCAGGGACGAGGGCGCGGCGGCGGAGAACCTCGCCCGGGTGCTGTCGGCGGGGCGCCTCGCCCCCGACCTGCTGATGCGCGCCCCCGAGGCCGTCGCCCTGCTCGGCGACGGCGACGGCGGTGGCCTGGAGCCGCGCGGACGCGCCCACCTGGAGCAGGAGGTACTCGCCGCCGTGGGCCGCGCCGAGAACGCCGCCCAGGGCGTCACCGCGGCCCGTGGCGTCCGCCGCCGCGAGCTGTTCCGTACGGCCGCCGCGGACATCGTCGACTCCTACGGGACCGAGGCGAACCCGGCCGAAGCCGACCAGGGCGCCCTGGTGGACCGGGTCGGCGGCGCCGTCTCCGACCTCACGGCGGCCACCCTCGCCGGCACGCTGCGCGCGGTGGTCCGCGAGAGCTGGGGCGACACCCTGCCCACCCGCTTCACGATCATCGGCATGGGCCGTTTCGGCGGCCACGAACTGGGCTACGGCTCCGACGCCGACGTGCTCTTCGTGCACGAGCCGCAGGACGGCGTGGAGGAACGGGAGGCCGCCGACGCCGCGAACAAGGTCGTCGCCGAGATGCGCCGCCTGCTCCAGCTGCCCAGCGCCGACCCGCCCCTGCTGATCGACGCCGACCTGCGCCCGGAGGGCAAGTCCGGGCCGCTGGTGCGCACCCTGAAGTCGTACGAGGCCTACTACCGCCGCTGGTCCCTGACCTGGGAGTCGCACGCCCTGCTGCGGGCCGAGCCGGTCGCCGGGGACGAGGGCCTGGCCGGCCGCTTCATGGAGCTGATCGACCCGCTGCGCTACCCGCAGGGCGGGCTCGGCGACGAGGCGGTGCGCGAGATCCGCCGGCTGAAGGCCCGCATGGAGGCCGAGCGCCTCCCGCGCGGCGCCGACCCCAAGCTGCACACCAAGCTCGGCCCCGGCGGCCTGTCCGACGTCGAGTGGACCGTGCAGCTGCTCCAGATGCGGCACGGCCGGCGCGAACCCGGACTGCGCACCACCCGCACCCGTGAGGCCCTCGCCGCCGCCCGCGACACCGGTCTCATCTCCGCCGAGGACGCCGCGACCCTCGACGAGGCCTGGGTGCTGGCGACCCGCGTCCGCAACGCCGTCATGCTGGTCCGCGGCCGGGCCGGCGACACCTTCCCCTCCGACCCCCGCGAGCTCGCCGCCGTCGGCCGCTACCTCGGCTACGGCCCGGGCCACGCCGGCGACATGCTCGACGCGTACCGCCGTACGACCCGCAGGGCGCGGGGAGTGGTGGAGGAGCTGTTCTACCAGGACTGAACGCCTCGCCCGGACACGCTCGCCGCCGGATTGACCGGGCCCACGCCCGAGCCGCGCGGCGCCTACGCCTCGCTCGGCACTGGTGCTGAGCTCCGTGCCGGGACCAGGCGGGGCAGGGTGTGCGGCAGGGCTCCGTACCACAGGCGGGCCACCGTGAAGCCGAAGGCCAGGCACAGGACGCCGCCGACCGCGTCGAGCCAGAAGTGGTTGGCGGTGGCCACGATCACCACGAGCGTCGTCACCGGGTACAGCAGCCCCACCACCCGCACCCACGGCACGCTCGCCAGCGCGAAGATCGTCAGCCCGCACCACAGGGACCAGCCGATGTGCATCGACGGCATCGCCGCGTACTGGTTCGACATGTGCTTCAGGTCGCCGGAGGCCATCGACCCCCAGGTCTGGTGGACCGTCACCGTGTCCACGAAGTCACCGCCGCGCATCAGCCGGGGCGGGGCGAGCGGGAACAGGTAGTAACCGAGCAGGGCCACACCGGTCGTCGCGAACAGCGCCGTCCGCATCGCCGCGTACCGGCCCGGATGGCTGCGGTACAGCCACACCAGCACGCCCAGCGTCACCACGAAGTGCAGGGTCGCGTAGTAGTAGTTCATCCCCACGATCAGCCATGTCACCGCGTTCACGGCGTGGTTGACCGACTCCTCGACGGCGACCCCGAGGTGGTGCTCGGCCCGCCAGACCCAGTCGGCGTTGCGCATCGCCTTGCCGCGCTGCTCGGGGACCGCGTTGCGGACGAGCGAGTACGTCCAGTAACTCACCGCGATCAGCAGGATCTCGAACCACAGACGAGGGCGGCGCGGAGCGCGCAGCCGGCGCAGCGCGCCGGAGCCCGCTCCACCCGTGACAGGGTGCGGAACGGCCGTCTGCTCGCGACCTTCCGGCTCCGTCACGGTCGAGTCACCCATAGCTACAGAGTCTGCCAGAAAAGCCTTCAAGCCCCGATCATCCCTTGGTCGGGTTCGGGCCGCACGTTCTACTCCCTAGGGACGATTCCGGTCCCCGGGAGCAGAAGCGGTCGAACCGCGCACCACCAGTTCCGGCATGAACACGAACTCGCTGTGCGGTGCGGGCGTCCCGCCGATCTCCTCCAGCAGCGTCCGCACCGCCGCCTGGCCCATCGCCGGGACCGGCTTGCGGATGGTGGTCAGCGGCGGGTCGGTGAACGCGATCAGCGGGGAGTCGTCGAAGCCCACCACCGAGACGTCCCGGGGGACCTCCAGGCCCAGCTGCCGGGCGGCCCGTATCGCGCCCAGGGCCATCATGTCGCTGGCGCAGACCACGGCCGTGCAGTTCCGCCCGATGAGCGCGGTGGCGGCGGCCTGGCCGCCCTCCAGGGTGTAGAGGGAGTGCTGCACGAGCTCCGACTCGACGGCCGCCGCGTCCAGACCCAGCTGGTCCTGCACGGCGCGCACGAAGCCCTCGATCTTGCGCTGGACCGGGACGAACCGTTTCGGTCCGAGCGCCAGACCGATCCGCGTGTGGCCGAGCGAGGCGAGGTGGGTCACCGCCAGCGTCATCGCGGCCCGGTCGTCGGGGGAGATGAACGGCGCCTGCACCTTCGGCGAGAAGCCGTCGACCAGCACGTACGGCACGCCCTGCGCCCGCAGCCGCTCGTAGCGCCCCATGTCGGCGGTGGTGTCCGCGTGCAGCCCGGAGACGTAGATGATGCCGGCGACCCCCCGGTCGACGAGCATCTCGGTCAGCTCGTCCTCCGTCGACCCGCCCGGGGTCTGCGTGGCCAGCACCGGCGTGTAGCCCTGCCGGGTCAGCGCCTGGCCGATGACCTGCGCGAGGGCGGGGAATATCGGATTCTCCAGCTCGGGGGTGATCAGGCCCACCAGGCCCTCGCTGCGCTGCCGCAGCCGTACCGGGCGCTCGTAGCCGAGCACGTCCAGCGCGGCGAGCACGGACTGGCGGGTGGTGGCGGCGACGCCGGGCTTGCCGTTGAGGACGCGGCTGACGGTCGCTTCGCTCACCCCCGCCTGCGCAGCGATGTCCGCAAGCCGTGTGGTCACGGCACCGGACTGTACCGGCCGTATCGTCATCGCGGTCCCTCTGTTGTGGTCGGCGCCCAGGTCCCGCAAGGGATGATCCCCGTGACGGAGCCGGATAGCAAGAGCTTGCAGAGTCTTGCACAATCGGGCCCTTTCCCGCTCAGCCACGTAAGACAAGGGTCTCGTGGCGGTCGAGGAGGGGTCACGGCGGCATAACATCCGCACCCTCTTGCACTTTTTTTCTGCAAGGTCTTTCGCAACGCTTGCATCGCTGTTACGTTCCCACTCGCCCGGCGGCGGCGACGGCGCGGTCGGCAGGACGGCAGGGGCGGCGGACGGGACCGCCCCCTGTCAGCACTCGGGCTTAACCCTCAAGGAGAACTCATGCGGCGTGGCATAGCGGCCTCCGCACTGGTGGCGTCCCTCGCCCTCACGGCGACGGCGTGCGGCGGGAGCGACAGCGACAGCGGAAAGTCGGACGGCCCGGTCACCATCACCTGGTGGGACACCTCCAACGCCACCAATGAGGCACCGACGTACCAGGCCCTGATCAAGCAGTTCGAGGCCGCCAACAAGAACATCAAGGTCAAGTACGTCAACGTCCAGTTCGACCAGGCGCAGAACAAGTTCGACACCGCAGCCGGCTCCAGCGGCGCCCCGGACGTGCTGCGCTCCGAGGTCGGCTGGACCCCCGCCTTCGCCAAGAAGGGCTACTTCCTGCCGCTCGACGGCACCGAGGCGCTCGGGGACAAGGACAAGTTCAAGTCCAACCTGATCACTCAGGCGCAGTACGGCGGCAAGACCTACGGCGTGCCGCTGGTCACCGACACCCTGGCCCTCGTCTACAACAAGGCGCTGTTCAAGAAGGCCGGCATCACCGAGGCCCCCAAGACCTGGGACGAGCTGAAGGCCGACGCCTCCAAGATCGACGCCAAGGAGCACGTCTACGGCTACTGGGGCTCCACCGCGGCCTACTACGCCCAGAGCTTCCTCTACGGCGAGGGCACGGACACCGTCGACGCCTCCGCCAAGAAGATCACCGTCGACTCGGCCGCCGCGAAGAAGGCCTACGGCACCTGGCTGAGCACGTTCAAGGGGCAGGGCCTGCACAAGGCCGACACCACCGCCGACGCCTACGCCCACATCCAGGACGCGTTCGTCAGCGGCAAGGTCGCCTCGATCATCCAGGGCCCCTGGGAGATCACGAACTTCTACAAGGGCTCCGCGTTCAAGGACAAGTCCAACCTCGGCATCGCCACCGTCCCGGCCGGCTCCACCGGCAAGGCGGGCGCCCCGACCGGCGGCCACAACCTCTCGGTCTACGCCGGCTCGGACAAGGCCCACCAGGCGGCGGCGCTGAAGTTCGTCAACTACATGACCTCGGCGAAGTCCCAGGAGACCATCGCCCTGAAGAACTCCACGCTGCCCACCCGCGACGACGCCTACACCGCCCAGGTCAAGGCCGACCCCGGCATCGCCGGCTACCAGGGCGTCCTGGCCGCCGCCCAGCCGCGCCCGGCGCTGCCCGAGTACAGCTCCCTGTGGGGCCCGCTGGACATCGAGCTGCCCAAGGTCGCCGCCGGCAAGGAGTCGCTGGACAAGGGCCTGAGCAACGCCGAGGTCGCCATCACCAAGCTGGTGCCCGACTTCAGCAAGTGAGCCCGCGTGGCCGCCGGACCTCCCCCACGCGAGGGGGGAAGGATCCGGCGGCCACCGGCCTGTGCCCAGGCCCGCCCCCTGATCTTTCGAAGGTGTCGAACATGACAGTCGCCATCGACCGCGCCACCGGCAACCGCCGCGGTGACCGCGCGCCGCGGCCCGGCCTGGGCCAGCGCATCAGACACGGATTCCAGAAGCACTGGTACGCCTACGCGATGATCACGCCGGTCGTCGTCGTGCTCGGCGTCATCGTGGGCTACCCGCTGCTGCGCGGCCTCTACCTCACCCTGACCGACGCCAACAGCCTCAACTCGGCGCGCACCATCGGCGTCAACCACATCGACGCCACGTACAAGTTCATCGGGATCGACAACTACAAGGACATCCTGTTCGGCCCGTTGTCGTACGACCGGTTCTGGTCGCACTTCCTGTGGACCGTCTTCTGGACCGTCGCCTGCGTCGCCCTGCACTACACCATCGGCCTGGGCCTCGCGCTGATGCTCAACGAGAAGCTGCGCGGCCGCACCTTCTACCGGGTGCTGCTGGTCCTGCCCTGGGCCGTGCCGACCTTCGTCACCGTCTTCTCCTGGCGGATCATGCTCTCCGACTCCGGAGTGCTCAACCAGGTCCTCCACTCGCTGCACCTGCCCCAGCCGCAGTGGCTGGAGGACACCTTCTGGCAGCGGTTCGCGGCGATCATGGTCAACACCTGGTGCGGTGTGCCGTTCATGATGCTCTCGCTGCTCGGCGGCCTCCAGTCCATCGACTCCTCGCTCTACGAGGCCGCCGAGATGGACGGGGCGAGCCCCTGGCAGCGCTTCCGGTACGTCACGCTGCCGGGTCTGAGGTCCGTCAGCTCCACCGTCGTACTCCTCGGGATCATCTGGACCTTCAACCAGTTCGCCATCATCTTCCTGCTGTTCGGCCCCACCGGCGCGCCCGACGCCCAGATCCTCGTGACCTGGGCCTACTACCTGGGCTTCGGACAGCAGCCGCGCGACTTCGCCCAGTCCGCCGCGTACGGAGTGCTGCTGCTGTCGGTCCTCACCGTCTTCACCTCCTTCTACTTCCGCTGGCTGAAGCGCAATGACCAGCTCGCCGTCTGACGCCGCAGGAGCCGCCGCCATGAGCACCACGACCCTGGAAAAGACCGAGGCCGGGCCCGCCTCCACCGCGCGCCCCACGCGCCGCACCCGCCGGCGGGGCGAACGCGGCCCGCTCGGCGCCGCCCTCCTGCACGCCGGCCTCGCCCTCGCGAGCCTCGTCGCGATCGCGCCGGTGGCCTGGCTGATCTTCCTCTCGCTCGGGCCGGACAAGGACGACTACCTGCACCCGAGCAAGATCCTGGGCAAGCTGACCTTCTCCAACTACGGCTTCGTGCTCCAGCACACCGCCTTCTTCGACTGGTTCAAGTCGACGATGATCGTGGCGCTCGGCACCACCCTGATCGGCGTCTTCGTCGCCGCCACCACCGGCTACGCCGTCTCGCGCATGCGCTTCCCCGGCTACAAGTCGCTGATGTGGGTGCTGCTGCTCACCCAGGCCTTCCCGATCGCCATCCTGATCGTGCCGATGTACGAGATCTTCAGCGAGCTCGGTCTCATCGACACCTACTGGGCCCTGATCGTCATCAACTGCACCACCGCCGTGCCGTACAGCGCCTGGCTGCTCAAGGGGTACTTCGACACCATCCCCTTCGAGATCGACGAGGCGGGCCGGGTGGACGGCCTCACCCCCTTCGGCACGTTCGCCCGGCTGATCCTGCCGCTGGCCCGCCCGGGGCTGGCCGTCGCGGCCTTCTACAACTTCATCACGGCCGTCGGCGAGGTGGCGTTCGCGACCACCTTCATGCTGGACGACTCCAAGTACACCTTCGCCGTCGGCCTGCAGAGCTTCGTCAGCGAGCACGACGCACAATGGAACTACATGGCCGCCACCGCGGTGTTGATCGCGATACCCGTGTCCGTGTTCTTCTACCTTGTCCAGAAAAACCTGGTGACCGGCCTCACCGCCGGCGGCACCAAGGGCTGACCTCCCGCCCACCGCACAAGGGCTCCCGCGCGCCTGTCCGCGCGGGTGGCGGCCGCGGTGCCCATCCGACCCCGCCGGCACCGCGGCCGCCTCATCAGCGCACCCGAGAAGCCCCATGACCGAGTTACACACAAGGACGCACAAGGACGCCATGAGCCAGCACTCCGCCGACCCGGCACCGAGCCCCGTTTCCGAGTCAGCTGTCGCCACCGTCGCCCAGCGCCGCGACTGGTGGCGGGACGCGGTGATCTACCAGGTCTATCCGCGCAGCTTCGCCGACAGCGACGGCGACGGCATGGGCGACCTGGAGGGCGTGCGCTCCAGACTCGCGCACCTGCGCGACCTGGGCGTGGACGCCGTCTGGCTCAGCCCGTTCTACGCCTCGCCGCAGGCCGACGCCGGCTACGACGTGGCCGACTACCGCGCCGTCGACCCGATGTTCGGCAACCTGCTGGACGCCGACGCCCTGATCCGCGACGCCCACGGGCACGGCCTCAGGGTCATCGTCGACCTCGTGCCCAACCACTCCTCCGACCAGCACGAGTGGTTCAAGCGGGCGCTCGCCGAGGGCCCCGGCTCGCCGCTGCGGGAGCGTTACCACTTCCGCCCCGGCAAGGGGCAGGACGGCGAGCTGCCGCCCAACGACTGGGAGTCCATCTTCGGCGGCCCGGCCTGGACCCGGGTGACCGAACCGGACGGCTCGGCCGGGGAGTGGTACCTGCACCTCTTCGCCCCCGAGCAGCCCGACTTCAACTGGGACCACCCGGCGGTGGGGGACGAGTTCCGCTCGATCCTGCGCTTCTGGCTGGACATGGGCGTCGACGGCTTCCGCATCGACGTGGCGCACGGCCTGGTCAAGGCCGACGGCCTGCCCGACCTCGGCTCCCACGACCAGCTGAAACTGCTGGGCAACGATGTCATGCCGTTCTTCGACCAGGACGGCGTGCACGAGATCTACCGGCAGTGGCGGCTGATCCTCGACGAATACTCGAATAAAAAGGGGCCCGAAGGGCCTTCGTCAGAAGGGCGGTGGTGGGAGACGGGTGGGCGGATCTTCGTCGCCGAGGCGTGGACGCCGACCGTCGAGCGGACCGCGAACTACGTCCGGCCCGACGAACTCCACCAGGCCTTCAACTTCCAGTACCTGAGCACGGAGTGGGACGCCGAGGAGCTGCGTACGGTCATCGACCGCACCCTGGAGGCGATGCGCCCGGTCGGCGCCCCCGCCACCTGGGTCCTGTCCAACCACGACGTCACCCGGCACGCCACCCGCTTCGCCAACCCGCCCGGCCTCGGCACCCAGATCCGCACGGCGGGCGACCGCGCGCTGGGCCTGCGCCGGGCGCGCGCGGCCACCCTGCTGATGCTCGCCCTGCCCGGCTCGGCGTACATCTACCAGGGCGAGGAGCTCGGTCTCCCCGACGTCGTCGACCTGCCCGACGAGGTGCGCCAGGACCCGGCGTACTTCCGGGGTGCCGGCCAGGACGGCTTCCGCGACGGCTGCCGGGTGCCGATTCCGTGGACCCGCACGGGATCCTCGTACGGCTTCGGCAGCGGCGGCAGCTGGCTTCCGCAGCCGTCGAGCTGGGGGGAGCTGAGCGTCGAGGCGCAGACCGGTGTGCCGGGCTCGACGCTGGAGCTGTACCGGGCCGCGCTCGCCGCCCGCCGGGACCACCCCGCGCTCGGCGCGGGCGACGCGGTGGAGTGGCTGCGCGCCCCCGAGGGCGTCCTCGCCTTCCGGCGCGGGGAGTTCGTGTGCGTCGCGAACACCACGGGGGAGGCGGTGACGACCCCGGCGTACGGCAGGGTCCTGCTCACCAGCGGTGAGGTGACCGAGGCGGGCGGCGAGGCGAAGGTGCCGGCCGACACCACCGTCTGGTGGACGACGGCGGACTGAGGGCCCGTCTGAAAGTTCTTGCATCAACTTCACAAAGGCCCGCTGCCTTTTCGGCAGCGGGCCTTTAACATCTGCGTCACCGCAAGTTTGCTGAAACATTGCAGCAAGCGCCTTCAACGACGAAGGAACCCCACATGGCACGCAGAACCCTCCCCGCGGTACTGGCCCTCGCCGCCGCCTTTACGGTTGGCATGTACCCGACTACCGCACAGGCCTCCCCGCCCGGCGTCAAGGACGTCACCGCCGTCCTCTTCGAGTGGAAGTACGCCTCGGTCGCCAAGGAGTGCACCAGCACCCTCGGCCCCGCCGGCTACGGCTACGTCCAGGTCTCCCCGCCCGCCGAGCACATACAGGGCTCGCAGTGGTGGACGTCGTACCAGCCGGTGTCGTACAAGATCGCGGGTCGCCTCGGCGACCGTACGGCGTTCCGGAACATGGTCGACACCTGCCACGCGGCCGGCGTGAAGGTGGTGGTCGACACGGTGATCAACCACATGTCGGCGGGCTCGGGCACCGGCACGGGCGGTTCGTCGTACACGAAGTACGACTACCCGGGGCTGTATTCGGTCTACGACTTCGACGACTGCACCTCCCAGGTGACGAACTACGCCGACCGCTGGAACGTCCAGCACTGCGAACTCGTCGGCCTCGCCGACCTGGACACGGGCGAGGAGTACGTCCGCAAGACGATCGCCGGCTACATGAACGACCTGCTCACCCTCGGCGTGGACGGCTTCCGCATCGACGCGGCCAAGCACATCCCGGCGGAGGACCTGGCCAACATCAAGTCCCGTCTGACGAACCCTTCCGCCTACTGGAAGCAGGAGGTCATCTACGGCGCCAACGAGGCCGTCCAGCCCACCGAGTACACCGGGAACGGCGACGTCCAGGAGTTCCGTTACGCCTACGACCTCAAGCGCGTCCTCAACAACGAGAAGCTCGCCTACCTGAAGAACTACGGCGAGGGCTGGGGCTACCTGAGCAGCTCGGTCGCCGGCGTCTTCGTCGACAACCACGACACCGAGCGCAACGGCTCCACCCTGAACTACAAGGACGGCGCCGACTACACCCTCGCCAACGTCTTCATGCTGGCCTACCCCTACGGCGCCCCGGACATCAACTCCGGCTACGAGTGGACGGACGTCGACGCGGGCCCGCCGGGCGGCGGCACGGTGAACGCGTGCTGGCAGGACGGCTGGAAGTGCCAGCACGCCTGGCCGGAGATCAAGTCCATGGTCGCCTTCCGCAACACCACCCGCGGTCAGTCGATGACCGACTGGTGGGACGACGGCAACAACGCGATCGGCTTCGGGCGCGGCAGCAAGGGCTACGTGGCCATCAACCACGAGTCCTCGTCCCTGACCCGCACCTACCAGACGTCCCTGCCGGCCGGGACCTACTGCAACGTGCAGAACAACACGGCGGTGACGGTGAACTCCAGCGGTCAGTTCACCGCCACTCTGGGCTCGAACACGGCTCTGGCGCTCTACGCGGGCAAGTCCAGCTGCTGAGCAGGCCTGCTGACTGTGCGTGAAACTTCTTTCTCCGGGTTTCACAAGTCTTGCTGCAACCCTTTCGTCGGCGGTACGGTCGCGCCGGGGTCGGACCCGAATGAGCCGTAATCGCAAGGAGTTCCCGCCTGTGATACCGAGATGGCCGGCGCCCCTCAGGCGCCGTACCGCCTACGTCAGACGGGCGGCGGCCGTCACCGCCGTCGCCCTCGTCGCCGCCCTGGCCCAGCCACTGGCCGCCGAGGCCGCCACTTTGCCCACGCCCCCGTCGGACGCGGCCCTCGCCGCCCAGCCCGCCCGGCACGACGACACGCGCGAGCAGTTCTACTTCGTCATGCCGGATCGTTTCGCCAACGGGGACACGTCCAACGACAAGGGCGGCCTGACCGGCTCACGCCTCAGCACCGGCTACGACCCCACCGACAAGGGCTTCTACCAGGGCGGCGACCTCAACGGCCTCACCAAGCGGCTCGACTACATCAAGGGGCTCGGCACCACCGCCATCTGGATGGCGCCGATCTTCAAGAACAAGCCGGTGCAGGGGACGGGCAGCAACGCCTCGGCCGGCTACCACGGTTACTGGATCACCGACTTCACCCAGGTCGACCCGCACTTCGGCACCAACAAGGACCTCCAGACCCTCATCTCCAAGGCGCACGCCAAGGGCATGAAGGTCTTCTTCGACGTCATCACCAACCACACCGCCGACGTCGTGAACTACAAGGAGCAGTCCTCCGACTACCTCTCCAAGGGCGCCTTCCCCTACCTGACCGAGGACGGCAGGCCCTTCGACGACGCCGACCACGCCGACGGGACGGGGAAGTTCCCGGCCGTCTCCGGCGCCGACTTCCCGTACACCCCGCAGGTCACCGGCAAGGCAAAGGTCCCGGCCTGGCTCAACGACCCGACGATGTACCACAACCGGGGCGACTCGACCTACGCCGGCGAGTCCACCACCTACGGCGACTTCTCCGGCCTCGACGACCTGTGGACCGAGCGTCCCGAGGTCGTCCACGGCATGGAGGGGATCTACCAGCGGTGGGTGAAGGACTTCGCCGTCGACGGGTTCCGGATCGACACCGTCAAGCACGTCGACATGGAGTTCTGGACCCAGTGGGCGACGGCGCTCGACAAGTACGCCGCGGCGCACGGGCGGAAGAACTTCTTCATGTTCGGTGAGGTCTACTCCGCCGACACCTCGATCACGTCCCCGTACGTCACCCAGGGCCGACTCGACGCCACGCTCGACTTCCCCTTCCAGGACGCGGCCCGCTCCTACGCCTCCCAGGGCGGCAGCGCGCGGAAGCTGGCGTCGGTCTTCGGCGACGACTACAAGTACACGACCGACAAGGCCAACGCCTACGAGCAGGTCACCTTCCTCGGCAACCACGACATGGGCCGGATCGGCTACTTCCTGGAGCAGGACAACCCCAAGGCCTCCGACGCCGAACTGCTCGCCAAGGACAGGCTCGCCAACGAGGTCATGTTCCTCAGCCGCGGCAACCCGGTCGTCTACTACGGCGACGAGCAGGGCTTCACCGGCTCCGGCGGCGACAAGGACGCCCGCCAGACCATGTTCGCCTCCAAGGTCGCCGACTACCTCGACGACGACGAGATCGGCACCGACCGCACCCACGCGAGCGACTCCTACGAAACGAGCGCGCCGCTGTACAAGGAGATCGCCGCCCTCTCCAGGCTCCGCAAGGCCAACCCGGCCCTGACGGACGGGGTGCAGACCGAGCGGTACGCGGCCGACGGCGCCGGGATCTACGCCTTCACCCGTACCGACGCCAGGACCGGCCAGGAGTACGTCGTCGCCCTCAACAACGCCGGCGAGGCGAAGACCGCTACCTTCGCGACCGGCTCGGCGGGGATGTCCTACCGGGGCGTCTTCGGCGCGGACGGCACCCTGAAGACCGACGGCGACCGTGAGCTCACCGTCACCGTCCCGGCCGGCGCGGCCGTCGTCTACAAGGCGACCGGCACCCTCGCCAAGCCCGCCACCAAGCCCACGATCACCCTCGAGGCCCCGGACACCGGTGCCACCGGGACCGTCGAACTGTCCGCCGACGTCACCGGGGGACAGCTCGACCGCGTCGTCTTCGCGGCGCAGGTCGGGAACGGCACGTGGCGCACCCTCGGCTCCGCCGACCACGCCCCGTACAAGGTCACCCAGACCATCGGCAAGGACGTGCCCGCCGGAACCGCTCTGCGCTACAAGGCGGTCGTCGTCGACTCCGCCGGGCACACCGCGAGCGCCACCGCCGGCAGCACCACCGGCACTCCGCCCGCGGCCGAGGTCCCCACGGCCTCCTCCCGGGACTACGCGATCGTCCACTACAAGCGCACCGACGGCGACTACGGCGACTGGGGCCTGTACGCCTGGGGCGACATCGCCGACGGCGAGTCCACCACCTGGCCCGCCGGGCACCCCTTCACCGGCCGGGACGCGTACGGCGCCTTCGCCTACGTCAAACTGAAGCCTGGCGCCTCGAACGTCGGCTTCCTGGTCGTCGACAAGGACGGCAACAAGGACGTCTCCGCCGACCGGTCCATCGACGTCACCAAGACGGGTGAGGTGTGGGTCGAGCAGGGGAAGACGGACGTACTGACCGAGCGGCCCGATTACCCGGCCCAGGACAAGACCAAGGCCGTCATCCACTACCACCGCGCCGACGGGAACTACGACGGCTGGGGCCTGCACGTCTGGACGGGCGCCGCGAACCCCACCGACTGGTCGAACCCCCTGAAGCCGGTGAAGACCGACGCCTATGGCGCGGTCTTCGAGGTACCGCTCACCGATGGTGCCACCAGCCTCAGTTACATCATCCACAAGGGCGACGACAAGGATCTCCCCACCGACCAGTCGCTGGACCTCAAGAACGACGGCTACGAGGTGTGGCTGTTGAACGGTCAGGAGAAGTACCTGCTGCCGCAGCCCGCGGGCAGCGCCGCCGCCCTCGACCTGACCACCTCCAAGGCGGTCTGGATCGACCGGGACACGCTCGCCTGGAACGGCGCCGACGGCGCCGTCTCCACCCAGCTGCTGTACTCCCTCGACGGCTCGATCACGGTCAAGGACGGGACGCTGACCAGCGACGACGAACGCTGGCTGCGGCTGTCGAAGACCACGCTCACCGACGCCCAGAAGGCGAGGTTCCCGCACCTGAAGGACTACACCGCCTGGTCCGTCGACCCGCGCGACCGGGACCGGGTGCGCCAGGCGCTGGGCGGCCAGCTCGTCGCCTCGCAGCGCGCCGCGAACGGGGCCGTGCTCAGCGCGACCGGCGTGCAGATCGCGGGCGTGCTCGACGACCTGTACCCCGGCGCGACCAAGGCCAGGCTCGGGCCCGTCTTCCACGACGGCAAGCCGACGCTCTCGGTCTGGGCGCCGACGGCCCGGTCCGTCCGCCTCGACCTCGACGGCCGCAGCGTCGGGATGCACCGGGACGCGGCCACCGGGGTCTGGTCCGTCACCGGCCCGGCGTCCTGGAAGGGCAAGCCCTACCGGTACGTCGTGAAGGTCTGGGCGCCCACCGTCCGGAAGATGGTCACCAACGAGGTCACCGACCCGTACTCGCTCGCGCTCACCGCGAACTCGGAACGCAGCCTCGTCGTCGACCTGAACGACAAGTCCCTCGCCCCGAGCGGCTGGTCGGGCCTGCGCAAGCCCAAGGCCGTACCGCTGAGGGACGCGCAGATCCAGGAGCTGCACATCCGGGACTTCTCCGTCGCCGACAAGACGGTCCCGGCGAAGGACCAGGGCACCTACCTGGCCTTCACCGACAAGACCAGCGACGGTTCGAAGCACCTGCGCGAGCTCGCGAAGTCGGGCACCTCCTACGTCCACCTCCTGCCCGCCTTCGACATAGCCACCATCCCCGAGAAGAAGGCCGACCAGGCGAGCCCCGACTGCGACCTGGCCTCCTACGCTCCCGACTCCGACAAGCAGCAGGAGTGCGTGGCGAAGACCGCCGCGAAGGACGCCTACAACTGGGGCTACGACCCGTACCACTACACGGTCCCCGAGGGCTCGTACGCCACCGACCCGGACGGCACCGCGCGTACCGTCCAGTTCCGCGAGATGGTCAAAGCGCTCAACGACGACGGCCTGCGGGTCGTGATGGACGTCGTCTACAACCACACGGCGGCCGGCGGCCAGGCGGACACCTCCGTCCTCGACAAGATCGTGCCCGGCTACTACCAGCGGCTGCTCGCCGACGGAAGCGTGGCCAACAGCACCTGCTGCGCGGGCACCGCGCCGGAGAACGCGATGATGGGCAAGCTGGTCGTCGACTCGATCGTCACCTGGGCCAAGGAGTACAAGGTCGACGGGTTCCGCTTCGACCTGATGGGCCACCACCCGAAGGCCAACATCCTCGCCGTCCGCAAGGCCCTCGACGCGCTGACCGTCGCCAAGGACGGCGTCGACGGCAAGAAGATCATCCTGTACGGCGAGGGCTGGAACTTCGGCGAGGTCGCCGACGACGCCCGGTTCGTGCAGGCCACCCAGAAGAACATGGCCGGCACCGGCATCGCGACCTTCTCCGACCGGGCCCGGGACGCGGTGCGCGGCGGCAGCCCCTTCGACTCCGACCCCGGCGTCCAGGGCTTCGCCTCCGGGCTCTACACCGACCCCAACTCCTCGACGGCGAACGGCACGAAGGAGGAGCAGAAGGCCCGGCTCCTGCACTACCAGGACCTGATCAAGGTGGGCCTGACCGGCAACCTCGCCAAGTACCGCTTCACCGACACCGGCGGCAAGGAGGTCACCGGAGCGGAGATCGACTACAACGGCTCACCCGCCGGGTACGCGGACGCGCCGGGCGACGCCCTCGCCTACGTCGACGCGCACGACAACGAGTCGCTCTTCGACGCCCTCGCCTACAAGCTGCCGGGGGACACCTCCGCGTCCGACCGGGCCCGCATGCAGGTCCTGGCGATGGCCACCGCGAGCCTCTCGCAGGGCCCGGCGCTCTCCCAGGCAGGCACCGACCTGCTGCGCTCGAAGTCGCTGGACCGCAACTCCTTCGACAGCGGCGACTGGTTCAACGCCATCCACTGGAACTGCGCGGACGGCAACGGCTTCGGCCGGGGCCTGCCGACGGCGGCCGACAACCAGTCCAAGTGGACCTACGCCAAGCCCCTGTTGAGCTCGGTGAGCGTCGGGTGCCCGCAGATCGAGGGCGCCTCGGCCGCGTACCGGGACCTGCTGCGGATCCGCACGACGGAGCGGGCCTTCTCCCTCGGCACGACCGCTCAGGTGCAGTCGCGGCTGTCCTTCCCGCTGTCCGGGAAGGACGAGACACCCGGTGTGATCACCATGCGCCTCGGTGACCTGGTCGTGGTGTTCAACGCCACGCCCGAGAAGCAGGAGCAGCGGATCGCCGCGCTCGCCGGGCGGCACTACCGGCTGCACCCGGTGCAGGCATCGGGTGCGGACCCTACCGTCAAGTCCTCCTCGTACGCGGCGGAATCGGGCACGTTCGCCGTTCCGGGTCGAACCGTAGCGGTGTTCACCCGGGGCTGACGCACGGGCGCTAGCGTGGGTGGGGCGGTCCTCGTTCGGGGGCCGCCCCACCTTTCGCACCGACTATTCGCACCGACGTTTCGCACCGAGGGCCGGGAGAGATGGACGACAGCCGCCGGCACCCCGAGACCACGGTCCTGGTCGTCGACGACGCGGCGGCCAGCCGGTACGCCATGGGCGCGGTGCTGCGCCGGGCCGGGCACCGGGTGGTGCCGGTGGCCAGCGCCGGTGAGGCCCTGGTGGAACTCGACGTACGCCTGCGCGCGGGCACCCTGCCCGACGTGGCCCTGGTGGACGTCGGGCTGCCCGACATGACCGGCTTCGAGCTGTGCCGCAGGGTCAAGGCGCAGCCGCCGATGGCCGCGCTGCCCGTGGTGCACTTCTCCGCCGCCGCGCTGACGCCGGGCGACCGGTGCCGCGGGCTGAACGCGGGCGGGGACGCGTATCTGACGATGCCCGCCGAACCGGAGGAGATCCGCGCCGTCGTCCGGGCCGCGGTGCGCGGGGCGCGCCGGCACACCGGCGCCGAGTCGCTGGTGCGCCGGATGACGCTGCTGTCCGAGGCCACCGTCGCCGTGCAGGCGGCTCGCTGCGCGCGGGAACTGGCCGACGCGGCGGCCGAGGGCGCCGCCCGGCTGACCGGTGCCCCGGCCGTGGCCTTCGTGATCGGTGCCGACGGCGAGCTGTACCGGGGGACGTCCCGGGACCGCAGTGTCCTCGCCCTGCCCGACGCCACCGCGCACGCGGCCGTGGCCCGGCTGATCACCAGGCTCGCCGAGGGGCGGACCGGGACGCGCTGCACCACCGTGCCCGCACCGCTGTGGCCGGCCGGGTTCTTCCGGCCCGGCGCCGAGGACGACGCCCGGCTGGTGGTGGCCCAGACCCGGTCGGACCGGACGCCGGTCTGCCTCGCCACACCGGTGTCCCGCGTGCCCGGCGCAGACCCGGCGGACGAGGCGCTGCTCGCCCGGCTCGCGCAGAACGCCGCCCTGGCCGCCGAACCGCTGCTGATGTACCAGGTGGAGCGCCATGTCGCCCTCACCCTCCAGCACAGCTTCCTGCCCCGGCCGGAGAAGCTGCGTCTGCCGGGCCTGGAGATCGTCGTCCGCTATGTGCCCGCCTCCCGGCAGACCGAGATAGGCGGGGACTTCTACGCGGCCCTGCGCACCGACGGCGGGATGCTCACCGCGGTCGGGGACGTCGCCGGGCACTCACTGGAGGCGGCCACCGTCATGGTGGAGATCCGGCACGCGCTGCGCGCCTACTGCGTCGAGGACAGCGACCCGAGGGTGCTGGCCGCGCGGCTCGACCGGATGCTCCAGCACCACCACCCGGACGTCACGGCCACCGTGTGCCTGGTCCTGGCCGACCCGGACAGCGGGCGGGTCCGGATCGCCAACGCCGGCCACATCCCGCCGCTCGTCGTCCGGGCCGGGGGCGGCGCCGGGTACGTGGCGGCGAGTGGACCGCTGCTCGGCCTCGGCCTGGACCGGCCGCCGCCCACCGAACTGGTGCTGCGGCCCGCCGACCGGCTGCTGATGGTCACCGACGGCCTGATCGAGACCCGCGGCACGGACCTCGCGGTCTCCCTGGCCCACCTCCGCACGGCCGCCGCCGGCGCCCCGCCCGGAGTGGCCCCGCTGTGCGACACCCTGCTCGACTGCTTCGCCCACGACCGGGAGGACGACATCGCGATGCTGGCCCTACGGCTCGCGGATCACGCCGACCAGGGCCTGTCCGGCGGATCAGGCCGCAGGAAATGAGCGGCGCCTCATCGCCGCAGATGGGCGTGCCAAGCCCCGCGTCTGGGGCATGATCCGCCGGACAGGCCCTAGGGTGACACCGTTGCCCTAGAACAGGAGTGCGTGCCCATGCCGCAGATCACCGTCGACTACTCCGCCGTGATGGACCCGGCCTTCGACCGGGCCGGTTTCGCCCACGCCCTGCACACCGCGACGGTCGAGATCGCGGCCGCGAAGCCGGAGGCCTGCAAGACGCAGTTCCGGCCCAGCGCGGTCACGGCGTTCGGCTACGAGGACCCCGAGGACCAGCACCACGCCATCGTGCACGTCACGATCGGCCTGCTCGCCGGCCGCACCGAAGACACCAAGGCGAAACTGACCGAGACCGTCATCGAACTGCTCCGCGAGCACGTGGCGGACGAGGGCTTCGTGCTGCACGCCTCCGCCGAGGTGCGTGACCTCGACGCGTCGTACCGGAAGTTCGAACGCTGACGGTTCAGGAGGCCAGCGCGATCAGCCGGTTGAGCAGGTCGGTGAAGGGACCGTCGGCCGGCTCCTCCTTCAGCATGCCGCGCAGGAGGGTGGACATCTCCTCGTCGTAGGCGGCGCTCACGGCGGCCAGGGCGGCGAAGTCGTGCACGAGCTGGATCTCCAGTTCGGCGCGTGGGATGTCCCGGCCGTCCAGCCAGATCAGGGCCGTCGACTCGGCGAGCGAGACCCAGGAGCGGATGACCAGTTCCAGTCGTGCGGGCGGATCGATGACGCCCAGATGGACAAGGATCTGGTCATACGCGGCCTGCCGTACGGAGTCGATGAGCGCGTTCGTGGCCGACGAGCCGACGGCCGGTCCGCCACGCATCAACGCCGAGAAACCGGGCCCGTGCTCGTCGACGAAGTCGAAGTAGCGGCGCATCACCCGCAGCAGCCGGGCGCCCAGCGGACCCTCGTGCGGCTCCACGAACCGGCCCGCCAGATCCTCCGCGGCCCGCTTCAACGCGGCCTCGTACAGGCTGAGTTTGCCCGGGAAGTAGTGGTAGACCAGCGGGCGCGAGATGCCCGCCGCCGAGGCTATCTCGTCGATGGACACATCGTCCGGCGAGCGGCGGCTGAACAGTTCGAGGGCGACGCCGATCAGCTGCTGCCGCCGCTCCTCGACGCCCATCCTGCGGCGAACCCCGGTAGTCATGCGAACACCTTACCGATCGAATTCGGCCGTCGGCGCTCACAAGTGGTCCACCCTGCCCGGCACCGCGAGAGCCTCTAGTGCAGGCCGCTGATCGGCGTGCCGTCGTCCAGGGTGCCCTTCAGGTCCGCTCGGGCGCCCTGTTTGGCCTTCGCGGTGAGCAGGTTGCCCTGGGCCGACGCGGTGACCTCGCCGGTCGTGCGGATCGACGCGGTGCCCCAGCTGCCCGCGGCCAGCAGGTACCAGTCACCCTTGCCGGCCTGCCACAGCACCCCGGCCAGCACATGCGGATCACGCGGACCGCACGCCGTCCCGTCCTTGCCCTTGGCCACGATCACCCCGTGCCGCGAGCCCGCTGTCTGGAACTGGGCCAGGGCCGTCGTCCCGTCACCCCGCCAGGTCTCGCCCCGGGTGCACACCCAGGTGGCTTCGCCGTTCCCGTCGGGCAGCGGCTGGTCGGCGAAGGACCAGGCGTTGACGCTGCGCACGCCCGCGGCACGCTCCTGGGCCAGCGAGCAGGCGAAGGGCGCCCAGGTGCGCAGGGCCTGGGCCCCCGGCGCGTCGCCCGCCTTGCCGGGCCGCCCGGAGGTGAGCCGGGCCGGGACCAGCTCGCCGAGGTCGGTGGCCAGATGGGTGCCGGAGGCGTCGGTCAGCTGGAGCGCGTTCCAGGAGGCGCACTTGCCCGGCCGCAGGACGGGGCTGGCCAATGGCGCGGTGACCCCGTCGGTCAGCTCCAGGTCCATGGCTCCGGCGCGGGGCTTCACCAGGTCACGCTCGGCCGCCTTCTCCACCCAGGGGGCGGTCAGGAACCGGACGTTCCCGTCGGACCGGCCCAGCACGAGCGCGCCCGCATCGGCCTTCCTGGCCCCGTCGACGCGGGCGAAGTCGAGTGCGGCGCCCCGCGTGCCGTCCTTCGGCTCGGCGTAGCGGGCGATGCGCAGACCGTCGTAGAGGATCACCACGCGCGCGTTGTCGACCAGACCCGCGTACAGCAGTTGGGGCGGGCCGGCCGGACCGCCGGTCTGGGTGCCGGGGGTCGCCGAGACCTGGACCGTGTCGCCGGGGCGGGCCCAGACGGAGAGGGCGCGGCGCAGCAGGGCGGTGTCGCGGGCGAGGGCGCCGCGCGTGGGCCAGACGGAGAAGTCGGTGCGGGCGGCGGTCTTCCAGGCGGTGGGGGAGATCCGGACCAGCTGTCCCGGGTCGAGGGCGGCCTCGGCCGCCGGGTTCCGCGCGTACGGCGGGGCGGCGGGGCCGTCGGCGCCCCAGCCGCCGCCCGGCAGGGTGATCAGCGCGCCGCACACCGCGAGCGCGGCCGCCGCGGCGAGCGCCGACTTGGAGTGCTGCCTGCGCCGCATCAGATCGGTGGGCCGGGCCTGGAGCGAGCAGGGGTCGAACTCGGCGGAGTCGAGCAGCGCGTACTGGGCGGGGATGCCGTCGGCCTCCTTCAGGGCGGGGGCCGGGTCCGGGACGCCGGCCGCCGTCAGCAGGGTCTGCACGTCGGCGTCGGGGAGCTTCTCCAGTCCGCGCAGTACGTACGCGGCACGGCCCGGGCCGGAGAGGGCGGCCAGCCGCTGGTCCAGGGCGAGTTCGTCGGCGCCGCCCGAGCGCGGGAAGAGGCGCAGGCCCCACACCTGGGGGAGCAGCGGCGGGAGCTGGGAGCGGGTGGGCCATGCCCTGCGCTTGAGCGGGAGGCCCGCCTCCAGGGCCGCACGCACCACCTGGAGGCGGACGAAGGCGTATCCGGGGTCGCCGTCGTGGCCCGTCGACTGGGCCGGGATCACGGACGACGACTTGCGGCCCCGGGGCAGGGCGCGCTGGGTGAGCGCGTGCGCGGTCAGGACGCGCCTGCCCCGGCCGAGGCCCGGCGGCAGCACCAGATAGGCGAGCCGGACGAGCCGTGGATAGTGCTCGACGAGGGCGGCTTCGGCCTGCTCGACACCTACGGCCGAGGAGGGGACAGGGGCTTGACGGTTGGCTACATCCTGTGACTGCACGTTCGGGAAAACGAGCGAGCCGTTCGAGGGTCACCCGCTGTCCGGGTGAATGTGGTCTCCGGATCGGGTGATTCGGTCCCGCGAAGCCCTCCGTGCCGGGTGCCGTGCAGTCCTCCGTGCCGGGTGCCTCAGTCCTCCGGCTCCACCAGAGCCCGCGCGTAGTTCGCCATCGACCGCTGGTAGCGGGGCAGATGGGGGGCGAGGGCGCCGAGGACGAGGGACAGGCCCTCGCGGTCCCGGCCGAGGCTGGACAGGCACAGGGCGAGGCAGGCCCGTACCGCGTCGTCCAACTCGTCTGACGGCGCGTCCAGTTCGGGGGTGAGCAGCTTGACGCCCTCCTCCGCCCGGCCGATGTTCCTGAGGGAGCTGGACAGCTGGATCTTGGCCCGGCGCCCCTTGTAGCCGCTGACCTCGCTGAGGCCGAGGGCGAGCGCCTCCCGGTACAGCGGTGCCGCCTTGTCCGAGTGACCGGTGGAGTCCCAGGCACAGGCCTGCTCGAAGGGGCCCAGCGGACTGCCCTCGGGCAATTCGGCGACGAGGGCGTCGATCACGGCCCTGAACTCGGCCGCGCGTGCCTCGGGGTAGTCGTCGAAGGTGGCCCAGGCGGCGGCCACGCGGTCTTCCCAGTCTTGGTTCACCGGCTCACCTTCGCACAGCTGTGCCTGGGGTGACATCTGATTTGAGCACATCACCGGCGAACGCCGTATCGAAGGGCAGGGCCCCGCACGGGGCTCTCTGCGGCATGCTATTGCCCGACCGGGACCGGAGGAACAGATGAGGTTGACGCGACCGATGCTCGCCCTGACGGGCGCCACCGCCGTACTGGCGCTCGCGGCCTGCGGCGGCTCCGGCGAGGCCACCGAGTCGGTGCCCACCACGGCCACCGGCAGCCTGGAGAGCCTGGCCGCCGAGGTGAAGTGCTCGCCGAACATCCAGACGGACGCCGACGAACTCCGTCAGGCCATCTGCAAGAACGGCGACGGCAAGTTCATCCTGGCCACCTTCGCCACCGACCGCGGCCAGCGCGAGTGGATCAACGACGCCAAGGACTACGGCGGTTACTACCTCGTGGGCCGCAAGTGGGTCGCCGTCGGCGACAACGGGGTGGTCAAGGCGCTGCGCAAGAAGCTCGGCGGTGACGTGGAGATCGGGACGAACCACGGCTCGCACGCCGCCCACAGCGGCTGACGGCCGGTGCGCACACGGCGAAGGCCGGTGGCGGGAGGGACCCGCCACCGGCCTTCTTCATCGGCCTTCTTCAATGGCCCACCTCAGTGGGTCACTGGCACTGCTGACCGCTGTTGACGCAGTTGGCGATCTTGTTCGCCAGGCCGCCGGTCGTGACGCTGATGAAGTCGTCGTGGTCGGTGGCCGACTTGTGCAGCTGGTCCGGGAAGCCGTCCACCGCGTAGGCGTTCTTCACGACGCCGTTCTGGATGGTCGGCGGGTTGATCTTGTAGACCAGGCGCATCGTCAGCTGCGGGATGGCCTTGAAGCCGTTGCCGCAGGCACCGCTCGCCGGGTCCGCGAAGGCCACGTGCGTACGGTGGTTGGCGCTGTCGATGTTCTTGCCGTCCCAGCAGCTCTGGAAGGCGAACGTGCGGACCACGTTGCTGCCCTGCGGGCAGATCGGGTACTGGTTCGTCAGCTGGACCTTGTTCTCGAAGCCGGTGCAGCTCCAGTGCGCGTTGGCGTTCGCCAGACCGTTGGTGGTGGTCTTGGCGTCACCGGTGATGATGCGCAGGAACTGCGGCATCGCGACGACCTTGCTCTGCGGGTTGCCGACGTACTTGATCTGCGCCTGGACGGGGGTCAGGATCTTGCCGACGTTGCCTTCCTTGCCACCGCCGTCCTTGTTCTGGTCGAAGTCCTGCGTACCGTCCTGGATACGCACGACCGGCCAGTAGTACGAGGACAGGTCGTTCTTGTTCTGGCAGCTGGTGCCGCCCTGAAGGAACGTCTGGTTGCTGGAGAAGGCGTTGACCTTCTGGTTGCCGACGTAGTCGTGCAGGTGGTGCGCGCCGTTGGTCACACCGGGCGCCACGATCACGTTGTCGGTGTTGTGGTTCTTGTTGGCGTTCACACCGCACTTGGTGGTGAAGGTGCCCTTGGAGGCGTTGCCGCCGGCCACCGGCTTGCCCTGGACGTTCGCCGCGACCTTCGTGATGTCCACGAAGTCGGCCGCCGTCGGGCCGTTGCCGGCCTGGCCGTTGCTGCCCTGCTGCTGGCCGCCGTTCTGCTGCTGGCCGCCATTGTTCTGCTGGCCGCCGTTCTGCTGCTGGCCGCCGTTCTGCTGCTGGCCGCCGTTCTGCTGCTGACCACCGTTCTGCTGCTGGCCACCGTTGTTCTGCTGGCCACCGGCGGTGGTCTGGTTGGCGGTCATCGTCGTGCAGGCGGCGAGCTGGGCCAGCGAGGTGTCGAACCTGCCACCGACGCGCTGGACGTCGAGCCGGATCCGGTCGATCGTCGCTGCCCGCTTCTCCTTGAGGGGACCGACGATCGCGTTCTGGACGAAGCTCGCGTCGTTGGCCTGCGCCTGGCGGGTGGAGGCGAGCCTGGCGTAGGCCTCGGTGACCTGCTTGTCGAGGTTCGCCAGCTCCACCGCCACACCCTTCTGGGCGTTGGCCGGTACGTTCGTCAGCTTCTGCCCCACGTCCGGGCAGGCGATCGTCGCCACCTGCGCGGCGGCGGACTTGGTCTGGTTCTGCGCCGAGTTGTTCGACTCATGCGCCGAAGCGTAGAAATTCGCCCAGATCAGCCCGCCCCCACCGAGCGCTAGGGCCGCCGATGCGGCTATGGCCTTCGTGGCCAATGGCGTACGGCGTTTGCGTGTGTTGCGTCCCATGGAACTCCTCTGACTTCCTTGCGGGGCAGCATCGAGGCGCCCGACAGGAGTGAAGCGGCGCCTCTTCATACGCACCCCGCCTCAGGCGTGTTCAGCCGACTCACAAATTCATCAGAGGATCTCTGCGCGATCTGCCCGCAACCTGGCCCTGAGCAGCGGAAGTTGCAGAAAAATTGAATTCGGGTCAGCGTCCGTGGTCCAGATACGCGAGCACCGCCAGGACGCGCCGATTGTCGTCGTCCGACACCTCGAGTCCCAGTTTGCCGAAGATGTTGGCGGTGTGCTTGGCGATGGCCCGTTCCGTGACCACCAGCTGCGCGGCGATCGCCTGGTTCGACCGGCCCTGCGCCATCAGCTCCAGCACCTCCCGCTCGCGCGGCGTCAGCCGGCCCAGCGGCTGCTCCTCGGTGGCAGCCCGCCGGGACAGCAGCTGCTGGATCACCTGCGGGTCCATCGCCGTACCGCCCGCGGCCACCCGCCGTACGGAGTCCACGAACTGCTCCGCGTCGAACACCCGGTCCTTGAGCAGATAGCCGACCCCGCCGCTGCCGTCGGCCAGCAGCTCGCGCGCGTACAGCTGTTCCACGTGCTGGGAGAGGACCAGCACCGGCAGACCCGGTCTGTCCTGCCGGGCCCGCAGGGCGCACTGGAGACCCTCGTCGGTGTGGGTGGGCGGCAGCCGGACGTCGACCACGGCGACGTCCGGCTGCAACTCGGCGAGCGCCCGCGTCAGTTCCGGTCCGGTCTCCACCGCGGCCGCGATCTCGAAGTCGTAGGCCTCCAGCAGCCGGACCAGCCCGTCGCGCAGCAGGAACAGGTCTTCGGCTAGGACAACACGCACGGAATCTCCATGGTGACCATGGTGGGACCGCCCGCGGGAGAGCTGACGGCCAGGACGCCGTCGAATGTACCCAGTCGCCGCTCGACACCGGAGAGCCCGGAACCGGCTCCGACCACCGCGCCGCCCTTGCCGTTGTCGGTCACCGTGATCCGCAGCGTGCCCTCGGCGTGGTGGACGTCGACCCAGATCCGGTCGGCACCGGAGTGCTTGACCGCGTTGGTGAGCGCCTCGCTCACCGCGAAGTACGCAGCCGACTCGACCGGCGCGTCCGCCCGGCCGGCCAACTCCACCTCCACCTCGGTGGAGACGGGCAGCCGCAGCGCCAACGCCCGCACGGCGTCACCGAGTCCGCGTTCGGCCAGCACCGGCGGGTGGATGCCGCGGACCAGGTCGCGGAGTTCGCCCAGGGCCTCCGCGGACGCCTGCCGGGCCTTCGCGACGAGCTGCTTGGCCTTGGCCGGGTCCTTGTCCATCAGCATCTCGATGGTGCCGAGGTCCATGCCCATCGCGACCAGCCTGGCCTGCGCCCCGTCGTGCAGGTCCCGCTCGATACGGCGCAGTTCGGCGGCCGAGGTGTCCACGGCGTCCTTCCGGGTCTCGGTCAGCACCTTGACCCGCTCGGTCAGTTCGCCCTGGCCGGCCCCCAGCACGGCGCGGGTGAGCTGGAAGTGGGCGGTCAGCAGGCGCGGGGTGAGGTGGTAGGCGCCGACCAGGAGGACCGCGGCCGTGGCACCCGCGCCGAGCGCGGACGGCTGGTCGGTGACCGGCACGAAGCCGTACCAGTAGGTCTGGCCGTCCGCGACCACCCGCCACAGCCCGGCCGCCACCGCGAACCCCTCGAAGGGGTAGAAGAGCAGGACCGCCGGCAACAGAGCCGTGAGGAAACCCGCCGTCATGTCCACCTGGAGCCACCGCACATCGCGCCAGACGGCCGGGTCACGCAGCAGCGCGTAGGTGCGCGCCCACGGATTGGCGCCCTCGGGCACCGGCCGGTACGCCGAGGGTATCCGCACCCCGCACCACTCGGCCGCGAGCCGCCGCCGGGTGTCCGCCACGTTCCGGACACCGTCCAGGATCCACGGGGTGGTGAAGACGCCGACACCGATCGGGATCAACGCGACGGAGACCAGGGTCAGGGCGAAGCAGAGAACCGAGATCGGCAGCATCACCACGGCCAGCACCAGCCCCCGTACGGCGGCGAGCACGACCTCCCGCACCCTGGTACGGAAGTCGCCGCCGCTGTGCGTGTTCGTCGTCATGGCGTCAGTCTGTCGGACCGGGTGCGCGCCGGGCACTGGTCCGAAGCCCCATGTCAGGGGGTGGTGCCAGGTACACCCCCGGTCGCCGTGTCCCCGGCCGCGGCGAGCACCTTGGCCTCCACCTCCGGATCCAGACCCTTGAGCGTCCGGTCGGGTCGCATGGGCGCCGTGCCGCCGATCTCCCGCAGCCATGCCCAGGTGTCCGCCACGGTCTCGCCCACCGGCCGGCACACCAGTCCCGTGGCCGACGCCCGTGAGACGTCGGTGTGGTGCACCCCCGCGTACAGCTCGCCGTCCGGCGGCACCCACACCGGCAGCTGGGTCCAGGGTTCGATACCGGCGTCGAGGACGACCTGAGGGTCGGTCCAGCGCAGTTCGGCCGCGGCTCCGGTGACTCGCACGCAGGACTCCAGCAGGGTGCCCATGGTGGCGTGCCCCCGCGGGCTCACCAGGTTGTACGGCCCGCTCGCCCCGCCCTCCACCGCGCCCAGGGTCCACTCGGCGAGATCGCGCACGTCGACGTACTGGAGCGGCAGGTCACGCGGCCCCGGGGCCAGGACCGGGCCGCCCCGGGCGACGCGGGTCAGCCACCAGGGCAGCCGGCCGACGTTCTCGTACGGACCGAGGATCAGCCCGGCCCGCACCAGCAGCGACCGGTCGGCGCCGAACGCCGCCACGGCGGCCAGCTCACCGCCCAGCTTGTCCTGCGGGTACTCGGTCTGTCCCGCGTCGGCCGAGGCGCCCTCGACGAGGGGCGCGTCCTCGTCGAAGCCGGCGGCCCGGGGCCAGGCGTAGACCGAGATGCTCGACACGTACACATACCGCCCGGCGCGGCCCCGCAGCAGCCGCGCCGTGTCCCGCACGGCCCGGGGATCGGCCGACCAGGTGTCGACCACCGCGTCCCACTCCTCGTCCCCGGCCAGGGCGGCGAGCCCCTCCGGGTGGGTGCGGTCGCCGTGCAGCGCCCGCACCCCCGTGGGAGGCGCGATCCGTCCCCGGTTGAAGACGGTCACCTCCCAGCCGCGTCCGAGCGCGGCCTCCACCACGGCCCGTCCCGCGAATTCCGTACCACCCAGCACCAGAAGTCTCATACCGGTGATCGTGCCCGCCGAGGGCGCGGGACGGAACGGGAATCTGCCGTCAGCAGAGCACGGAACCGGCTCAGCGGCCGGCCGGCGGGGCGTACTTGTAGCCGACCCGGCGCACCGTCTGGATGGTCCCCCGGTGCGCGGCGCCGAGCTTGCGGCGCAGCCGGGCGACGTGCACGTCGACCGTGCGGCCGTCGCCCACGTGGCCGTAGCCCCAGACCGTGGTGACCAGCTGGTCGCGGGTGTGCACCCGGTGCGGGTGCGCCACGAGGTGCGCGAGCAGCTCGAACTCCAGGTAGGTGAGGTCGAGTTCGCGTCCGTCCACGCTGGCGGTGCGCTGGACGGTGTCGATCCGCACCAGCTGGTCGGCACCGGTGCCGAGGGCGCTGTCGGAGGCGCTGTCCGAGGCGCTGTCGGAGGTGTCGGGCCGGCCGGGCACCGCGACGGGCAGGAACGGCGGCTGCTGGTCGGCCGGGACCAGCACCAGGTAGCCGACCATCGGCGGCCGGCCCGGCAGGGTGGGCAGCGTGTGCTGCGGGGCGGGCAGCCAGGTGGCGCCCGGCGGCAGGAAGTCCGCGACGTCGACCACCTCGTCCCGGTCGACGGCACGCAGCCGGTGCCGGGAAGCGTGGGCGGAGGCGGTGGTGGTGTTGGTGGCGGTGGAGAGAGAACGAGTGGTCGCCATGAGAGGTCAGCTCTTTCGCGCGAGAGTCCGTCTGGGAGGACGGCGGCCGCGATTCGTGGTCGGGCGCGCCGAGGGACGTACGTCGTTTCGCGCTGGCCGAAGGCCGGGGGTTACGGCTTTAGAGGGCCCGCGCGTTCACCGCGCGGCAACACACCCGGTCGAAGTCGTGGTGCTGACGGGAGGGCCAGAAGGGCTCGAGGTCGTGGCGACCCGTCGCGGTGTACTTCTGGAAGCTGGCCATGGCCTTATTGAAGCAGACATGAGCCCGTGACAGCAGCTTTCTCTCACTCCTCGGACAACGAGCGTCAAGGGTGCCCGCCAACAAGCGCCAGGGGCGCCCGCCGTGACGGCGGGCGCCCCTGAGGGGAACGTGCGGGGGATCAGGCCTGGCCGGCCTTCTCCAGCGCGGCGCAGCAGGTGTCGACGATGAGGCGGGTCACCACGTACGGGTCGACGTTGGCGTTGGGACGGCGGTCCTCGATGTAGCCCTTGCCGTCCTTCTCGACCTGCCACGGGATGCGGACCGAGGCGCCGCGGTCGGAGACGCCGTAGGAGTACTTGTCCCACGGGGCGGTCTCGTGCAGACCGGTGAGGCGGTCGTCGATGCCGGCGCCGTAGTTCTTGACGTGGTCCAGCGGCTTGGAGCCCTCGCCGAGCGACTCGCACGCGGTGATGATCGCGTCGTAGCCCTCGCGCATCGCCTTGGTGGAGAAGTTGGTGTGCGCGCCGGCGCCGTTCCAGTCGCCCTTGACCGGCTTGGGGTCGAGGGTGGCGGAGATGCCGAAGTCCTCGGCGGTGCGGTAGAGCAGCCAGCGGGCCACCCACAGCTGGTCGGCGACCTCGAGCGGGGACAGCGGGCCGACCTGGAACTCCCACTGGCCGGGCATGACCTCGGCGTTGATGCCGGAGATGCCCAGGCCCGCCTTGAGGCAGTTGTCCAGGTGGGCCTCGACGATCTCGCGGCCGAAGATCTCGTCGGCGCCGACGCCGCAGTAGTAGCCGCCCTGCGGGGCGGGGAAGCCGCCCTCGGGGAAGCCCAGCGGGCGGGAGCCGTCGAAGAAGGTGTACTCCTGCTCGATGCCGAAGATCGGCTCCTGCGCGGCGAACCGCTCGGCTACCTCGGCCAGCGCGGCGCGCGTGTTGGACGCGTGCGGGGTGAGGTCGATGTTCTGGACCTCGCACAGGACGAGGATGTCGTCACCGCCGCGGATCGGGTCCGGGCAGGAGAAGACCGGCTTGAGCACGCAGTCGGAGGCGTGCCCCTCGGCCTGGTTGGTGGAGGACCCGTCGAAGCCCCAGATCGGCAGTTCCTCGACCGTCACGCCCTTTTCCGAGTCCCCGAAGATCTTGGTCTTGGAACGCAGCTTTGCCGTCGGCTCGGTGCCGTCGATCCAGATGTACTCAGCCTTGAAGCTCACGGGGCCACATCCTTCGGGGTGTGTCTGGGCGCACTTGCGGGTGCTGCGGCGCTGCGGCACTGGGGCGCCGCCGTTGTCGCCCGGCAGCCTGTCAACAGGCGATTTCCCGATCATTGCTCAAATGTGAACCCCGTGTTACCTGGCGTTTCTGTGCCCAGGCTCACGTTGTCGGCGGCCGCCTCCCGCACCCCGCCGAGGAACTCGCGGATCGCGGCCAGCTGGTGCTCGTCGCAGCCGCGCAGCAGTTCCACCGACCGTTCGATCAGCGGCCCGAAGAAGGCCCACCCCAGTTCGACCGCGCGTTCGTCCACCTCGACGGCGACCTTCCGCCGGTCCCGCGCGCCGCGCACCCGCCGCACGTGCCCCGCCCGCTCCAGCCGGTCCAGCAGCGCCGTGGTCCCCGCCGAGTTGAGCCCCAGCGCGGCGCCCAGCTGTCCGGCGGTCGTCTCCTGCCCGGCCCGGCGGGCGTCCATCAGGGCGATCAGCGCGCGTACGTCGGTGGGGTGCATGCCGTTGCGGTTCGCGAACCGCGCGCTGTGCAGCCCGAGTTCGACGGTCACCGCGCGCAGCAGGTGGACGATCTCCAGCTCGGGGCCTGGTTCCACGGCCGGCATGCGGTGTCCCTCCGGGATGCGGCTATCATCACGTCTCGCTCGGCGAGTATCTCGCTCAACGAGATAATAGGGGGTCCGCATGACTGGATACGACAGCTACGCCTTCCGGGTCGCGTACGACGAGGTCCTGGCGCAGTGGCCGGCGGAGCGGGAGACGCTGACCGTCGGCACGCCCTTCGGCGACACCCACGTCAACGCCTGCGGCCCGCGCGACGCGCCTCCGCTGCTGCTCCTGCCGGGCGGCGGCGGGGCGACGTCCGCCTCCTGGTACGGCCAGGCCGCCGAACTGGCCCGCACCAGGCGCGTCCTCGCCGCCGACCTGATCGGCGCCCCCGGCCGCAGCGTGCCGGCCGCCGGCCGTCACCCCCGTACGGTCGCCGACCTGGCGGCTTGGCTGGAGGCGTTGCTCGACGGGCTCGGCGTGGCGCAGACGGACCTCGGCGGGCACTCCTACGGGGCCTGGATCGCACTGCACTACGCGCTGCGCGCGCCCGGCCGGATACGCCGCCTGTTCCTCCTGGACCCGACCCAGTGCTTCGCCGGGTTCAAGGCGGCGTACCTGGTCCACGCGCTGCCGATGCTGCTGCGGCCCTCGCCCCGCCGGGTCCGTGCCTTCCTGGACTGGGAGACCCAGGGAGCGGCCCTGGACACCGACTGGCTGCGCCTCCAGGAGGCGGCCGCCGGATTTCCCGCCGTGAAGCCGGTGACCGGCCCGCGCCCGGCGCCGGACGCGCTGCGGGGCCTGGACATGCCGGTCCTGCTGCTCCTGGGCGGGAGCAGCAGGACTCATGACACGTACGAGGTGGCGAACCGGGCCGGCGCGCTGCTGCCGCGCGTCGAGACGGTCGTGCTCCCGGAGGTCTCGCACCACGCGCTGCCGCAGGCGGCACCCGTCGGCCTGGCCGGCCACCTCACCCGGTTCCTGTCGGCCTGAGCGTCACCCCACCTTCTCGATCACCGCGCGGCGGATGAGGAACTTGCCGGGCTCGCGGACCTGTTCGAAGGCCGCGTTGTTCAGCAGTACACAGCTGCCGGAGACCGAGGTGACCTTCACCGTCGTGGACTTGTTGTTGTCCAGGTTGGTGACCTTCAGCGTGGTCCCCGCCGGGAACTGGTTACTGGAGGCCGCCGGGGCACCGCCTTCGCCGGAGAGCGTCACGGTGGAGCCCTTGCAGACCTGCTGGCCGGAGGCCGCGGCAGCGCCGTCGCCGGTGTTTCCCGCGGCGGCGCTCTGCGAGGGCTGCGCGGTCTGCTGACCGGCTGCCTGCCCGGCCTCCTGACCGGCCGCCTGCCCGGCCTGCTGGTCACCCTGCTGGCCGGCCTGCGCCGACTGCGTCGCCTGGGAGCCCTGAGCCGACTCCCCAACGACGCATCCCGACGCCTTCTGCTGCACCTTGATCTGTTCGATGACCGCCTCGCGGTTGGCGATCCTCGCCTGCGACTGCGCGTCCGGGTTGGCCTTCTGACCGTCGATGAACTTCTGGTTGTTGCCGAGGGCCGTGGCCAGCCCCTGGCAGACGGTCGAATCCGCGGCCGACGACAGGGTGTTCGCCTTCTGCGGACTCTGCGCGGCGTTCGAGGTGGTCGCCAGGACGAAGGCGCCGCCTCCCGCCACTGCCGCGGCACTGGCCAGCAGTGCGATCGTCTTCTTCGTACCGAGTTTTCTCCTGCGGGACATGCGCGCCTCCTGAAGAGGTAGGGGAGCGTACGCCGCTATGTACGAGATACCGAACGGAGTTACTCAGCGGTTGCGTGAGTCTTCTCAAGTGGTCTGCGTCACAGGAAAGTTCACTTCCTGGTCAGGGCGTCCTGCACGGCCTCGTCCGTGCGGCCCACCACCGCCGTGCCGTCGTCCGCCGTGATGATCGGACGCTGGATGAGCTTGGGGTGCTCGGCGAGGGCGGTGATCCAGCGGCCGCGCGCGGAGTCGTCCCGCGGCCACTCCTTGAGCCCGAGCTCCTTGGCGTCGGCCTCCTGGGTCCGGGTGATGTCCCACGGTTCGAGGCCGAGACGCTCCAGCACGTCCCTGATCTCGTCCTCGCTCGGTACGTCCTCCAGGTAGCGGCGGACGGTGTACTCGGCGCCCTCGGCGTCGAGCAGGCTGATGGCGCTGCGGCACTTGGAGCAGGCCGGGTTGATCCAGATTTCCATGGGGCCAACGGTACGCGAGAGACCCGGCGAAAGCCCCTGTGGCCAGGGGCTTTTGTCGGTGGCGGGAAGTAGAATAGAAGCAGTGTTCGAGGGTGTTGCCGGGTCCCCCTGCAACGCCCTTACCGCGACAGGAGGATGCCTGTGCCCGCTGCCGCCCCGTCCGTCATGAAGCGCCCGCTGCCGCCCGGACGTCCCCGTGAGTGGTACGTCACCCACAACCGCCGCCTCAAGGCCATGCGCCTCGCCATCGCCCTGCTCGACTCCGGCGTCTACGTGCCCAACCAGGCCCGCGACGAGACGATCCGGAGCACGGCGGAGCGCATCGGGATCCACCCGCCGTCGGACACGACCTGCCACATGGTGCGGGCCCTGATGCGGTACTCGCGCTGACCGGTCGGCGCGACCGCCCGCAGCCGCCCCGGCCGCGGGCGGTCACGCCGAGCCACAGCCCTGTCCGGCCCTCAGGCCGACAGCTCCCGTTCCAACGGCGTCCGGAAACGCGGGGTCACCCCGGCATCGCCCAGCCATCCCCGCAGCCGCTCCGCCTCCGCCGCCACCGCGGGCTCCGCCGCACGGCGCACCCCCTCGTCCAGGAACCGCCAGACGATCTCACCGGACGCCCGCCGGGCCCAGCCCCCCACGACCCGCCCGTCCCACCACACCGTCGGCCCCACGTTCCCGCTGCCGTCGAACAGCGGCGGCCGGAACTCCGGCGCGAGGTACCAGTCACGCTGCTGCCAGCCCATCGCCGTCGGGTCCAGCCCGGGCAGGAGGGCCGCCCAGGGGGAATCCGGCCCGGTGACGGGCTCCAAGTCGCCGGGGACCACGTACCCGACCCCCTCGTCCAGGGCGACCTCCTCCGCCCCGATCGCCCGCAGCGCCGCCCGTACGTCCGTGACCCGCCAGCCCGTCCACCACTTCAGGTCGGCCTCGGTCGCCGGACCGCACGCGGTGAGCCAGCGGCGCAGCAGAGCGGTGCGGGCCTCGGCGGGATCCAGTTCGGGGTGTGCGGGTGCCACCGCCCAGCGGAACTGGCTCGAGGTCCAGGAGCCGAGCGGCCGGCCGCGGACCACCTTGCCCTCCACGCCCAACAGACGCAGGAGGCGGCCGGAGACCGTGTGCATCGCCTCGTAGCCCTTGCCGGCCGCGTACACGAACTGCTCCCGCAACCTGGGCTCGTCCTCGGCCAGTTCCGTCGCCGTGGCCTGGCCGCGCCGGGCCAGCGCCGCCAGGGTCGACGCCTCCACCTCCGCCAGCCACGCCGCGTCCGGCCCGCCGCCCTTCGCCATGTCCTTGAGCAGCTTGGCCCGCGCCCGCGCGGCCACGTCCAGGGCCGTCGACGCGTGCACCACGGCCGTCAGGTCCGTCGGGAACACGAACACCGTGTGCCGCATGCCGTGCATCCGCACCAGCGTGCGGTCCTCGTACAGGGCCCGCTCGGTCGCCGGCACGGTCTTCGCCGGCTCGGCCAGCCGCGCACCCACCGCCACGAACACCGTCGCCGGATCCGTGCCGTGCAGTGCCACCAGCGAGGCGGCGACCTCCTCGGGGCTCGTCGCCCGCTCCGTACCGGCCAGCCGGTGGCGCACGGCCAGCCGGGCCCGCCGTTCCGCCGCGCCGATACGACGCCGTCCGCCGCTCATCTGAGACCTCCGCCCGTCAGCCACTGATGCCCGCGTTCATCTTCGCCGAGGCCACTGACAACCGCGGTCGGGTCCCGCCCATCACCCGTTCGCCGTACCGGGGCATGCGGTCACCCGGCCGTCCGCCTTCACTTCGATCAGAAGGCGACGCGAGACGCGAGCGGAGGGAGGCGGATCACGCCATGACCAGCCCCGCCACGGCCAGTCCCGCCGACCGCGCCCAGCGCGGCAGGCTCGCCCGCAAGCACGTCTCCCGCGCCGGGCACGCCCACTGGCTGCCGTCCGCCGACCGGCCCGACCCCGTCGCCGTACTGGAGCGGCAGGGCCGCGACCGGCTCCCGGAGCTGCTGCCGGTCCGGTACGGGCGCATGGCCGACTCGCCGTTCGCCTTCCTGAGCGGCGCCGCCGCCGTGATGGCCGCCGACCTGGCCGCGCAGCCGCACACCGGGCTGACCGTGCAGCTGTGCGGCGACGCCCATCTGCTCAACTTCGGCGTCCACGCCTCCACGGAGCGGTCACCGCTGTTCGACCTCATCGACTTCGACGAGACTTTCCCCGGGCCCTTCGAGTGGGACGTCAAACGGCTCGCGGCCAGCGTGGCGGTGGCCGCGCGCGAGAACGGCCACCCGGAGGAGAAGGTCCGCAGGGCCGCCCTGGCGGCGGCGGCCGGCTACCGTGCGGCCATGCGCCGGCTGGCCCCGCTCGGCGAAATCGAGGTCTGGCACCAGCGCGTCGAGGCCACCGGCCTGCCGCCCCTCGCCCGCTCCGCCCGCGGACGCCGGCACATCGAGTCCAGTCTCACCCGCGCCCGCCGCCGCACCGGCCTGCGCGCCCTCGGCAAGCTCACGGAGGTCGTCGACGGGCGGCGGCGCATCGTCCACGATCCGCCGCTCCTCGAACCCGCCGGAGCGCCCGACACGGCCTCCCTGCGCAAGGCCTTCAGCGACTACCGTTCCACCCTCACCGAGGAGCGCCGCCTCCTGCTCGACCGCTACCGCTTCGTCGACGCCGCCCGCAAGGTCGTCGGCATCGGCGCTGTCGGCCTGCGCTGCTTCGTCGTGCTGCTCGCCGGACGGGACGCCGACGACCTGCTGTTCCTGGAGATCAGGGAGGCCGGGCAGGCCGCCCTGGAGGAGCATCTGCCGAGCGGGCCGTTCGTCCACCCCGGCCACCGGGTCGTCACCGGGCAGCGGCTGCTACAGGCCTCCTGCGACATCTTCCTCGGCTGGATGACCGGGCCGCAGGGCCGCGCCTACTACTGGCGCGAGCTGCGCGACACGCAGGGCTTCGCCGGCGTCGCCGGGACGGGCCCGGGCGGCCTCGCCGAGTACGCCCGGCTGTGCGGCACCGCCCTGGCCCGCGGCCACGCCCGCTCCGGCGACCGCATCGCCATCGCCGCCTACCTGGGCTCCGCCGACACCTTCGACCGCGCCGTCGCCGACTTCGCCCTGGGCTATGCCGACCAGACCGTCGCCGACCACGCGGCCCTGACCGCGGCCGTCGCGGCGGGCCTGGTCAGGGCCGCGCCGGGACGGTGAGCGGCGGCGCCGACGCTCAGCCGTAGCGCTCCAGCAGGCCGCGGACGTACGCCTCCAGGCGTCCGGCCAGCACCTCGGGCGTCAGATCGGTCCGGCCCAGCTCGCGCCACGGACCGGCCAGTTTCGCCGCGTCGGGGGAGTAGGCCAGGGCGTCCAGCAGACGCCAGTACAGATGGTCCCGGTCCGCTGCCTGCCGGCGGCCGCCGTGCGCCTCGTAGCGGTCCCGGAACCGCAGGCCCTGCACCGGGCCGTGCAGCAGCGCCAGGGCGGTCGAGCAGTGGGCGACGTCGAGGTCGGCGGGGCCCCAGGAGGTCTCCACCCAGTCCACCACTCCGGACACCCGCGTCTCCTCGCCCGCGCCGGTGAACAGCACGTTCCCGGGATGGAAGTCCCGGTGCAGGAAGCAGCCGTCGTACGGTGGCGGGTCGCGCCTGATGACGTCCACGGCCCGGTCCCACAGGGCGCCCCCGGGCGTGCGCACGCCTTCCGGCGATGTCCACGCCTGGTACGCGCGCGGCCGTTCGGCCGGGGCCACCCGGTGGATCCGGACCAGTTGTGCGGCGAGCAGGTCCAGGCGCCGCTCCAGCTCCGCCGCGCCCGGCTCGTCGACCCTGACCCCGCCGGGCAGAGCGGTCATCAACAGGGAAGGGTGGTCGCACAGTTCGGCGGTGGCGTCCACCGCCACCAGAGCGGGCGCCGGGATGCCCTCCTCCCCGGCGAGCAGCGTCAGCACGCCGGCCTCCCGGGCCAGCAGACCGGGCGCGGCGCGGCGGAAGAAGGGCTTCACGAAGGTGCGCAGGACCAGCCCGGTGCCGTCGTCGAGGGTGAGGCCGCGCATCTGGGCGCTCCAGCCGCCCCGCAGGAAGCGGGAGCCGGTGACCGAACGGCCCTCGGGCAGTTGCTTGGCCACCCAGCCCAGGGTGGCCGTCCAGCCCCGGTCGGCGAGGCCGGTCAGCAGGGCGTCCGCGAAGTCCCGCCGGTCCTCCGCGTGGTCGCGGAACCACAGGCCCAACCAGTGCTCGGCATCCGGGAGTTCGAGGGTGGTGAGCTGGGCACGCGCGGACAGCGCGTCCTGTACGGCCGCCGTCACCTCCGGCGGGATGACCGCGTCCGTGCCGGGCACCGCGAGCACCGCCCGGCCCTCGTAGGCCCGCAGCGTCTCCAGGGCGGCCGACCGGCGCCAGCCGCCGGGCGTCCGGATGATCCCGCTGAACCGCCCCTCCCCGTCACCGAAGGCCACGTCCCACGCCTCCGGGGCGTACACCGCGGGTGCGCACAGCCCCAGGGCGACCACCCGGTCCCCGTAGTGCCGGGCGAGGTCCGCCACCGTCTGGCCGCTCATGCTGAACCCGACCAGCACCAGCGGCTCGGCCGCCGGCACCTGTGCGTCGATCACCGCGACGGCCTGCTCGAAGCGCCGCCGCAGGCTCAACTCCCGCAGTGCGCCGCTGCTGTTGCCGTGCCCCGAGAAGTCGAAGGCGAGCCCGCGGCAGCCCCGGGCGACGAACTCCCCGAGCAGCGGCCGCGACCGCTCCTCACTGCCGTTGCCGGCACCGTGCAGCAGGACCACGGCGGCCCGGCCGGGCCCGCCGCCGTGGACACCGGAGAGTCGCTCACCGTCGTACGCGTACATGAAGGGCGTGAAGAAGGTGGGTTCGGTCATGGCGCCCATTCACTCACGGAAAACGGGATGCACGCCCAGTGACCGCCTCCCTACGCTGAATGCGAACCCACGGAAACGGAGGCCCGAGATGGGCACCATCGTCATGTCCGGGGCGGTCGTCCTGGTCGTCCTGGGATTCGGAAACCACACCTGGTGGCTCGCCGCGGCCGCCCTGCTCTTCCTGTACGTGCGGTACGGCGTGAGCGCGTCGTCGGCGTCGTCCTCGGGCGGTGCCACCCCGCCCGCCGGGGGAGCGGGTGCGCCCGCGACGTACCGGGCGTACCGCGAGCGCCGTGACCGCCAGGCCAAGTGGGAGCGCCGCTACCGCCGCGAGCGCCCCTTCGAGGCCCGGCGCCAGGAGCGCGCGAAGAAGAGCTGACAGGCCCGGCGGGAGCCCCCGGTCACAGACCGGGGGCTCCCCACACCGGGAACCAGCGGCTCAGGTCCTGCTCGATGCGCAGATCGTTCCCGAGGGCCGCCTTGACCCGCAGTTCGAGGGGGTTGTCGCGGCGCTGGGACGCGCCGGCGAGCGGGGCGAACGGGTAGAAGGTGCCCCGCTTGTAGAGGTACACCAGCGCCAGCCGGTGTCCCGAGTCGTCCCGGAATCCGGCCAGGGAGCACAGCAGCTGCGGGCCGAAGCCGTTGACCTCCATGGAGCTGTTCACCGCGTGCAGGTCGTTGACCAGCTGGGGCAGCTGGTCGGGGGTGCGCTCGGAGACCAGCCAGGAGTAGCCGTAGTCGTCCTGGCGCAGTTCCACCGGCGGGCCGGTGCGGTCCGTGTCCGCGTCGAGGAGCGCCTGAACCTCCCGGTGCGTCTGCTCGAAGGCCGCGCCCTCGACCGTCGCGAAGCACACCGCACCGCCCCCGGTCGGCGTGAACCCGGCCGCGGCCTGAAGGGTCACGGCCGCCGAGGGCAGCGCGAACAGCTGGTCGAGGTCGGGTGCGACCGGCTTCGTCCGGCCGAGGAGGATGTCCAGGAGCCCCATGCTCACCCCGCCCTGTCCGGCCGCGCCGCCTCACCCAGCTCGCCGGAGATCCGGGCCAGCTGCTCCAGCCGCTGCTCCAGGCTGGGGTGGGTGGAGAACAGCCGGGACAGTCCGGGCTCGGCGCCCAGCGCGGGAGTGAAGTAGAAGGCGTTGAAGGCCTGGGCCGTGCGCAGGTCGTCCGTCGGGATCCGGGCGATGTCGCCGGTGACCTTGGTGAGCGCGGAGGCCAGCGCCGACGGACGGCCGGTCAGCAGCGCCGCCGCGCGGTCCGCGGCCAGCTCCCGGTACCGGGACAGCGCCCGGATGAGCAGGAAGCTGATCGCGTACACGGCCGCCGAGACGGCCATCACGAGGGCGATCACCGCGGCGGTGTTCTGGTCCCTGCGGCCCCCGCCGAACAGGCCGGAGTAGAACGCGAACCGCACGATCAGGCCCGCGATCACACCGAGGAACGAGGCGATCGTGATCACGGCGACGTCCTTGTGCGCCACGTGCGACAGCTCGTGCGCGAGCACGCCCTCCAGCTCCGCCGGCTCCAGCCGTCTGAGCAGCCCACTTGTCACGCAGACCACGGCGTTGTCGGCGTTCCGCCCGGTCGCGAACGCATTCGGCATGTCCATGCCGGACACGGCGACGACCGGCTTCGGCATGTCCGCGATGGCGCACAGCCGGTCGATCACCGTGTGCAGCTCGGGATACTCCTCCCGCTCCACGACCCGCCCGTGCATCGCGAACAGCGCGATCCGGTCGGAGAACCAGTACTGGGCCCCGAGCAGCGCCGCCGCGACCACCGCGACCAGCACCCAGGACTTCAGCAACACGATCAGCGCGGCGACGAACCCCACGTACAGCAGCCCGAGCAGGAACAGCGTGAGCCCCATGCGCGCGGTCAACCGCCGGTCGCTCCTAAAGCGGCTCTGCATCTTGCATCACCCCGCAGTCAGGCACTCGTCCCGCTGTCCAGTGTGCACCCGCGCATTCCCATGAAGAGGTTCCGAACGGCCCTAGGAGCAGCAAAGGGCCCTGTGAGTCACCGGTAGGCCCGCATCTGCGCGTAACCGAGCAGAACGATCACCCCGGCCACGCAGCCCAGCACCACGGCCGTCGACATCCACGACGACCGGCGCGGCGTCACGGGGCCCGGGTCCGCGCGGAACGGTGCCGGGTCCGGCGGATTCTCCTTCCACCGGGCGGCCAGCATCCGGGCCCGGGCGGACGGCTCCTTGTGCTCCGCCGAGCTCGCCCATCTGTGGTCGAACTCCCGCTCCCAGTCGTCCTGTTCAGTCATCCCCGTACAACCTCTCTCGTCCGTCGGTGTCGGGAGGGATGCTCCCCCGAGAGTAGGAAGCCTGGGAGGCGCGGAAGGTTGCACGGGATGCCGGGTGGTCGATGCCCGGCTAGGCTTTTCAGGTGAGAGCCGCTTAGGGGGGCTGCGTTCAGCCCTGGTTTTCTACCTGCGGCACCACCTACGACCGCGCCGACTCCTAGTCCGGCGGCCGCGGCCATCCGTCTCGTGCCCCAGCAGACCGCACGAGGGGATGGAAGGAGGTTCACTCATGAAAGCACAACGCGCGAGGCGTCTCTTCGCGGTCTCCGCGATCAGCGTTCTGATGGCCGGCGGCGCCACGATCGGGACGGCGGGCACGGCCTCGGCAGCCGCGCCGTCGAAGGCGACCCAGGCATCCACCCACGGCGGCTGCAGTCGCTTCTTCGACAACTGCGGCTTCGGCTTCAACAACGGCTTCGGCTTCAACAACGGCTTCGGCTTCAACAACGGCGGCTTCGTGGTGATCGTGGTCAGCTGAGAGCGGTAACGCTGAGGGCCGCCACCCGTGGGGGTGGCGGCCCTCAGCAGGGTCAGGCCCGGATCACACGTCGAAGTAGAGCTCGAACTCGTGCGGGTGCGGACGCAGCTGGAGCGGAGCGATCTCGTTCGCGCGCTTGAAGTCGATCCACGTCTCGATCAGGTCGGACGTGAAGACGTCACCGGCGAGCAGGAACTCGTGGTCGCGCTCCAGGGAGTCGAGGACGGCCGGGAGCGAGGTCGGGACCTGCGCGACGTTCGCGTGCTCCTCGGGAGCGAGCTCGTAGAGGTCCTTGTCGATCGGCTCGGCCGGCTCGATCTTGTTCTTGATGCCGTCCAGGCCGGCGAGCAGCAGGGCCGAGAAGGCCAGGTACGGGTTGCCGGAGGAGTCGGGCGCGCGGAACTCGACGCGCTTGGCCTTCGGGTTCGAACCCGTGATCGGGATACGCATCGCGGCGGAGCGGTTGCGCTGCGAGTACACCAGGTTGATCGGCGCCTCGAAGCCCGGCACCAGACGGTGGTACGAGTTCACCGTCGGGTTGGTGAAGGCCAGCAGCGACGGGGCGTGCTTGAGGATGCCGCCGATGTAGTAGCGGGCGGTGTCCGACAGGCCGGCGTAGCCCTGCTCGTCGTAGAACAGCGGGTCGCCGTTGCTCCACAGCGACTGGTGCACGTGCATGCCCGAGCCGTTGTCACCGAAGATCGGCTTCGGCATGAAGGTCGCGGTCTTGCCGTTGCGCCAGGCGACGTTCTTCACGATGTACTTGAAGAGCTGGAGGTCGTCGGCGGCGGCGAGCAGCGTGTTGAACTTGTAGTTGATCTCGGCCTGGCCGGCGGTGCCGACCTCGTGGTGCTGGCGCTCGACCTTCAGGCCGTTCTTCTCCAGCTCCAGGGAGATCTCGGCGCGCAGGTCGGCGAAGTGGTCGACCGGCGGGACCGGGAAGTAGCCGCCCTTGTAGCGGACCTTGTAACCACGGTTGTCCTCGAGGGCGCCGGTGTTCCAGGCGCCCGCCTCGGAGTCGATGTGGTAGAAGGACTCGTTCGCGGTGGTCGCGAAGCGGACGGAGTCGAAGACGTAGAACTCGGCCTCGGGACCGAAGTACGCGGTGTCCGCGATCCCGGTGGAGGCCAGGTACGCCTCGGCCTTCTTCGCCACGTTGCGCGGGTCACGGGAGTACTGCTCGCCCGTGATCGGGTCGTGGATGAAGAAGTTGATGTTGAGGGTCTTGTCACGGCGGAACGGGTCGACCCGGGCGGTCGACAGGTCCGCGCGCAGCGCCATGTCGGACTCGTGAATGGCCTGGAAGCCGCGGATCGAGGATCCGTCGAAGGCGAGCTCCTCGTCCGGGTCGAACGCCTCGACGGGCACCGTGAAGTGCTGCATGACGCCCGGCAGGTCGCAGAACCGGACGTCGACGAACTTGACGTCCTCGTCCGCGATGAACTTCTTGGCCTCGTCGGCGTTCTGGAACATCCAGCTCCTCCTACTCCCGGCCGTTCCCGTGCCGGGGTGGTAGTTCGTAAGTGCGGCCAGTGCGGTGGCACACGCTGACCTCGACCCTAGGGACGGGTGGTTTCTCGGGCGTGACCCGTTTGTTTCGCAGAAGTTAACCGGTCCTCGTTCCACCGTAGCCCCGACCACCCCTTGGGACACCCCGCCGACCGGCGGGCATATACGGGCGCAGTACCGTGGACGGGTGGACAACAGGCAAGCAATCGGATCGTGGCTTTCCGGGCCGCGCGCGGCCATGGAAGACGCCGGTGCCGACTTCGGATACCGGGGCGAGCAGCTCGGTCTCCCGGAGGACGGACCGGGCTCGATCGCCCGCCCGGGACGGCGGCTGGGAGCGCTGGCGGTGGACTGGGCCCTGTGCGTCCTGATCGCATACCGCCTGATCACGCACGGCTACAGCCCCGCCACCAGCAACTGGGCCCTGCTCGTCTTCCTCGTTCTGAGCGTCCTGACCGTCGGCACGGTCGGCTTCACGCCCGGCAAGCGCCTCTTCGGCATCCGCGTGGTCGCCGTGGACAGCGGCCGCGTCCAGCCGCTGCGCTCCCTGGTCCGCACCATCCTGCTGTGCCTGGCGATCCCGGCCCTGATCTGGGACCGCGACGGACGCGGTCTGCACGACCGGCTGGCGAGGACGGTCGAGGTCCGCATCTAGTTCGAGTACGACGATGTTCGAGTACGACGATGGGGGCGGCCCGGAGTGATCCGGGCCGCCCCCATCGTCGTAGGAAATTCTCTCGTACGGGGTGGCTCAGCGGCCCTTCGGTCCGCCGCGCGGCATCCGCATGCCCCTCGGCATCGGGCCCTTCGGCAGCGGCATGTTGCTCATCAGGTCGCCCATCGCGCGCAGCCGGTCGTTGGTGGCGGTGACCTGGGGGCCGCTCAGGACCCGCGGGAGCTTGAGCATCGTGGTGCGGAGCTTCTTCAGCTCGACCTGGCCCTCGCCCGTGCCGACGATGATGTCGTGCACCGGCACGTCCGAGACGACGCGGTTCATCTTCTTCTTCTCGGCGGCCAGCAGGCTCTTCACCCGGTTCGGATTGCCCTCGGCGACCAGCACGATGCCGGCCTTGCCGACCGCGCGGTGCACCACGTCCTGGCTGCGGTTCATCGCCACCGCGGGGGTGGTCGTCCAGCCCCGGCCGACGTTGTCGAGCACGGCCGCGGCGGCGCCCGGCTGGCCCTCCATCTGGCCGAAGGCGGCCCGCTCGGCCCGGCGCCCGAACACGATCGCCGTCCCGAGGAAGGCGAGCAGCAGGCCCAGGATGCCGAGATAGATGGGGTGCCCGATCAAGAAGCCGATCGCGAGGAAGACACCGAGGATGCCGATGCCGACGGCTGCGAGTACAAGACCGATCTTGCTGTCGGCCTTGCGGGTCATCTTGTAGGTAAGGGCGATCTGCTTCAGTCGCCCGGCATTCGCAGCATCCGCTGCGGTTTCCTTCCTCGCCATGCCCCGAAGTCTACGTGTCCCCAGGAGCGCCCACGACGGCAGTGTCCGGGAGGCGCGATCCAGGGGGGTGCTCAGGGGCGGGGGGTGACCGCCTGCTCGAGGACGCGCTGGGCCTCGACCCGGTCCTTGGCGCGGCGGCGGTCCTCCAGGACCGAGGTCCAGGCGTTGCGGCGGGCGGTGCGCTGGCCGCCGCTCATGAGCAGGGACTCGACGGCGCGGAGCGCGTCGGTGAACGACGGGATGGCGGTGGCGCGAACGGGCGCGGCCTGCATGTGGAGGACCCCCTCGATACGGCGGCGGGTACGGGGTGTACGTGGCGTGAGTCCAGCGTCACTGATTGGTGTTACCAGGGTGTGACCGACCGGTCAAACGGCAATGAAGCCTCGTTGGACCAGGTAGAAACGGCGACGCGGTCCTGACGGGTGTCCTCATCTGCGAGGACTGTCAGGACCGCGTCGTATCGGTCACTACTTGCCAGTAGTTTCTTGTGCGTGAATTCACACGCTTGTCCGGCGCCCGGACGGCGCAACGGGGGTGACCGCGGGTCAGACGGCCTGCGAGGCGATGTAGGCGCCTCGCTTCTCGATCGCCATCTGGTAGAGCCGCCCGGCGCGGTACGAGGAGCGGACCAGCGGACCGGACATCACGCCGGAGAAGCCGATCTGCTCGGCCTCCTCCTTCAGCTCCACGAACTCGTGCGGCTTGACCCAGCGCTCCACCGGGTGGTGGCGCACGCTCGGGCGCAGGTACTGCGTGATGGTGACCAGCTCGCAGCCCGCCTCGTGCAGCTGCTTCAGCGCGTCGCTGACCTCCTCACGGGTCTCGCCCATGCCGAGGATCAGGTTGGACTTGGTGACCAGGCCGTAGTCGCGGGCCTCGGTGATGACCTTCAGCGAGCGCTCGTAGCGGAAGCCGGGGCGGATCCGCTTGAAGATCCGGGGGACCGTCTCGACGTTGTGCGCGAAGACCTCGGGGCGGGAGGAGAAGACCTCGGCCAGCTGCTCGGGGACCGCGTTGAAGTCGGGCGCGAGGAGCTCCACCTTGGTGTGCCCGCCCTCACGGCCGGCCGTCTGCGCGTGGATCTGGCGCACGGTCTCGGCGTACAGCCAGGCGCCGCCGTCCTCCAGGTCGTCGCGGGCGACGCCGGTGATGGTGGCGTAGTTCAGGTCCATGGTGACCACGGACTCGCCCACGCGGCGCGGCTCGTCGCGGTCCAGGGCCTCGGGCTTGCCGGTGTCGATCTGGCAGAAGTCGCAGCGCCGCGTGCACTGGTCACCGCCGATGAGGAAGGTCGCCTCCCGGTCCTCCCAGCACTCGTAGATGTTCGGGCACCCGGCTTCCTGGCAGACCGTGTGCAGCCCCTCGCTCTTCACGAGGTTCTGCATCTTCGTGTACTCGGGACCCATTTTCGCCCGGGTCTTGATCCACTCGGGCTTGCGCTCGATGGGGGTCTGGCTGTTGCGGACCTCCAGGCGCAGCATCTTGCGTCCGTCGGGGGTGACTGCGGACACGACCGGCTCCCTGTAGCTTCGATTCTTCGGCGTACACCAGGGTACGCCCGTACCAATCCAGCCCCTCCGGCACCCGAGGAGCGGGCTCTGGGGGTGCGACCCCCCCGCGGCGCAGGAGCAACGCTCCCAGCGACCGCCGGAATTCCGAGAGACGCCTCCCTGCGGGCTGCAGAGGTGGAGTCCCCCCGGGTTGTTGGTGGGGGCGGCGCTCTCTGCGGGGTGAGGGGGCGCAGCCTCGTGGGGTTCAGGGGCGGAGCCTCGGCGGGGTGCAGGGGCGGTAGCCCCGCGAGGGGGCCGGGGGCGGAGCCCCTGGTGGGGTGGGTTGTTCGGGGGCGGCGCTCCCGGCGAGGTGAGGGGGCGCAGCCCCGTGGGGTTCAGGGGCGGAGCCCCTGGGGGCGGGAAGGGTGGGGGCGGCGGGGGCGAGGAACAGCGGGGCCCCGCCCGGCTCGCTACGCCGGCGTCCGCTCGACCTCCCGAGGCTTCAGCTCCGCATTCTCGAGCACGTCCCTGAGGTGCCGCTCAACCACCGGCAGCACCTCCTCGATCGTCACCTCGCGCCCCAGCTCACCGGCGAGGGAGGCCACCCCGGCATCCCGGATACCGCACGGGATGATCTTGTCGAACCAGCGGTTGTCAGGGTTCACGTTGAACGAGAAGCCGTGCATGGTGACGCCCTTGGCCACCCGGATGCCGATCTGCGCGAGCTTCCGGTCCTCCCGCCGCTGGCCGGCGTTGGACGGCGCGTACTCGGGCCCGTTCAGCCGAGGGTCGAACTGGTCGTCGGTCAGCCGCGGGTCGAAGTCCAGTGCCAGCCCACCGAGCGCCGGCCGCTTCTCGACCGGGTCGCCGAGCACCCACACCCCGCTGCGGCCCTCGACCCGGGTGGTCTGAAGGCCGAACTCCGCGCAGGTGCGGATCAGCGCCTCCTCCAGGCGCCGAACGTGCGCGACCACGTCCACCGGCCGCGGCAGCTTCTGGATCGGGTAGCCCACCAGCTGCCCCGGCCCGTGCCAGGTGATCTTGCCGCCGCGGTCCACGTCGATGACGGGGGTGCCGTCGAGGGGCCGCTCACTGGCCTCGGTGCGGCGCCCCGCCGTGTAGACCGGGGGGTGTTCGAGGAGCAGGACGGTGTCGGGAACCTCGTCCGCGAACCGCGCCGCGTGCACCCGGCGCTGCTCGTCCCAGGCCACCTGGTAGTCCACGGCCTCGGCACCGAATCCCATGCGGACGAACCGCAACTCACTCACGGCAAGCGCCTCCCTAGAAGCTCGTAAGGCACGTAACGCGCCCACGCCACTGTACGTCCGGCCAGTTCGGTCGCCGCGCGTCAGCCCGGGGATCAATCCTCACACGATCGGATGAATGCACGCTGAAGTATGTGATGACCTGTTCACTCTCCGCTACATTCGCGCCGTTCACGAGGCCATAAGGGCTGCTCACAGGCAATCCGGGCACAAGCGGCCAAGCTGCTTGGGTTCGAAAGGCAGGAGACCGCACCGCAGATGACGGACCGACCCGCGCAGCGCACCCCCAACCGACAGCTCGCCGCGCTCATCGCAGAAGCGGGGTTCTCCAACGCGGGTCTGGCCCGTCGCGTGGACCAGCTCGGTCTCGAACACGGGCTGGATCTCAGATACGACAAGACATCGGTGACCCGGTGGCTGCGCGGCCAGCAGCCCCGGGGGACCACTCCCGCGCTCATCGCCGAGGTCTTCACCAGGCGTCTCGGCCGCCGCCTGACCGCCCAGGACCTGGGCCTGGACGCCTGCGCGCCGGTCTACGCGGGCCTGGAGTTCGCGGCGAGCCCCGAGGAGGCCGTCGACATCGTCAGCGGGCTGTGGCGCAAGGACTCCGGCAGCCACGCCGAGCTGCGCAAGATCGCCTTCACCCCGGCCGGCCTCGTCGTGCCCAGCCGGGACTGGCTGATCGGCCGGCCCGACGACAAGGTGGCCCGCGGCGAGCCGCCCGCCCGGGTGCCCGCGCAGGGCCGCCCGGTGGTGCCCCGCCAGCGCGGGCTGGCCGAGCGCGGCGCGGGCCAGAAGGTCACCGCCGGCGACATCGCGGCGCTCCGCTCCGTCGGCGAGCTCTTCCGCACCCTCGACGACGCCTACGGCGGCGGCCACGCCCGCCAGGCCCTGGTCCGCTACCTCGAGCACGAGTGCGAGCCGATGCTGCGCGGCACCTACGGCGAGCAGACCGGCCGCCGCCTGTTCGCCGCCGCCGCCGACCTCACCCGCCTCGCGGGCTGGACCTCGTACGACATCGCCGCGCACGGACTCGCCCAGCGCTACTTCGTACAGGCGCTGCGGCTCGCCCAGGCGGCCGGGGACCGGACCTACGGCTCCTACGTCCTGGTCACCATGAGCCGCCAGGCCGTCTATCTCGGGCACGGCCGGGAAGCGGTCCAGCTGGCCCGCGTGGCGCAGCAGGGCGTAGGGGGCGGCGCCCCGCCGGTCGTACAGGCGCTGCTGCACGCCTCCGAAGCGCGGGCGCACGGCGTGCTGGGGGAGGTGCGCGCGTGCACCGGCGCACTGGTGCGGGCCGAGCGCGCCCTGGAGGCGGCCCGGCCCGGGGACGAGGTGCCGTACTGGGCGCGATTCTTCGACGAGGCACAGCTCGCCGACGAGTTCGGGCACTGCCACCGGGACCTCCAGCAGTTCCGCGCCGCCGCCCAGCACGCCGAGCGCTCCCTGCAACTGCGCGCCCCCTCCTACGCCCGCAGCAGACTGTTCTGCCGGGTCGTCCTCGCCACCGCCCGCCTCGGCCTCGGCGAACTCGACCAGGCCTGCGCGCTGGGCGCGGAGGCGGCCGGGCAGGCGGCGGAGATGCGCTCGGTCCGGGCGATCGAGTACGTCAAGGACTTCGAACGCCGGCTGGAGCCCTACAAGGACGCCGCACCGGTCCGGGGCTACCGCGACAGGATCGCGGCGCTCGGGTGAGCCCCCGACCCGACCCCGACCCGCCCCTGCCCCGGCCTTGACCCGCACCCGCCCCCTGCCGGACGCCCGGGATCAGGCCGCTTTCCGCAGGGTGGCCGGTGGGTCCGCCCGGTGCATCGAGCCCGCCGCCCCCAGGTCCGCCAGGACCGCGGCGGCGGCCCGGTGTGCCGAGTGCAGCGCGCCCTGGACGGTGCTGGTGTCGCGGTGGTCGCCGCACACGTACAGGCCCGCCATCAGCCGTACCGGCCGCCGCAGGTCGTGCGGCGGGCGCATCGCGGGGACGGCCTCGGCCGTGTGGTGCACGGCCAGGGTCTCCCAGCGGCGCGTCGAGGTGCCGTACAGCCGGGACAGGTGCATGCGTACGGCGGTGTCGACGCCCTCGGGAGGAGTGCCGAGGACGGTCGAGGAGACCAGCGCCCGGCCCGCGGGCGCGCGGCTCGGGTCGACGTCGCTGACGACCGCGGTGTGCGCGACGGGGCCGCCGCGGTCGGCCTCCAGCAGGAGCGCGGAGCCCGTCGTCGGCGGCTCGTCCGTCGTGTGGTGGACCACCGTGACGGGATGGAAGTCCGGCACGCGCAGACCGGGCAGCAGCTCGGCCGCGGCACGCGCGTCGGTCGCCAGCAGGACCGCGCGACAGCGGAACACGCCGTGCTCGGCCGTCGTCACGGCCGTGGTGGCGACCGAGGTGGCACGGACCCCGGTGTGCACGGTGCCGGGGGGAAGGGACCGCGCCAGCAGTTCCGGCAGCACCTCGGCGCCGCCCTCCGGCACGCACAGCCGGCCGCTCGCGAAGGAGCGCAGCGCGAGGTCGGCGCACCGGCTGGAGGTGGTCAGCTCCGGGTCGCACAGCAGGGCGGCGAGCAGCGGGCGCAGGAAGCCGTCGATGGTGCGGGCGGGCACCCCCCGGGCGGCGAGGGCCTGGGCGGCGGGGAGTTCGGGACGGGCCAGGACGCGTTCGACGGGCGTACCGGCGATCCGGGCGAGAGCCGCTTGGAGGCGGGCCTGGTCGACGGCGCCGCCGACCGGTGCGCCGGTCTTCCGCACGGGTGACACCGCCGTGCTCCGGGGAGCGCTCGCCAGGGCGCGTACGGCATGGAGTGCGCCCCTTGCGCTCCCTCCGACCGCTGGTGCGCCCGCGCGCTGCCGGCGGCCGTCGCGGTGCAGCAGGACGCCGGGCGCGAAGGGGCGCAGGACGAGGGCGTCGAGCCCTGGTGTCAGGCGTAGTTCCGGATACGACGTGGACAGGAACTGGCCGATCCGGTCGAGCCGGAAACCGTCGACCTTCTCCGTCGACATGCGGCCGCCCACGTAAGGGGCGGCCTCCAGTACCGCGGTCGTCACTCCTGCGCTGGTCAGCCGATGTGCCGCGGAGAGACCGGCGGTCCCGGCCCCCACGATGACGACGTCCACCTGGTACACGGGCTCAAGCACGAGGCCCCTCCTCGAGGTTGTGCGGCCGGTGGAGACGTCATGCCCCCAACAGGCTCCAGGGATACCCGAGTTCGGATCGAGGTTAGGGCCGTGATCGGTCAGATGCAGTCGCGCATGAACAGGGCACGGTCGCACGACGGTCGCATATGGTCACAGGAGTTCATCAGGCCGCCCGGATCGCGTCTTCGATCCCCGGAAACGCGAAGGTGAACCCCGATTCCAGCAGTCGCTTGGGCACCACCCGTTGGCTGCCCAGCACGTCCCCCGCCATCTCGCCCAGCGCGGCCCTGAGCACCGGCGCCGGCACCGCGAACGCCGTCGGCCGGTGCAGCACGCGCCCCATGGCCTCGGTGATCTCCCGGTTGGTCAGCGGCTGCGGGGCGGTCAGGTTGAACGGCCCCGACAGCCCGTCCCCGGCGATGAGATGACGCAGCGCGGCCACCTCGTCGTGCAGCGCGATGTACGACCAGTACTGCCGCCCGTCGCCCATCCGCCCGCCGAGCCCGGCCTTGAACAGCGGGAACAGCCGCCCCCACGCGCCGCCGCCGCGCGCCACCACCAGCCCGGTCCGCGCGAACACCGTCCGTACGCCCGCCTCCTGAGCGGGCACGGTGGCCTCCTCCCACTCCACGCACAGCGACGGCAGGAAACCGTCCCCGGGCGGGGTGTCCTCGTCGGCCACCCGGTCCCCGGTGTCGCCGTAGATCCCGATCGCGCTGCCGTTGACCAGGACGCGCGGCGGCTCGTCGAGCGAGGCGACGGCCTCCGCCAGCGCCGCCGTGCCCAGCACCCGGCTCTCCCGGATCCGGCGCTTGTAGTCCTCCGTCCAGCGGCGGTCGCCGACCCCCGCCCCGGCCAGGTTGACCACCGCGTCGCAGCCGATGAGCCCGGCCGCGTCCACGTACTGCCCCTCCGGGTCCCAGCAGACCTCGTCCGCGCCGCGGGCCGAGCGGCGGACCAGGCGCACCACCTCGTGTCCGTCGGCGGTCAGGGACCGCACCAGAGCGCTGCCGATGAGACCGGAGGCGCCGGTCACCGCGATGCGTGATCGTTCCATGCCGCCATCCTGCCCCTTGAGCGCGTGAAAACCCCGTGAGGCACCGGAAACCCCGCCGTAGGGTGACCGGCATGCCCGATCCCTCCATACGCACCGCCCGGCCCGAGGACGACGAGGCGCTGACCCGCATCGACGTGGCCACCTGGTCGCACCTGCACGCGGTGCAGCCCGAGCCGAAGCCGCCGTACCGGCCGTTCTTCTCCGAGCGGCACGCCGTCGAGGACACCCTGGTCGCCGAGTCGGACGGCCGCGCCGTGGGGTACGTCCGCATCGGCTTCCCCACCCCGCTCGACTGCAACGCGCACGTACGGCAGATCCAGGGCCTCGCCGTCGCCGACGAGGCCCGCGGCCGGGGCGTCGGCCGCGCGCTGATCCGTGCCGCCGTCGCGGAGGCCCGCCGGCGCGGCGCCCGCCGCATCACCCTGCGCGTCCTCGGGCACAACACCCCCGCCCGGGGGCTCTACGAGTCCGAGGGCTTCGTCGTCGAGGGCGTGCTGCCGGAGGAGTTCCTGCTGGGCGGGGAGTACGTGGACGACGTGTTCATGGGCCGTCCCCTCTGACTCCCGCCGGGGTCAGGAGGTGACCAGTTCCCCGGTGTCCACCGGCGTCGTCGCGTCCTTCGCGCGCGTGGCGTCCGAGGACACCTCGTTCGCCGTCAGCACGTATCCCGTCTCGTCGTTCGCGGTGGAGCGGGCGAAGACCACGCCGTACACCCGGCCCCCGGTGGTCAGCAGCGGGCCGCCGGAGTTGCCGGGCCGGACCGTCGACCGTATGGAATAGATCTCGCGGGTGACGGTGGCGTCGCTGTAGATGTTCTGGCCGGTCGCCCGCACCCGGTTCGCCACCGTGGCCGCCTGTAGGTCGAGGTCGCCGTCCTGCGGATAGCCCGCGACGACCGCCGAGTCACCGCGCGAGGCGTTGTCGTCGAAGCGCAGCACGGGGGCGCTCAGCCCCGGCACGTACAGCACCGCCACGTCCCGGTCCGGGTCGAAGAGCACCACGCGCGCCTCGTACGACTGCCCGACGCCCCCGATGCGTACGGTCGGATCGTCGATGCCCGCCACCACGTGGGCGTTGGTCATCACGTGCTCCGGCGAGTACACGAACCCGCTGCCCTCGCGGCCCTGGGTGCCGGAGACGCCCTCGATCTTCACCGTGCTCGTCCTGGCGGCCTTCGAGGCCCGGGGCGTGACGCTGTCGCCGGAGGGCTTGGCGACCCGGGCCGTCGACTCGTTCTCGAAGGGGTTGAAGACCTGCGGGAAGCCCGCCTCGGTGAGAGCGGACGTCGCCCGCGAGAACCAGGTCGGCGTGGTGTCCGGCATTGCGTTCTGCACCGCGCCCAGCAGCGCCGAGTCACGGATCGCCGTCGTCACCGTCACGGACGAGGACGCGCCCAGCACACTCGCGGCCACCCACGCCACGATCAGCACGGCGACCGAGTTCGCCGCCGCCCCGCCGACCCCGTCGGCCACCCGCAGCGGCCCCTCGTCCAGCTCGCGCCGCAGCCGCAGCGCCAGCCGCCCCGCCAGCTCGTGCCCCACGACGCCCGGGACCAGCACCGTCAGCACCGCGGTGACGGTCGCCGCGGGCGTCCCGCGTGTGACGAGGTCCATCACCCACGGCAGCACCCACACACCCACGACCGCCCCGCCCACGAACCCGGCCAGCGAGACGCAACCGGCAACCAGCCCACGCCGGTATCCGGAAGCCGCGTAGGCCAGGATCACCAGCACAAGCACCAGGTCGAGCAAGTCCACGGAGCCGCCTTTCTCTCGGACCCCCTAGTACGGGTGGGACGGGCCCAGTGATCAGTTACACGCACCCGCCACCCTTGGACACCGCTGGATCCGGCCACGTGTGCGTGTACCCCCAGAAACGTCCTGGACCAGGACGATGGTTCCGCCAGGTGGCACATCGCACATCGCGGGCGCAGCGGGCCCAGCCGACAGTGGGTCCATGGACGCCCGCGCCGCCGCCCGCACCGTGCTGGGCTGCCTGCCCGGCCTGGCCGCCGTCCTCGCGCCCGCGCTGTGCGCCCAGGGAGTCGAGGACACGGTCGCCGGGACCCGGTACGCCCAGACCGCGACGGCCCGCTCCGGGGCGGCCCGGCCGGATCCGGTGACCCGCCACCGCGCCCCCCGGCCGCGCATCCTGCCGCGCACCGCATGGCTGGACGTCGCCATCGCCCGGCGCACCCAGCCGCCACCGCGCTACGACGACCAGGTCGTCGCCGTCTTCGTCCACCACACCGACTCGCCCAACAGCTACGCCTGCGCCGACACGCCCCGCATCATCCGCGATCTCTACGCCGGCCAGACCGGCGCCCGCAGCTGGGACGACATCGGCTACAACTTCCTCGTCGACCGCTGCGGCACCATCTACGAGGGCCGGGCGGGCGGCGCCGACCGCGCCGTCACCGGCGCCCACGCCCTGGGCTTCAACCACCGCACCGCCGGCATCGCCGCCCTCGGCACCTTCACCGCCGGGGTCCCCGTCTCGCGGGCCATGACGGACGCGATCGCCGCACTGACCGCCTGGAAGCTCGGCCTGGCCGACGTCGACCCGCGGTCACGGGTTGCCCTGGTCTCCAGCAGCAGCGACAGCCGCTTCAAGAACGGCACCACCGTCACCCTCCCCGCCGTCGCCGGCCACAACGACGGCTACATGACGGCCTGCCCGGGTGCGGCCCTCACCGCGAAGCTCCCGGCCATCCGGGAGACGGCGGCACGACTTCAGGGCCGGCGAAAGTAGAACTTCCCCTTCCGTATTTACCAACGGAAGATGAACTATTTCCGTCGTCCAGGTGTACAACCTTTCGCCACCGGCCCCTGTCGAACCGGCCAAACACGCGAGAAGACAGAATTCCGGGGGGAATCCTTGTCCATGCCGATCCGTTGGCTTTGCGCTGCCCTGCGGGTGCGCGGGAAGACCGAGCTATTCCTGGTGCTGCTGTTCGGCGCCGGTTTCGCGGCGCTGCCCGTCTTCGCGCTGCTGCCGTCCCTGTGGGGATTCGCCGCGGCGTCGGCGGTGACGTACCTCGCGGACGAGGTGCTGCACGCCCGCGCCCCCGGCTTCGTGCGCCGGCTGGCGACGCTCCAGCTCAGCCGCACCATGCGGTTCGCCATCAGGACGGTGATGCTGCTCGCCCTGGCCGACCGGACGGACGCGCCGGACGCGGTGCTGATCGCCGGACTGGCCGTCTTCAGCGTGCACTTCGCGCTCGTGATGCTGTACTCGGCGCTGCACCGCGCCATCAGCATCCGGCGCGGCCTGCCGGTCGTCGTGCGCAACCTCGACATGAGCGGGGCGGGCATCCCCCAGAGCCCGCCCGCCCTCCTCTACCGGCGCGTCCTGCGCAAGCTCCTCCACCTCGACCTGCCGGCCCACGCGGGGCTGCTGGCCGCGCTGGCGACGGGGGAGGGGTACCCGGCGGGCATCGGCTACGCGCTGACGACCGGCCTGTCCGTGGCGGCGGTACTGGCCCTGCTCCGGCACTTCCGCGCGGCCCGCCGCACCCCCGGCCGGGACGAGGTGATCGCCGAGGTCAACCGGCAACTGGCCGGCTACCGCCCCGAGGTGGCCCTGTACTTCAGCTTCGCCGCCGTCTCCCGGGACTTCATGTACCAGGTCAACATGTGGATCGAGACGCTGGAGCAGCTCGACCGCCGCCCGGTGATCGTCCTTCGCGAGAAGGCCTCGTTCCGTCACCTCAGCCGCACCTGGATCCCGGTCGTCTGCGTGCCCAAGGCCGACGATCTGGCCGAGCTGGACCTGTCCGGCGTCCGCGTCGTGCTCTACCCCGGCAACGCCGGCAAGAACGTGCACATGCTGCGCGTCGCCGAGGCCAAGCACGTCTTCATCGGTCACGGCGACAGCGACAAGCTCGCCAGCAGCAACCGGGTCAGCAAGGTCTACGACGAGATCTGGGTGGCCGGCCGGGCGGGCCGCGACCGCTACCAGCGCGTACGCCACGCCATCAGCGACGAGGCCATCGTCGAGGTGGGCCGCCCCCAGCTGTCCCCGATCCGCCTGCACGCCGACCACACCCCCGGCCCGCTGCCCGTCGTCCTGTACGCCCCCACCTGGGAGGGCTGGAGCGACGACGACTGCCACACGTCCCTGATCCCGATGGGCGTGCCCCTGATCGAGAAGCTCCTCGCCGAGAACGTCCGCGTCATCTACAAGCCCCACCCGCTCACCGGCAAGCGCTCGGCGGAGGCAGCCGCCGCCGACCAGGCCATCCGCGCCCTGCTGCGGGCCGACAACGAGCAGCGGGACGCCGAGCGGACGGAGGCCGCGGTGGCCGCCGCCGCGCCCCGGCTCCAGGAGATCCAGGCCCGCCTCGACGAACTGGCCGGCCGGGGCGAGGGCGACCACACCCAGCAGACCCGCGACGCCCGCGTCCCCGACCGGAGCGGCGCCGCCGAGTGGCAGGCCCTGCGCGCCGAGTGGCACCGCGTCTTCTGGGAGTCCCGCGGCCCCGTACGCCACAACGTCATACTCAAGCAACTCCCCACCCTCTACGAGTGCTTCGACCAGGCGGACATCCTCATCAGCGACGTCTCCTCCGTGGTCGCCGATTTCGTCGCGAGCCTCAAGCCGTACGTCCTGACCAACGCCCACGACCTCGCCGACGAGGAATTCCGCGCCGCGTACACCACGGCGGGCGGCGCCTATCTCCTCGACCGCGAATGCACCCGCCTGCCGGAAATCCTCGACTCGGTACGCGCCCCCCACCACGACCCCATGGCCGCCGATCGCCGCACCCTGAAGGAATACGTTCTGGGCCCGGACCACCCGACTTCCATGGAGCGTTTCAATACGGCCGTCAACGCTTTGGCCGAAAGGGCGGTACGCGACCTCACCGATGCCCACCCGGACCCGCACGCGGACCCCGACCGGGTGTTCCCGCAGCAACGAACCGCTTCCGCCGGGCTGCTGGACCTGGGCAGGGCGGGCAGCGCCTGAGTCCACAGTCGGCCGCTGCGCTTGCGTAAGCGGAACCTCGTTCCGTATCGTTCCGGAACGAGGTTCCGTTTGTTCGCGACGCCAGGAGGCACGACACGTCATGCAGTACCGCACCTTGGGCCGGACCGGCGTACAGGTCAGCACCCTCGCGCTCGGCGCGATGAACTTCGGCAGGATCGGACGCACCACCCAGGAGGAGGCCACCGCCATCGTCGACGCCGCCCTGGAGGCGGGGATCAACCTCATCGACACCGCCGACATGTACGGCGACGGTGAGTCGGAAGTGATGGTCGGCAAGGCCATCGCCGGCCGCCGCGACGACATCGTGCTGGCCACGAAGGCGGGCATGCCGATGGGCGAGGAGCGCAACCACCAGGGCAGTTCGCGCCGCTGGCTGATCGCCGAACTGGACAACAGCCTGCGCCGCCTCGGGGTGGACCACGTCGACCTCTACCAGATCCACCGCTGGGACCCGAGGACCAGCGACGAGGAGACACTGTCGGCCCTGACCGACCTGCAACGCGCGGGCAAGATCCGCTACTTCGGCTCCTCGACCTTCCCCGCCTACCGCATCGTGCAGGCGCAGTGGGCCGCCCGCGAGCACCACCTGAGCCGCTACACCACCGAACAGCCCAGCTATTCGATCCTCCAGCGCGGCATCGAGACCCACGTCCTGCCGGTGACCGAGCAGTACGGCCTCGGCGTCCTGGTGTGGAGCCCCCTGGCCTCGGGCTGGCTGTCGGGCGCGATCCGCGAGGGCCGCGACATCACCACCAGCCGCTCGGCCTTCATGCCGCAGCGCTTCGACACCACCGTCCCCGCCAACCGCGCCAGGCTGGACGCCGTCGAGCAGCTGGCCGAGCTCGCCGACGAGGCCGGCCTGACCATGATCCAGCTGGCCCTGGGCTTCGTAACCACCCACCCCGCCGTCACCAGCGCCCTCATCGGCCCCCGCACCCTGGACCACCTGCACACGCAACTGGCCGCCGCCGACACGACGCTCTCCACTGACGTCCTGGACGCGATCGACACGATCGTCACCCCCGGCACCGACCTGGCCCCCGACGAGAAGTTCGACACCCCACCCGCCCTACTGGACCCGACCCTGCGCCGCCGCTGAAACGCCCGCATGTTGGCGATGTATCGTGTTCATGTACATCGCCAATACGAAAGGGTTGATCAGCGTGTCCGTGACTCAGATCGACCTCGACGAGGAGGCGCTGGCCGAGGCCATGCGGCTCATGGGTACCACGACCAAGAAGGAAACCGTCAACGCCGCCCTGCGTGACTACGTGGCACGGATCAAGCGGCTGGAGGCTGCCGAGCGGCTGGCCGAGCGAGGAGCCCGGGGCGAGTTCGAGCAGGCCTCGGCCGCGTACGACGCGATGAAGCGTGCGCGGCGGGCGGCCTTCGAGTGATCACCTACCTGCTCGACACCTCGGCGCTGTGGTACTTGTTCCGGACCCCGGGAGCACTGGGGTCCTGGGAAAGTCACATCGCCGCCGGGACGTTCCACATCTGCGAGCCGACGCGCGTTGAGTTCCTGTACTCGGCCGCCGGTCCGTCTCACCGGGACGAGCTGGCGGAGGATCTGGACGCGCTGTGCCACCTCTCCCCGGTCCCGAAGAACGCCTGGCGCTGGGTGGACACCGCCCAGTACAAGCTGACGCAGCAAGGTCAGCACCGCGCGGCCGGAGCGATCGACCTGCTCGTCTGTGCCACCGCGATTCACCACGGGCACACCGTCCTCCACGTGGACAACGACTTCGCCACCGTGGCCGGGGTGCTCAAAGAGCTCCAACAGAGGGACGCCCGTACCAGGTGAACGCCACAGCGGCTGACTTGCAGCCGCGCTGATCTGCTGACGCCGCCCTCGTCCGCGCCGCGCTCACAGGTTCCTCGTAGGCGGCTCACTGATCCCGCTGAGCGGGGCGCCATAGCGTCAGGGGTACGCACTGACCGAAGGTGGGGATCAAGTGAGCACCGATATGAAGAAGAGTGCCTGGACCGTCGTCTGCGCCGTCGCCACGGTCGTCCTCGGCCCGGCCGCCGTCACGGCGTCCGCGCTCGACCAGGCCAACAAGGCGCCGCTGTACCACGCGGTGAAGGCCGACCGGACGCAGGCGTACCTTCCGTCGGACAGCAGCCGCCGGCGCACCACGGCGGCGTGAAGTCCCTTGCCCCGTACGGCAATCGGGCTTGTTTGCAACTTGGCGCACGGCTCCGGAGAGCCTAACCTTTCGGGACAAAAGTAGGACAGAAGTGAGTGACCGGCGGTCGGGTTCGTGCCGCGCACTGGCCACTCCCGCTGTCGTCCTGCGAGGGCTTCCGCGCCTGCGCTACGGTGCGCGGGCCGACAGCCGCAGGGAATACGGGGGGTTTCCAGGCGAGGCGCAGCCTCGGTCCGCACGGTCGTCGACCTTGTGGTGCGAGGGAGTCAGGGTGGGCGATGGTGACCTGCTCGGGCTCGACTGGCGCAAAAGCAGTGCTTGCGATCCGGTCGAGTGCGTGGAAGTCGCCCTGACGGACGGGGGAGTTCGGGTGCGTGAGTCGCATCGTCCGAAGGGACACGTCGTCGCCTTCGAAGCCCCGGCCTGGCGGGAGTTTCTGCGCGCGTTATGCGGTACAACCCTGGGAGGGCCGGTGTGATGGGCGACTTCCGGCCATGGGCTCAGGGTGAAATCCGGGACGGGGGGTTCCTGTGGTTCGATTGGGCCGAGCAGTGAGACGAGTTCCGGACCATTACCGGAGTCCAAAACAGCTGCCTGGGGGCGAGATGGGGGATTCCACGGGGGATTCCACGGGGACGTCGCTTCCCACTGGGAACGTGGACAGGGCCGGCCCGCGTCCGTTGCTGCCACTGGTCGTCGTGGTCGTCGTCTGCTTCGTACTCTCCGGGGGTACGGCCACGCTGGCGGGTGTTCTGCTCTCCCTCGCGGTGACACCGACGCTGCGCCCCTGGGTGTGGGCGGCGGTCGGTGCGACGGTGGCGGGTCTCGCGGGCCTGCTGCTCGACCGGGGGACTACGGCCGCTGCCCGCCGGTTTCCGCAGTTGGCGGCTCGGGCTCTTGGGGACGGGTTCCGGTCGTCGGAGTAGCCGGGGTAGTTGGAGCAGTCGGAGTGGTGGGGGCCGTCTGACGGTTTCTGATCCACCTGCGTATTCGCCGGTAGACCAGGACGAGCGTGCCCAAGCCGCCGGTGCCGAAGACGCTCAGCATGAGCGTGCGCAGCGAGGGGGTGTTCCCTGGGGCGATCGCGTGGACTATGGCGTACAGGACGATGGCCGCCAGCCATATGCCCAGGATCAGCCCTCCGGATATGAGGGCGAGGCCCTTGACGACCTTGAGGAACCTCTTCAGGGCCGAGTCCGAGTTCAGGATCGTGTGCGAGACGTAGGCCACCCAGTCGAAGAACGTCATGGGCCGGTCCATCAGGACGTCCCGGGGCGAGGCCACCTCGGCCGGGGGCGGGGAGATGATCACGGTCGGCTGGATCGGCTCCAGCGCGTCACCGGGCTCGGGCGAGACCGTGGCCGGGTCCGCGGTCCCGCCCGGATCCGCCGAAGTGTTCGTGCCTGCCGCCGCGGTCACGTCCGTCCGCTCAGCCGTCGGCGAGGCGGGTCCGGGCACAGGAGTGCCCGGGCGGGCACCGTCCAGTGCCCGCCTCTGCCGTATCCGCCTGAAGACACCCGCCACGGGCCTCTCCGATCTCTTCCCGACTGTCGCCAGAACGGGGGAAAGCTCCTGCTATGACGGGTACTGCTCCAGCACCTCGTCGATGAAGGCGATCGCATCGTCGCCGGACTCGGCGTCGGTGCGGGACTTCTCGAACTTCTCCAGGTAGTCGACGACGGCCTCCTGGTCGTCGCGTGTCGTCAGTGCGCCGTTCGGGCCCTCCACGAAGAGGACGTCATCGCCGTCGTTGAAAGTGAGCGCGATCGCGCCGTTGCGCAGCACGGCGTGGGCGCCCAGGGTGAAGGGCACGACACTCAGGTCCACATGGGGGAGACGAGCGGCGGACTTCAGCTGTTCCAGTTGTGCGCGCATGGTCTCCGGTCCGCCGATCCAGCGCCGCAGTGCCGCCTCGTCGACCAGGAACCTCAGCCGTGGTTCGGCGGACTCGCGGAGCAACCGCCGCTGCCGCTCGGCGCGCAGCCGCACGATCGCGTCGGCCCTGGCCTCCGGCTGACGGCCGTCCAGCAGGGCGCGAGTGTACTGCTCGGTCTGGAGCAGACCGGGGACGAACGTCGGGTCGTAGGCGGACAGCACGCTCGCCGCGCTCTCGAAACCGAGGTACACGGCGAACTGCGGGCCCACGACATCCCGGTATCCGCCCCACCACGGGGGCCGCCGGCTCGCGCGGGTCGCGTCCTCCAGCCGGCGCCGCGTCTCCTCGTCCCGCACACCGTAGAGATCGAGGAGGGCGCGCAGGTCCGTCACCGACACCCCGACCGAGCCGCCCTCGATACGGATCACCTTGGACGGCGACCAGGACAGCCGTTCGGCCACGTCGGGCTGGCTGAGCTGTGCGTCATTGCGAAAAGTGCGCAGAGCGAGTCGCACCCTGCGCCGTTCCAGTGCGGGATCTTTCGATGTCATCTCCTCGCCGGTCCCGATTCTTTTCGAGGGTGACTGAGGACTGCCACGTGGCAGTCTGCCACGAGCAACCTGCCAGGTGGCAACCTGCTCCGGCGCGACTCGCCACCTGGCGGTCCGGGGGAATTGGCCCCAGCGTACCCCCAGCGCACCCAAAACGGGGAACACGCCCCTTGTCAACGGTTTCTGACGGTGTGTCCGGCCGCTGGGCCGGCGCACGGGAAACGGGGGGCGAGAGGCGGATCAGGTCACTCCTTGAAGCGGGCCCAGAGACGGGGGTAACGCTCCGCGAGGGCCGACTCGTTCTCGAAGTCGACCGGGGTGCCCTCCGGCTCCGCCGGGGCCGGGGCGATGCCGAGGTCGGGGGCGACCGTGCCGGTGAGCTGTTCGTACGCCTCGTCCGCGGCGTAGCCCAGTTCCTCGCCGTCGCCGTCGATCTCCTCGTCGAAGTCGTCCAGGAGCTCGGCCAGGGAGTCCGGGGCGTGCACCGCGCCCTCGTAGATCTCGCGGCCCTGGCCGATCAGCCAGCAGCGGAAGAAGTCGAACGCGTCGTCGCTCGCCCCGTCCAGGAGCACCCAGGCGGCGCCCCACAGGTCCCAGGTGTACGCGCGGTTGTAGCGGGCCTCGAAGTGACGGGCGAAGTCCAGGATCATGTCCGGGTCAAGCTGGAGAAGCCGGTCCACGAGCACGTCGGCCTGCTCCTCGGGATCGCCCTCGGCGGCCTCGCGGGTGGCGTCCACCAGCTCCCAGAACTCCATCTCGTCCATCACGGGTCCAGCATCGGCCCTCAGGCACAGGGGCGCACGTGGAGTGCGGCGGATCGTCGGATCGTTATGGGGAGAAACGTCATGGGGAGGAGTACAGCGACGCCAGTCGTATCGCGTCCCGCGCGAAGCGTGCCCGCAGTGACTGAGGTGCCAGTACCTCCACCTCCGGGCCGAGGGCCGTGAGCTGCGTGTGCGCGACCTCCTCGGACTCCACCCGCAGGGTCAGGGTCACCCAGCCGTCGGCGTCCACCTCGCCCACCTCGCCCGCCGCCTCCGTCGCGTCCCTCGCGGACACCGGGTCGACCGCGTACGGCAGCTTCCGCACCCCCTCCGCCGACAGCCGGACGATCACCTCCGCCCGCAGGATCGAACGGGCGAAGCCCTCCGCCCGCTCCGCCCAGTGGCCCGGCAGGTCGAAGTCCTCGTCCCGGTGGAAGCGGGCCGACGAGACCGTGACGGCCGTGAAGCGGTCCATGCGGTACGTGCGGTACGTCCGGCAGGCGCCGCCCGCCTCCGGGACCCGCGCGCACAGGTACCAGACCCCCGCCTTCAGCACCAGCCCGTACGGCTCCAGCTCCCGCTCCACCTCCGTACTGTCCCGGCGGTAGCGGGCCGTCACGCGACGGTCGTCCCACACCGCCTGGGCGACCGCGGGAAGCAGCGCGGGCGTCTCCGGCTCGCGGAACCAGGCCGGCGCGTCCAGGTGGAAGCGCTGGGCCGCCGTGCGCGGGGCGTCACGGAAGGAGGGGAGCAGGGCGGCGGACACCTTCAGGTGGGCCGCCGAGGCGACGTCCTCCAGGCCCATCTCGCGCAGCGCCCCCGGCACGCCGGACAGGAACAGCGCCTCCGCCTCGGTGCGGGCCAGACCGGTCAGCCGGGTCCGGTAGCCGCCGATCAGCCGGTAGCCCCCGGCCCGGCCCCGGTCCGCGTACACCGGCACCCCCGCCTCCGACAGCGCCTGCGCGTCCCGGGTGACCGTGCGCTCCGACACCTCCAGCTCGCGCGCGAGCTCCGCGGCGGTCATGGAGGGGCGGGACTGGAGCAGGAGCACCATCTTGATCAGGCGGGCGGCGCGCATACGTTCATGATGCCGGGCACCACTGACAGCGGCACCGACGACGGCACCGACGACGAAGGGGCACGGCGCGACGCCGTGCCCCTTCCCTCAGTCCTGAGCCACTACAGGCCGTACTTCTCCCGCGCTTCCTTCACCGCGGTCGCCTTGATCTCGCCGCGCTTGGCCAGCTGGGCCAGGGCCGCGACGACGATCGACTCCGCGTCGACGCCGAAGTGACGGCGGGCCGCCTCACGGGTGTCCGAGAGGCCGAAGCCGTCGGCGCCCAGCGAGGACCAGTCCTGCTCGACCCACTGCGCGATCTGGTCGGGGACCTGGCGCATGTAGTCGGAGACCGCGAGCACCGGGCCCTCGGCGCCGTGCAGCGCCTGGCGGACGTACGGCACCCGCTCCTCGCCGCGCAGCAGGGCCGCGTCGGCCTCCAGGGCGTCGCGGCGCAGCTCCGTCCAGGAGGTGGCCGACCAGACGTCGGCGGCCACGCCCCACTCGTCGGCGAGCAGCCGCTGCGCCTTCAGCGCCCAGTGGATCGCCGTGCCGGAACCCAGCAGCTGGATGCGCGGGGCGTTGGCGGGCGGGGTGATGCCCGCGGACTCCGCGGTGTTGAAGCGGTACAGACCCTTGACGATGCCCTCGTCGATGCCGAGGCCCGACGGCTTGGCGGGCTGCGGCAGCGGCTCGTTGTAGACGGTCAGGTAGTAGAAGACGTTCTGGTCCTCGCCCGGGGCCGCCTCGCCGTACATCCGGCGCAGACCGTCCTTGACGATCGCCGCGACCTCGTACGCGAACGCCGGGTCGTACGTCAGCGCCGCCGGGTTCGTCGCGGCGATCACCGGGGAGTGGCCGTCGGCGTGCTGGAGGCCCTCGCCCGTCAGCGTCGTACGGCCGGCCGTGGCGCCGACGAGGAAGCCGCGGCCGAGCTGGTCGCCGAGCTGCCACATCTGGTCGGCGGTGCGCTGCCAGCCGAACATCGAGTAGAAGATGTAGAACGGGATCATCGCCTCGCCGTGCGTCGCGTACGCGGTCGACGCGGCGATGAAGTCGGCCATCGAACCGGCCTCGGTGATCCCCTCGTTGAGGATCTGGCCGTTCTTGGCCTCCTTGTAGTACATCAGCTGGTCGCGGTCGACCGGCTCGTACGTCTGGCCCTTCGGCGAGTAGATGCCGAGGGAGGGGAAGAGCGACTCCATGCCGAAGGTCCGGGCCTCGTCCGGGACGATCGGCACCCAGCGCCTGCCCGTCTCCTTGTCGCGGACCAGGTCCTTGACGAGGCGGACGAAGGCCATCGTCGTCGCCACGTTCTGGGAACCGGAGCCCTTGTCGAAGGAGGCGAAGGCCTTCTCGGCGGGGGCGGGCAGCGGGGCGACGGGGTGGACGCGGCGGGCCGGGGCCGGGCCGCCGAGGGCCGCGCGGCGCTCCTGGAGGTAGCGGACCTCGGGGGAGTCGGCGCCCGGGTGGCCGTAGGGGACCACGCCGTCGGTGAAGTCGCTGTCCTTGATCGGCAGTTCGAGCAGGTCGCGCATCGCCTTGAACTCGTCCACCGACAGCTTCTTCATCTGGTGGTTGGCGTTCTTCGACGCGAAGCCCTGGCCGAGGGTGTGGCCCTTGACCGTCTGGGCCAGGATCACGGTCGGCGCGCCCTTGTGCTCGACGGCGGCCTTGTACGCGGCGTAGACCTTGCGGGCCTCGTGACCACCGCGCGAGAGGTGGAAACACTCGAGGATCTTGTCGTCGCTCAGCAGCTTCGCCATCTCCACGAGCGCCGGGTCGGCGCCGAAGAAGTCCTGGCGGATGTAGGCGGCGTCGCGGGTCTGGTACGTCTGGACCTGCGCGTCCGGTACCTGGCGCAGGCGGCGTACGAGCGCACCCGTGGTGTCGAGGGCGAACAGCTCGTCCCAGGCGGAGCCCCACAGGGTCTTGACGACGTTCCAGCCGGCGCCGCGGAACTGGGCCTCCAGCTCCTGCACGATCTTGAAGTTCGCGCGGACCGGGCCGTCGAGGCGCTGGAGGTTGCAGTTGATGACGAAGGTCAGGTTGTCCAGACCCTCGCGGGAGGCGAGCGCGAGCGCCGCGGTCGACTCCGGCTCGTCCATCTCGCCGTCGCCGAGGAAGGCCCAGACGTGCGAGGAGGAGACGTCCTTGATGCCGCGCGCCGTGAGATAGCGGTTGAAGCGGGCCTGGTAGATCGCGGAGAGCGGGCCGAGGCCCATCGACACCGTCGGGAACTCCCACAGCCAGGGCAGACGGCGCGGGTGCGGGTAGGAGGGCAGGCCGTTGCCGCCGGCCTCCTGGCGGAAGTTGTCGAGGTGGTGCTCGCTGAGCCGGCCGTCGAGGAAGGCACGGGCGTAGATGCCGGGGGAGGCGTGGCCCTGGATGTAGAGCTGGTCGCCCGAGCCGTCGGCCTCCTTGCCCCTGAAGAAGTGGTTGAAGCCGGTCTCGTACAGCCAGGCCGCGGAGGCGAAGGTGGCGATGTGGCCGCCGACGCCGTGCTTGCTGCCGCGGGTCACCATGGCGGCCGCGTTCCAGCGGTTCCACGCGGTGATGCGGGCCTCCATCTCCGGGTCGCCGGGCAGGCCCGGCTCGGCGGAGGTGGGGATGGTGTTGACGTAGTCGGTCTCGAGAAGCTTCGGCAGCGCGATGCCGCCCGCCTCGGCGCGCTCCAGCGTGCGCCGCATCAGGTACGCGGCGCGGTGCGGCCCGGCCTCCCTGGCGACGGCGTCCAGGGAGGCCTGCCATTCGGCGGTCTCCTCCGGGTCGCGGTCCGGGAGCTGGTCGAGCGCGCTCGGCTGGATGGCGTTGGGGTCGGTCATGTCGCCGCCTTCCTCAGTCGAAGGGGGTTCCCTGTGAGAGTTGTTGGGGGTGCCCTTGGTCTTTGGCAGGACAGGGCGGAGGGACCCCGGTAGAGGTCCGTCGGTGACTTTAACCCCCTGATCGATGATCGATCAAAGGGTTGAGGGGCAAAACCTCTTGATTACGAGAAAGTCGGCACGGGGTGCCTCCGGCGGGGGCACCGAGTGTCGTGCCCGGGGTGGCGTTTTCGCAGGTCGGGCGGCGTTTGAGCGGGGGTGCGCTCTGCTGTTCGGCGGCGGTTCGGCCCGGGGCGCTATATGGGCCGAGGTGTGGATCTTCGCCGGTGCCGGGGTGGTGGGGGTAGGGGATGGGGCGGAGCGCGGTGTTCGGGCGCGGAGTGTTTCGTGGTGCCGGAGGTGGTCGGGCGCCGGGGCGCAGGCCAGGATGTGGGTCTTGTTCCGGTTCCGCGCGGCGCGGGGTGTGGCGCGGTGCGGTGGGTGGCCGGCGGAGGGCCGCGGACAGCGCCCCGGGGCGGGAGCTGGTCAGGCGCGCGGGGCGCAGCCCAGGACGTGGGCCTTCACCAGTTCCGCGATGCGTGGGTCGCGGCGCTTGAAGGCCTGCACCAGTTCCTCGTGCTCCTCCGCGTACGACTGCTGGACCGTGCCCAGCCAGCGGATGGAGAGGGCGGTGAACACCTCGATGCCCAGGCCCTCCCAGGTGTGCAGCAGCACCGAGTTGCCCGCCGCGCGGACGAGTTCCCGGTGGAAGCCCACGGTGTGGCGGACCTGGCCCGTGCCGTCGGCGTTGCGGTCGGCCTCGTAGAGCGCGATGACATGCGGCTCCAGGGCCGAGCAGTCCTCCGCGAGCCGGCCGGCCGCCAGCTCCGCCGCGATGGCCTCCAGGCCGGCCCGCACCGGGTAGCTCTCCTCCAGGTCGGCCGCCGTCAGGTTCCGCACCCGTACGCCCTTGTTCGGTGCGGACTCGATCAGGCGCAGGGACTCCAGCTCGCGCAGGGCCTCCCGGACCGGGGTCTGGCTCACCTCCAGCTCGGTGGCGATCCGCCGCTCCACGATGCGCTCGCCCGGCTGCCAGCGCCCGCTGACGATTCCCTCCACGATGTGCTCGCGGATCTGCTCGCGCAGCGAGTGGACGACGGGCGCGGTCATGGGGGCTCCTTAGGGAGGGGCCGTCCTGCGGCCCCCGGGGGCTTTGACGTTTAGACAATACGGCGGGTTCGGTCCTCGGGAGGGGCGCACGGGGGCGCTTTTGCGCAGGTGAGACGAGCCTTACACGGTGAGCACCCCGACAAACACGAACACCCCGCCCGGAAAGATCCGGACGGGGTGCGGTGCTGCCTGCTCAGGGCGTCAGAGGCCGAGCTCGACCTCGAACTCGCCCGCCTCCAGGATCGCCTTGACCGCCGTCAGGTAACGGGCCGCGTCGGCGCCGTCCACCAGACGGTGGTCGTAGGAGAGGGTCAGGTAGGTCATGTCGCGGACGCCGATGACCGTGCCCTCCTCGGTCTCGATGACGGCCGGACGCTTGACCGTGGCACCGATGCCGAGGATCGCGACCTGGCCCGGCGGCACGATGATCGTGTCGAACAGCGCGCCACGCGAACCGGTGTTGGAGATGGTGAAGGTCGCGCCGGACAGCTCGTCCGGGGTGATCTTGTTGGCCCGGACCTTGCCCGCGAGCTCGGCCGTGGCCTTGGCGATACCGGCGATGTTGAGGTCGCCCGCGTGCTTGATGACCGGGGTCATCAGGCCCTTCTCGGAGTCCACCGCGATTCCGACGTTCTCGGAGTCGAAGTAGGTGATCGTGCCCTCGGCCTCGTTGATCTTGGCGTTGATGACCGGGTGGGCCTTCAGCGCCTGGGCCGCCGCCTTCACGAAGAACGGCATCGGGGAGAGCTTGACGCCCTCGCGCGCGGCGAACGAGTCCTTGGCCTGGGCGCGCAGCCGCATCAGGCGCGTGACGTCGACCTCGACGACCGACGACAGCTGGGCCTGCTCGTGCAGCGCCTTGACCATGTTGTCGCCGATGACCTTGCGGATGCGGGGCATCTTGACGGTCTGGCCGCGCAGGGGGGAGACCTCCAGCGCCGGGGCCTTCTTCGTGGCGGCCGGAGCGGCAGCGGCGGCGGGCGCCGGGGCAGCGGCGGCGGCCTTCGCGGCCTCGGCGGCGGCGATGACGTCCTGCTTGCGGATGCGGCCGCCGACGCCGGTGCCCTTGACGGTGGCCAGGTCGACGCCGTTCTCGGCGGCGAGCTTGCGCACCAGCGGGGTGACGTACGCGCCCTCGTCGGTCGCCTGGGTGGCGGTCGGGGAGGTCGGCGCGGTGGCCGGCGTGACCGGGGCCGGAGCCGGGGCGGGCGCCGGAGCGGACGGCACCGGCTCGGGGGCCGGGGTGGTCACCTGCTGCGGGGCCGGAGCCGTGGGCGCCTGCGGGGCCGGGGCGGGCGCGGGAGCCGGAGCGGCGGGGGCGGGCGCGGGCGCGGGCGCCGGGGCCTCGGCGGCGGGCGCCGGGGCCGGGGCGGCCGGAGCCGGAGCGGCGGCCGGGGCGGCACCCGGGGCGCCGATGACGGCGAGCTTGGCGCCGACCTCGGCGGTCTCGTCCTCGCCGACCACGATCTCCAGCAGCACACCGGAGGTGGGCGCCGGGATCTCGGTGTCGACCTTGTCCGTGGAGACCTCGAGCAGCGGCTCGTCGGCCTCGACGGACTCGCCGACCTCCTTCAGCCAGCGGGTGACGGTGCCCTCGGTGACGGACTCACCGAGCGCGGGCAGGACCACGTCCGTGCCCTGGGCGCCGGAGGCACCGGCGGTGGCCTCCGCGGTCGGGGCCGGGGCCGGGGCGGCCTGCTCCGTGGAGGGGGCGGCCGGGGTCTGTGCGGCCGGGGCGGCCGTGGGGGTCGGCGCCGGCGCGGCGGCCGGGGCGGCCTCGGCGGCGGGGGCCGGGGCGGCCGCGGGGGCTCCGGTGCCGTCGTCGATGACGGCCAGCTCGGCGCCCACCTCGACGGTCTCGTCCTCGGCGACCTTGATGGAGGCCAGCACACCGGCGGCGGGCGAGGGGATCTCGGTGTCGACCTTGTCGGTCGAGACCTCGAGCAGCGGCTCGTCGGCCTCGACGCGTTCACCCTCGGCCTTCAGCCAGCGGGTGACAGTGCCCTCGGTGACGCTCTCGCCGAGCGCCGGAAGGGTTACGGAAACCGCCATGGTTTCGGTTGCTCCTTACGAGTTGCGGAAGTCTGTGTCGTCGCTTCGTCGACCGAGGGGTCAGTCGTGCGAGTGCAGGGGCTTGCCCGCGAGGGCCAGGTGGGCCTCGCCGAGCGCCTCGTTCTGCGTCGGGTGGGCGTGGATGAGCTGGGCGACCTCGGCCGGCAGCGCCTCCCAGTTGTAGATCAGCTGGGCCTCGCCGACCTGCTCGCCCATGCGGTCGCCGACCATGTGGACGCCGACCACGGCGCCGTCCTTGACCTGGACGAGCTTGATCTCGCCCGAGGTGTTCAGGATCTTGCTCTTGCCGTTGCCCGCCAGGTTGTACTTCAGAGCGACGACCTTGTCCGCACCGTAGATCTCCTTGGCCTTGGCCTCGGTGATGCCGACGGAGGCGACCTCCGGGTGGCAGTAGGTCACCCGCGGGACACCGTCGTAGTCGATCGGCACGGCCTTCAGACCGGCCAGACGCTCCGCCACCAGGATGCCCTCGGCGAAGCCGACGTGCGCGAGCTGGAGCGTGGGGACCAGGTCACCGACGGCGGAGATGGTCGGGACGTTCGTCCGCATGTACTCGTCGACCAGGACGTAACCGCGGTCCATCGCGACGCCCTGCTCCTCGTAGCCCAGACCCTGCGAGACCGGGCCGCGGCCGACGGCGACGAGGAGGACCTCCGCCTCGAACTCCTTGCCGTCGGCGAGGGTGACCTTGACGCCGTCCTGGGTGTACTCGGCCTTCTGGAAGAAGGTGCCCAGGTTGAACTTGATGCCGCGCTTGCGGAAGGCGCGCTCAAGAAGCTTGGAGGAGTTCTCGTCCTCGACCGGGACGAGGTGCTTCAGGCCCTCGATGACCGTGACGTCCGAGCCGAAGGACTTCCACGCCGAGGCGAACTCGACGCCGATGACACCGCCGCCCAGGATGATCGCGGACTTGGGCACGCGGTCCAGGACCAGGGCGTGGTCGGAGGAGATGATCCGGTCGCCGTCGATCTCCAGGCCCGGCAGCGACTTCGGCACGGAGCCGGTCGCCAGCAGGACGTGACGGCCCTGGACGCGCCGGCCGCCCACGTCGACGGAGGTGGGGGAGGACAGGCGGCCCTCACCCTCGATGTAGGTCACCTTGCGGGAGGCGATCAGACCCTGCAGACCCTTGTACAGGCCGGAGATGACACCGTCCTTGTACTTGTGGACGGCGGGGACGTCGATGCCCTCGAAGGTGGCCTTGACGCCGAACTGCTCGCTCTCGCGGGCCTGGTCGGCGATCTCGCCCGCGTGCAGCAGGGCCTTGGTGGGGATGCAACCCCGGTGCAGGCAGGTGCCGCCGACCTTGTCCTTCTCGATCAGGGCGACGTCCAGGCCCAGCTGCGCCCCGCGCAGGGCCGCGGCGTAACCGCCACTACCACCGCCGAGGATCACTAGGTCGAAAACGGTGCTGGCGTCGTTCGCCACGTCACGTCCTCCATGCATGTGCGCCGTACGCCGGTCAGCGTTGACCGGGCGGCGGCTGGTGTCCGGCCGCTCTTTCTTCGGCCCTGTGGTGGGGGCCCTGTCCTGCCGTGCCCCATCTTCGCACTTGTCGCTTGAGTTCGAGACGCGGGGCCGGTGTGTGAGACGTCCCACGTTCGGATGTGAGAAGGGGCTGCACCCTCGCGGGCGCAGCCCCCAGGGGGTGTGCGAACTCAGCCCAAGTCGCCGGCAGCCGTCAGCTCGGCAAGCCGCACCAGCGTCCGGACGCCCGAGCCCGTGCCGCCCTTGGGCGTGTAACCGAAGGGGCCGCCCTCGTTGAAGGCCGGGCCGGCGATGTCGAGGTGGGCCCAGGTGATGCCGTCGCCGACGAACTCGCGCAGGAAGAGACCGGCGACCAGCCCGCCGCCCATCCGCTCGCCCATGTTGGCGATGTCGGCGGTGGGGGAGTCCATGCCCTTGCGCAGGTGCTCCGGCAGCGGCATCGGCCAGGACGCCTCGCCGACCTCCTCGGCGGCCTCGACGATCGCCGTGCGGAACGCGTCGTCGTTGGCCATGACACCGAAGGTGCGGCTGCCCAGCGCCAGCACCATCGCACCGGTCAGCGTCGCCACGTCGACGATCGCGTCCGGCTTCTCCAGCGAGGCCGCCCACAGCGCGTCGGCGAGGACCAGGCGGCCCTCGGCGTCGGTGTTGAGGACCTCGACGGTCTTGCCGCTGTACATGCGCAGCACGTCCCCGGGGCGGACCGCGGTGCCCGAGGGCATGTTCTCGGCGAGTGCCAGCCAGCCGGTGACGTTGACCTCGAGGCCGAGCCGGGCGGCGGCGACGACGGCGGCGAACACGGCGGCGGCACCGCTCATGTCGCACTTCATCGTCTCGTTGTGACCGGCGGGCTTGAGCGAGATGCCGCCCGAGTCGTACGTGATGCCCTTGCCGACGAGGGCGAGGTGCTTCTTCGCCTTGGAGTTCGTGTACGACAGCTTCACCAGGCGGGGGGTCGCCGCAGAGCCGCCGCCGACGCCCAGGATGCCGCCGTAGCCGCCCCTGGTCAGGGCCTTCTCGTCGAGCACCTGCACCTTGAGGCCGTGCTCCTTGGCCGCGGTCTGCGCGACCTGGGCGAACGCCTGGGGGGTCAGGTCGTTCGGCGGCATGTTGATCAGGTCACGGGCCCGGTTGAGCTCCTCGGCGACGGCGAGGGCGCGCGCCACGGCACCCTTGTGGGCGGCGTCCCGCGGCTTGGCGCCGAGCAGCGCGGCCTCGGCGAGCGGGCCCTTGCCGTTCTTCGCCTTCGCGGAGCGGTCGTCCTTGCCGTTCTCCTTGTACGCGTCGAAGGAGTACGCGCCGAGCAGCACGCCCTCCGCGATCGCGCCGACGTCGCCGCTGTCGCCGACGGGCAGTGCGAAGGCGGCCTTCTTGGCTCCGCCGAGGGCGCGGGCGGCCACGCCGGCGGCCCGGCGCAGCGCCTCGGCGTCGTACCAGGCGTCCTTGACCGGCTCCGACCCCAGGCCCACCGCCACGACGAGCGGCGTCTTGAAGCCGGCCGGGGCGGGCAGCTTCGTCAGCTCGCCCTCGGCACCCGAGGCGCCGAGGGTCTCCAGGACGCCGGCGAGCTTGCCGTCGTAGGCCTTGTCCACGGCCTCGGCGCCCGGGGCGACGACGGGGCCCTTGGCGCCCTTGGCGACACCGATCACGATCGCGTCGGCCCGGAGGCCGGGCGCCGCGGCGGTGCTGAGAGTGAGAGCAGTCACGGTGGTGAATTCTCGCTTCCGATGTGAAGTTTCGTTGGCCGATGTGGGTGGGTCGACCGGGCCCGGGAAGCGACCACCCTAGATCCGGCCTGGTGGCGCGTTGCGACCGGGGCCTTCACCCTGTCGGCGAACACCCGGGACGAGCCTACGCGCGTCGTCGCGTTCGCTCATTGCCGTGGCCGTCCAGTCGTCGCCCTCCGGCGGGCGATCCGCCGGCCACGGAGGGGCCGGCGGCCAGAGCTGCGGGACGTGGGCGGTGCCTCATCGGTGCTGGTGAGCGTGCCCAGCCCGGTGTCCGCGGCGTGACCCGCCGGGCAGGCGTCAGCGGCCCAGGCTGAGCACCACGAGGGCCGTCGTCGCCGCGGTCTCCGCGAGCCCCCCGAACACATCGCCGGTGACCCCGCCGAAGCGGCGCGTGCAGTGGCGCAGCAGGAGTTCGGCGGCGGCCACGGCGGCCACCACTGCGAGGGCGGCGCGTACGGCGTCGTACGCGCCGAGGCAGGCGCCCCCCGCTCCGGCCGCCGCCACCACCCCGGCCGCGACGGCCGACGCGCCGCCCGTGGGCACCACTCCGGCGACCGCCGCCCCCAGCCCCTCCGGCCGGGCGGCCGGCACCCCGGCGCGGGCGGCGAGGGTCAGCGCCAGCCGGGCGGCCGTCGCCGAGACGACGGCGGCGAGCGCGCCCCGGGCCCACGAGCCGCCGTACGCCTGGGCCAGCGTGGCCACTTGGGCCAGGAGCACGAGCACCAGCGTGAGCACGCCGAACGGCCCGATGTCCGACTGCTTCATGATCCGCAGCGCGTCCTCGGCGGGCTTGCCGCTGCCCAGCCCGTCCGCGGTGTCGGCCAGCCCGTCGAGGTGCAGGCCCCGGGTCAGCGCGGCGGGCACGGCCGCGGTGGCGACGGCGGCGAGCAGCGGGCCGGCGCCGAGGACGAGCAGCAGCACGCCGAGCGTGGCCGCGCACCCGCCGACCACCAGACCGGCCAGCGGGGCGCACAGCATGCCGCCGCGGGCCGCCCCCCGGTCCCAGCGGGTGACCCGGACCGGGAGGACGGTGAGGGTGCCGAAGGCGAAGCGCAGGCCGTCCGGCCAGGGGGCGGGGGAGGAGGTGGCAGAGGGCTCGGGCACCGGCGCAGGTTACCGGGCGGCCGGGCGGGCCCGTACGGGCCCCGAGACTAAAGTTCGCATATGGGACATTGGTGGTGGCGGAACGTCGTCGAACCGGGCAAGCTCCCGCTGCTCCTCGCCCTCGGCGCCTTCGTCCTCACCTTCGTGATCACGCGCGTGATCACCCGTATGATCCGGGCGGGCAAAGGGCCGTTCGGCAATGTCACGGGGGCGGGCGGGTTGCACATCCACCACGTGGTGCCCGGCGTCGTCCTCACGGTCATCGGCGGTTTCGGGGCCGTCGCCGGCGGCCGCAACGGCTTCGGCGGGGGACTCTTCGCGGTCGTCTTCGGCATCGGCGCGGGGCTCGTCCTGGACGAGTTCGCGCTGATCCTGCACCTCCACGACGTCTACTGGACCGAGGAGGGCCGCCAGAGCGTCGAGGCCGTCGTCCTCACCGCCGCCCTGGTCGGCCTGGTCCTCGTCGGCTTCGCCCCGTTCGGCGTGAACGACCTCTCCCGGGACGAACTCCAGGACCGCGGCACCGTCATCTCCACCGTCGCCGGCAACTTCGTCCTCTCCCTGGTCGCCCTGACCAAGGGCAAACTCCGCACCGCGATCTTCGGCGTGATCGTCCCGCTCGTCGCCCTGGTCGGCGCGGTACGCCTGGCCCGGCCCGGCTCGTACTGGGCCCGCCGCTTCTACCGCCACCGCGCCCGCGCCCGCGCGCGGTCCCTGCTGCGCGCCTACCGGCACGACCGCCGCTGGCTGCGTACCGGACTGGCCGTTCAGGACTGGATCGGCGGCAAGCCGGACCCCACGCCGTCGAGTGCGACGGGTGGGCGTTGACGCTCCCGCGGGCTTTCCGCCGCGCTGCCGGTGGAGGTGGCCCCGTCTGGTGGTTCAGGGCTGGATCGGTGGCATGCCGGATCCGGCACCGTCGAGCGTGGCGGGTCGGCGGTGAGGCTCGCGCGGGCTTTCCGCCGCGCTGCCGGTGGAGGTGGCCCCGTCTGGTGGTCAGGGCTGGAGAGGCGGCAGACCCTACCCGACGCCGTCGAGTGCGACCGGCCGGCGCTGGCGCTCCCGCAGGGTTTCCGCCGCGCACAGCAGTGCCACGCCCGCCAGGGCCGCCAGGTGTTCCTTTCCCGCGAGGTTGTCCTTGACCAGGACCTCGGCCAGCATCGCCGCGGCCACGCCGCTCGCGGTGACGTGGGCGCCGTACCGCCGGCCCAGGTACACGGCGAGGCCCACCACGGCCGCCGACGGGCCGGTGTCGACGACCTGGGCGTCCGTCACCGGCAGGCCCAGCGGGTGGTGCGGGCCCAGGGCGCTGCCGACGCGCGCGTACCAGGTGCCGGCGAGCGTGGCCACGTACGCGATGGCCAGCGTCCGCCGGCGGCCGAGGCAGATCTCGGCGATGCCGAACACGAGCAGGATCTGCACGAGCGCCCCCCACACCGGCAGGTCCAGCGCCGGCACGAACAGGGACAGCGGAGTCCGCAGCAACGCCAGCCACAGGGGGTCCGCGGCCCGTACGGCCCCCAGGGCCTGCACCGGCCGGTAGCCCCAGGGCTGGTTCTGCACCAGCTGCACCACCGCCGTCAGACACACCACCCCGGCCGTCATCGGGATCGCCCGCAGGCGCCGCTCCAGCAGCGGCTCACGCACGGTGGCGTACAGCAGCCCCCATTCGGCGCGGGCCCAGCGGACGAGCGGACTCATCTATGCGTCTCCAGGTGCTTGCGGTGCAGCCACTTCGGCAGCCCCGGCGCCTCCAGGAACCCCTCCGCCCGCGCCGACGCGAGGCCGATGCGCGGCAGGTCCGCGCTCTTCTCGAAGAGCAGGAACCTGGGCTCCCAGATGGGCCGGTACTTGGCGTTGGCGCGGTACAGCGACTCGATCTGCCACCAGCGCGAGAAGAAGCTGAGCAGCGACCGCCACAGCCTCAGCACCGGCCCGGCGCCGAGGCGGGCGCCACGTTCGAAGACGGAACGGAACATCGCGAAGTTGAGCGAAACCTGCGTGATCCCGATCTCCGCGGCCCGGCGCAGCAGTTCGATGACCATGAACTCCATCAGCCCGTTGTCGGAGTCCCGGTCACGGCGCATGAGGTCCAGGGACAGCCCGTGCGGCCCCCAGGGCACGAAGGACAGCAGCGCCCGCAGGCCGCCCTGGGCGTCCGTGCACTCCAGCATCACGCACTGCCCGTCCCGCGGGTCCCCGAGCCGGCCCAGCGCCATGCTGAACCCGCGCTCGGTGGCCCCGTCGCGCCAGTCGTCCGCCCGCTGCACGAGGTACGCCATCTCTCCGGCCGGGATGTCCGCGTGCCGCCGGATGCGCACCGTGTACCCGGCCCGCTTCACCCGGTTGTACGCCTGCCGGACGGTCCGCATGGCCCGTCCCTCCAACGTGAACTCGGCGACCTCCACGATCGCCTCGTCACCGAGTTCCAGCGCGTCCAGCCCGTGCCGCGCGTACACGGTGCCCGCCTCCTCGCTCGTGCCCATCACGGCCGGGATCCAGCCGTGCTCCCGGGCCTGGGCCAGCCACGGCACGATCGCCCCCGGCCACGCCTCCGGGTCGCCGATCGGGTCCCCGGAGGCCAGCGCCACCCCGCCCACCACCCGGTAGGCCACCGCCGCCTTCCCGGTCGGCGACCACACCACGCTCTTCTCCCGGCGCAGCGCGAAATAGCCGAGCGAGTCCCGCTCGCCGTGCCTCTCCAGCAGCGCCCGCAGCCGCTTCTCGTCGTCCTCGGTGATCGGGTCGACGGCGCGCCGGGAGCGGAACGCGGCGTAGAACACGGCCAGGACCAGGACCGTGCTCATCACGTTGACGGCGACGTTGGCCCAGTTCGGGGAGGAGATCCCCGGGAACCGCGTCTCGTCGGCGGCGACCGAGATCAGCCGCAGCGTCCCGTAGTGCCAGCGCTCAGGGAACGTCGACCTCGCGGCGTCCGGGGCCTGGTTGGCGGCCGTGACCAGCAGCGCGGCCAGCAGCGAGGCGACCAGCCCGCCGCCGACGGCGACCATGACGGCGAGCCTGGGGTTGGAGCGGTCGCCCTTGGCGTAGAACTCCCGGCGCCCCAGCAGCAGCGCGCCGACGAAGGCGGCCGTGAGGAACAGGGAGATCCAGTTCTGTGCGTACCGCTGGATCTCCGGGAACGCCATGGCGAACGCGAACAGGGCCAGGAACAGGCCGCTGAGCACCAGGTTCAGGATCCACGCGGCCCGCTTGCGGCGGCGCATGGTGATGGCCAGGAACGTCGTGAAGACGCCCGAGGCGAAGCCGGCCGTCAGCAGGTACGGCGTGAAGTAGTTCTCCTGGTTGTGGCGCCTGACGTCCTGGCCCAGGGAGACCCACACGGCGCTCAGGAAGTTGATGAAGGCGACGGCGCGCAGGTACCAGACGGCGAGGGCGGCGGCCCGCCGGGACGCCCCGGTCGACCGCCGCCCGCTCCCGCCCGGCCGGTCCCCGGCGGCTTCCAGATCCGCGGCAATTCGGGCATCTCCCATAAGCCAGGATCATATGGCGCCGCTCCGGCGAACCACGCTTTTCCGGCCAGACCGCCCGCTCGTACGACTGCTCCGCCTCCGCTGACTCCTGCCTCTCGGCTTACTCCGGCTCGGACTCCTGTGGCTTCTCGGACTGCTCCGGCTCCTCCGGCTCCCGCTCGGGCAGCTCCGCCGCCAGCGCGGCCGCCGCCTGGACCAGCGGCAGCGCGAGCAGCGCCCCGGCCCCCTCGCCCACGGTCACCCCCTGCTCCAGCAGCGGCTCCAGGGCCATCCGGTCCAGCGCCTTCGCCTGCCCCGGCTCCCCGCTGTCGTGCCCGGCCAGCCACCAGTCGGGCGCCCGGAACGCGACCCGCTGCCCGACCAGCGCACACGCGGACGCCACCACTCCGTCCAGGATCACCGGCAGCTTGCGCACCGCGGCCTGCAACAGGAACCCGGTCATCGCCGCGAGATCGGCCCCGCCCACGGTCGCCAGCAACTGCAACTGGTCGCCGAGCACCGGCCGCGCCCGGCGCAGCGCGTCCCGGATCGCGGCGCACTTGCGCATCCACGCCAGGTCGTCGATCGCCCGGCCGCCCCGCCCGGTCACCACCGACGCGTCCGTCCCGCACAGCGCGGCCACCAGCACGGAGGCCGCCGTGGTCCCGCCGACGCTCACATCACCGAGCACCACCAGATCCGTACCGGAGTCGGCCTCCTCGTCGGCCACGGCGACACCCGCCCGGAACGCCGCCTCGGCCTCCTCGGCGGTCAGCGCGTCCTCGACGTCGATACGACCGCTGCCGCGCCGCACCCGGTGCCGTACGACCTCCGCCGGCAGCGACTCCGGATCGCAGTCCAGCGCCATGTCCACCACCCGCACCGGCACACCCAGCCTGCGCGCGAGCACCGCCGCCGGGCTGGCGCCCTCCAGGACCGCCCGGACCAACTGGTCGGCCGTGCCCGCGGGGCGGGCCGAGACGCCCAGTTCCGCGACGCCGTGGTCACCGGCGAAGAGCACGACCCGCGGCTGTTCGACCGGCCGTACCGGCACGGCCCCCTGTGCGGCGGCCAACCACTCACCCAGGTCGTCGAGGCGCCCCAGGGACCCGGGCGGCACGATCTGACGCTCCCGGCGGGCCTCGGCGTCACGGCGCACGCCCCCGTCCGGACGCTCGATCAGATCGGTGAAGTCGTCGAGATTAAGCGAGCTCATTCGCCGAACAGTACCGGCAGCGATCGAACAGTTCCGCGCCACATCGCCACCACACAGCCACGATGTCTTTGCACCCAAGATCGGCATCCCATACGTTCCGCTTTGCAGCGGAATGTCGCACAGGGAGCCGTCCATGCAGCCCTCGCCACCCACCCTGGCCGCCATCGAACGGCACCGGGCCATGTACGCCGCCGAACTGGCCCTGGGCACCGACCGGTTCACCGGTCCGCGCCGCGACGACTGCCCGTGGTGCCGCTCGAAACGCCTGCGCACCCGTCTGCGCGGCCCCGACCTCCTCCAACGCAAGCCGGGCACGTTCGTCCTCGACCAGTGCCGGGACTGCGGGCACGCCTTCCAGAACCCCCGGCTCACGGCCGAAGGGCTCGCCTTCCACCACGGGGACATCCACGACGGGCACCTGGAGGACTTCGCGGAACGCCTCCTCGCCGCCCACTGCGGCCACCGGCGCCACCGGCACGCGGCGAACGCCGTCCTGGCGCTGCAACCCGAACCGGAGAGCTGGCTGGACGTCGGCACCGGCCGCGCCCACTTCCCGCGGACGGCCCGGGAACTCTTCCCGTACACCTCCTTCGACGGGGTCGACACCACCCCCCGCGTCGAGGAGGCCCGCCGGGCCGGATGGATCGAGGAGGCCCACCGGGGCCACCTCACCACCCCCGGCGTCCTCGCCCGCCTGCGCGCCCGCTACGACGTCGTCAGCATGTTCCACCACCTGGAGCACACCCCCGACCCGCGGGCCGAACTCCACGCCGCGCTCGCCGCGCTGCGCCCCGGCGGGCACCTGCTGGTGGAGACGACCGACCCGCACAGCGTCTTCGCCGTCCTCCTCGGCAAGTGGTGGCTGCCCCAGGGCCAGCCCCGCCGCGTCCACCTGATGCCCCTGGCCAACCTCCGCACGGAACTGCAATCCCGCGGCTGCACGGTCCTCCTGACGGACCGCAGGGCCCCGCACATCCCCTACGACCTCTCGGCCGCCGTCGCCCTCGCCCTCGGCCAGGCCTTCCCGGCCCCGGACGCCCCGTGGCGGACGACCCCGCCGAGCGAACTCCAACAGGCGCTCCGCTCCGTGCTCCTGGGAGCCACCAGCCCCCTGGCCGACGCGGCAGCCCTCCTGGACCGCGCCCTGGCCCCCCTCCTGCGCCGCACCCGCTTCTCGAACGCCTACCGCCTCATCGCCCGCAAGGACAGACCGTAGGCCTCGGCAGCAGCCGGCGTCGGTGCCGGTGCCTACCCCCGCAGCACCACGGCCTGCCCCGCCACCACCAGCAGCACCTGTTCGCACTCGGCCGCGAACGCCGAGTTCAGCCGCCCCAGCTCATCGCGGTACCGCCGCCCCGAGGAGGTCGCCGGCACGATCCCCGACCCCACCTCGTTCGACACCGCGACCACGGTCCGCCGAGCCGCCCGCACCGCCGCGGCCAACTCCCGCACCCGCTCCCGCAACGCCCGCTCCCCACCGGACGCCCACTCCGCGTCGTCCCACGCCCCGACCGAGTCCATCGCGTCCGTCAGCCACAACGACAGACAGTCGATCAGCAGCGGCGGCCCGTCCTCGGCCAGCAACGGCACGAGGTCGCACGTCTCCGCCGTACGCCACGAACCCGGCCGCCGGTCCCGGTGCGTGGCCACCCGCGCCGCCCACTCCGTGTCCCCGTTCCGCGACCCGCCCGTCGCCACGTACAGCACATCGGGGAAGGCCTCGAGCCGCCGTTCGGCCTCCACCGACTTCCCCGACCGCGCACCGCCCAGCACCAGCGTCCGCCGCGGCACGTCGGGCACGTGCTCGTACACCCCCACCACCAGCGTCGTCCCGTCCGGCACCGCCCGCGCCCCCGCGGCCGCCAGCCGGCGCCGCAACTCCGGCCCCGGCGACACGTCGTGGTCGAGGTGGACGGCGACGACGTCCGTGGTCGGCCCCACCGCGCCCACCGCCCGCAGCCTGGCCAGCGCGTCCGGCCGCCCCACGACATCCGTGAGCACCATGTCGTACGCCGCGCCCCGCGCCGCCCCGCCCTCCAGCCCGGCGGGCGCGCCGCCCGGCGGCAGGTACAGCAGCCGCTGACCGTCCGGCCCGGTCACCGCGTACCCGGTGCCGCCCGCGTCCATCGCCAGCGCCCGCACCCGATGCCCCGTCAGCAGCGTCAACTCCCGTCCGTCCGGCACCCGAACGGGCTGCGGCAGCCCGGCCGGCACCTCGACCGCCGGCCCGTCGTGCGGATGCGACAGCAGCGCCTGCCGTACCCCGCCCAGCGACTGACCGGCCCGGGCCGCCGCGAACGCCGCGCCGGGCGTCAGATCCAGCAGCAGCGTCCCGTCGACGAGCACCGCGGTGGCCGCCCGCGCGTCCGGGCCGAGCGCGGTGGCGCAGGCCGCGCAGGGACAGTCGGGGCGGGGCAGTCCCGCGGGGGCACCGGTGCCGAGCAGAGTCAGTTCCACGGACTCGATTTTCGCTTGCCGCCGCAGGTCTTGCGCGCCCGGCCAGGGCCTGCCCGGCGGATCAGGCCGCCGGAAAGGAGCAGGTGCGCCATCGACGCTGGTGAGCGGGGCCATGGGGTGCCCCCGCGCGAGGTTGTTCGAGCGTGGGGGAGCGTCCGGCAAAGGCGGAGGAGGGCGTGCAAGGCCCTGCGTCTGGGGCATCATCCGCCGGACAGGCTCTAGGCTCGGTGCAGGAGCCGGACCAAGATCCGGCTTTCGCTCTGCACGTGGTCGCACCAGGGAGGCGTACATGGTGGCTTGGACGTGGCGGTTCGAGAAGGCCGACGGGACGGAGGTCCAGCCCGCGGTCCAGCCCGAGGAGTTCACCACGCAAGGGGATGCCGAGTCCTGGGTCGGAGAGCACTACAAGGCCCTGCTGGAGGGCGGCGCGGACCAGGTCCGGCTGTTCGAGGACACCACGGAGATCTACGGCCCGATGAGCCTGCACGCCGACGAGTCCTGAACGCCCGCGAGGCGGGGGGTGCGGCGGGTGCCCTCACGGGTCCTCGCCCGCCCCGCCTCGTCTCAGTCCCCGCTCAGCCCCGCACCCCGCACAGGTGCAGCAGCGCCGCGACCCCCCGGTACGGGTCCGTTCGCCCGGCCCGCTCCTCGGCGGCCAGCAACGTGTCCAGGTCCGCCGGGATCTCCGCGCCGTCCGCCGCCGTGTCCGTGAAGACCCGCACCCCGTACCAGGCGTGCAGCGGCGCCCCGATCCCGGCGAGCGTGGACGTCAGCGTGCCGAGCCGGTCCGCCCGGACGTCGAGGCCGAGCCGATTGCGGTAGGAAGTCGTGTCGAAAGCGGCCAGCGCCCCCGCCCAGTCCCCGGACAGCCCCGGCCGCAGGGCCAGCGCGTCGCCGTTGCGCACCAGCAGCGACAGCAGCCCGCCGGGGGCGAGCATCCGGGCCAGCCCGGCCAGCAGCGGATCGGGCTCCTCGACGTACATCAGCACCCCGTGGCACAGCACCACGTCGAAGCTGCCCGGCAGGAAGTGCACCCCGGTGTCGCGGCCGTCGCCCTGGACGATCCGCATCCGCTCGCGGATCCCCTCGGGCTCACCGGAGAGCGCCTCGCGCGCCGCCGAGATCATCGTCGTGTCCTGCTCGACGCCGGTCACCTGGTGCCCGGCCCGGGCCAGCCGCAGCGCCTGCGTGCCCTGGCCCATTCCCACGTCGAGCACCCGCAGCCGCTGCCCGACCGGGAACCGCCCGGCTATCTGCTCGTCGAGCTGCCGGGCCACCAGCTCCTGCCGTACGACGTCCCGCAACCCGCCCAGCTTGCTCAGCCAGGCATCCGCCGCACCCCCCTGGAAGGCGTCCGTGCTCAGGGCCGCTCTCCGCGCTTGACCTGCGGCTTGGGCAGCCGGAGCCGACGCATCTGAAGAGAGCGCATGAGGGCGTACGCCACCGCGCCCTTGCGGTTCTGGTCCGGGAAGCGCTCGCCCAGCCGCTTCCTGAGCCGGAAGCCACTGAGGATCGAGTCCAGCACGATCAGGACGATCACGACCAGCCACAGCAGCAGCGCGATGGTCTGCAGCGCGGGCACCCGCACCACGCTCAGCACCAGGATGACCACGGCCAGCGGCAGGAAGAACTCCGCCACGTTGAACCGGGAGTCGACCCACTGCCGGGCGAACTTGCGGACCGGACCCTTGTCACGGGCCGGCAGATACCGCTCGTCGCCGCTGGCCAGCGCCTGGCGCTGCCGCTCCAGCTGGACGCGGCGCTCCTCCCGCTGCCGCTTGGCGGCGTCCTTGCGGTTCGTCGGAGTGCTGGCGACGCTGCGGCGCTGGGACTGGGCCTCACTGCGCTTGGGCGTGGGCCTGCCCTTGGGGGCCTGCGGGTCACGGGGCTGCTTGGAGTCGGTCACCGTCACCTTGTCGGTGGGGGCCTTCTCTTCCTTGGCACGGCTACGGAACACAAAACCCAAGGGTACGGGGTGTCGGGGCATGGACCCCAGCCCCGTGGGGAACGATCCGGCAACACCATTCGTCTCTAGGGGGACACAGGGGACGTCGCGGACGGTTCGCTCAGGGGCACCCCGGGAGCCACCTACTCCCTACGCCGGAGCGCAGCCGTACGCAGTCGTCCTTGGGGATGAGCGCATCCGTCCCCGAACAGTGCGGTAATGGATGCAGGGCCCGTACTGTGGGTTCTGTCGCAGGATCTGTGAGCTGGAGTCCGTCAGAAGGGGGCGCGCGAAGCCCATGAGCGGTGTCATGAAGCGTATGGGGATGATCTTCCGCGCGAAGGCGAACAAGGCCCTTGACCGGGCCGAGGACCCGCGCGAGACCCTCGATTACTCGTACCAGAAGCAGCTGGAGCTGCTCCAGAAGGTCCGCCGCGGCGTCGCCGACGTGGCCACCTCCCGCAAGCGCCTGGAGCTCCAGCTCAACCAGCTCCAGTCGCAGTCGACCAAGCTGGAGGACCAGGGCCGCAAGGCGCTCGCGCTCGGCCGCGAGGACCTGGCCCGCGAGGCGCTCTCCCGCCGCGCCGCGCTCCAGCAGCAGGTGACGGACCTGGAGACCCAGCACACCACCCTCCAGGGCGAGGAGGAGAAGCTCACCCTCGCCGCCCAGCGGCTCCAGGCCAAGGTCGACGCCTTCCGTACGAAGAAGGAGACCATCAAGGCCACCTACACCGCCGCCCAGGCGCAGACCCGCATCGGCGAGGCCTTCTCCGGCATCTCCGAGGAGATGGGCGACGTCGGCCTGGCCATCCAGCGCGCCGAGGACAAGACCGCCCAGCTCCAGGCGCGGGCCGGCGCCATCGACGAGCTCCTCGCCTCCGGCGCCCTGGACGACCCCTCCGGCCTGGCCAAGGACGACCTCCAGGCCGAGCTGGACCGGATCTCCGGTGGCACGGATGTGGAGCTGGAACTCCAGCGCATGAAGGCCGAGCTGGCCGGCGGCGCGCCCCAGCAGGCGATCGAGGGCGGCACCGGCCAGGCGCAGTCCCAGCAGCCGCAGGACACCCCGCGCTTCGACAAGCAGTAGCCCGAGCGCCGACAGCCACAGCCTGGAGGGCGACATGGCCGACATGATCGTACGGATCATGGGGGAGGGGCAGGTGAGGCTGGCGGACAGCCACCTCACCGAACTGAACAAGCTCGACGACGAGCTGCTGGCCGAGATGGAGAACGGCGACGGCCCCGGCTTCCGCCGCACCCTCCAGGCCCTCCTCACCAAGGTCCGCGACCTCGGCGAGCCCGTCCCCGACGACTCCCTGGCCCCCTCCGACCTCATCCTGCCGTCACCGGACGCGACGCTGGAGGAGGTCCGGGAACTGCTGCGCGACGACGGACTGATTCCGGGCTGACCGGACTGTCCGTACTGTTCACGGTGTGAGCACCCTCGACCGCGCCAGATGCCGCCTCCAGGCACACCCCCTCGCACTGGACGCGGCACTCGCGGCGGGCGTGCTGATCTGCATGGTCGTGGGGTCCTTCGTGACCCCGCAGGACGAGAAGGACGTCGCCTGGGGCGTCCGCAGCCCCGCCCCGTTCAGCCTGCTGCTCATCACGATCGGCGCCGCGGCCCTCGTCTTCCGGCGCCGAGCCCCCAAGACGGTCCTCGCCGTCACCGGCACCGTCTCACTGATCGAGTCCGTCACCGGTGACCCCCGCGCCCCGGTCGCGATGTCCGCCGTGGTCGCCCTCTACACCGTCGCCTCGACCACCGACCGCGCCACCACCTGGCGCGCGGGCCTGCTCACCATGACCGTGCTGACCGGCGCCGCCATGCTCGCCGGCCCCCTGCCCTGGTACGCCCAGGAGAACCTCGCCATCTTCGCCTGGACCGGCATCGGCGCCACCGCCGGAGACGCCGTCCGCAGCCGCCGCGCGGTCGTCCAGGCCATCCGCGAGCGTGCCGAGCGCGCCGAACGCACCCGGGAGGAGGAGGCCCGCCGCCGGGTCGCCGAGGAACGCCTGCGCATCGCCCGCGACCTGCACGACGTCGTCGCCCACCACATCGCCCTGGTCAACGTCCAGGCCGGAGTCGCCGCCCACGTCATGGACAAGCGCCCCGACCAGGCGAAGGAGGCCCTGGCCCACGTACGCGAGGCCAGCCGCTCCGCCCTCAACGAACTCCGCGCCACCGTCGGCCTGCTGCGCCAGTCCGGCGACCCGAAGGCCCCCACCGAACCCGCCCCCGGCCTCAGCGGCCTCGAAGACCTCGCCGACACCTTCCGCAACGCCGGTCTCCGGGTCGAGGTCGCCCGCACCGACCAGGGCACCGAACTGCCCGCCGCCGTCGACCTGGCCGCGTACCGCATAATCCAGGAAGCCCTCACCAACGTGCAGAAACACGCGGGCACCGATGCCAAGGCCGAGGTCAGCGTGGTTCGCGTGGGCCCGAATATCGAGGTCACGGTGCTGGACGACGGCCGCCCCGGCGAGAACGAGCCCGCTCCCTCCGGCGGCGGCCACGGCCTCCTCGGCATGCGCGAACGCGTCACCGCCCTGCGCGGCACCCTCACCACCGGCCCCCGCTACGGCGGTGGATTCCGCGTCCATGCCATCCTGCCGATCAAGACCGGCACCGCCGCCCCGGGAGACTCCGCATGACCATCCGCGTCCTGCTCGCCGACGACCAGGCACTGCTGCGCAGCGCCTTCAGAGTGCTCGTCGACTCCGAGCCGGACATGGAGGTGGTGGGCGAGGCCTCGGACGGCGCGGAAGCCGTACGGCTGGCGACCCGGCACCGGGCCGACGTCGTACTGATGGACATCCGCATGCCGGGGACGGACGGGCTGGCGGCCACCCGGCTGATCAGCGCGGACCCCTCGCTCGGGCACGTCCGGGTGGTCATCCTGACCACGTTCGAGGTCGACGACTACGTGGTGCAGGCGCTGCGGGCCGGTGCCTCCGGCTTCCTGGGCAAGGGCTCGGAACCGGAGGAACTCCTGAACGCCATCCGGGTGGCCGCCGAGGGAGAGGCCCTCCTCTCCCCGACGGCCACCAAGGGCCTCATCGCCCGCTTCCTCGCCCAGGGCGACGCGGCCGACGACGACCACGACCCGGCCCGCGCGCAACGCCTCGCCGCGCTGACCGGGCGGGAGCGCGAGGTGCTGGTCCAGGTCGCCGGCGGCCACTCCAACGACGAGATCGCGGAACGGCTGGAGGTCAGCCCGCTGACCGTGAAGACCCACGTGAACCGGGCGATGGCCAAGCTGGGGGCCCGGGATCGGGCGCAGCTCGTGGTGATCGCCTATGAGTCGGGGCTGGTTCGGCCGCGGGCGGAGTGACGGCGCGCCTGTCCCGCCGTAAACCAGTGGTGCGGCGCCGCCGTGCGCCGTTAGCGTGCTGCCGAACCGAGTCGTCAAGCAAAGGACGTGCCGTTGTACACCCTGTGAGACCTCCCGAGAGCTGATCGGTCGCGCGTCGCGCATCTGCGCCGCGCTGCTTCTTGCTGCGGATTTCTCACTGAAACCGGTGTACTTCTGTGCTCAACATCTGGGTGGTCACGCCCACCTGCCTGCCGCTCGTTCTCCGTCGTTGCCACGCGTGCGCGTCCGAGCGCTTCCTGACGAGCGGTAAGTTCCGCGTCAACGCGAACCACAAGCTCATCGACGCCTGGCTCCTCGCGCTCTGTACCGCTTGCGGGGACACCACGAAGCTCACGGTCCTGGAGCGGGTGAACGTGCGCTCCGTACGGCCCGAACTGCTGGACCGGATGCATGACAACGACCCGGGCCTGGCAGCTGAGCTGCTCCAGGATCCGGTCGTGCGGCGCCGTAATCGCATCGCCCTCGACTGGGGCGACGCCTGGTGCCTCGACACCGGCGGACCGGACCACCTCGACCGCGAGGTGCTCGACGTCTCGGTCCGCTTCGCGGCACGGATCCCCGTCCGACCGGTGCGACTGATCGCTGAAGGCTGCGGTCTTTCACGGGCCGAGCTCGAGAGACTGATCACGGAAGGGAAGCTCGTCTCGGCGGTGCGGCTGAACAGCAGGCTCTCCGGCGACTTCACCTTCACGCTCAAGCGCTGAACCCGAAGATGCCCCTTCCGTCCAGGAAGGGGCATCTCCCGGCACAGGCGGGCAGCCGCAGGCTACGGCAGCGCCAGCATCCGCTCCAGGGCCAGCTTGGCGAACGCCTCCGTCTCCTTGTCGACCTCGATGCGGTTGACGAGGTTGCCCTCGGCGAGGGACTCCAGGGCCCAGACGAGGTGGGGGAGGTCGATGCGGTTCATGGTCGAGCAGAAGCAGACCGTCTTGTCGAGGAAGACGATCTCCTTGCCCTCGGGCGCGAAACGGTTCGCCAGGCGGCGGACCAGGTTGAGTTCCGTGCCGATGGCCCACTTGGAGCCGGCCGGGGCGGCCTCCAGGGCCTTGATGATGTACTCCGTCGAGCCGACGTAGTCGGCCGCGGCCACGACCTCGTGCTTGCACTCGGGGTGGACCAGGACGTTGACGCCGGGGATGCGGGCGCGCACGTCGTTCACCGAGTCGAGGCTGAAGCGGCCGTGGACCGAGCAGTGGCCGCGCCACAGGATCATCTTGGCGGCGCGCAGCTCGTCGGCGGTCAGTCCGCCGTTCGGCTTGTGCGGGTTGTAGACCACGCAGTCGTCCAGGGACATGCCCATGTCGCGGACGGCGGTGTTGCGGCCCAGGTGCTGGTCCGGCAGGAACAGGACCTTCTCACCTTGCTCGAACGCCCAGTCCAGGGCCCGCTTCGCGTTCGACGACGTGCAGATGGTGCCGCCGTGCTTGCCGGTGAACGCCTTGATGTCCGCGGAGGAGTTCATGTACGAGACGGGCACCACCTGCTCGGCGACACCGGCCTCCGTCAGGACGTCCCAGCACTCCGCGACCTGCTCGGCGGTCGCCATGTCGGCCATGGAGCAGCCGGCGGCGAGGTCGGGCAGGACGACCTTCTGGTCGTCGGAGGTGAGGATGTCGGCCGACTCGGCCATGAAGTGCACACCGCAGAAGACGATGTACTCGGCCTCCGGGCGCGCGGCCGCGTCCCGGGCCAGCTTGAAGGAGTCGCCCGTGACATCGGCGAACTGGATGACCTCGTCGCGCTGGTAGTGGTGGCCGAGCACGAAGACCTTGTCGCCGAGCTTCGCCTTGGCCGCGCGGGCGCGCTCGACCAGGTCGGGGTCGGACGGCGAGGGCAGGTCACCGGGGCACTCGACACCCCGCTCGCTCTTCGGGTCGGCCTGACGGCCGAGCAGCAGCAGGGCGAGCGGAGACGGCTGTACGTCGAGCTCCGGGGTCTGGGCGGTGGTCACGGCACGCACCCTTTCTGGTCTTCTCTACTTTTCGTCGAATTGACGTTATCTATCATAACCCGCTTCACGTCACTTTGACGATGGTCATTGCGTCGATGTGACGTGAATCCCGGTCGGGCGTCGGTCGGGCGCCGGCAGGCGCCGGTGAGGCGTTTTCCGCTTCGAACCGCATGTGCGAGCATGAGAAGGGAACGACAAGACAAACACTCGGCCCGGAATGAATCCGCGGCCCCGCCGGTTGCAACCGTCGGCAAGCAGTCTCCGTACAACCCGGGAGAGATGTAGATGTCCGTATCGGACGAGACCAGCACCGTCACCGACGGCATCATCCTGACCGAAGCCGCCGCGTCGAAGGTCAAGGCCCTGCTCGACCAGGAAGGCCGTGACGACCTCGCCCTGCGCGTCGCCGTCCAGCCCGGCGGCTGCTCCGGCCTGCGCTACCAGCTCTTCTTCGACGAGCGTTCGCTCGACGGCGACGTCGAGAAGGACTTCGGCGGCGTCAAGGTGGTCACCGACCGGATGAGCGCCCCGTACCTGGGCGGCGCCACCGTCGACTTCGTGGACACGATCGAGAAGCAGGGCTTCACGATCGACAACCCGAACGCGACCGGCTCCTGCGCCTGCGGCGACTCCTTCAGCTGAGTCGCGCGGCCACAGCGCACAACACGAAGGCGGCGGCCCCCTCCGACGGGGTCGCCGCCTTCGCGTGTCCGCGGACCCAGCGGGTCGGCGGGTCAGCGGGTCATGGACGACGACTTCGGCAGGCGTGCGTCCGGCCGCTCCTTCGGGATCTCCTGGCCGTCCGAGCCGACCACCTTCCGGTCGCCCAGCGGCTGGTCCAGGTGCACGGTCCGGTGGTAGACCTTGGCGATCAGCACGCAGATCTTGTTCGGCCAGGGCTTCTCGGTCACCGTGACGGTCACCTTGCCGGAGTCCTCGGCGGCCGACGCCTTGTAGTCGGCGCACACCCCGCCCTCGAACGCCACGGTCAGGTCGTCGTCCGCGACGCTGTAGCCGGTCACCGCCACGGGCTTCTCGGCCGGTGACGCCGACGACGTGCCCGACGGAGTACCCGGCTGTGTGCCCGACTGCGTGGTGCCAGGCGACGCCAGGTACTTCGGGTCGACGGCCGGGTACGTCACCGTGAAGGTGTCCGCCGCCCCCCGCGTCCGGAACAGCCAGGACGGCACCAGCGCCTGCCGGCCGTCGACGGAGTGCGCGGCCAGCCCGAACACCGCCTTCCGCACGGTGACCGTCTCCCGCGCCGGCGCCGGCACGGCCGACCCCGACACCTGCCCGCACGGCTGCTCCAGACGGTCCTTCTGCGGTACGGGAGCGGCGCAACCGCCGATGCCCATCCGGTGGTCGGTCCCGGGTGATGCGTTCAGCAAGCTCAGCGCCTTCTCGGCGCCCACGACGGGATACGTGTCCCCCTTCACCGGCGCCTTCAGCTCACCGTGGCCGCCGATCACCTGGCCCTGCTTGTCGACGGTCAGACCGGTCGTCCAGCCGTAGGTGGGCAGCCCGCCCACCACCGGGTCGGCGTTCACCACCCGCTGGGCGCCCATGACCTGGCTCGCGTCCACCTTGGCGTCGTCCTGGCCGACCGCCTTCAGCACCGGCGCCGCCGCCTTCTTCGCGGCCGACTCGCTCACCCCGTCGGTGGCCGGGTTGGCGGGGTCCTGGGTGCAGACGGTGATCTTCTTGCAGTTGTCGGTGCCGGGCGCGTACCGGCTGAACGACCAGGTGCCCGGCGCCTCCTTGTTGACCTGGAGACTCGGACCGGCCCCGTCCTTCGCGGAGCCGACCCGCCAGGTCTGCCCCTCGGCCACGGGCGTGCCGTCGACGCCCAGCGCCTTCGCCAGCCGGGCCACCTCGTCCTTGGTGACCTCGCCGCCGGCCCGGTACACCGGCGCCGAACCGGGGCCGTCGGGCAGGGTGCCGGCGGCCTTGTACGTGACGCCGTACGGGTTGGGCTCACCGGGCGCGATGCCCTCCGAGGAGCCGTCCAGGGTGAGGGGCGGGGGAGTGCCGCCGGAGGCCGCGGACCCGGTGCCGCCGACCGATGCGCCGTTCGCGGTCGCGGCGAGGTACGCCCCACCGCCCCCGACCAGCAGTACGGCGGCGGCGACGGAGGCGATGACCGCGGGGGAGCGGCGGCGGGCGGGCCGCTCGTCATCGGCCTCGCCGTGGTCCCGGGGAACCTCGTCGTCGGACAGCTCGCCCACGACCGCGGGCTCGGCGGGGGGTTCGGTGGCGGGTTCGGTGGCGGGCTCGGAGACGAGTTCGACCGCAGGCTCGGCCACGGCTCCCGGCTCGGGCGAGGCCTCCAGCCGGGGTGCGGTTTCCGGCTCGGACGCGGCGTCGGGCTCCGGCTCCGCCACCGCTGCGGATACGGCCTCCGGTTGCTCGGCCGCGGCTTCCGGCTGGGACGCCGCCTCCGGCTCAGCTGCCGCCCCGGCCGCCGCTCCTGCTTCGGCTTTCGGCGGCTCGGGGGAGGTCTCCCGCTCGGGCGCGGCCCCGGTCTTCGGAGTCCGGTTGTCCGCCGAGGCTCCCGCGCCGGTGCCCGCGGCCGCGTCGTCGTTGTCGGGTCGCTCGGTGTTCACCGCATCGCTCCTCGCTGGGTCGTATCCCGCATCCCCTCCTCGGGGGACGGCGATGGGACGCGACAGGTGAGCGAGCGGTTCCCTCGAACGGACCGGATGAATCAGTCGCCGTAGTCCGACATGGCGTCCAGCAGCCGGGCGGAGGCGACGGGGACGGTCACGCCGTGGATCAGCGACGGGGGCACGGGAACGGAGGAGTCCCGGTCCGCCACCGCCCAGTGCGGAGCCATTCGGGCGCAGTCACCGCGCAGCGACGCCAGGTCGCCGTCGAGGTCGGCCGGAACGGGGGCGTGGACCTTGAGGTTCGTCATAGCGGCACCGTAAGCATGTGAAGTCAGCGGATAAAGATCTACTATCGGGTAGTTTTCCCGTTCTCGCACCTCGGCCGGAACAGGTGGTGTGAACGGCAGGACCGGGTAGCGTGAACTGTCAAACCGCCTCCCTCAGGAGAATCCTCGCCGTGCGCATCGCAGTCACCGGCTCCATCGCCACCGACCACCTCATGACCTTCCCCGGCCGCTTCGCCGACCAGCTGGTCGCGGACCAGCTGCACACGGTCTCCCTCTCCTTCCTGGTCGACAACCTCGACGTCCGCCGTGGCGGCGTCGGCGCGAACATCGCCTTCGGCATGGGCCAGCTCGGCACCCGGCCCGTCCTGGTCGGCGCCGCCGGCTTCGACTTCGACGAGTACCGCGCCTGGTTGGAGCGGCACGGCGTGGACACCGAGTCGGTGCGCATCTCCGAGACCCTGCACACCGCCCGCTTCGTGTGCACCACCGACACCGACCACAACCAGATCGGCTCCTTCTACACCGGCGCCATGAGCGAGGCCCGGCTGATCGAGCTCAAGACCGTCGCCGACCGCGTCGGCGGCCTGGACCTCGTCCTGATCGGCGCCGACGACCCCGAGGGGATGCTCCGCCACACCGAGGAGTGCCGCTCGCGGAACATCCCGTTCGCCGCCGACTTCTCCCAGCAGATCGCCCGCATGGACGGCGAGGAGATCCGGATACTGCTGGACGGCGCGACGTACCTGTTCTCCAACGAGTACGAGAAGGGCCTCATCGAGTCCAAGACGGGCTGGACCGACGAGGAGATCCTCGCCAAGGTCGGCTACCGGGTCACCACGCTCGGCTCCCAGGGCGTCCGCATCGAACGGGCCGGTGAGGACCCGGTCGAGGTCGGCTGCCCCGAGGAGGAGCGCAAGGCCGACCCCACCGGCGTCGGCGACGCCTTCCGCGCAGGTTTCCTCTCCGGCCTCGCCTGGGGCGTCTCCCACGAGCGCGCCGCCCAGGTCGGCTGCATGCTCGCCACCCTGGTCATCGAGACGGTCGGCACCCAGGAGTACCAGCTGCGCCGCGCCCACTTCATGGACCGCTTCACCAAGGCCTACGGCCACGAGGCCGCCGCCGAGGTCCAGCAGCACCTCGTCTGACAGTCAGGCGATACGGCGGACCACGTACGCCGAACCGTGGTCCGCCGGCTCCTCACCGACGTACTCCTGCCCGCGCATCTCGCACCACGCCGGGATGTCGAGGCGGGCCGCCTCGTCGTCGGACAGGACCCGGACCGTGCCGCCCACCGGCACGTCCCCGATGACCTTCGCCAGCTCGATGACCGGGATCGGGCAGCGCTTGCCGAGCGAGTCGACGACCACCTCGTCCGGCCGTACGGCCGCCGCGGCGGGCACCGGCGCGCCGAGCTTCTCCCGCACCCCCGCCACCACGCCCGGCAGCACCGACAGGAACCGCTCGACGTCGTCCTCCGCGGTGCCCGGCGGCAGCGACACCCGGACGTTGCCCTCGCTCAGCACCCCCATCGCCCTGAGCACATGGCTGGGCGTCAGGGTGCTGCTCGTACAGGACGAACCGGACGAGACGGAGAAGCCGGCCCGGTCCAACTCGTGCAGCAGGGTCTCCCCGTCGACATAGAGACAGGAGAAGGTGACGATCCCGGGCAGCCGCAGCTCCGGATCGCCCACCACCTCCACGTCCGGCACCGACTCCGCCACCCGCGCGCGGATCCGCCGCGTCAGCTCCCGCAGCCGTGCCGCCTCCCGGTCGGCCTCCGCGCGCACCGCCCGCAGCGAGGCCGCCGCGGCCACGATCGCCGGGAGGTTCTCGAAGCCGGACGCCCGCCCCGACTCCCGCTCGTCCACCGGCCCTTGCGGCGCGAACCGCACCCCCTTGCGGACCACCAGCAGCCCGACCCCCGACGGCCCGCCCCACTTGTGCGCACTCGCCGTCAGCAGCGACCAGTCACCCTCGACCCGCCCCCACCCCAGCGACTGCGCCGCGTCCACCAGAAGCGGCACCCCCGCCGCCCGGCACACCTCGGCGACCTCCGCCACCGGCTGCACGGTCCCCACCTCGTGGTTGGCCGACTGGAGACAGGCGAGCGCGGTGTCGGGCCGGAGGGCGGACCCGTACGACTCGGCGGTCACCGCGCCCGTACGGTCCACGGCGACCTGCGTGACCGCGCCACCGCCCGCCTCATGCGTGTCCGCCGAATGGAGCACCGAGGAGTGCTCGACGGATGACACGATCAGGTGACGCCCGACCCGCCGCCGCCCCGCCAACGCCCCCGCGATCCCACTGTGCACGGCCCCGGTCCCGGAGGAGGTGAACGTCAGCTCGTCCACCCGACACCCCACAACCTCGGCGGCCGCTTCCCGCGCGGCATCCAACAACAACCGCGCCCGCCGCCCCTCCCGGTAGAGCCGAGAGGGGTCGGCCCACCCTTCATCCAGGGAGGCCAACAACGCCTGACGGGCGACGGGATGGAGAGGAACGGAGGATGCAGCGTCGAAATAGGACATACGTAAACGCTATGACGCCCCTCGGGTGCAGCGCCCCAAAGGGGCGCGAGGAACTGCGCGACCAGCCACGAAATACCCGCAGCCGCCAAACAAGCTAACCTCCCCACCCACTAGGCCCCCCTCCCCGCGACCCCCCGGAAGGCGTCCAGTAGGGTTTGGTCCGCATAAACATCAAACCCCTGCCCGACGCAGGGCGGCGACCGACCAGCGAGAAGGCCGCAGCCAACCAGCGCGGGCGAGACTCTCGGGAAGGCGCTACGTGAGTCCCAACGGCTCCGACCGCTCGCCGCGGCGCCCGATGCGGCGGAAGCTGCTGCAGGCAATGACCGCGGGCCTGGTCCTGGCGACCGCAACCGGTTGCACATACAAGGACTTCCCCCGCCTTGGCATGCCCACCCCGACCACGGAAGAGGCTCCGCGGATCCTCTCCCTGTGGCAGGGCTCCTGGGCTGCCGCGCTCGCCGTCGGCGTGCTGGTGTGGGGCCTGATCCTGTGGAGCGCCATGTTCCACCGGCGCAGCCGCACCAAGGTCGAGGTACCTCCGCAGACCCGGTACAACATGCCGATCGAGGCGCTGTACACGGTGGTACCGATCATCATCATCTCGGTGCTCTTCTACTTCACGGCCCGGGACGAGTCGAAGCTCCTCGACCTCTCCAAGAAGCCCGACGTCACCGTCAACGTCGTCGGCTTCCAGTGGAGCTGGGGCTTCAACTACATCGAGAACGTGCCCGGTTCCACCGGCAACGCCAAGACCGACCCGCAGCTGAACGCGATCCCGGACCGGTTCAAGACCGACTTCCCGGCGAACGCCGGCGGTGTCTACGACGTCGGCACGCCCGGCACGAAGAACCCGGACACCCACAACCCGGGTCCTACGCTGTGGCTGCCCAAGGGCAAGACGGTCCGCTTCGTCCTCACCTCGCGTGACGTCATCCACTCCTTCTGGGTGCTGCCGTTCCTCATGAAGCAGGACGTCATCCCGGGCCACACCAACGCCTTCCAGGTGACTCCGAACGCCTACGGCACCTTCCGGGGCAAGTGCGCCGAGCTCTGCGGCGTCGACCACTCCCGGATGCTGTTCAACGTGAAGGTCGTCTCCCCGGCGGCCTACGAGAAGCACCTCAAGGACCTCGTCAAGAAGGGGCAGACCGGTTACATTCCGGCCGGCATCGCGCAGACGCCGCACGAGAAGAACCGGGAGACGAACAACCTGTGAGCATCCTCAACGAACCCCAGGGTGCCGCGGCGGCTGACTCTTACGAGAACGAGCTGCCGGTAAGGCGCAAGCAGCCCGGCAACGTCGTGGTGAAGTGGCTGACGACCACCGACCACAAGACGATCGGCACGCTCTACCTCGTCACGTCGTTCGCGTTCTTCCTCATCGGCGGCGTCATGGCGCTGCTCATGCGCGCCGAGCTTGCCCGGCCGGGTCTGCAGTTCATGTCGAACGAGCAGTTCAACCAGGCGTTCACGATGCACGGCACGATCATGCTGCTGATGTTCGCGACGCCGCTGTTCGCCGGTTTCACGAACTGGATCATGCCGCTCCAGATCGGCGCGCCCGACGTGGCGTTCCCGCGGCTGAACATGTTCGCCTACTGGCTCTACCTGTTCGGCTCGCTGATCGCGGTGGCCGGCTTCCTCACCCCGCAGGGTGCGGCCGACTTCGGCTGGTTCGCCTACGCCCCGCTGTCGGACGCCATCCGCAGCCCCGGCGTCGGCGCCGACATGTGGATCATGGGTCTGGCCTTCTCCGGCTTCGGCACGATCCTCGGCTCGGTCAACTTCATCACCACGATCATCTGCATGCGCGCGCCCGGCATGACCATGTTCCGCATGCCGATCTTCACCTGGAACGTGCTGCTGACCGGTGTCCTGGTCCTGCTCGCCTTCCCGGTCCTGGCCGCCGCGCTGTTCGCCCTGGAGGCGGACCGCAAGTTCGGTGCCCACGTCTTCGACGCCGCCAACGGCGGATCGCTACTGTGGCAACACCTCTTCTGGTTCTTCGGCCATCCAGAGGTGTACATCATCGCGCTACCGTTCTTCGGCATCATTTCCGAGGTCATCCCGGTCTTCAGCCGCAAGCCGATGTTCGGCTACATGGGCCTGATCGCCGCGACCATCTCGATCGCCGGTCTGTCCGTGACGGTGTGGGCGCACCACATGTACGTCACCGGTGGCGTGCTCCTGCCGTTCTTCTCCTTCATGACCTTCCTGATCGCGGTCCCGACCGGTGTGAAGTTCTTCAACTGGATCGGCACCATGTGGAAGGGCTCGCTGAGCTTCGAGACCCCGATGCTGTGGGCGACCGGCTTCCTGATCACCTTCACGTTCGGTGGTCTGACCGGTGTCATCCTGGCCTCGCCGCCGATGGACTTCCACGTCTCGGACTCGTACTTCGTGGTGGCCCACTTCCACTACGTCGTCTTCGGCACCGTCGTCTTCGCGATGTTCTCCGGCTTCCACTTCTGGTGGCCGAAGTTCACCGGCAAGATGCTGGACGAGCGCCTCGGCAAGATCACCTTCTGGACGCTGTTCGTCGGCTTCCACGGCACCTTCCTGGTCCAGCACTGGCTGGGCGCCGAGGGCATGCCGCGGCGTTACGCGGACTACCTCGCGGCCGACGGCTTCACCGCCCTGAACACGGTCTCGACCATCAGCTCGTTCGTGCTCGGCCTGTCGATCCTGCCGTTCCTCTACAACGTGTGGAAGACGGCCAAGTACGGCAAGCCGGTCGGCGTCGACGACCCGTGGGGCTACGGCCGTTCGCTCGAATGGGCGACCTCCTGCCCGCCGCCGCGCCACAACTTCCTCACCCTGCCGCGGATCCGCAGCGAATCCCCGGCGTTCGACCTGCACCACCCCGAGATCGCCGCTCTTGAGCAGCTCGAGCACGCCGGCCACGGCAGCAGCAGCGCCATCGCGGGCAGCAAGGAGGCCGGCAAGTGAAGATCCAGGGCCGGATGTTCATCTGGCTGAGCTTCTTCGTCCTGATCATGGCCGTCGTGTACGGCGTGTGGTCGAAGGAGCCGGCCGGTACCACGGCGCTCTTCCTGGCCTTCGGCCTGTGCATCATGATCGGCTTCTACTTGGGCTTCACCGCCCGGCGGGTCGACGCGGGTGCCCAGGACAACAAGGAGGCCGATGTCGCGGACGACGCGGGCGAGCTGGGCTTCTTCAGCCCGCACAGCTGGCAGCCGCTCATGCTCGGCACCGGCGGTGCGATCGCCTTCCTCAGCATCGCGGTCGGCTGGTGGCTGATCTACTTCGCGGCACCGATCATCATGATCGGCCTGTTCGGCTGGGTCTTCGAGTACTACCACGGTGAGAACCGCACCCAGTAGTACGCCCAAGTCATAGCGCGCACCGGGAGCCCGGACACTCCGCAAGGAGGTCCGGGCTCCCGCCGTTCTGGCACGGCCCCGCGCACCGCCCTTCCCCCGTCCGCCACATCCAGCGCGCCCGGGTCGGCGACTCTCCTTACGTTGAGCCCATGAGCATCTCTCCGCGCACCCGCACCGTCGTCAGCTGCGCCCTGCTGATGGCCGCCCTCGGCGCGGGCGTCACCGCCTGCGGATCGGACGGCAACCCCCTGGCGGACAAGCCGTACGACGCGGCGGACCAGATCTCCTTCAGCGGCCTCACCGGCGACGGGAAGAAGGCCGACCCGGACAAGCCCCTCGAAGTCACCGCAGAGGACGACGGGCGCATCACCGACGTCACCGCCGTGGACGCCACGGGACGCTACGTGGCGGGCGAACTCGCCGCCGACGGCAGCCGGTGGCACAGCACCGCCCCGCTGGCCGCGAACGCCCATTACACGGTGCGGATCAGCACGGAGGACGAGGACGGGGCGCCCGGCCGCCGGACCCTCACCTTCGACACCAGCCTGCCCAGCACCACCAAGCGCCTGGACGTCACCTTCGGGCCCGACGCGGGCACGTATGGCGTCGGCCAGCCTGTCACGGCGAAGCTGAGCCAGGACATCAAGGACAAGGCGCAGCGGGCCGTCGTGGAACGCGCCCTCAGGGTCGACTCCATCCCGGCCGTGGCCGGCTCCTGGTACTGGGTGAGCGCCAAGGAACTCCACTACCGCCCCAAGGACTACTGGCCCGCGCACGCCACCCTCCACGTGCACAGCAACCTGGACGGCGTGCGGATCGGCGACCGCCTCCTGGGCGGCACCGCCAAGCCCCTGACGCTCACCATCGGCGACCGGATCGAGGCCGTCACGGACGCGTCGGCCCACCAGATGACCGTCTACAAGAACGGCGCGGTGATCAACGAGATCCCCGTCACCACCGGAAAGCCCGGCTTCGAGACCCGCAACGGCGTCAAGGTCGTACTGGAGAAGCAGCAGTACGTACGCATGCGCGGCAGCACCGTCGGCATCGCCGAGGGCACCTCCGACTCGTACGACCTACCGGTCTACTACGCCACCCGCGTCACCTGGTCGGGTGAGTACGTGCACGCCGCCCCCTGGTCCGTCGGCTCCCAGGGCTACGCGAACGTCAGCCACGGCTGCACGGGCATGAGCACGTCCAACGCGGAGTGGTTCTTCGACACCATCCACCCGGGTGACATCGTCAAGGTCGTCAACTCGGGCGGCCACACGATGGAGCCCTTCGGCAACGGCTTCGGCGACTGGAACGTCGACTGGAACAAGTGGCGCACCGGCAGCGTCCTGACCAACGGCAAGCCCGACGGCCCGGCCCCACAGGACGCGCTGAGGCTCCAGCCGACGGCGATCTGAGGTCCGGAGCGCGGGGCCGCGCCCCGAGCCGTCAGGCGCTCAGCAGCTTCTTCTTCCGCAGCAGGGAGGCCAGCGCCGAGGCGAACTCCACCGGGTCGACCGGCAGCGTCACCGCCGCGTCGGCCCGGCTCCACGTCGCCAGCCAGGCGTCCTGCGGGCGCCCGATCAGCAGCAGCACCGGCGGACAGTCGAAGATCTCGTCCTTGATCTGCCGGCACATCCCCATGCCCCCCATGGGCACGGCCTCGCCGTCCAGGACGCAGACGTCGATGCCGCCCTTGTCCAGCTCGGCGAGTACCGCGGCGGGCGTCGCGCACTCCAGGAACTCCACCACGGGCGCGTCCGGGGCCGGCCGGCGCCCGGTGGCGAGCCGGACCTGCTCGCGGGTGTTGGAGTCGTCGCTGTAGACCAGCACCGTGGCGGTCGGCTGCATGGTTCCTCCGATACACAGGGCGTACGCCGTCGTACGAACAGGACCGATGCGGCGGATGCTACCCCCTCCGACACCCCGTCAACACTGGTCCGGACACGACTTCGAACGACCGCCTGATGGGCCATACGGGCACTGCACACCCTGCGAACACTCCGAACGGCACCCCCCGGAGTGAGGGCGAGATAAGCGACCGACATAATGTCGGTCGTGGCGACAGCAACGACAGTAGAAACCGGGCACGCGCACCCGTCGGTCAACCGGCCGAACCTCACCAGCGTCGGAACCATCATCTGGCTGAGTTCCGAGCTGATGTTCTTCGCGGCCCTCTTCGCGATGTACTTCACCCTGCGATCGGTGACGGGTCCCGATCACTGGAAGGAGATGGCCTCCAGCCTGAACCTTCCGTTCTCGGCGACGAACACCACGATCCTGGTGCTCTCCTCCCTCACCTGCCAGCTCGGCGTGTTCGCGGCCGAGCGCGGTGATGTGAAGAAGCTCCGGGGCTGGTTCATCGTCACGTTCGTGATGGGTGCGATCTTCATCGGCGGCCAGATCTTCGAGTACACCGAGCTGGTGAAGAAGGACGGGCTCTCGCTCTCCTCCGACCCGTACGGCTCGGTGTTCTACCTGACCACCGGCTTCCACGGCCTGCACGTGACGGGCGGTCTCATCGCCTTCCTGCTGGTCCTCGGCCGCACCTACGCGGCGAAGAGGTTCACGCACGAGCAGGCCACCGCCGCGATCGTCGTGTCCTACTACTGGCACTTCGTCGATGTCGTCTGGATCGGTCTCTTCGCCACGATCTACCTGATCAAGTAGCCGGGACCGCTCCCGAACATCCAGAAGCATCGACGCAGAAGATCCTGACACCGGGGTAATCCGTGAAAAAGCTCTCCGCACGACGACGCCATCCGCTGGCGGCGGTCGTCGTCCTACTCCTCGCGCTGGCGGCCACTGGGGGGCTGTACGCCGCGTTCGCGCCCGCGAGCAAGGCGCAGGCCGACGAGTCCTCCCAGTCCCTGACCATCGAAGAGGGCAAGAAGCTCTACGAGGTCGGTTGCGCCAGCTGCCACGGCACCGGTGGCCAGGGCTCCTCCGACGGGCCGAGCCTGGTGGGCGTGGGCGCCGCGGCCGTCGACTTCCAGGTCGGCACCGGCCGCATGCCGGCCGCCACCTCCCAGGGCGCGCAGGTCCCGAAGAAGAAGAACATCTACACCCAGGCCCAGATCGACCAGCTGGCGGCGTTCATCGCCTCCCTGGGCGCCGGCCCGAACGTGCCGACCTCGGAGCAGTACAACCCGAGCGACGGCGACATCGCCAAGGGCGGCGAGCTGTTCCGCACCAACTGCGCGCAGTGCCACAACTTCACCGGCAAGGGTGGTGCGCTGACCAAGGGCAAGTTCGCCCCGTCCCTGGAGGGCGTCGACCCGAAGCACATCTACGAGGCCATGCAGACCGGCCCGCAGAACATGCCGTCCTTCCCCGACACCACCCTGTCGGAGAAGAACAAGAAGGACATCATCGCGTACCTGCACGCGGTCAACGGCGATGAGACGACGAACCCCGGCGGTCTGGAGCTGGGCGGCCTCGGGCCGGTCAGCGAGGGTCTGTTCGCGTGGATCTTCGGTCTCGGCGCACTTGTCGCGGTCGCCGTCTGGGTCGCCGCTCGGACCGCAAAGGCCAAGAAGTCATGAGTAGCCAAGACATTCCAGAAGAGAACCTGCCCGCCGAGCAGGACACCACGCACGGCGCCGTGGACGTCGCGGACGAGAAGAACCCGTTCGCCGACCCCGGGCTGCCGCCGCACGAGCACCGGATCCAGGACATCGACGAGCGGGCCGCCAGGCGGTCCGAGCGCATGGTCGCCCTGCTGTTCACGGTGTCGATGCTGGCCACCATCGGCTTCATCGCGTCCTACGTGACGATCCCGGCCGACAAGAACATCTTCGTCTTCCCGATCGGCCACATCAGCGCGCTCAACTTCGCGCTGGGCCTGTGCCTCGGTACGGCGCTGTTCACCATCGGCGCGGGCGCGGTCCACTGGGCCCGCACCCTGATGTCCGACGTGGAGGTCGCCGACGAGCGCCACCCGATCTCGGCCTCGCCCGAGACCCGGGCGAAGGTCCACGCGGACTTCAAGCTGGGCGCCAAGGAGTCGGCGATCGGCCGCCGCAAGCTGATCCGCAACACGATGCTCGGCGCGCTCACCCTGGTGCCGCTCTCCGGCGTCGTCCTGCTGCGCGACCTCGGCCCGCTGCCCGAGTCCAAGCTCCGCCACACGCTGTGGTCCAAGGGCAAGCTGCTGGTCAACATGAACACCAACCAGCCGCTGCGCCCCGAGGACGTTCAGGTCGGTTCCCTCACCTTCGCCAAGCCCGAGGGCCTGGAGGAGGCGCAGGAGGACTTCCAGAACGAGATCGCCAAGGCGGCCCTGATGATCATCCGGCTCCAGCCGGACAACATCAAGGACAAGCGCGAGCTCGAGTGGTCGCACGAGGGCATCGTCGCGTACTCGAAGATCTGCACCCACGTCGGTTGCCCGATCTCGCTGTACGAGCAGCAGACGCACCACGTGCTGTGCCCGTGCCACCAGTCCACCTTCGACCTCTCCGACGGTGCCCGAGTGATCTTCGGCCCCGCCGGTCACGCCCTGCCCCAGCTCCGCATCGGCGTGAACGGAGACGGTTACCTCCAGGCGCTCGGCGACTTCGAGGAGCCCGTCGGTCCTGCATTCTGGGAGCGCGGATGAGTACTTCAGCCAACGAACAGCCCCGCACCCGCGGGAAGGCACCGGCCGGCGAGCGCGTCGCCGACTGGGCCGACGGCCGGCTCGGGATCTACTCCCTGGCCAAGGCCAACATGCGCAAGATCTTCCCCGACCACTGGTCGTTCATGTTGGGTGAGGTCTGCCTCTACAGCTTCCTCATCATCATCCTCACGGGTGTGTACCTGACGCTGTTCTTCCACCCGTCGATGAACGAGGTGGAGTACCACGGCAGCTACGTCCCGCTCCAGGGCCAGCTGATGAGCGAGGCGTTCAGCTCGACCCTGCACATCTCCTTCGACGTGCGCGGTGGTCTGCTCATCCGGCAGATCCACCACTGGGCCGCCCTGATCTTCCTGGCCGGCATGTTCGTGCACATGATGCGCGTGTTCTTCACCGGCGCGTTCCGCAAGCCGCGTGAGATCAACTGGCTCTTCGGCTTCCTGCTGTTCGTCCTGGGCATGTTCACCGGCTTCACCGGTTACTCGCTCCCGGACGACCTGCTCTCCGGCACCGGTGTCCGCTTCACCGAGGGCGCGATCCTGTCCATGCCGATCGTCGGCACGTACATCTCGTTCTTCCTCTTCGGCGGCGAGTTCCCCGGCCACGACTTCGTGGCCCGGTTCTACTCGATCCACATCCTGCTGCTGCCGGGCATCATGCTCGGCCTGGTCGTCGGCCACCTGATCCTGGTCTTCTACCACAAGCACACGCAGTTCGCGGGTCCCGGCAAGACCAACAAGAACGTCGTCGGCATGCCGCTGCTGCCGGTCTACATGGCCAAGGCCGGAGGCTTCTTCTTCCTGGTCTTCGGTGTCATCGCGGCCATCGCGGCGGTCGCCCAGATCAACCCGATCTGGGCCATGGGCCCCTACCGTCCGGACCAGGTGTCCACCGGCGCCCAGCCCGACTGGTACATGGGCTTCGCCGAGGGTCTCGTCCGCTACATGCCGGGCTGGGAGATCAACCTCTGGGGTCACACGCTCGTCCTGGGCGTGTTCATCCCGCTGGTCCTCTTCGGTGTCGTGCTGGCGGCCATCGCGGTCTACCCGTTCATCGAGTCCTGGGTCACCGGCGACAAGAGCGAGCACCACATCCTGGACCGCCCGCGCAACGCCCCGACCCGTACCGGGTTCGGCGTCGCCTGGGTCACCGTGTACATGATCGGTCTGGTCGGCGGTGGCAACGACCTGTGGGCCACCCACTTCCACCTGTCGATCAACGCGGTCACCTGGTTCGTCCGGATCGGCTTCTTCGTCGGACCGGTCGTCGCGTTCATCGTCACCAAGCGGATCTGCCTCGGCCTCCAGCGCCGTGACCGTGACAAGGTGCTGCACGGCCGGGAGACCGGCATCATCAAGCGCCTGCCGCACGGTGAGTTCATCGAGGTCCACGAGCCGCTCAGCCAGGAGCAGCTGCACACCCTCACGGCTCACAACCAGTACGCGCCGGCCGAGATCGGCCCGACGGTCGACGAGAACGGCGTCGAGCGGAAGATCAAGGGTTCCGAGAAGCTGCGCGCCAAGCTCAGCAACGCCTACTACGGCGAGGACAACCAGATCCCGAAGCCGACCGTCGAGGAGTACAAGGAGATCACGAGCGGCCACGGCCACCACTGATCGCTGCGCACGCCACGCCACGCGCGAAGGGCCCCGTCCGGTGTTCGGACGGGGCCCTTCGCCTTGCCCCGGGGCTGGATAGGGTGGCAGCACACTCTGTCTCGACGACGACACACTCCTCTGCGACGACAGATTCCTCTACGACGACCAGGAGCGGCTGATGAGCGCTGTGACCCCCGCTGGAGGCGACACCGCGGCGGGCCGTTCCTGGCCCGAGGTACTGAACGCCCTGCTGTACGGCCGGGACCAGAGCGCCGACGCGACGGCATGGGCGATGGACCAGATCATGCGCGGCGAGGCCACCGACGCGCAGATCGCCGGCTTCGTGGTGGCGCTGCGCGCCAAGGGCGAGACCGTCGAGGAGATCACCGGTGTGGTCCGGGCGATGTACGAGCACGCCAACGTGATCGAGGTGTCGGGCCGCACGGTCGACATCGTGGGCACGGGCGGCGACGGCGCGAAGACGGTGAACATCTCCACGATGTCGGCGCTCGTGGTGGCCGGCACGGGCGCGAAGGTCGTCAAGCACGGCAACCGGGCGGCCTCCTCGGCGTCGGGCTCCTCCGACGTCCTGGAGAAGCTGGGCGTCAATCTGGACCTGACGCCGCAGCGGGTGGCGGAGGTCGCGGAGGAGGCGGGCATCACCTTCTGCTTCGCGGTGAAGTTCCACCCGGCGCTGCGCCATGTGGCCGCCGCGCGCGGCCAGCTGGGCATCCGTACGGTCTTCAACGCCCTCGGACCGCTGACCAACCCGGCGAAGGTGAAGGCCCAGGCGGTAGGCGTCGCGGACCCCCGGCTGGCGCCGATGATCGCGGGTGTCCTGGCCGAACGCGGCAACTCCTCCCTCGTCTTCCGCGGCGACGACGGCCTCGACGAGCTGACCACGACGTCCACGTCCCACGTCTGGGTGGTGCGCGACGGCAAGGTCGCCGAGGAGCGCTTCGACCCGCGTGACGTCGGCATCGAGCTGGTGCCGGTGGAGGCCCTGCGCGGCGGTGACCCGTCGTACAACGCCGAGGTCGCCCTGCGGCTCCTCGACGGCGAGACGGGCCCCGTACGGGACGCCGTCCTGCTGAACTCGGCGGCGGCCCTGGTGGCCCTGGACCCGACCCAGGAGCCCCTGGCCGAGCAGCTCCGCGCCGGGATGCGCAGGGCGGCCGAGTCGATCGACTCCGGCTCGGCCAGACGGACCCTGGACCGCTGGGTGGCCGCGAGCAACGCGTGACCCGGGTGGCCGCGGGAGTACAGTGAAGACGTGGTAGCTCTCCCGCGGCCGCTCCGCCTGACCCTGCGGTGTCCGGGAGGGGCCGCGAGGAGCGAGGCATGATCCACTCAGCCGATATCCGCGAGTGGCGCAACCGCGACGTGATCGATCCCAGAGGCCGCAAGATCGGGGCCCTCGAAGCGGTCTACGTGGACACCACCGACGACACGCCCGCGATGGTCACCGTCCGCACCGGGATGCCGACCCGGCACCGGCTCGTCTTCGTCCCGCTCGACGAGGCGACCCTCGGACCCGGTTACGTGCGGGTGGCCCATCCCCGTGGGCAGGTGAAGAAGTCGCCGTCGATCGGCATGGACGACGTCCTGCCGGCCGAACGGGAACACGAGATCTTCGAACACTACGACAGGCCCTACGAGGGCGGTGCCGCACGCGGGCGCCGTCTCGCGCGGGGTTGAGCGGCCCGGTCGGAGGATGTGGTCACCCATGGCGCTCTTCCTGTTCCTGATCCTTGCGGCGGTCATCCTGGGACTCATCGGCGTGGCGGCGAACGGGTTGTTCTACCTCCTGGTCATCGGCGCGGTCTTGTTCGTGGCCGACCTCGTGTTCTTCGGTGTGCGCTGGTCCCGGCGCTCGCACCGGCACCACTTCGTCCGGTGACCCCGGCGCCGGGCGGGCGTCCCGGGATCCGGACACGAGTTGCGGGCCGTTGATCGGCTCGCGTACGTTCTTTCGCAGGTCATGAGTGACAGTCATGAGGCCCCGGCCGACTGTCCGGCAACCCTCCGTCCGTGGCGGGGTGCCCCGGGTGAAGACCAGGCCGCAGGCAGCGAGGTCTGCGGCAAGCGCGGACCCCTCACACGCCAGGGGTCCTGGTCATCGAGGGAGCCTTCCGTGAGCAAGCGAATGCGATAGGGCGTCGAGCCCCGCCTCCGCACACCCCTTTCACCTTGTCGGCGCTGGAGCACCCGTTCGCTCGCGTCGGTGATTTCCGCCTGCTTTCACGGGAGTACACCCATGTCCGTCTCCACCCTTGCCTCCGACCAGTCCGTCTGCGCCCCGCTGCCCGTCCTGGGCCGGGACGTCACCGTGCCGCTCGTCACCGGCGGCGAGGTCACCTACGCCGCGCTCGACTACGCGGCCAGCGCCCCCGCGCTCCAGCGGGTCTGGGACGACGTGGCCGCGTACGCCCCGTACTACGGCAGCGTCCACCGGGGGGCCGGCTACCTCTCCCAGCTGTCCACCGACCTCTTCGAGAACGCCCGGAAGACCGTCGCCGAGTTCCTCGACTGCCGGGAGAACGACCAGGTGGTCTTCACCCGGTCCACCACGGACTCCCTCAACCTGCTCGCCCGCGCGCTCCCCGCCGACTGCCAGGTCTTCGTCTTCGAGACCGAGCACCACGCCTCGCTGCTGCCCTGGCAGGACGCGCGGGTCACCTACCTCAACGCCCCGCGCACCCCGCGGCAGGCCGTGGAGACGCTGGAGCGGGCCCTCGCCGACCGTGACCCATACGGGCCGGCCCTGGTGTGCGTCACCGGCGCCTCGAACGTCACCGGCGAGCTGTGGCCGGTCCGCGAGCTGGCCGCCGCCGCCCACGCGCACGGCGCCCGGATCGTCCTGGACGCCGCCCAGCTGGCCCCGCACCACCCGGTGTCCGTCCGGGACCTCGACGTCGACTGGGTCGCCTTCTCCGGCCACAAGCTGTACGCCCCCTTCGGCTCCGGCGTCCTCGCCGGCCGCGCCGACTGGCTCCGGGCCGCCGAGCCGTACCTCGCGGGCGGCGGCGCCAGCCGCAAGGTCAGCCGGCGCACGGACGGGGGAGTGGACGTGGAGTGGCACGACAGCGCCGCCCGCCACGAGGCCGGCTCCCCGAACGTCATCGGCGCCTACTCCATCGCCTCGGCCTGCAAGGCGCTCACCGAGGCGGGCTTCGACACCCTGGTCGCCCGGGAGGAGTACCTGATCGGGAAGGTCCGCGCGGGCCTCGCCGAGGTCCCCGAGGTCCGGGTCCTCTCACTCTTCGGCGACGACGCCCCGCGCGTCGGCGTCATCTCCTTCGTCGTCGAGGGCTGGAACAGCTCGCACTTCGCCGCCGCCCTCTCCGCCGAGTACGGCATCGGCGTCCGCGACGGCCTGTTCTGCGCCCACCCGCTCCTGCGCACCCTGCTCGGCAGCGACCCGCAGACCCAGGGCGAGTGCGGCGCCCCCGAGGCCGCGCCCGGCGAGAAGTCCCTCAACGCCATCCGCGTCAGCTTCGGCGCGGGCACGCCGGACGAGCACGTGGACCGGTTCGTCGACGCGGTCCGCGAGCTCGTACGCACCGGCGCGAAGTGGAACTACCGCACCGAGAACGGCCGCTGCGTCCCCGCCGTCTGACCACCGCGGGCCGGCTCCGCACCCGCGGACGAGCACGCCGGCCGGCCCCAGAAACGCCGCCCCGCTCGTCGCGGGCGGCGTGGTCCGCACGGGTTGCTGCCCGCACGGCGCCCGGTGGTGGGCAGTCCCCGCCGGCGGCCGGAGCGGCTTCAGTGCCCGGGACGGCAGGCGGCTGTGGAAGAAGAGGGCCCGGTTCGCGGTCCGGCCGTCGACGGCACCAAGGCGTGGTCGTACGACCCGGCCCCGGGCGGCCTCCTCCGGGCGGCGGTGTCCGGCGGCACCGCCATGTGCGCGGCGACGACGGCGTGCGGGCGTTCGGCCTGGACGGCCCCGCTCACCGGCGCCGACGGGGCACCGTCCCTTTCCCGCGACCTGGCCCGCCGGACAGGCCCTAGTTGTCCAGCCCGATCGCGAAGGCCGCCTCGAGGTCGTGCTGGGAGTAGGTGCGGAACGCCACGTGGGTGTCGGTGCCCTCGACGCCGGGGATCTTGCTGATCTTGCCGGGGATGACGTCCGCCAGGTTCTCGTGCTGCCGTACCCGGACCATGGCGATCAGGTCGTACGTGCCGGTGACGGAGAAGACCTCGCTGACGCTGTCCAGCGCGGCGATCTGCTCCGCGATCTCGGGGATCCGGTCCACGCTGGTCTTGATGAGCACGATCGCGGTGATCACGGCTGGTTCTCTCCCTCGGGGGCCGGAGCTGGGGCGGGCTCAACTTTAGGGCAGGCCCTGGTGGCCCGCCCGAACAGCACCCACGCGAAGACGAAGCCCAGCCCGAAGCCCACCAGGTGGGCCAGGTACGCCACGCCCGGGCCCTGGGCGGCCCGGCGCGCCGCCAGCCATTGCAGGGCCGCCCAGAAGGGCAGGACGACCCAGGCGGGGAAGCGCAGCGGGAGAAAGAACAGAAAGGGGAGGAGACTGGTGACGCGGGCACCGGGGAACAGGTAGAGGAACGCGCCGAGCACCGCCGAGATCGCCCCCGAGGCCCCGACCAGGGACTGTTCGGAGGTGGCGTTGGCGGCGGCGTAGCCGAGCAGCGCCAGGTAGCCGCAGCCGAGGTAGAAGAGGGTGAACCGCACGCGGCCCATCCGTTCCTCGGTCATCGCCCCGAAGACGTAGAGGAAGAGCATGTTGCCCAGCAGATGCACCCAGCTGCCGTGCACGAACAGTGCCGTGGCCGGGGTGAGGACCGCCCGGGCCGGGCCGCCGAAGAGCTCGGCGGGGATCACGCCCCAGTGCCGGAAGTAGGCCCGCTGGGCGGCGAGCAGTCCGTCGCCGTAGCCGTACGCCGGATTCAGCCCGGCCGCCGGCCCGATCAGGAAGAGCAGGCAGCACAGGACGATCAGGGCGTGCGTCATCGGCGCCGGCGAGCGCCGGACCCGCTTCAGGGTCCCGCCGGCCGCCGCGCTCCAGTTGCTGATCACGAACACAGAGCATGACGTAACGGGACGCAAGGGAACAGACCGCCTCGCCGCCGTGGACGGACGGGCGGCGAGTACCCGCCAGGCCGTAGGGTTACGAGCCACACGCGTCGCGGAGGGCGCGTCACGGACACTAGAAGGAAGCGAACAGTCACGATGCCGGTTCCCCTGCCGACCGACCAGACTCGGTGGCGCTGCACGCTCTGCGGCAACCTCACCCGCTTCGACGTGACCCGCTCGTCGAAGGTCGTCGAGTACATCCACCTCGACCTCGCCGGTGAGCCCAAGGTCGAGGAGCGCGAGGTGGTCAGTGAGACCATCGAGTCGGTGCGCTGCCGCTGGTGCAACGCGGTGGACCAGGTGGAACTCGTGGACAGGCCGGGCGCCGACTCCTGAACGGAGCGGTCGCGCACGTAGTGGGGTGACGGATGGTGGAGACCACAGGCGGGGGGCCGGGCGACGGCACCGCCGAGGTGCTTGACCGTCCGCTGCCCGACGGCGTGCGGCGGCGGGTCGTGCAGATCGTCTCGGACGGCTTCGGTGGGCTGACGGTGGCCGAACTGCCCGCACAGCTCAGGCAGTACGCCCGCTTCGCCCCGAATCGTCGCGCCAAGTTCGCGGGCAACGCGATGGCGGCGGCGCTGGAGACCGACCCGCTGTTCCGCCAGCGCATCGGCGAGAAGCTCAGAGAGGCCCAGCCGGAGATCGCCGGCGCCCTCGACTCAGGCTCCCCGCCCCCGGCCGCGGACCCGCTCGATGTGGCGGCCGCGGCCTACGTACTGCGGCCCACCGGCTGGGTGAAGCTGGTGACCGCGGCCGGCGAGGAGGCCCAGCGGGCGGACGCCGAACGCGCCGACGAGGAGAGCCGCGCCGAACTGGAGCGGCTGCGCGAGGAGCTCGACCGGGCCCGTGAGCAGACCCGGGCCGAGACCGAGCGGCTGCGCGTCGAGCTGGACGCGGCCAAGAAGGAAGCCGAATCGCTTCACCGCAAGCTCCGCGCCGCCCTCAGCGACGTCAAGCGCGGCGAGGCGGCGCTGCGCAAGACGCAGGGTGACATGGAGGCCGTGCGCGCCGAGGGGCACGCCCAGGTGTCCGCCGCGGAGAGCGAGACCCGGCGGCTCAAGGCCCGCCTCGGCGAGGCCGAGGCGGCGCTGGAGGCCACGCGCAGGGCAGCGCGGGAGGGGCGCAGTGTCGAGGACATGCGCGTCCGCCTGCTCCTTGACACCCTTCTGGACGCGACCCAGGGGCTGCGCCGGGAGCTGGCCCTGCCACCCGTGTCGGTGCGGCCGGCGGAGACGGTGGACGCGGTCGAACCGGGACGGATGACCCCGAAGGACATCGCGGCCCGGGCGCTGTCCGAGCACGACCCGGCCATCCTCGACCAGCTTCTCGCCCTGCCCCAGGCGCACTTGGTGGTCGACGGCTACAACGTCACCAAGACCGGCTATCCGCAGATGCCGCTGGAGAAGCAGCGGCTGCGGCTGCTCGGCCAGCTCTCCCAGCTCGCCGCCCAGACCGGCGCCGAGGTCACCTGCGTCTTCGACGGGGCCGAACTGGCCGCGCCGGTGCTGCTCGCGCCGCCGCGCGGGGTGCGCGTGCTGTTCTCCAAGCCGGGTGTCACGGCCGACGAGCTCATCCGCCAGCTGGTGCGCGCGGAGCCGCCGGGCCGGCCGGTCATCGTCGCCTCGACCGACCGCGAGGTGGCTGACGGGGTCGCCAGGGCGGGCGCGCGTCCGGTGGCTTCTGCGGTGCTTCTCAAGCGCCTGTCCTGAAAACGGCAACGTAGAGGTTTAATGCCCGAATTGACGGAACCGTCACGCAACGTAGCGTCAACCGGGTCTCACTCCATGTGGGTTGAGTGCAAAGAATGCATTGCGTGACGAGGTTTTTTGGTGTGAGGATTTGATCTGATCACAAGAGGGTCACTAGGGTCTGGCCTCGAACCTCCGAGCGGGTGATCACTCACGAGAAGGAGTTCGCCTGTCGTGGCGTCCCATCGTCGACCCAAGCAGCCCAGTCGCACGCGCATCACCGTGCTGACCACCGCGGCAGCCGCCGCCGTCGCGCTCAGCGCGAACGCCGCCAACGCCGCGCCCAGCGCGAAGCTGAGCAAGAGCGAGGTCAAGGCGAAGGTCGACAAGCTCTACGAGGAAGCCGAGCAGGCCAGCGAGAAGTACGACGGGGCCAAGGAGAAGCAGGAGAAGCTCCAGAAGGAGATCTCCACCATCCAGGACAACGTCGCCCGCGGCCAGGAGGACCTCAACAAGCTGCGCGACGGCCTGGGTTCGATGGCCACCGCCCAGTACCGTTCCGGCGGCATCGACCCCTCGGTCCAGCTGCTGCTGTCCTCGAACCCGGACGACTACCTCGACAAGGCCTCCACGCTCGACCAGTTGAGCAGCCAGCAGGTCGAGGCCCTGAAGAAGATCCAGGACAAACAGCGCGAACTCGCCCAGGAGCGCGCCGAGGCCACCGAGAAGCTCAAGGACCTCGCCTCCACCCGCACCGAGCTGGGCAAGAAGAAGAAGGAAGTCCAGGGCAAGCTCGCCGAGGCGCAGAAGCTGCTCAACACCCTGACCGCCAAGGAGAAGGCGGCCCTCGACGCCGAGCAGAACCGCGCCAGCCGCTCCGCCGGCGACCGCGCCGACCTCGGCGACACCCCGACCGCCTCCGGCCGCGCCGCCGCCGCGTTCTCCGCCGCCCAGAGCAAGATCGGCTCGCCCTACGTCTGGGGCGCCACCGGCCCGTCCTCCTTCGACTGCTCGGGCCTGACCTCCTGGGCCTACGCCCAGGCCGGCGTCTCCATCCCGCGCACCTCCGAGGCGCAGGCCGGGGCTGGCACGGTCATCTCCAGCATGAGTGACCTGAAGGTCGGCGACCTGGTCATCTTTTTCAGCGACCATCACCACGTCGGCCTGTACGCGGGCAACGGTCAGGTCCTGCATGCCCCGCACACGGGCGCAGTCGTGCGTTACGAGTCGATCAACAACATGCCTTTCCAGTTCGGCGTCCGTATCTAGCCACGGCACTCGCATTCGGCCCACCAGGCAGGCCTGGTGGGCCAAGTCATGTCACTCCTCAATCCCCCCGCGTTTACCTGGAGTTGGCAAAGTCGATCAGGTTTGTAATACTTTGTGGCAGGTACGCGACAAAGGAGTGAAATGCATCGATTAAGACTCGCCCTCACCTCGGCTGCTGCGGTGACCTGCTGCATGAGCGGAATGCTGTTCGCCGGCACCGCACACGCTGACGACAGCAGGTGCTCGGCCTGGCAGTCCAAGACTTTCTCCACGTCGGGCTTCAACACGGACGTCGACCTCGAGGTCTGTATCCAGGAGGGTCCCGCGAGCCCGCCGAGCGCCAGCATGAGGAAGTACACCGCCGTTGTGCTGGGATCGTTCAAGGACGGAGGTGGCGGCAGCACCAGGAAGTTCGACAACTTCGACCTGGAGATCCGGCTGGAGTCGCGCCCCCAGGGAGGCGGAAGCGATTATGTCGACAGCAAGGCCGTCTGTGATGTGACCGCGCTCATGAACCGCGAGGACGGCAGCGCTTTGAATTGCAAGACGAGCTTGGACATGAGCGTCAACATGCGTCAACTCGTCACGGGAGACGCGACGGTGCGCTACGACCTCGACGCAGACGGCAAGGGGCCCCGCGACCCCTGGGAGCTCACGGGTTCTCCACACCTGGTGTAGGGGCAGATGGTCCCCGGCCTGCATCAACACGGTGTGCCGTCCGAACGGGCGAATCACCGCGGCCCGGACTGACTCCACGCCCCGCCGTTGACCTGCGTCAGCGGCGGGGTTTCGCATTGCGGGGCCGTGGCGGGCCGGGGACGGCTTTGGACGGTGCGTGTTCGCGCGGCTACTGTCTGGCGAGCTTTGCCAGACATCCGTCAGCGGAAGGAGTGCGGCTTCCCGTGGGGTCCCATCGCCGCCTTGCACCGTCCGGGTTCGACCGGGGCGCCGGCACCGCCCTCGGTGTGCTGTCCGTCGCGACCGCCGCGCTCGGCGCCGTCTCCGCGGGCGCCGCGCCGCACGCCGACCCCGGCGCCGAGGTGGACCGGCTCTACCAGGAGGCCGAGCGGGCGACCGAGGCCTACGACAAGGCCGACGAGCGCGCCGACACCCTGCGCAAGGAGGTCGGCGAGGCCCAGGACCGGATCGCCCGGCAGCAGCAGCGCGTCAACGCCCTGCGCGAGACGCTCGGTTCACTGGCCGGCGCCCAGTACCGCTCCGGCGGCATCGCCCCGGCCGTCGCCCTGCTGTTCTCCGACGACCCCGTCGACTACCTCGACAAGGCCACCACACTCGACCGGATCGGCGCCCGCCAGGCCGGCCGGCTGAAGGAACTCCAGTCCGCGATGCGCGAACTCGCCCAGGAACGCACCGAGACCGCCGGGAAGCTCGCCGAGCTGGAGAAGAGCCGCAAGGCGGTCGCCTCCCACAAGCGGACCGTGGAGAAGAAGCTCGCCAAGGCCCGGCGGCTGCTCAACTCGCTGCCGGCCGACCAGCGCACCGCCTACGAGCGGGCCTCCCGCTCCGGCCGCACCGGCATGCCCGACCTCTCCGGCGCCACCGCCCCGAACGCACGCGCCGCCGCGGCCCTCGCCGCCGCCCGCTCCGCCCTCGGCCGTCCCTATGTCTGGGGCGCCAACGGCCCCTCGGGCTTCGACTGTTCGGGCCTGACGCAGTGGTCGTACGCGCAGGCGGGCGTCCAGCTGCCGCGCACCTCGCAGGAACAGCGGTACGCCGGCCGGCAGATCCCGCTCTCCCAGGCGCGGCCCGGTGACCTCGTCGTCTACCGGTCCGACGCCGGCCATGTCGCCATGTACGCGGGCAACGGCCAGGTGATCCACGCGCCCTATCCCGGCGCTCCGGTCCGCTACGACCCGGTCGGGATGATGCCGATCTCCTCGGTCACCCGGCCCTGACTTTTCCGCGCCGGGCCGTACGATCGAAAAATGGCTGGTCGCAGACGGGCGTGGCGTACCTCGGTGACGGGGCTCTGTCTGCTGCTCGCCTCCCTGGCCGGGTGCGGCGGGCCGTCCGCCACCGACTCGGCGAAGGCCGAGGTGCAGCAGGTGCTCGACCGCCGGGCGGCGGCCCTGCTCCACCACGACGAGGCGGCGTACGACAGGACCGGCAGCCCCGCGCAGTACGAGCGGCTGCGCGCGGTGCCGCTGGCGTCCTGGACCTACCGGCTGACCGGCCTGCACCGCGGCGGCGCCACCGCCACCGCCGACGCCGAACTGCGCTACCGGGTGCGGGGCTACGACAAGGCGCCCGTCACCGCCGCCCGCACCCTCACGCTCGCGCGCACCGCCGACGGGCACTGGTACGTCGCCGCCGACCGGCCCGCCAGGAAGTCCGGGCAGCAGCTGTGGGACCAGGGCAGGGTGGCGGCCGCGCGGGGTGCGCACAGCCTGGTGCTCGGGGTGGGGCGGTCCGGCGACGAGCTGCGCGGCTTCGCCCGGCTCGCCGACCGCGCCGTCCCGGCGGTGTCGCAGGCGTGGGGCACGGACTGGTCCCGGCGCGTCGTGGTGCTCGTACCGGACTCCCTGAAGGACATGGCGGGCCTGCTCGGCTCGCCCGCCTCCTCCTACCGGGGCATCGCCGCGGTCACCACGGGCGAGGCGGGCGGGTCGGACCGGGCCCCCGCCGACCGGGTCATCGTCAACCCGGAGGCGTACGCCGTCCTCGGCGACGTCGGCAAGCAGGTCGTGCTCACCCACGAGACCACTCATGTGGCCACCCGCGCCCACACCGACGCCGCCACCCCGCTGTGGCTCTCCGAGGGCTACGCCGACTGGATCGGCTACCTCGGCACGGGCCGTACGGCGGCCGAGGCCGCGCCGGAGCTGGCGCGGGCGGTCCAGGACGGCCACGTCCCGGAGAGCCTGCCGGTCGACAAGGACTTCGGCTTCAGCACGGACGCCGTCGACCTCGCCCGGGCCTACGAGGGCGGCTGGATGGCCTGCCGGATGATCGCCGACCACTGGGGCGAGGTCCGGCTCGGCGAGTTCTACCGGGCCGTCGGCGCGCACGGGAAGCGGGCGGGAGCGGTCGAGGACGCGCTGAAGAAGGTGCTCGGGACGAACCCGGAGACGTTCACCGAGCAGTGGCAGGAGTACGTGCGTGCTCAACTCGGCTGAGTGAGCAGCCCGATGGCCTCGCGCAGCCACTCGCGCTCGGCGCGGCCGTCGCGGTGCTGTTCGCGCGGGCCGGGGTCAGGAGGACACCTGGGTCTCCGTCGACGGAGTGCTCTGGCTCGGCAGTGCGGGCAGGGGGACCGGGGTGACGGTGGAGCGCCACAGGCGGCGGGCCGCGCTGACCGAGGCGGCGACCAGCAGACCGTTGCGCAGGAACAGCAGGGCGGTGCCGTACCAGTCGCTCGCGACGACGTGCGTGAAGCCGGTCGGGAACTCCAGGACCGTGACGAAGGTCGCTGCCAGCACCAGCAGGACGGGCAGGCCCATCCGGCCGGCCCGGAAGCACAGGCAGACCGCGGCCAGACCGACCAGCCACACCATGTACTGCGGGCTTATCACCCGGCTCGTCACGGTGAACATCAGCACCGCGGTGAACGCGGCGTCCGCGAGCGTGTGGGTCCGGAACCGGTCCGCGTTCATCCGCCACAGCAGCAGCCAGCCGAAGCAGACCCCGGTGAGTGTCAGCGCGACGGTGCTCACCGTGCCGACGTACGGGCCGAGGAACTCGATCGAGCCGTAGTTCAGCAGCACCTCGCCCTGCCAGCCGAAGTGCCGCCACACATGGAAGACCAGGGCGCCCAGCGACTCCACCTCGGTGCCCCGGTCCCGCTGGAAGGTGACGAAGGCGAAGGCACCGGGCATGGCGACCGAGAACAGCGCGGCGACACCCGACGCGGCCACCGCCGCCGCGCCCCACGCCCGGCGCCGTACGGCGCCCACCAGCAGCAGCGCCGGCCACACCTTGAGCATCGCCCCGAAGCCCGCCAGCGCGCCCATCACCCGCGGGTGCCGGGCACCGGCGAGCAGCGCGGCCACCGCGACCGCGGTCACCATCACGTCGTAGCGGGCGTACACCGTCGGGCCGAGCAGCGGGACGCCCACCACCCACACCCAGGCGCCGCGCAGCGACCTGCCGGGGCGGCGGCCGGTGTACAGCAGCAGGCCCAGCACGGCCAGGTCGGCGAGGAAGGCCAGCACGAAGAAGGCGTGGGTGTAGCTGAGGAAGGGCAGGGCGGCGGGGGAGAGGATGGCCAGCGCGGCGGCGGGCGGGTACTGCCAGGTCACGTCGTCCAGCGGGAAGGTGCCGGTGCTCAGCACCTCGTACCAGCCCCGATAGGTCACGGACACGTCGGACGTGACGTCCGCGCCCGGGAACACGAGCACCCGGAAGGCGTAGAGCAGCACCACCAGCCGGGTCGCGGCCCAGGTCACCGACAGCCCTGCCAGGGACCACCCCGCGCCCTTGCTCTCCACACCGTCCCCTGCCGTTCGATTTACGTTTGAGGGGAACATGATGTCCTGCCCGCCTGTGAGCCTGCCACAGACTCGGCCGCCCCCGGCCGGGTACGGCCGGTTCGGTAGGGTCGGCGGCGATGCACAAGACCCTGATCGTCACCAACGACTTCCCGCCCCGGCCGGGCGGCATCCAGGCGTTCCTGCACAACATGGCACTGCGCCTGGACCCGGACCGGCTGGTCGTCTACGCCTCCACCTGGAAGCGGAGCCGGGAGGGCGCCCGGGCCACGGCCGCCTTCGACGCCGAGCAGCCCTTCACCGTCGTACGCGACCGCACCACCATGCTGCTGCCCACCCCGCAGGCCACCCGCCGGGCGGTCGGGCTGCTCAGGGAGCACGGGTGCGACTCGGTGTGGTTCGGGGCGGCGGCCCCGCTCGGGCTGATGGCGCCGGCCCTCAGGAAGGCGGGCGCCCGGCGGATCGTGGCCACCACCCACGGCCACGAGGCCGGGTGGGCCCAGCTGCCCGCCGCCCGGCAGCTGCTGCGCCGGATCGGGGAGTCGACGGACACGATCACCTACCTCGGCGAGTACACGCGCTCGCGGATCGCCGGCGCGCTGACCCCCGAGGCGGCCGGGCGGATGGTGCAGCTGCCGCCCGGCGTCGACGAGAAGACCTTCCACCCGGAGTCGGGCGGCGCCGAGGTGCGGGCGAGGCTCGGGCTGACCGAGCGGCCGGTCGTGGTGTGCGTGTCCCGGCTGGTGCCGAGGAAGGGCCAGGACACGCTGATCCGGGCCATGCCGCGGATCCTGGCGGCCGAGCCGGACACCGTACTGCTGATCGTCGGCGGCGGGCCCTACGAGAAGGACCTCCACCGCCTCGCCCACGAGACCGGGGTGGCGGACTCGGTGCGCTTCACCGGCCCCGTGCCCTGGTCCGAGCTGCCCGCGCACTTCGGCGCCGGGGACGTCTTCGCCATGCCCTGCCGGACCCGGCGGGGCGGCCTGGACGTCGAGGGGCTCGGCATCGTCTACCTGGAGGCCTCCGCCACCGGGCTGCCCGTCGTCGCCGGCGACTCGGGCGGCGCGCCCGACGCGGTGCTCGACGGCGAGACCGGCTGGGTGGTCCGCGGCGGCTTTCCGGACGAGGCCGCCGAGCGGATCACCGCCCTCCTCGGCGACGCCGAACTGCGCCGCCGGATGGGCGAGCGGGGGCGGCAGTGGGTGGAGGAGAAGTGGCGCTGGGACCTTTTGGCCGAGAAGTTGAAAACCCTGCTCTAGCCGGAGGGGGATAATCCGCCGATGCTGCGCGCATGACAGCCAAACTGATGCAGCGTCAGCTGACGAGACGTCACATCCTTGGTATGGCCGCCCTCCAGACGGCGGCCACCCTCGGCTTCACCCGCGTCGGCCTGAAGTCGGCCCACGCGGTCGAGCCCGCCGCGGTCGAGTCCGCCCCCGCCATCGTGATCGGCTCCGGCTACGGCGGTGCCGTCGCCGCCCTCCGCCTCGGCCAGGCCGGCATCCGTACCGTCGTCCTCGAAATGGGCCGGCTGTGGAACACCACCGGCTCCGACGGCAAGGTGTTCTGCTCCACCAACGCCCCCGACCAGCGGTCCATGTGGTTCCGCACCCGCACCGAGGCACCGCTGGCCACGTTCCTGTGGCTGGACCTCGTCAACCGGGACATCACCCCCTACCCCGGGGCCCTCGACCGGGTGCACTACGACGCCATGTCCGTCTTCGTCGGCCGGGGCGTCGGCGGCGGCTCCCTGGTCAACGGCGGAATGGCGGTCACCCCGCTCCAGTCGTACTTCACCGAGCAGTTCCCGACCGTGGACGCGAGCGAGATGTACGGCACGTACTTCCCGCGCGCCCGCGCCATGCTCGGCGTCAACAGCATCGACCCCGCGTGGTTCGAGTCGACCGAGTGGTACAAGTTCGCCCGCACCTCCCGGAAGGCCGCCGACGCCACCGGCCTGAAGACCACCTTCGTGCCGAACGTCTACGACTTCGGCTACATGCAGCGCGAGGCGGCCGGCACCGCGACCAGGTCCGCGCTCGCCGGGGAGGTCATCTACGGCAACAACTACGGCAAGCGCAGCCTGGACAAGACCTACCTGGCCGCCGCGCTGGGCACCGGCAACGTCACCATCCACAGCCTGGAGAAGGTGCGGACCGTCAGCCGGGCGAGCGACGGTTCCTACGTGCTGACCGCCGACCGCATCGACAACACCGGCACGGTCGTCGAGACCAGGAGCTACGGCTGCACGTACCTCTTCCTCGGCGGCGGCAGCCTCGGCACCAGCGAACTCCTCGTCCGCGCCCGGGACACCGGCACCCTGCCCGACCTCGACGCCAGCGTCGGCGCCGGCTGGGGCACCAACGGCAACACCATGCTCGGCCGCGCCAACCACATCTGGGACACCGTCGGCGCCAACCAGGCCACCATGCCCGTGATGGGCATCGACGACTGGGCCAACGCCGACAACCCGGTCTTCGCCGAGATCGCCCCGCTGCCCATGGGCTTCGAGCACTGGGTCAGCCTGTACCTCGCGATCACCAAGAACCCCCAGCGGGCGAGATTCACGTACGACGCCTCGTCAGGGGCGGTGAAGCTGGGCTGGACGGCGGCCCAGAGCGCGGTGTCGGTCGCCATGGCCAAGAAGCTGTTCGACCGGATCAACTCGGCCAACGCCACCATCTACCGGTACGACCTGTTCGGCTCGAACAGCAAGGTCTTCGCCGACGACTTCACCTACCACCCGCTGGGCGGCTGCGTCCTCGGCAAGGCCACCGACGACTACGGGAGGGTCAAGGGGTATCCGAAGCTGTACATCACCGACGGCTCGCTCGTGCCCGGCTCGATCGGCGTCAACCCGTTCGTGACGATCACCGCGCTCGCCGAACGCACGATGGCGCGGGTCCTCGCCGAGGACACCGCGCCATGAACCGTCGCGCCGCAGGCAGGAGGTGACTACTTCGCGTAGATCGCCTCGATCTCGGCCGCGTAGTCCTTCGCCACCACGCCCCGCTTGAGCTTCAGGGACGGCGTGAGATGGCCCGTCTCCTCCGTGAACTGGGAGGACAGAATGCGGAACTTCCGCACCGATTCCGCCTTCGACACCGCGGCGTTGCCGTCGTCGACCGCGTCCTGGATCGCCGCCAGCAGATCCGGGTCCTCGCGCAGCGACGCCGCGGTGGAGCCCGCCGGCTTGCCGTGCTCGGCGCACCAACGGCCCAGGAACTCCTCGTCGATGGTGACCAGCGCGCCGACGAACGGCCGCCCGTCGCCCACCACCATGCACTCCGCGACCAGCGCGTGCGCCCGGATGCGGTCCTCTATCACCGCCGGGGCGACGTTCTTGCCGCCCGCGGTGACGATGATCTCCTTCTTGCGGCCGGTGATCTTCAGATAGCCGTCCTCGTCGAGGGTGCCGATGTCACCGGTGTGGAACCAGCCGTCGGCCAGCGCCTCGGCGGTCGCGGCCTCGTTGTTCCAGTAGCCCTTGAACAGGTGCTCGCCGTGCAGCAGCACCTCGCCGTCGTCGGCGATGCGGACCACGGAGCCCGGCAGTGGCTGGCCGACCGTGCCGATCTTCTGCCGGTCCCAGGGGTTGAAGGCGGTGGCCGCGCAGGACTCGGTCAGGCCGTAGCCCTCCAGGACCGTGAAGCCGATGCCGCGGAAGAAGTGGCCGAGCCGCTCGCCCAGCGGGGCGCCACCGGAGATGGCATACTCGCCGCGCCCGCCGAGCACCGCGCGCAGCTTGCTGTAGACCAGCTTGTCGAAGACCTTGTGCTTGATCCTCAGACCGACGGACGGGCCGGACGGCGTGCCCAGGGCCTTGCTGTACTCGATGGCCGTGTCGGCCGCCTTGTCGAAGATCGCGCCCTTGCCGTCCGCCTGCGCCTTGGCCCGCGCGGTGTTGTAGACCTTCTCGAAGACGCGCGGTACACCCAGGATCAGGGTCGGCCGGTACGCGGCCAGTTCGTCGGTGAGGTTCTTGATGTCCGGGACGTTGCCCAGCTTGATCGGCGCCATCATCGGGGCGATCTGCACCAGGCGTCCGAAGACGTGCGCGAGCGGCAGGAACAGCAGGACGGAACACTCACCGGTGCGGAACAGCGGGCGCAGCCGCTCCACGATGTTCCCGCACTCGGCGAAGAAGCTGCGGTGGGTGAGGACGCAGCCCTTGGGGCGGCCCGTCGTGCCCGAGGTGTAGACGATCGTCGCCGGGTCGTCGGCCTTCGCCAGCGAGCTGCGCTCCTCGACGGTCGCGTCGGCGACGTCGTGCCCCAGCCTGCCCAGCTCCTCCACGCCCCCGGCGTCGATCTGCCAGACCTGCTTGAGCGCGGGCAGCGACTCGCGCACCGACTCCACGGCGGCGGCGTGGCCCGCCTGCTCCACGATGCAGGCGGTGGCGCCCGAGTCGGAGAGGATCCACTGCACCTGCTCCGGCGAGCTGGTCTCGTACACCGGCACGGTGATCGCGCCGGCGCTCCAGATCGCGAAGTCCAGCAGCGTCCACTCGTAGCGGGTCCGGGACATCAGGCCCACCCGGTCGCCCGGCTGGACGCCGGAGGCGATCAGACCCTTCGCGGCGGCCTGCACCTCGGCCAGGAAGGCCGTGGCCGTCACGTCCTGCCACGCACCGCCCACCTTGCGGGCGATGACGGCGACGTCGGGATGCTGCGCGGCGTTTCTGCGGACGATGTCGGTCAGGTTTCCGTCCGCAGGGACCTCGTACAAAGCCGGAAGGCTGAACTCGCGCAAGACTGCTGCTCCTCATAGGGCGCCGGCGCCACGACGTTGTGTGATGCGACGGTGTGGTCCAAGGCTCGGGCAAGTGCTCGCGGATTCAGCTGTTGAAATCCAGAGCACGACTGGACTGCCCGGACGTTACCCGCCGGTATGGCTTCTTCGACAGGGGGTCCCGACGAGATGTTCGCTGCGTCACACAGGTTGGTGTTTCCTTGGTGCACAGTAGTCCACCCGTTTAATGACCAGCCAGTAACCGCAGTCCCGGACGCCACTGTTCACAAGTGCACCGCGCGACCTACGCTTGATCGCCATGGCACCCTCATCGGCCGGCAGGCCCAGGACCCGCGTCCACGTGGTCAGTGATGTGCACGGCAATGCCCGTGACCTGGCCCGAGCCGGGGAGGGAGCCGACGCGCTGATCTGTCTCGGCGACCTCGTCCTCTTCCTCGACTACGCCGACCACTCGCGCGGCATCTTCCCCGACCTGTTCGGCGAGGAGAACGCCGACCGCCTCGTCGAACTGCGTACCGCCCGCCGCTTCGAGGAGGCCCGGGAGCTCGGGGCCCGGCTGTGGGCGGGCATCGACGCCGACCGGGCCACCGCCATCGAGAAGGCGGTGCGCAAGCAGTACGCCGAGCTGTTCGCCGCGTTCCCGGCACCGACGTACGCGACGTACGGCAATGTCGACATGCCGCCGCTGTGGCGGGAGTACGCCGGCCCCGGCACGACCGTCCTGGACGGCGAGCGGGTGGAGATCGGCGGCCGCGTCTTCGGCTTCGTCGGCGGCGGTCTGCGCACCCCGATGCGGACGCCGTACGAGATCAGCGACGAGGAGTACGCGGCGAAGATCGAGGCCGTCGGCGAGGTGGACGTGCTGTGCACGCACATCCCGCCCGAGGTCCCGGAGCTGGTCTACGACACGGTCGCCCGCCGCTTCGAACGCGGCAGCCGCGCCCTGCTGGACGCGATCCGCCGCACCAGACCGCGCTACTCCCTCTTCGGCCACGTCCACCAGCCGCTGGTGAAGCGGATGCGGATCGGGGCGACCGAGTGCGTGAACGTGGGGCACTTCGCCGGCACCGGGAAGCCCTGGGCGCTGGAATGGTGAGGGACCGGGGGGTACTGGGTGAAGTCGCCTGGTGGCGGGCGCGGTAGCCTTCCGCTGCACACCAGTGCGCAGGACGCGCCCGCACGGCGACCACGCACGACGACCACCCGATAACCGGCCCGCATCTGGAGGAGCCACGGCGATGGCGGAACACACCAGCTCGAGCATCACGATCGAGGCGGCACCGGCCGACGTCATGGGGGTGATCGCCGACTTCGCCCGCTACCCGGACTGGACCGGCGAGGTGAAGGAGGCGGAGGTCCTCAAGAGCGACGACCGGGGCCGCGCCGAGCAGGTCCGGCTCGTCATGGACGCGGGCGCCATCAAGGACGACCAGACCCTCGCCTACACCTGGACCGGCGAGAACGAGGTCTCCTGGACCCTGGTGAAGTCCCAGATGCTGCGCTCCCTCGACGGCTCGTACATCCTGAAGCCCACCGGCGCGGGGACGACCGAGGTCACCTACCTGCTGACCGTGGACGTCAAGATCCCCATGCTCGGCATGATCAAGCGCAAGGCCGAGAAGGTCATCATCGACCGGGCGCTGGCGGGGCTGAAGAAGCGCGTGGAGTCGGGCGAGCAGTAGCGCTGCCCGGAGCATGTGCCGGGCACAGGTAGCGTCGGCACCATGCGTACCATCCTGATCACGGGCCCGGGCGGCTGCGGACGTACGACCGTCGCCGCGGCCACCGCGCTGCGAGCGGCGGGCGACGGCGTCGACACCCTCGTGCTGAGCGCCGACCGCACGGACACCCTCGGCGCGGCGCTGGGCACGGCGACGGGACCGGTCCCGGTCCGGGCCGCCGACCGCCTCACCGCCTGGCGGCCGGACGCCACCGAGCGCTTCCGGGACGACCTCACCGCCTTCCAGAGCCGCGCCGCGAACGTCCTCGACCTGCTCGGCGCCGCCCGCCTGGACGCCGAGGAGGTCACCCCGCTCCCCGGCGCCGAGGAACTGTCCTTCCTGCGCGCCCTGCGGGACGCGGCCCTCTCCGAGCGGTACGAACTGCTCGTCGTCGACCTGCCGCCCGCCTCCCGGGCCCTCGCCCTGCTCTCCCTGCCGGAGGAACTGCGCCGGTACCTGCGCCGCCTCCTCCCGCCCGAGCGGCAGGCGGCCCGCGCCCTGCGCCCCGTCCTCGGCCGGCTCGCCGGGGTCCCCATGCCCGCGGACTGGCTGTACGAGACGGCAGGCCGCTGGGACGTCGAACTCGCCGCCGTGGAAAGCGTCCTCGCCGACCGCGACACCGCCGTCCACCTGGTCGCCGAACCGGGCCCGGCAGCCGCCGACGCCGTACGCGGCGCATGCCTCGGCCTCGCCCTGCGCGGGCTGCGCACCGAGGCGCTGATCGCCAACCGCGTCCTGCCCGAGACCGCCCACGACCCCTGGCTGTCCCGCCCGTCGTCCGACCACCACCCCTCAACGAGCTTCGCGCCCCTTTGGGATCTCACCGCCCAGCAGGGCAAGACCCTCGCCGAGTGGCGCGAGTCCTACGACGTCCACGTTGTCGCCCACCTCGGCCACGACCCGCGCGGCGCCGACGACCTCGCCGCGCTCGCCGTGCCCGGCGTCAACCCGGCGCCCGCCCCGGTCGAGTGGCCGGTCACCGACCGGATCGCCGAGGACGGCGTACTGGTCTGGCACATCCCGCTGCCCGGCGCCATACGGGACGAACTCGACCTCATCCGGCGCGGGGACGAAATCGTGATCACGGCCGGCCCGTTCCGCCGGATCGTCCCGCTGCCCTCCGCCCTGCGCCGCTGCACCGTCGCCGGGGCCGCCCTGCGCGAGGGCGAGCTGCGCATCCGGTTCGCCCCGGACCCGGGCCTGTGGCCGCGCGGGACCTGACGGACGATGAACCGGAGAGCCCCGTTCGGGTAACGTCGTAAGGGCGAAACGTAGTCAGGAGACCGTCATGAGCGAAGAGCGCCCCACGCCCGACGACTCCGAACCGGAGGCGGCCGACCAGGTACGGGCGACCGACGCCGACGCCTGGGCCACGGCCTGCGCCGAGGACCTCGCGGCGGAGAAGGCCCGCCGCCGCGCCGAACACGGCCCGCCCCCCGGCTCGGCCGCGGAGGAACTGCGCAGGCTCGTCGACGCGGTCGCCGACAAGCTGTCCGGCATCCAGTCCCCGCTGCTCGGCGCGGTCGCCGGACCGGCCGCACAGCAGGTGGTCCGGCAGGTCGTACAGCAGGCCAAGGCGGCCGTGGAGCCCGTCATAGAGCGCAACCCGGACGTCTTCGACCACCTGGCGGCGGCGGGGAACGAGCTGCTGGCCGCCTACCGCTCGGCCGTCCAGGCCCAGGAGCAGCGCTGGACCTCCCGTCCGGGCGGCCTCCAGGACGCCCCTAGGTCCGACTGGGACGATCGCGACGACCGGGGTGAGGGCACCGGTCCCGGGGAGCGCATCGACTTGGACTGACGGCTGAGGGCAGGGCCTCGGGTACGGTTGGCGGTAGCGGGGCTCGACCGAAACTGAGGGATTCATGGGACTCACCATCGGCGTCGACATCGGCGGCACGAAGATCGCGGCCGGCGTGGTCGACGAGGAAGGCAACATCCTCTCGACCTTCAAGGTGCCGACCCCGGGTACGCCCGAGGGCATCGTGGACGCCATCGCCTCGGCCGTGGAGGGCGCCCGCGCCGGGCACGAGATCGTCGGCGTGGGCATCGGCGCCGCCGGCTACGTCAACCGCCAGCGCTCAACGGTCTACTTCGCGCCCAACATCGACTGGCGCCAGGAACCGCTGAAGGAGAAGGTCGAGGCCCGCGTGGGCCTCCCGGTCGTCGTCGAGAACGACGCCAACGCCGCCGCGTGGGGCGAGTACAAGTTCGGCGCCGGCAAGGGCCACCGCAACGTCATCTGCATCACGCTCGGCACCGGCCTCGGCGGCGGCATCATCATCGGCAACAAGCTGCGCCGCGGCCACTTCGGCGTCGCCGCCGAGTTCGGCCACATCCGGATGGTCCCCGACGGCCTGCTGTGCGGCTGCGGCTCGCAGGGCTGCTGGGAGCAGTACGCCTCCGGACGCGCCCTCGTCAGATACGCCAAGCAGCGCGCCAACGCCACCCCCGAGCTCGCCGAGATCCTGCTCGCCCTCGGCGACGGCACCCCCGACGGCATCGAGGGCAAGCACATCTCCATGGCCGCCCGCCAGGGCGACCCGGTCGCCGTCGACTCCTACCGCGAGCTGGCCCGCTGGGCCGGTGCCGGCCTCGCCGACCTCGCCTCCCTCTTCGACCCCTCCGCCTTCATCGTCGGCGGCGGCCTCTCCGAGGAGGGCGAGCTGGTCCTCGACCCGATCCGCAAGTCCTACAAGCGCTGGCTGGTCGGCGGCAACTGGCGCCCGGTCGCCGACGTGATCGCCGCACAGCTCGGCAACAAGGCGGGCCTCGTCGGCGCGGCGGACCTGGCCCGCGAGCCCGACCCGATCATGTAAGAGACGTATGACGCACAGGGGCGCGGGGTCACGGACCTCGCGCCCCTCTTCGTCGGGCGTACATTGATCGCCATGGAGCCGCTGCCGAACTCCCTCACCGAGCCCGACGGTGCAGCCATCATCCGCGTCCTCAGCTACAACATCCGCTCCATGCGCGACGACACCGACGCCCTCGCCCGCGTCATCACCGCCTGCGCCCCCGACCTCGTCCTCGTCCAGGAAGCCCCCCGCTTCTTCCGCTGGCGCAAGAAGCTGGCCCGCCTGGCGGCCGCCTCCGGCCAGGTGATCCTCTCGGGCGGCGCGACGGCCGCGGGACCGGCGGTCCTCTGCTCGCTCCGGGCCACCGTCGAACGCACCGAGGACGTCCTGCTCCCGCTCACCCCCGGGCAGCACCGCCGCGGCTTCGCCACGGCGGTGATCCGGTTCGGCGGCGCCCGCCTCGGCGTCCTCAGCTGTCACCTCAGCCTCCACGAGGAGGAGCGGTACGAGCAGGGCGGCATGCTCCTCGACCGCCTGGCCGGAATGGGCGTGGAGCACGCGGTGGCGGGCGGCGATCTCAACGAGCGCCCCGAGGGCCCGACCTTCCGGCGGCTCGCCGACACGCTGCACGACTGCCGGGCCACCGCCCCCTGGGGCGGCGAGCACACCTGGACCCGCGACGAGCCCCACCGCCGCATCGACGCGATCTTCGCCACGAAGGGCATCGAGGTACTGGGCTGCGGGGTACCGCTGGGCCATCCGGGAGTGACCGAGGCCGATCTCGCGAGGGCGACGGACCACCTGCCCGTGCTGGCAGCGCTGCGGGTGCCCGCAGCCTGAGCGGGAGGTTCCGCGTCGAGGGCGGCCACGGACCGTCTTCCGGTCCGTGGCCGCCCTCAGAGTCCCGGCCGCGTAGAGCGAAGCTCAGACGACGGCGCCCCGTCCCGGGTCGTCGTCGCCCTCGTCGTCCGTCCGCATCCGCGCCACCAGCGCGGTGAAGCCGCCGAGGAAGCCGCCGATACCGGCGGTCGCCAGCCACCAGGTCATCTCCCAGCCGAACAGCACGGCCAGCAGGAGCAGGACCGGTCCGCCGATCACACCCAGCCAGGCGAACTTCGCAGTCGTGTCGGCGGCGGGCAGCGGCGGCGGCTCGGGCGGCACGAAGTGGCCCTCGTCGTCCTCGTCGAAGTCGTCATCGGACGCCTCGGGCGCCGTGTAGTCGCGCGGGCCCACACCGGGCGCGAAGGACACGGAGCTGCCCAGCGGCCCGGCGGGCGGCCGCCGCTGCTCCTCGCCGTCGTCCGTGTTCCTCCTGAGCTTCGTCTCGATGTCGTTGTCGAGGTCCTTCTCGGGCAGCGCGAGATCCTCCACCGCCCTGAACGGCTTGGCGCCCGGCGGGTCCGGCGGCTCCGCGCCGTATCCGGCGACGATCGCCGCCCAGGCCGCCTCCTCGTCGAGGGGCACGCCCTTCTCGTCCGGCTCGCGGTCCTCGCGGTCGGAGTCGTGCTCAGCCAACTGCGGCCGTCCCTTCCTTGCCGACACTGGGTGCGAGCCGGCCGATGAAGGCGAGGCTCTCCTCGAAGATCCGGTCCGCATCGTGGTCCAACGTCGCCACGTGGTAACTCTGTTCCAGCACGACCTCGGTTACGTCCGTCGACGACACCCGGCTCAGGATGCGGGCCGAATCGACCGCCGGCACCACATGGTCGTGCGCGCTGCGCAGGAGCAGCAGCGGCTGGGTGACCTGCGGCAGCTCGCCGTCCAGCAGCCGGAAGAAGTTCCGCACGGAGTGGGCGGCGTGCAGCGGCACCCGGTCGTACCCCACCTCCGCCGCGCCCTCCTTCGCGATGTCGCTCGCGATGCCCTTCGTGGTACGGACGAAATGCCGGGCCGCCGGAAGCGCGTACGCGGACAGGCCGTGCACCTTGTTCGCCGGATTGACGACCACGACGCCCTGCACCGTGTCCCCGTGCTTGACGGCGAGCCGCAGCGCGAGCGCCCCGCCCATCGACAGGCCCGCCACGAACACCCGCTCGCACCGCTCGCGCAGCAGCCGCAGTTCGCGGTCCACCTCCGCGTACCAGTCCTGCCAGCGGGTGACCTGCATGTCCTCCCAGCTCGTGCCGTGCCCGGGCAGCAGCGGCAGCGAGACGGTCAGGCCGTGCGCCGCGTGCTGCTCAGCCCACGGACGCAGCGACTGCGGCGAGCCGGTGAACCCGTGGCAGAGCAGGACACCCACCGGACCGCCCTCGTGGCGGTACGGCTCGGCTCCGGGGAGAACCGGCACGTCGGTCTCCTGTTCGTGAGAAGGGCCTTCATGAGAAGAGTGTGAACGACTCCAGGTGCTGCTTCACCGTACGCGACCGCACTGACACCGACCAGGGCCGTCGGCGCCTTTGACGGCGGAGCGGGTTAAGGTCTGATCGACGGAAACAGGAGGCACTCGGTTGTTGTACGGCACGATGAAGGTCGCCATCGGGGGACCGCTGAAGGTCGCCTTCAGACCCTGGGTGGAAGGCCTGGAGAACGTTCCGGCCGAGGGTGCCGCCATTCTGGCGAGCAACCACCTGTCGTTCTCGGACTCGTTCTTCCTGCCCGCGGTCCTCGACCGCAAGGTCACCTTCATCGCGAAGGCGGAGTACTTCACCACGCCCGGCGTGAAGGGCCGGCTCACCGCGGCCTTCTTCAAGGGCGTCGGCCAGCTCCCGGTGGACCGCTCCGGCGCGCGCGGCGCGGGCGAGGCGGCGATCAGGAGCGGGATAGAGGTCCTGGAGCGCGGTGAGCTCTTCGGCATCTACCCCGAGGGCACCCGCTCGCCCGACGGCCGCCTGTACCGGGGCAAACCCGGCGGTCTCGCCCGCGTGGCCCTCGCCACCGGCGCGCCGGTCATCCCCGTCGCGATGATCGACACGGAGAAGATCCAGCCGCCCGGGAAGGTCGTCCCCAAGCTGATGCGGCCCGGCATCCGCATCGGCAAGCCCCTGGACTTCAGCCGCTACCAGGGCATGGAGCACGACCGCTTCGTGCTGCGGGCGGTGACCGACGAGGTCATGTACGAGATCATGAAGCTCTCCGGCCAGGAGTACGTCGACATGTACGCCACCGCCGCCAAGCGCCGGATCGCGGAGGCCGCGAAGGCGTCCAAGGAGGCGGAGAAGGCCGAGAAGAAGAAGGCCGAGTCCTAGGGGCCCGGCGGCCGGGGCAGGGGGGTGGGGGGACGTGCCGAGGCGCGAGAAGGTCATGCGGATGTCGGTCGAGCTGCCGCTGTGGCGTGCGCTCACCGGCTACCGGGTGCTGACGATGCTGTACGCGATCGGACTGTGCGCCACCGCGTACGACCAGTTCGTCCGTCCCTGGATCGCGATCGCCTACTACGTCGTCCTGGTCGGGTGGACCCTGGCCACCCTGCCCCGGGCGGCGAACGCGGCGAGCTGCACCAAGCGCTTCCTCGCCGCCGACCTGACGATCGCGCTCACCGGCATCCTGCTCACCCCGCTCGCCGACGCCCACCACCGGATCGTCGAGGGCGGGCCGACGCTGCCGTCGATATGGACCGCCGGATCGGTGCTGGCCTTCGCGATCAAGGGCGGCTGGCGCTGGGCGGCCCTGGCCTCCACGCTGGTCGCCGTCGCCAACCTGATCGAGCGCGGCCGCCCCGCCCGCGACACCGTGCACAACGTGATCCTGGTGTGGGTCGCCTCCATCGCCATCGGCTACGTCGTCGAGGTGGCCCGCGCCTCCGAGCGCACCCTCGCCCGCGCCCTGGAGATCGAGGCCGCCACCCGGGAGCGGGAGCGGCTGGCCCGGGACATCCACGACAGCGTGCTCCAGGTGCTGGCCATGGTGCAGCGGCGCGGCGCGGTCATCGGCGGCGAGGCGGCCGAGCTGGGCCGCATGGCGGGGGAGCAGGAGGTGGCGCTGCGCACGCTGGTCTCCGGCGGTCTGGTGCCCGTCCCGCGCGTCTCCGAGGACCCGGCCGAGGGGGCGGTCGTACGGGCGGTGGACGAGCCGGACGACACCGCCGGCCCCGGCGGCCCGGTCGACCTGCGCTCGCTGCTCGCGCCGTACGCCTGCGCCCGGGTCAGCCTCGCCGAACCCGGTGCCCCGGTGTTCCTGCCGGCCGGCGCGGCACGGGAGCTGGCCGCGGCCGTCGGCGCCGCCCTGGACAACGTCCGGCGGCACGCGGGCGAGGACGCGCGGGCCTGGATCCTGGTCGAGGACGAGCCGGACGAGGTCGTGGTGACCGTACGGGACGACGGTCCCGGCATCCCTCAGGGGCGGCTCGTCCAGGCCGAGGGCGAGGGGCGGCTCGGGGTGGCCCTGTCCATCCGGGGGCGGCTGCGCGACCTCGGCGGCAGCGCGGAGCTGCTGTCGACTCCGGGGCAGGGCACGGAAGTCGAACTGAAGGTACCGAAGGACCACGAGGACCGGCGGGCCTCCCGGGGGAAGGCGGACAAACGATGACGGAGCAGCGGGACCCGATCAGGGTCATGGTGGTCGACGACCACCCGATGTGGCGCGACGCGGTCGCCCGGGACCTGGCCGAGTCCGGTTTCGAGGTGGTCGCCACCGCCGGGGACGGCGAACAGGCGGTGCGCCGCGCCAAGGCCGCCGCCCCCGACGTCCTCGTCCTGGACCTCAACCTGCCCGCGAAGCCGGGCGTACAGGTCTGCAAGGAACTGGTGGCCGCCAACCCGGCGCTGCGCGTGCTGGTGCTGTCGGCGAGCGGCGAGCACGCCGACGTCCTGGAGGCGGTGAAGTCCGGTGCCACCGGCTATCTGCTGAAGTCGGCGTCCACGGAGGAACTGCTGGACGCGGTGCGCCGTACGGCGGTCGGCGACCCGGTCTTCACGCCCGGCCTCGCCGGTCTCGTCCTCGGCGAGTACCGTCGGCTCGCCTCCGAGCCCGCGCCCGCCCCGGACACCGACGAACCGAAGGCGCCCCGGCTCACCGACCGTGAGACCGAGGTGCTGCGGCTGGTCGCCAAGGGCCTGAGCTACAAGCAGATCGCCGAACGCCTGGTCATCTCGCACCGCACGGTGCAGAACCACGTCCAGAACACCCTGGGCAAGCTCCAGTTGCACAACCGGGTCGAGCTCGTGCGGTACGCGATAGAGCGCGGGCTTGACGACGAGTAAAGCGAACGCCCGACAGTTCACCGGAATTGCCCTTCCCGCCTCTCGCTGTGTGACCTGAGTCACGGCTACCGTGACTCTCCGTCAGGCAACCGCTGCGAAGGGACATTTCCATGCGGGTCGGAGTACTGACCGGAGGCGGCGACTGCCCCGGGCTCAACGCCGTCATCCGGGGCATCGTGCGCAAGGGCGTACAGGAGTACGGCTACGACTTCGTCGGCTTCCGGGACGGCTGGCGAGGGCCCCTGGAGGGCGACACCGTCCGCCTCGACATCCCCACCGTGCGGGGCATCCTGCCCCGCGGCGGCACGATCCTCGGCTCCTCGCGGACCAACCCCCTCAAGCAGGAGGACGGCGTCCGCCGGATCAAGGACAACCTCGCCAAGCAGGAGGTCGAGGCGCTGATCACGATCGGCGGCGAGGACACCCTCGGGGTGGCCGCGCGGCTGTCGGAGGAGTACGGCGTGCCGTGCGTGGGCGTGCCCAAGACCATCGACAACGACCTGTCCGCCACCGACTACACCTTCGGCTTCGACACCGCGGTCGGCATCGCCACCGAGGCCATCGACCGGCTGCACACCACCGCCGAGTCCCACATGCGCGTCCTGGTCTGCGAGGTGATGGGCCGTCACGCCGGCTGGATCGCCCTGCACTCCGGGCTCGCGGGCGGCGCCAACGTCATCCTCATCCCCGAGCAGCGCTTCGACCTCGACCAGGTCTGCGCCTGGATCACCTCCCGCTTCAAGGCCTCCTACGCCCCGATCGTCGTGATCGCGGAGGGCGCCATGCCGAAGGACGGCGACGTGGTCCTCAAGGACGGGTCGCTCGACTCCTTCGGCCACGTCCGGCTGTCCGGGGTCGGCGAGTGGCTGGCCAAGGAGATCGAGAGGCGCACCGGCAAGGAGGCCCGCACCACCGTGCTGGGGCACATCCAGCGCGGCGGCACCCCCAGCGCCTTCGACCGCTGGCTCGCCACCCGCTTCGGCCTGCACGCCATCGACTGCGTCCGCGACGGCGACTTCGGCAAGATGGTCGCCCTGCGCGGCACCGACATCGTCCGTGTCCCGATCTCCGAGGCCACGGCGAAGCTGAAGACGGTGGACCCCGCGCTGTACGCGGAGGTCGGCGTCTTCTTCGGCTGACCGTCCGGTCCGGGCCCGGGGAGCCGTGAGGTCCCCGGGCCCGCCCGCTCAGCTCGTGCTGCCCGCCGTGCGGAGCCGGGCCATCAGCTCCCGCACGACCGCCGCCCCGTTCAGGGTCAGCACCGACTCCGGGTGGAACTGCACCCCGGCGAACCCGGGACCGCGTACGGCGTGCACCTCGCCGTTCTCCGCCCGGCTCACCTCGACCCCGTGCGCGGCCAGCTCCCGGGCGGTCTCCTCGTCGCAGTGGGCGACGAAGCTGTTGTAGAAGCCGACCGTCTCCGGCCGTCCGAAGAGGTCGATCGTCGTCTGCGCCCCCTGGTACGGCACCCGCTTGCGTACGAGGTCCAGGCCCAGCTCGGCCGTGATCAGCTCGTGGCCCAGGCACACCCCGAGCACACCGTGCCGGTGCTCCCGGATCACCTCGGCGGCGAGCGTGCGCAGGAGGCGCATCTTCGGGTCGGTCAGGTCCGAGGGGTCACCCGGGCCCGGCCCGAGCACGACCGGCCCCTCGTGTGCGAGTACCGCCTCCTGCAGCCCCAGCTCGTCGTACCGCCGGACGGTCACCTCCAGCCCGCCGGAGCGGAGCACGTGCGCCAGCATCGCCGTGAAGGTGTCCTCGCCGTCGACGACCAGGGCGTGACCGTCCAGGGCGGCGGACCGCTCCTGCATCCGCAGCCAGAACGGCGCCAGCGACGAGCGGCGCCCCTCCAGCGCGGCCTGCACCCGGGGATCGTCGGCCAGCCGGGGCCGCCCCCGCTCCGCGCGCGGCCGCGAGGGCCGTACCCCGAGGGCCGAGAGGACGCCGGCCGCCTTCGCGTGCGTCTCGGCGACCTCGCCCGCCGGGTCCGAGCCGCGGACGAGCGTGGCGCCGACCGGGACGCGCAGCCGCCCCTCGCCCGAGATGTCCGCGGTGCGGATCAGGATCGGGGAGTCCAGGGTCTGGGCCCCGCCGGAGTCCCGGCCGAGCAGGGCCAGCGCACCGGCGTAGTAGCCGCGCCCCCCGACCTCGTGGCGCCCGATCACCCGGCACGCGTTCTGCACCGGCGACCCGGTGACGGTCGCCGCGAACATCGTCTCCCTCAGCACCTCCCGTACGTCCAGGGAGGACTTCCCGCGCAGCTCGTACTCGGTGTGCGCGAGGTGCGCCATCTCCCTCAGCCGGGGGCCGACCACGACCCCGCCCATGTCGCCGACGGTGCACATCATCTTGAGCTCCTCGTCGACCACCATCGACAGCTCCTCGATCTCCTTGCCGTCGGCGAGGAAGTCGAGCAGGTGCTCGGCCGTGGGCCCCTGGGCCGGATAGCGGTACGTCCCGCTGATCGGGTTCATGACGACGGTGCCGCCGGACATCCGCACGTGCACCTCCGGGCTGGCCCCGACCAGGGTGCGCTCCCCGGTGTACACGACGAAGGTCCAGTACGCGCCCCGCTCGCCCTCCAGCAGCCGCCGGAACAGCGCGAGGGCGTCGCCTCTGGAGAACCCGGGGATCTGCCCCTCGTACGTCCGCCGGATCACGAAGTTGGCGCCCTCCCCCCGCCCGATCTCCTCGTGCAGCACGCGCCCGACGATCTCGCCGTACTCCTCGTCGCCGACGTCGAACCGGCCGCCCTCGACCCGCACCTCGTGATCCGGCAGTGACGCCAGTGCCTCGTCCAGCGGAATCTCGTACGACTCCTCGGGCGTCAGCACCAGCAGGGGCGTGCCGTCGTCGCGGACGTCGAAGCCGCGCTCCCGGATCTGCCGGAACGGCACGAGCGCGAGGCCCTCGTCGGGCAGGTCGGCGAGGCGCTCCCGCGAGGTGACGGGACCGAGCAGCACCTCCACCACGTGCTCCTCGCGGCCCGGCGTACGACGGCGTAGCAGGGCGAAGGGGCGGGACTCGGACAAGAGGTCCTGGAGATTCATGGGTCATCCTTCTCGACAGAGAGGGACGACCCCGGGAAACACCGAAGGCCGCCCTCGGGCGGCCTTCGCGAAGTCTTGCGTACGCGCAGTCAGTGGGCCGCCGGATGAGCGGTCCACCACCAGTTCTGGGTCGAAAGCGCGAACATGCGGGGAACCCTACCGCACCGGCCGCCGGTCCGTACGGTGATCACTCCGTCTCACTGGTCGAGCTGCGGGGAAATCCCTAGCCGCGACCCCGTAGTGTTTACGGGGTGACCGTGAACGCTAAGACCAGCGCGAGCGCTGGCAACACCTGGCGAGACCTGCCCGCGGCGCAGCAGCCCGAGTACCCCGACACCGAGGCTCTGCGCGCAGTGATCGCGGACCTCGAGTCGTATCCGCCGCTCGTCTTCGCGGGCGAGTGCGACCAGCTGCGCGCCCGGATGGCGGCCGTCGCCAAGGGAGAGGCGTTCCTCCTCCAGGGCGGCGACTGCGCCGAGGCCTTCGACGCGGTGTCCGCCGACCACATCCGCAACAAGCTCAAGACGCTGCTCCAGATGGGCGCCGTGCTGACGTACGCCGCGTCCGTGCCCGTGGTGAAGGTCGGCCGTATCGCCGGCCAGTACTCCAAGCCGCGCTCCAAGCCGACCGAGACCCGCGACGGTGTGACGCTCCCGACCTACCGGGGCGACTCCGTCAACGGCTTCGACTTCACCGAGGCCGCGCGGATCCCCGACCCGGAGCGGCTGAAGCGGATGTACCACGCGTCCGCCTCCACCCTGAACCTGGTGCGCGCCTTCACCACCGGCGGCTACGCCGACCTGCGCCAGGTGCACGCCTGGAACCAGGACTTCGTGAAGTCGTCCCCCTCCGGCCAGCGCTATGAGCAGCTGGCCCGCGAGATCGACAACGCGCTGAACTTCATGCGGGCCTGCGGCACCGACCCGGAGGAGTTCAAGACCGTCGAGTTCTTCTCCTCGCACGAGGCGCTGCTGCTGGACTACGAGTCGGCCCTCACCCGGGTCGACTCCCGCACCGGTCAGCTGTACGACGTCTCCGGGCACATGGTGTGGATCGGTGAGCGCACCCGGCAGCTGGACGGCGCGCACATCGAGTTCGCCTCGAAGATCCGCAACCCGATCGGCATCAAGCTCGGCCCGACCACGACGGCCGAGGAGGCGCTCCAGTACATCGAGCGCCTCGACCCGGACCGCGAGCCGGGCCGCCTCACCTTCATCGTCCGCATGGGCGCCGACAAGATCCGCGACCGGCTGCCGCAGCTGGTGGAGAAGGTCACGGCGTCGGGCGCGACGGTGGCCTGGGTGACCGACCCGATGCACGGCAACACCTTCGAGGCGGCCTCCGGGCACAAGACCCGCCGCTTCGACGACGTGCTCGACGAGGTCAAGGGCTTCTTCGAGGTGCACAAGGGCCTCGGCACCCACCCGGGCGGCATCCATGTCGAGCTCACCGGTGACGATGTCACCGAGTGCGTGGGCGGTGGTGACGAGATCTTCGTCGACGATCTGCACCAGCGCTACGAGACGGCCTGCGACCCGCGCCTGAACCGCAGCCAGTCCCTGGACCTGGCGTTCCTCGTGGCGGAGATGTACCGGGACCAGTGAGTGACCTGGGGCGCGGATCACACTCGATCCGCGCCCCTCCCACTTTTGCGGGCTTCACGCGACGGGTAAGGTTAGGTTTGCCTCACCGAAGAAAACGGGATGGCAGTAAGACAGTGATCCCGTCGGGAGGTGAGTCCGCGTGTACGTCTGTAGCTGCTTCGGCATCACGGAGGCCCAGGTCCAGCAGCACGCGGAGGCCGGTGCCTGCACGCCCCGCCAGATAGCGTCGGCCTGCAAGGCCGGCACGGACTGCGGCTCGTGCGTCCGCCGGATCCAGGCCATCCTCGGCCGCGGCGCCTGCCCCCGCCGGGAGGCGGCCGACGAGGGCCGGCCGGTACTGGCCGACCTCCCGGACGCCGCCTAACTCTCCGGCTGTTCGATCAGCTGGGCGATGTAGAGCGCCTCGCCGAGCTTCTCCAGCAGGTCCAGCTGGGTGTCGAGGTAGTCGATGTGGTGCTCCTCGTCGGCGAGGATGTCCTCGAAGATGTTCGCGGACGTGATGTCGCCCTTCTCGCGCATCACCTTGATCCCGCGCTTGAGCCGGTCGATCGCCTCCACCTCGACCTGCTTGTCCGCCTCGAACATCTCCCTGACCGTCTGGCCCACGCGCACATGGAACAGGCGCTGGTAGTTCGGCAGCCCCTCCAGGAACAGGATCCGGTCGGTGAGCACCTCGGCGTGCTTCATCTCGTCGAACGACTCGTGCCGCGTGTACTTCGCGAGCTTCGTCCAGCCGAAGTTCTCCTGCATCTTCGCGTGCAGGAAGTACTGGTTGATCGCGGTGAGCTCGCCGGTGAGCTGCTCGTTGAGGAACTCGATGACCTCGGGATCGCCCTGCATCGCAGCGGCTCCTTCCACCTGGGGAACAAGGGAGGTTGCGGCGGCATGATTGCATCGGTGTTGATGATCGTCCAGTAAGTGCGCACTTAGTAAGGAAATGGATGCTTGGTACCGATTGCCCGTTTCGGTACCTCCCTGGTCATGTGCACTGCCCGGGGTCTGTCAGGATGGAGGCATGGGTCAGCCGGTGGAGCGCGAGTCTGGAGAATCGGGAGAGGCCGTACGGTCCGAGCTTCCGCCGGGGCAGCGACTTCAGCGCGGCTGGCCGGTCACGCACTACGGGCCCGTGCCCAAGTTCCGGCCTGAGCGCTGGGAGTTCCGGGTCTTCGGCGCCACCGCCGACAGCGAGAAGCACTGCTGGGCCCACGAGGAGTTCACGGCGCTGCCGTACACCACCGTCGTGGCCGACCTGCACTGCGTCACCAAGTTCAGCATGCTCGGCGCCGAATGGGGTGGGATTCCGGCCCGGACGATCCTGGAGATCGCCCCGCCCGCGCCCGACGTCACCCATGTGATGGTCTGGGCGGAGTACGGGTTCAGCTCCAACCTCCGCCTGTCGGACTTCGCCTCCGAGCGCACGCTCTTCGCCACCCACAAGGACGGCGAACTCCTCACCGCCGAGCACGGCTTCCCGCTCCGCCTCGTCGTCCCCCACCTGTACGCCTGGAAGGGCCCCAAGTGGGTCCGCGGCATCGAGTACATGACCACCGACCGCCGCGGCTTCTGGGAGGAGCGCGGCTACCACAACATCGGCGACCCCTGGAAAGAGCAGCGGTACTCCTACCAGGAGGGCCCGGGGGACGGGCCCGAACTCTGACCGGCGCCCCCGCCGTCAGCCGTCCCTGAGCTTCTTCAGGCGCTCCACGTCCGCCGCGTGGCCCTCCTTGCCGCCGGGTGTCTCGATGACCAGGGGGACGCCCGCGGTCGCCGGGTGGGTCATCAGGGCGCGGAAGGGGTCCTCGCCGATGTGGCCGGCGCCGATGTTCTCGTGGCGGTCCTTGTGGGCGCCCACCACGTCCTTGGAGTCGTTGGCGTGGATCAGCTTCAGCCGGCCCTCGCCGACCGTGTCCACCAGCAGGTCCAGCGTCCGGTGCATGCCGCTCGGCCCCGCCAGGTCGTGCCCGGCGGCGAAGACGTGGCAGGTGTCCAGGCACACGCCCAGTCTCGGGTGGGCGTCCAGCGCCTCGAAGTACGGCCCGAAGTCCCAGGTGCGGGAGCAGAGCGAGGCGCCCTGTCCGGCCGTGGACTCCAGCAGCAGATACGGATCGTCGTCGTGGGTGAGCTCGTCCAGCAGCGGCAGCAGATGCTCCCGCACCTGCTTCAGCGCCACGGACCGGTCCCGGCCGCCGGTCGCGCTCCCGGTGTGCACCACCACGCCGAGCGCACCGATCGCCCGCCCCCGGCGCAGCGAGTGCCGCAGGGACTCCACCGACCGCTCCACGGTCGCCTCGGTGTGCGAGCCGAAGTTGATCAGGTACGGCGCGTGGACGTACGCCGGGATCGCCCCCTCCGCGCAGGCCTCGCGGAACGCCTCGTCCTGCCGGGGGTTCCCGGCGGGCGTGGCCCAGCCGCGCGGGTTGGCCACGAAGACCTGCACGGTCTCGGCCTTCAGATCACGGGCGTACGACAGCCCGACGGAATGCAGGCCGCCGGCCACGGGCACGTGACCGCCCACGGGATTGCGGGCGGGGACGGGGGCGGGGACCGGGTCGGGGCCGGGGGCGGCGGGGCCGGAGTGCTGCGGTGTCACCCCTTCAGGGTGTCATGGTCCGGGCGGGCCCCCGTCACCGGATGGTGATCGTGATCGTCGACCCCTTGGGTGCCGTCTGGCCGCCGTCCACGGACTGCTTCTTCACGGTGTCGCCGAACAGCCCGAGCAGTCCACGGTCCTCCTCGACCTTGAAACCGCGGTCCTCCAGCTGCTGGTGGGCGTCGTCCACACTGTCGCCCACCACGTCCGGCACCTCGACCATCACCGGGCCCTTGGACAGGGTCAGCGTCACCGTGTCGCCCTCGGCGGCCTGGCCGTCGCCCGCCGGGGTCTGCCGGGCGACCTTGCCCTTGTCGTACTCGGAGTTGACCTGCTGCGTGGACACCTCCACCTTCAGGCCGGCGCCCTGGAGCTCCTGCTTCGCGCTGTCCAGGTCGTCGCCGGTGACGTCCGGCACGTCGATCGGGCTGCCCTTGCTGACGGTCAGCGCGATCGCCGAGCCCGCGTGCCGCACGGTGCCGGCGACCGGGGCCGTGCGAATCACGGAACCGTTCGGTACGTCCTCGCTGAACTCCCGGGTGACCATGCCCGGCGCCAGTCCCAGCGCCTTCAGCCGCGCTCGCGCCTCGGCGAGCTTGCGGCCCGACAGGTCCGGCACCTTCACGGTCTTCGGGCCGTCGGAGATCGTCAGCGTCACCGAGTCGTTGGTGCGGATGCGGGCGCCGGCCGCCGGGTCGCTGCTGATCACCGTGCCCTTGCGCACGGTGTCGTTGTAGGCGTGCTTGACCTGCTTGACCTTGAGCCCGGCCTTCCCCAGCCGCTCCTCGGCCTGCGCCTGTGTCTTCGTCACCAGCGCAGGGACCCTCGTGAACTGGCCGGAGTTGATGTACCAGACCCCCGCACCGACCCCGAAGACCAGCAGCACGGCCGCGACGACCGTGATGAGCCCGCGCCTCGGCCGCCCCGGCCGGCGCACGGGCGGGTCGGCGGGCGGGCTCTGGAGCACACTGGTCCGGTTGAGGACCGCCCCCGGCTCGTCCGCCTCGTTGACCGGCAGCGGGCGTGGCACCGTCAACGCGCGCGGGATCACGCTCGTCCGGTCCTCGGCGTTGTCGTGCGGGCCGGAGACCGCCTGCGGCGGCACCACGTCCAGCCGCTCCTCACCGACCTGCGCGCGTGCCTCCCGCGCCTGGGCGAGGAAGGCCACGGCATCCTGCGGCCTGAGCTCGGGGGAGCGGGCGGTGGCGGCGGCGACCAGCTCGTCCAGTTCGTACGCCAGACCCGGCACGGCGGCCGAGGGCGGCGGCACGTCCTCGTGGATGTGCCTGTAGAGGATCTGGGCGGGGGTGTCCCCGGAGTGCGGCTTGCCGCCGGTCAGCATCTCGTAGAGCACGACACCACAGGCGTAGACGTCGACGCGCGGATCCGCCGTCCCGTGTTCGATCTGCTCGGGCGCCAGGTACGAGACCGTCCCGAGCACGGCGCCGGTGGTGCTGGTCACCGTGTCCACGGACCGCACGAGCCCGAAGTCGGCCACCTTGACCCGTCCGTCGTCCCCTATCAGGACGTTCTCCGGCTTCATGTCCCGGTGCACGAACCCGGCCCGGTGCGCGGCACCGAGCGCGGCCAGCACCGGCTCCAGGATGTCCAGCGCGGCCCGCGGCTGAAGGGCGCCCCGCTCGCGGAGCACGTCCCGCAGGGTGCACCCGGCGATGTACTCCATGGCGAGATAGACGTATGCCCCATCGGTCCCCTGGTCGAACACCTGTACGACATTGGGGTGGGAGAGCCGGGCCACCGACTTCGCCTCCCGGATGAACCGCTCCACGAACGATCCGTCGGCCGCGAGCGTCGGGTGCATCACCTTGAGCGCGAGGACCCGGTCCAGCCGGGTGTCCAGCGCCCGGTAGACCGTGGCCATCCCGCCGGCCGCGATCCGCGCGTCGACGCGGTACCGGCCGTCGAGCACCTGCCCGACGAGAGGGTCCTGAAGGGTCGTATCCACGCAGGCGAGTCTACGAGCCAGGACCGACACCCCCACGGTTTCGGCCAGGATAGGAGCGCTACTGCAGCCGACCTGTGACGCTTCCCACGCCAGGGGCAGAGCCGACCACGCCCGGAAAGCCGCCAACGGCGATGAAGCCCCACGGGAGACGTCCACCTCTGAACCAACTGGAAACGGGTGGTGCGTGGGTGGGAGACAAAAACGGGACTACAGCAAGGCCGCACTAGAAAGCGGGCCGCTCCGGATCAAGCACAGCCAGCCCCTCCGCAGGAGACGACGCCGAGGCGAAGTGCCGCCGAGGAATCCGCCCCGCCAGCCGGGCCAACCGTCCCGCCTCCACCGCGTACCGCATGGCGGCAGCCATGCGCACCGGCTCCTGCGCCCGCGTGACGGCCGAGGCCAGCATCACCCCCGCACACCCCAGCTCCATCGCCAGCGCCACGTCCGACGCCGTACCGGCCCCCGCGTCCAGGATCACCGGCACGCGCGCGTGCTCGACGATCAGCTGGAAGTTGTGGGGGTTGCGGATCCCCAGCCCGGACCCGATCGGCGACCCCAGCGGCATGATCGCCGCACAGCCGACGTCCTCCAGCTTCCGCGCCAGCACGGGGTCGTCATTGGTGTACGGCAGCACTGTGAACCCGTCGTCGACCAGCGTCTCCGCCGCCTCCAGCGTCTCGATCGGATCCGGCAGCAGCGTGCGCTCGTCCGCGATGACCTCCAGCTTCACCAGATCGGTCCCCAGCGCCTCGCGTGCCAGCCGGGCGGTGAGCACGGCCTCCCCGGCGGTGAAGCACCCCGCCGTGTTCGGCAGCACCCGGATGCCGAGCCGCTCCAGCACCGACAGCACCGAGCCGTGCACGCCGGGATCCACCCGTCGCATCGCCACGGTCGTCAGCTCCGTGCCGGAGGCGACCAGCGCCCGCTCCAGCACCTCGAGGCTGGGCGCACCGCCCGTACCCATGATCAGGCGGGACGTGAAGGACGTACCGCCGAGGACGAAGGGGTCGTCGGCCATGGTCAGCCTCCCTGGACGGCGGTGAGGACTTCGACGCGGTCGCCCTCGGCCAGGGCCGTGGAGGGCCACTGCGCGCGCGGGACGACGGTTTCGTTGAGCGCGGCGGCCACTCCGCGCGGCGCCGCGGTGAGGGACTTCACGAGGGTGTCGAGAGCGGTGCCGGGGGCGATCTCCCGGCGCTCTCCGTTGACGGAAATGGTGACGGGGCTGTTCATGCGGGCTGCTCCGTGAGTGCCTTGCCGAAGCGCTTGAGGGTGAACGGGCGGGCCTCCTCGGGCAGTTCACCGGTGGTCAGGGCGTGCGCCAGGGCGTCCCCGGTGACGGGCGTGAGCAGCACGCCGTTGCGGTAGTGCCCGGTGGCCAGCAGCAGCCCGTCCAGACCGGTCGGGCCGAGCAGCGGCGCGTTGTCGGGTGAGCCGGGCCGCAGTCCGGCCCGGGTCTCGGTGAGCGGCAGCTCGGTGATGCCGGGCACCAGCTCGTGCGCGTCGCGCAGCAGCTGGTACACCCCGCCCGCGGTCACCGTCGTGTCCCAGCCCAGCTCCTCGCTGGTGGCCCCGACGACCAGCTCGCCGTTCTCCCGGGGCACCAGGTAGACGTGGCTGCCGCGCACCACGGCACGTACGGTCCGGCTGAGGAACGGCGCGTACCGCTGCGGCACGGTCAGCCGCACCACCTGGCCCTTCACCGGCCGCACCGGCGGCAGCACGTCCTCGGGCAGGCCCGCGAGCCGCCCGCTCAGGCTTCCGGCGGCCAGTACCACCTGGCCCGCGCGCAACTCGCCGCCGTCCGAGGCGGTGACGCCGGCCGCCCGGTCCCGTACGACGTCCAAGCGCTCGGCCCACACCCGGTGGAAGACCACCCCGGCCCGCTCGCAGGCGGCGAGCAGCGCGGCCGCCAGCCTGCGCGGGTCGATCTGGTGGTCGCCGTCCACCCGGAGCCCGCCGCGCACCCCCGGCGCGAGCATCGGTTCGAGACGCCGGCACTCCCGTCCGGACAGCCACTCCGACTCCAGGCCCGACCGGTGCTGAAGGGCGTGCAGTTCGCGCAGGTGGGCGCGGTCGTCGGCGTCCAGCGCGACGGCGAGCGTGCCGCATCTGCGGTAGCCGAGGTCCAGGCCGGTGAGCTCGGTCAGCTCGGCCGCGAAGTCCGGATAGCGGCGGGCCGACGCCAGGTTCAGGCCGAGCAGCGTCTGCTCGCCGTGGTGCAGCTCCGTGACGGCGGCCAGCATCCCGGCCGCCACCTGGGCTGCGCCGCCGCCCGGCTCCGGGTCCACCACGGCCGTCGCCAGGCCGCGCTGCGCGGCCCGCCAGGCGGTGACCAGGCCGATGATGCCGCCCCCGATGACGAGGACGTCGGACGTACGTGACGGCATGGGCGTCCAGCCCCTCCCTTCGCCGGCATGACCCGGATCAGGTTCGTACGGTCGGAGGCCGCCAGCCTCCCTCTCAGCCCGGTGCGTCCGGGCTCCCGCGAGTGCTTGTACGGTGGCCACCCTAGCCCGCAGAGCACCTGACTTGTAAGGAGGCCTCCGCCGATGGCCCGCTCGCTCGACGGTCTGATCCTCGCCCCCGTCGCGGACCAGGCCCCGGGACAGGTGGGTACGCGCACCCGGTTCGCGTACCACGAGAAGGACGGCGAGATCTGGGCCGACTACGCGGGCGGCGATGTCGTACGCGGGTGTCTCGTGGGCACCCGGGAGGGGGACCGGCTGGACTTCCGGTACGTGCAGCTGAAGCGGGACGGCACCACCTCCGGCGGACACTGCGCGTCCACCGTCGTCGAGCTGCCCGACGGCAGGGTGCGGCTGGAGGAGACCTGGGAGTGGGAATCGCAGCCCGGAGCGGGTACGAGCGTTGTGGAGCAGGTCACTGAGCACGCCCCCTGACTGACGAAGAGTCAGTTGACTATGGTGATCGAGTGAGCGAGCAGACGCGGGAACAGGGCACGTCACAGGCGCGGCGCGTGGTCGTCGTCGGCGCGGGCATGGCCGGGGTGCAGACCGCGGTCGCCCTGCGCGAGCAGGGTTTCCGGGGCACCGTGACGCTGATCGGCGCCGAACCGCACCAGCCGTACGACCGGCCGCCGCTGTCCAAGGCGGTGCTGCTCGGCAAGGCCGAGGGCTCCGCCTTCGACGTCGACTTCGAGGCGCTCGGCATCGAACTCCTGCTCGGCCGTGAGGCGCTGGGCGTGCGCCCGGGCGAGCACGAGGTCGACACCGAGGCCGGGCCCGTGCCGTACGACGTGCTGGTCCTGGCCACCGGCGCCGAACCGATCCGGCTGCCGGGCACGGAGGGCGTGCCCGGCGTGCACCTGCTGCGCACCCTCGACGACGCCGAACGGCTGCGGCCGGTACTCGCCCGGCAGCACGACATCGTGGTCGTCGGCGCGGGCTGGATCGGCGCCGAGTTCGCCACGGCGGCCCGCGAGGCGGGCTGCGCGGTCACGGTCGTGGAAGCGGCGGACCGCCCCCTCGCCGGCGCGCTCCCGGCCGAGGTGGCCGCGCCGATGGTGTCCTGGTACGCCGACAGCGGCGCCGTGTTGCGCACCCACGCGCGCGTGGAGCGCGTCGAGCCGGGCGCGGTGGTGCTCGACGACGGCTCACGGGTGCCCGCGGGCGCCGTCGTCGTCGGCATCGGAGCCCGCCCCGCCACGGCGTGGCTGGCCGGCTCCGGCATCGAACTCGGCGCGCACGGCGAGGTGGTGGCCGACGAGCACCTGCGGACCTCGGCCCCGGACGTGTACGCGGTCGGCGACTGCGCCTCCTTCCCCTCCCGGCGGTACGGGGAGCGGCTGCTCGTCCACCACTGGGACAACGCCCTCCAGGGCCCGCGCACGGTCGCCGCGAACATCATGGACGAGACCCCCGCGGTCTACGACCCCGTGCCGTACTTCTGGTCCGAGCAGTTCGGCCGCTTCGTCCAGTACGCCGGTCACCACGGCGCGGCCGACCGCACCCTGTGGCGCGGCGATCCGGCCGGCCCCGCGTGGACGGTCTGCTGGCTGAAGGAGGACCGGCTGGTGGCCCTGCTCGCCGTGGGACGCCCGAGGGACCTGGCCCAGGGGCGACGGCTGATCGAGGCGGGCACACCGATGCGGCCGGAGCTGCTGGCCGACCCGGCGAGGCCGCTGAAGAACGCCACGGCTTAAGGCCCGGGACCTGGGATGTCGCCCCAGGTGGACCGGCCTGACTTCCGAGTGTCAGTGGCAGATGGCAGGCTTGTTCCCGTGACCGAGATTGACGCGAAGATCGATGCTCTCGTCCCCGCCTGGCTGAACCTGCCCGACATCGCCGAACAGCTCGGCGTCGAGGTGACACGTGTTCGGCAGCTGGTCAAGGAGGGCCACCTCATCGCCGTACGCCGTGGTGAGAACCGGGCGCTGCACGTCCCCGCCGCCTTCATCGACGGGGACAAGGTCGTCAAGGGCCTGTCCGGGACCTTGACGCTCCTCAGGGACGACGGCTTCACCGACGAAGAGATGCTGGAATGGCTCTTCACCCCGGACCCGAGCCTCCCCGGCACCCCCGCGCAGGCCCTGAGCGAGAATCGCGGCACGGAGGTGAAGCGCCGCGCCCAGGCGCTCGCCGTCTGACCCGGACCATCCGAACCGAACACCGTCCGGCGTACGGGCCACCTGGCCCGTACGCCGCCGACCGCGCACCGACAACGGGGGACCCACGCATGCCCGCCACCGCCCGCGACCGCCTCGCCGACGCCCGGCTCTACCTGTGCACGGACGCCCGGAAACGGCAGGGTGACCTCGCCGAGTTCCTGGACGCGGTGCTGGCCGGCGGTGTGGACGTCGTGCAGCTGCGGGACAAGGGCATGGAGGCCGCCGAGGAGCTGGAGCACCTCGCGGTCCTCGCCGACGCCTGCGCCCGGCACGGCAAGCTGCTCGCGGTCAACGACCGCGCGGACGTCGCGCACGCCGCCGGTTCGGACGTGCTCCACCTCGGCCAGGGCGACCTCCCGGTCCCCGCGGCCCGCGCGATTCTCGGCGCGGACGTCCTCATAGGCCGTTCCACGCACGCCGAGGCGGAGGCGGAGGCCGCCGCCGTCCAGGAGGGCGTCGACTACTTCTGCACCGGCCCGTGCTGGCCCACCCCCACCAAGCCCGGCCGGCCCGCGCCCGGCCTCGACCTGGTCCGGCACACCGCCGCGCTGGGCACCGACCGCCCCTGGTTCGCCATCGGCGGCATCGACCTGGGCAATCTCGACGAGGTCCTGGACGCGGGAGCCCGCAGGGTGGTCGTCGTACGGGCGATCACCGAGGCCTCGGACCCGGGAGCGGCGGCGGCGGAGTTCGCCAAACGGCTCCGGCAGGCGTGACGCCGCACCCGCGGGTGTCCACGTATGTCCAAGGGGTGGACAACAGGCCGACAATTCGGGCAAACTTCCGGCTTTCGGTTGGGGGACCGGCCGCCCCTGGCTAACCTGCCGGTATGGCCCTCGGAACCGCATCAACCAGGTCCGATCGCGCGCGTACGGTGCGTGACATCCTCGGCACCGGCAAGACGACGTACTCCTTCGAGTTCTACGCGCCCAAGACCCCCCAGGGTGAGCGGAACCTCTGGAACGCGCTGCGCCGGGTCGAGGCGGTGGCGCCCGACTTCGTCTCCGTGACGTACGGCGCCGGCGGTTCCACCCGCGCCACCACGGTGAAGGAGACCCAGCAGATCGTCGTCGACACCACGCTGACGCCGGTCGCCCACCTCACCGCGGTCGACCACTCCATCGCCGAACTGCGCAACATCATCGGCCAGTACGCGGACGCCGGGATCCGCAACATGCTGGCCGTGCGCGGCGACCCGCCCGGCGACCCGATGGGCGAGTGGGTGCCGCACCCCCAGGGCCTGACCTACGCGGCCGAGCTGGTCCGGCTCATCAAGGAGTCGGGCGACTTCTGCGTGGGCGTCGCCGCGTTCCCGGAGATGCACCCGCGCTCCTCGGAATGGGACGCCGACGTCGCGCACTTCGTGGACAAGTGCCGGGCCGGCGCCGACTACGCCATCACGCAGATGTTCTTCCAGCCGGAGTCCTACCTGCGCCTGCGCGACCGGGTCGCCGCCGCGGGCTGCGAGACCCCGGTCATCCCCGAGGTACTGCCGGTGACCAGCGTGAAGATGCTGCAACGGTTGCCGAAGCTCAGCAACGCCGCCTTCCCGTCCGCCCTGAAAGAGCGGATCCTCACAGCCAAAGACGATCCGGCGGCGGTACGCTCCATCGGTATCGAATTCGCCACGGAGTTCTGCGCACGCTTGCTGTCCGAGGGAGTGCCCGGACTGCACTTCATCACGCTCAACAACTCCACGGCTACGCTGGAAATCTACGAGAACCTGGGCCTGCACCATCCCCCGCAGGCCTAGACCGGCCGCACCGCGATACGACACACTGCGTAGCGGTCACTGGGAGAGGGGCGTACATGGGCTGGACGGTCCTCTACATCGCGTTCGGCATCGTCGCGCTGTGGTTGCTCGGTGAGGTGCTGCTTCAGTACAAGGCGCGGCTGCGCTGGCGGCTGCTCGCCTTCGTCGGCTTCCTCGGTGTCGTGGTCGGTGTGCTGATCCCGTCCGTGCCGGTCATCGGCCTGGGCGCGGCCGCCTTCGCGGTCGGGCAGACCTACGTCACGCTGTCGTTCCGCCGCGGCTTCGCCGCCGGCTGGGCGGTCAGCCGCCCGGAGGCCGGCGCCACCGGCAAGAGCAAGCGCCGCCGCGGCGAACCCGAGCGCCAGGACCCGGTCCTCGACGCCTCCGCCGTCCAGGGGACCCAGGCGGCCGGCTACGGCGACGCCGGCGCCGACGACGACTACGACCGCGACGACGTCTTCGCCCCCGCCGCCCGCTCCGCCGCACCCACGGCCGCGGAGACCACCGCGGTCTACGAGCCGCAGCCCATGCCCGACGAAACCGGTACGTACGGCATATACGGCGACTCCTTCTCGGGCTCCGCCCAGCCGTCCGCCACCCAGCACCAGGGCGCCGACCAGTCGTACGCGTACGACTACTCCGGCTACGGCCAGCAGCAGTACGGATACGACACCGGCGGCCAGCAGCAGTACAGCGGCTACACCGACGCCTACGGCACCACCGGCTACGACCAGACGTACGGCGGCCAGCACTACGACCAACAGGGTTACGGCCAGGGCCAGTACGGCACCGGCGGCTACGGCGAGACCCCCGCGGACGGCGTCTGGGTCCCGCAGCAGCGCACCGACGACTCCTACGGCGCCCTCCCCGCCGAGCAGCCGTACCCCTACCAGACGGGCGGTCAGCAGCAGGGGCACGGATTCGACGAGCAGTACCGTTTCTGAGGCTCGCTGCTTCAGGGGCTCACTGCGAGCCGCGGAAGTCCGGCCCCTCCACGATCAGCCCCGCCACCAGCGCGCCGGACATGCCGGCGTGGGGGAGTCCACCGCCGGGGTGTGACCAGCCGCCCACCCGGTACAGGCCCGGCAGGCGTGTGGTGTTCGCCGGATGCAGGAAGCGGCCGTCCGCGGCGGCGAGCGCGGGAGCGGGGACGGCCCCGGAACCCGTCTCGGCCCCGGTGTGACCGGGCGTCCGCACCTCGTGCCAGACCAGCCGCTCGCGCAGGCCCGGAACAGCGGCCCCGGCGGCGTCCAGGACGAGGCCGGTGAAGTCCCGGACCGTGCTCTCCTGCTCCCAGTCCCCCTCCGCCGGCACCACGGCCTGGACGACCACCGACTCGTACGCGCCCTCCGGACGCGAGGCGGGGTCGTCGGGCCGCAGCACGGTCACCGTGGGCCGCGCGGGGTCCGGCGCGTGCACGACCGTGCGGTGTACGGCACCGGGCTCGCGCTCGCCGCGCAGGGCCAGGAGCACCGTGAACCGGCCCGCGCGGGGCGTCACGGTCTCCGCGCGCACATCCCCGTCGGCGTCCAGCGGATGCCCCGTCAGACTCCGCAGCCGCACCGGGTCCACGTCCGCCACCACGTGGTCGGCCTCGGCCACCGTGCCTCCCCCAGAGCCGAAAGCCTGGGAGGTGCCCCCAGCAAGTTCCACCCCCGCCACCCGGCCGTCCTTCTCCACGATGCCGGTGACCTCCGCGCCGAAGGTGAACTCCACCCGGCGGGCCACGCACCGCTCGTACACCGCGCGCGCCAACTCCCGCATGCCGCCCCGCACATACCAGGTGCCGAAGGCGTGCTCCATGTACGGCAGTACGGCCGCGCTCGCCGGAGCGGTGCGGGGGTCGAGGCCGTACGCGAGCGCGTGGCTGTCCAGGAGCGCCGCGAGACGCGGGTCGCGCAGGTCCCACTCCCCGACCTCGGCGAGCGTGGACGCCCGCCGGGTGCGCAGCAGCCGCTTGTGCGGGACCGAGGGATAGGGGTCCCGCTCCGCCAGCACACGCCAGTTCGGCCACAGGGGCTCTTCCAGCAAGGGACGCCGGGTGCGGTCCCAGGCCTCGCGCGCCCGCACCAGGAAGTCCCCCCAGCGCCCGCCCGCGCCCGCGCCCAGTGCTTCGTCCAGGGCGGCGACGACACCCGCGCGCGAGGCGTTCGGCAACGACACCTCGGTGCCGTCCGCGAAGACGTGCCGGGACGACGGGTCGACCTGCACCAGCTCGACGCAGGCCTCCAGCGGCTCCTTGCCGGTCTTGACGAACAGGTCGCGGTAGACCGCGGGCAGGGGCAGCAGCCCGGGGCCGGTGTCGAAGCGGAACCCGTCCCGCTCGAACCGGCGCACCGCACCGCCGTACGTCTCCGTACGCTCGTACACCGCCACCCGGTGGCCCGCGACGGCCAGCCGGGCGGCGGCCGCCATCGCGCCCATCCCGGCGCCGATCACCGCAATCCGTGCCATGCCCGCGACTTTAGCGACCCCCACCGACAATCCCGGCCACGGGCTGGGGATGAGCACGCAGGGCTGAGTATCCGTACCTAGTGCGCGAGATGAGTACGCGCACGGATGGGCTGCCACCTGCGCGAACGAGAGAGTGGAGACACGGAGAAGGGGCACGGCTCCGGCACCGGCGACACGGGGCGCCGGAACGGAGCGGCCCTCGATCCGCTCCTTCCGCCGATCCGTCGGCGGAAGCGAGGCACGGGGGGTACCCGGGGGACGACCGAACGGGGGGTCCAACGGGGGGACGTCCGGGGGAGCAAGAGGGAAGCGCCGGTTCGAGGTGGCCCGCGGGGGACGGGCCACGACGGACCGGCGCTTTTCCGTGCACGCGCGCGTGCGGCTACCGCCGGGCGGGCCGGCTCAGCCCTTTCCGCTGACCCGTCCCTGGAGCAGCCGGGACAGCGCCGCGTGGACGTCGTCCAGGGACCGCTCCGGCTGGAACGACTTCCAGTCCAGCGCGGCCACCAGCACCATCCCGACCAGCGCGGCCGCGGTCAGCTGCACGTCGATCTCCTCGCTGAACTCGCCGTTCGCCACGCCCTCGCGCAGCACGCCCTCCACGACGGCGACGGCCTCCTGCCGGACCACCATCAGCGTGGACTGCCAGGCGCGGTTGGTGCGCCACAGCTCGGCCACGTACAGCTGGGTGAAGGCCGGATAGCGGTCGATGAAGACCAGTCCGGCCCGGACCATCGCGTCCAGGGCGTCGACCCTGCTGCCGCCCTCGCGTGCCGTCCGCTCGGCCGCCTCGCGCAGGGACGCGGTGAGGAGGCCGACGCCGTGCCGCAGCAGCTCCTCGAAGAGAACCGACTTGCTCGCGAAGTTGTAGTAGACCGTGCCCTTCGCGACCCCGGCACGCTCGGCGATCTCGTCCACCGTGGTGGCGGAGAAACCCTGCTCGGCGATGAGCGTGACGGCAGCCTCGTAGAGCTTCTGCCGGGTGGCCTCGCGGCGCGTGCTGCCACCCGACGTGGCGCTGCTGCTTTCCATGGCGTCGATTCTCACAGGAACGGCGTCCGAAGGGGACACGAAAGGCGAGGTCACAGGCTCAGCTCGGGATGCAGCCGGTCCAGGGTCCACACCTGGTGGCGGCGGGCCGACAGGGCGGTGAGCGCGAGGGCGCCCGCGGTGAACGCCGTCAGCACGCCGCAGGCCAGCCACACCGGGCCGAGGCCACCGCCCGTGATGAGCCTGCGCAGGGCCTGCACGACGTAGCTCATCGGCAGGAAGGGGTGGATCGCGTTGAAGAAACGGGGACTGGTCTGCACCGGGTAGGTACCGCCCGCGGAGGTCAGCTGGAGCATGAGCAGGGCGAGCACCAGGATCCGGCCGGCCGCGCCGAAGCGTGCGTTCAGCCACTGCACGATCGCCGCGAAGCAGGCCGCCACCAGGAACAGGAAGCCCACCGTCCCGGCCGCCCGGGTCATCTCCAGGCCGATCGCCCAGTGCAGGACGGACATCAGGGCGGCCGTCTGGAGCACCCCGACCGCGGCCACCGGCAGCCAGCCCGCCAGCGCGGTCCGCCAGGCGGACGACCCGGCACCGAGGGCACGCCGGTTGAGCGGCGGGATCAGCATGTACGCCACCATCGCGCCGACCCACAGGGACAGCGGGATGAAGTACGGGGCGAACCCGGTGCCGTAGTTCGGCGCGTGGTGCAGGTCCCTGGAGGCGAGCTGGACCGGGTCGGCCATGACCCCGGTGCGCTGGTCGCGGTCCCGCTTGTCGTAGTCGGGGATCTTCTTCGCCCCGTCGTGCAGGCCGCCGGCGAGCTTCCCGGAGCCGTCGACGAGCTTGTACATGCCGCCGCTGAGGGTCTCGGCGCCCGTCTCGGCCGTGCCGATGCCCTTGTCGAGGTCGGTCGCGCCGGTCTTGGCGGTGCCCAGCCCGGTGTGCAGCTTCTCGGCGCCCGCGGCGACCTTGCCCGCGCCCTCGTTCAGCTTGTTGACGCGGGACACGGCGTCGTCGAGGTCCTCGGAGAGGTGCGGGGCGCGGTCGGCGAGCGCCTGCGCCTGCTTCTGGAGCGTGCCGAGGTTCGCGCGCAGCGTCTTCAGGTCGCCGTCCTGGTCGGCGATCAGCGTGTTGAGGTCGTCGGCGACCGTGGCCACGTCGGAGGCGGCCGTCTTCGCCTTCTTCAGGTCGGGGCAGACGTCGTCGGGCAGCAGCGCCGTCTCGCAGTGCGTCCGGTAGATCTCGTCCAGCTCGGCGGAGGCCGCGTGGGCGGCCTTGGCGGCGGCCGGTGCCGTCCTCACCAGGACGCCGAGGTTGTCGCGGACCGTCTTCGCCGAGTCGGCGACGAGCCGGGCGGTGTCCCCGATGGTCTTCTCGTTGGCCTTCACGAACGGGCCGGCCTTGTCGTAGACCCCGTTGACCTTGTCGGCGAGGGTCTGGGTGCCGTCAGCGACCTGCCGCGAGCCGTCCTGGAGGTCGCCCGCGCCCTTGTCGAGCTTCTCCAGGCCCTTGGCCAGCTTGCCGCTGCCGCTCTTGGCGTCCTTCAGCCCGTCGGCGAGGTCCTTGGAGCCCTTCTCCGCCTTCCCGATGCCTCCTTCGAGCTTGTCGGCGCCCTTGGCGGCCGTCTCCGTCTTGCCGTGGATGTCGGAGAAGGAGATGAAGATCCGGTCCAGGAACTGCCGGGAGGCCTTGGTGGACGCGGCCGTCCGCACCTCGCTGAACACCGACCGGGATATCTGCCCGACGATGTAGTTGTTCGCGTCGTTCGTCCGTACCTGGAGCGCGCTCGTCTCGGGGGAGTCGCCCGAGCTGGAGGCGATGCGCCGGCTGAAGTCGGCCGGCATGGTCAGCGACAGGTAGTAGGTGCCGTCCTCGACGCCCCTGCGGGCCTCGGCGGCGCTCACCTCGTGCCATTCGAAGGTCCGGCTGTCGCGCAGCCCGTCGACGAGGTCGTCGCCCGCCGAGAGCTTCTTCCCGCTCGCGGTCGCCCCCTTGTCGTCGTTCACCAGGGCCACGGGGATGCGGTCGAGGCGGCCGTACGGGTCCCAGAAGGACCACAGGTACAGGGCGCCGTACAGCAGGGGCAGCACGAGGAGCGCGACCAGGGCGGCGCGGGGGAGCTTGCCGCGGCCGAAGCGCCTGAGCTCAAGCGCGGCCAGTTTCGGCGAGCGCATCGGCCGCCTCCTTCACGTCTTCGTCGGTCTCGTGGTCGGTCTCGTGTTCGTCGGTCTCGTGGTCGGTCTCGGCGGGCCGGGTGGAGACGGTCACCGCGCCCTCGGGGGCCTCGGCGTACACCGCCACGACCGTCGTCCCGGCCGCCGCGACCGAGGCCAGCAGCGCGTGCGCCTCGGCCCGCTCCGCGTCGGAGAGCTTGAGGTCGGTGTCGTCCACGGCGAGCAGCCCGGGGCCGCCGACGAGGGCCAGGGCGACGGACAGGCGCAGCGCCTCCAGCCGCTCCAGATCCCGTACGGCTGTCCGGGCGCCCTTGGGCAGGGTGTCCGGGTCGAGCCCGGCGGCGGCCAGCGCGCTCTCGGTCCGCCGCCGGGCCTCGCCGGCCCGTTCCGCCCGGGGCCGCAGCAGCCCGCGCAGGGGACCCCCGAAGCGCCTTTGCAGCAGCGCCCGTTCGCGCAGGTGCTCGCCGACCGTGAGGGCCGGGTCGAGGTCGGTGACCCCGGCGACGTTGGCGAGGGCGCTGACCCGGCGCAGGGCGGACATCTGCCGGGGGAGTTTGAGCCCGCCGACGGTGGCCACTCCCTCCGTGGGCTTCATGCGTCCCGTGAGCGCGAGCAGCAGACAGGTACGGCCGGAACCGGAGGGCCCCTCGACCGCGATCAGCGACCCGGGCTCCGCGTCCAGACGGACGCCCCGGAAGACCCAGCCCCGGGGCCCGCGCAGCCCGAAGTCGCGGGCGGTGACGCCGAGGCCGTGGGCGCTGTCCTGTGCCGGGCTGTCCTGTGACGGGTCCATGGCTCCCGCCTTCCCCCTGGAAATGTTTTTGAACTGACTGGTCAGTGCAAAAACTAGCCCGAACCTTCGATCGAAGCAAAAGGCCAGGTCAGAACGGATTGTCAGTGCCATACCTCACGATGGGCACATACGGCACCTCGTAGCAGGGCGTGCCGTCACCCAGACGACAGGAGGTTCGTCATGGCCAACCCGTCCGCAGCCGCCGCCCGCCGGCGCCGCGCCACCGGCCCTGCCCCCTCACTGACCGGACCGGCGAGCGACGTGCACCCCGTGCTGCGCCGGTCCACGGCACCGCCCGCCGCCCTCGACCTGCTCGCCCAGGCTCGCGCCGGACTCGAAGAAGCCGCCGTCCTGGAAACCCCCAACGAGCGCTACGCGACGGCCCACCTCGCCGCCCTGCGCACCGCCGCCGCCGTGCTCGCCGCACGCGGCCGACCCGAGCCCTCACCCAGGCGCCGCACGCGCATCCGCAGCGCCTGGGAAGTGCTCCCCGAGATAGCGCCCGAACTCACCGAATGGAGCGCCCTGTTCGCCTCCGGCGCCGCCCGCCGCGCCCGGGCCGAGGCCGGCATCCAGGGCGCCGCGGGCAGCCGCGACGCCGACGACCTGATACGGGACGTGGCGATGTTCGTCCGCATCGTCGAGCGGATGCTGGTGCTCCAGCCGGTCCTGCCCCAGCCCCGCCAGGACACCGGCGAGCCAGAGCACCCGGCCGCCGCCCCGCGCGAGATGCCGGACGCGGGCTGACGCGATGACCGCGGGCGGTACGGGAGGCAATAGGGTGGAAGGCGCCTGAAGCCTTCGCCCAGCCTTGCGTCCCCGAGGAGTCAACTGCCGTGTCGGACCCGATGCGACCCCGCGCCTCTCTCCGTACCGCCGTGGTCTGGGAGGTCCTCCAGGACGCCCTCGACCGCCGGCTCAAGGCCACGGGCCGGGACTCGCTGGACGTCCTCGACACCGGTGGCGGCAGCGGCAACTTCGCGGTGCCCGTCGCCCGCCTCGGCCACCGGGTCACCGTCGTCGACCCCAGCCCGAACGCGCTGTTCGCGCTGGAGCGCCGGGCCGCCGAGGCCGGCGTCGCCGACCGGGTGCGGGGGGTGCAGGGCGACGCGCACGGACTGTTCGACGTGGTCGAGCGCGGCGGCTACGACGTGGTGCTGTGCCACGGCGTCCTGGAGTACGTGGACGACCCCGCCGAGGGCGTCCGCAACGCGGTGGCCGCGCTGCGCTCCGAGGGCGTCCTCAGCCTGCTCGCCGCGGGACTCGGCGGCGCGGTGCTCGCCCGCGCCCTCGCGGGCCACTTCAAGGAGGCCAAGCAGGCGCTGGAGAACCCCGACGGCCGCTGGGGCTCCGGCGACCCGGTGCCGCGCCGCTTCACCGCCGACCAGCTCACCGCGCTCGTGGAGGGCGCGGGCCTCAGGGTCGGCGCCGTGCACGGCGTCAGGGTCTTCGCCGACCTGGTCCCGGGTGTCCTCGTGGACACCGAGCCGGGCGCCCTCGACGCCCTGCTGCGGCTGGAGGCGGCGGCCGCCGAACTCCCGGCCTTCCACTCCGTGGCCACCCAGCTGCACGTGCTCGGTGAGACGGCGGTGTCGCCGGGGGCGTGAACCGCCTGGTGTGCAACCAGGGGCACGCCGCTGATCAGGGCGTCGGCGGCGCATGGAGTACGCCACAGGCCCCCCGATCGAGGGGTTTGCGCCGTATGATCGAGGGAGACCGCTCGGCATGACGGGTCGGCCGCCGGGGAATGGAAGCCTCAGCGAGCCGGGTCCGTCAGGCCGGATTCCGGTTGGCCAATTGGCGCAGAGGGGCGGGTTTCACGGGGGCGATTCCCTGCCTATCCTGAAGGGACCCCCGGGTCGCCCCGGCGACTGCACGATGAGGAGGACTCCGTGCCGCTCTCGGAGCACGAGCAGCGCATGCTCGAGCAGATGGAGCGAGCGCTGTACGCCGAAGATCCCAAGTTCGCGTCGGCGCTCGAGGCAAGCGGGCTGCGTACGTACACCCGGCGGCGGGTCTACCAGGCGGTCGCGGGCTTCCTCGTGGGTATCGCGCTCCTCATGGCCGGAATGGTCGCGCAGCAGATCTGGATCAGCGTGGTGGGCTTCCTCGTGATGCTCGGCTGCGCGGTGCTCGCCGTCACCGGCTGGCGCAAGGCCCCCAAGCCGGGCGAACAGCCCGCCGGGGCCCCGCACGCCCGTCGGCAGGGACGGCAGAAGCGCTCCATGATGGACAGGATCGAGCAGCGCTGGCAGCGCCGCCGCGACGAGCAGGGTCACTAGCCCCCGGCGGTTCACCGACACACGTGAGAGGGGCGGCCACCTTCCGGTGACCGCCCCTCACGCATGCCGTGAACCCACTGGGGCGGGTGCCCGCCCCGGTGACTCAGCCCTGTTGGCCCGGCGCCCTGCGCGGGGTCGGCAGGGCCGCCGTCGCCCGTGCCGTGGCGGACGTCCACCACGCCGACGCCGCCCACAGCACCTGCACGATCGAGCGCGGCAGGAACAGCGCCCGCAGTCGCGTACCGAGGCTCACCGTGCTCTTCAGCGCGGCGGTCACCCGGCGCACGTCCTCCGCCAGCCCCGCCACGGGGCGCGGCCGGGGCGCGTAGAGGACCTGCTCCACCGCGTCCGCCAGCCGGTGCACCGCCGCTCCGGCCACCGGGTCGAGATGCCCGAGCCGGACGATCCGGGCGGCCGCTCTGCGCGGGGTCTGCGACTCGTCCGGCAGGATGCCGAAGTCCCATGCGGTGTCGGTCAGTTCCCGCCAGGCCGCCAGCGTGTGCGCCGCCGCGCCCTCCTCGGTACGGGCGTGCGCGCCCAGCCGTACCGCGCGCAGCCGGGCCCGCCAGAGCATCGGCGTGAACGGGACCAGCGCGACGGCGAGTCCGCCGAGCGCCCACAGCGCGTACACCCACCACCGCCGGGGATGCGACTGCTTGTGCAGCGCGGCCTGCGCGGACGGGCTGTCGCACGCCTGGAGTTTGCGCTCCTGCACCGTGCAGCTCTCGCTCGGGGAGACCGGCACGGCGGGCGCCGCACTCGCCGTCTGCGAGGGCCGTACCTGGTCCGGAAGGCTGCTGCCGGGCGTGTCCGACTGGGTGTACGACGGTGCCGTGCCCCGGGTCGGCGTCGGCTCGAAGCGGGTCCAGCCCACACCCTCGAAATACAGCTCCGGCCAGGCGTGCGCGTCCTTCAGGCCGACCGACACCGAGCCGTCCGCCTGCGGGGACCCGGGCGCGAAGCCCACCGCCACCCGGGCCGGGATGCCCAGCGTGCGGGCCATCGCGGCCATCGCGAAGGAGAAGTGCACGCAGAAGCCCTGCTTCCGCTTCAGGAAGTTCGCTATGGCGTTCGGGCCCCGTCCTACCTCCACCTGGGTGTCGTACTGGAAGCCGCCGGTCACGGCGAAGTAGTCCTGGAGCTTGACCGCCTCCTCGTAGTGGTTCGCCGCGCCCGCGGTGATCTCCTCGGCGGTCTTCGCCACCACCTTGGGCAGCGAGGACGGCACCTTGGTGTACTCCCGCGCCAGGGCCGCCGGCGGCTGCTTGGCCGCCGTCAGCTGCTCGGCCGTCGGCTGCACGTCCACACTGGTCACCGTGTAGGTCGCGCCGCGCGTCGTCTGGCCGTGGTCGCCGACCAGCGTCATGCCGACCGGCTCGTACCGCCAGTTGCCGCCGATCCGCACGCTGCTCGGCGGGTACGGCATCGGCAGCCAGTCCTGGGCGTACCAGTCCGCCGCCGTGACCTTGGTCAGGACGCTGCTGCGCTTGATCTCGGGGCTCAGGCCGATCGGCGTGGGGAACTGGTCCGGTACGCCGACGATGTGCCGCTGCGACGGCTTCCAGGTGGTGCCGTCGAAGTCGTCCAGGGAGACGATCCGCAGGTACAGGTCCGAGATGTCGTTCGTGCTCGTCTTCACGGAGAGCACCTGGCGGTCCTGGTCCACGTTCAGGCTGTCGCGCAACGACACCAGCGGGTTCACCGCGGAGATCGTGCCGCCGGAGCCGTTGCCCGCCCCGATGCCCGTCCCGGCCGTGTCCAGCAGGCCGCCGCTCATCGCGGGCAGCGTCCACGGCACCAGCAGGGCCATGCCCAGCGCGACCACGCCGATGCGGTGCCCCGTACGGACCGGCGCCACCGCCCCGTCCCGTGTCTCGCCGGGGGTGCGCGCCGCGCCGCCGAAGAACCGGCCCCACTGCGACAGCCGGTCACGGCCCTCGGCGAGCAGCAGCAGCAGATAGCCCGCGGCGGCGATCAGGAACCACACCCAGTCGTACTCGCCGTCGGACAGCCCGGCGGCGACGGAGTACAGGGCGAGCAGCGGCAGGCCGGCCGGGGCAGAGCTGCGGAAGGTCACCGCGAGGGTGTCCACCAGCAGGCCGATGACCAGGACTCCGCCGACGAGCATCAGCCGGATCCCGTCGGTCAGCGGCGCCGGTATCGCGTACCGGCTGACGTCGTCCGAGCCCTCCTGGAGCAGGTCGGCCAGATGCCGGAACGCCTCGGGGCCGGGTATCAGCCCGGCGACCGCCTGCTCATGGGCGAAGAGCAGCGTCAGCATCAGCAGCGTCACCAGGGCCTGCGCCGCCACGGTCAGCGGCCGGGCCAGCGGCACCCGCCGGGTCGCCGCGCCCACGCCCGTCTGCACCGCCACCAGCGCGGCCGCCTGGAACAGCCACGTCGGCCGGTCCACCAGGGGCAGCAGCGCACACGACGCCATCAGCGTGGCCGCCGCGGCGAACAGGGCCAGCCGAGCCCGCCCGCTCATGACAGTTCCTCCCAGCCGGTCCTCACAGTGCCTCCCCGCCGCTCACGACGGCCATGTCCCGGCGGTCGTGGTCCGCCTGGCGCCACAGGTCGTTCAGGGAGGCGCCGCGCGGGACGCTCACGGCGGTCCAGCCCGCCTCGCGCAGCATCCGCAGGCCCTCGCTGTGCGGCTCCGCCGGGCCGGGGGCGTCGGCCGTCTCCCGCAGCCACGCGCCGTCCAGCAGGAAGGCGATCGCGCCGCCGCTGCGCCGGCGCATCTTGGCGACCACCGCGGCCTGTTCCTCGTCGAGGTCGCCCAGGAACGCCACCAACAGCCCTTCGTTGCCGCCGCGCAGCACGTCGTACGCGCGGGACAGGCCCGCGCCGTCCGAGTGGTCGATCACCGCGAGCGTGTCCATCAGCATCCCGGCCGCGTCCGCCGTCTCCTGGCTGGCGCCGGCGAACCCGTCGGCCCCCTCGCCGGGCACCGAGCTGCCGGTGTCCGTCAGCAGCCGTACCGAGAAGCCTCGTTCGAGCATGTGCACCAGCACGGACGCCGCGCCGGACACCGCCCACTCGAAGGCCGAGTCCGGGCCGGCGCCCGCGTAGGCGATGCCCCGGGTGTCCAGCAGCACCGTGCAGCGGGAGCGTTGCGGCTGCTCCTCACGGCGCACCATCAGCTCGCCGTAGCGCGCGGTGGAGCGCCAGTGCACCCGGCGCAGGTCGTCGCCGTGGCGGTAGCCGCGCGGGATCACGTCGTCCTCGCCCGCCAGCGCCACCGAGCGCTGCCGTCCGTCGCCGTACCCCTTGGCCTCGCCGCTCAGCCGCACCGGCGACAGCGGCTCCACGCGCGGGATCACCGTCAGGGTGTCGTACGAGGAGAAGGAGCGGGTGAGTTCGCACATCCCGAAGGGGTCCGTCAGGCGCAGTTGCAGCGGGCCCAGCGGATAGCGGCCGCGCAGGTCCGAGCGGACCCGGTAGGACACCTCGCGCCGGCCGCCGGGCTCCACTCGGTCCAGGACGAAGCGGGGCCGCGGCCCGAGGACGTACGGCACCCGGTCCTGGAGCATCAGCAGGCCGGTGGGCAGCCGTGAGACGTTGTCCACCCGCAGGTGCACCCGGGCCTCGCTGGCGGCGGGCACCCGCGAGGGGGAGAGCCGGCGGCTGCCGGCCACCCGGTAGCGCGTGCGGTAGAGCACGGCCGCGCAGAGCAGCGGCAGGACGGCCAGCAGCACCCCGACCCGGAGCAGGTCGCTCTGGCCCAGGACGAACGCGCAGATCACGGCGGCGACACCGGCGGCCAGGAAGGACCGGCCGCGGGTGGTCAGCCCGGCCAGGGCCGTACGGATGCCGCCCCGCTCCCCGCGGTCGGCCTCCGCCTGCCCCGTCCCCCCGGCGGTCATCACAGCCTCCGCGGGGGCTGCGAGGGATAGCCCGGCACACCCCGGCCGAGGCCGAGGCCGCCCTGCTGCGGTGCCGCCGCGGGCACCGGCGTGTGCTGAAGGATCTCCTGCACGACCTGTTCCGAGGTGCGCCGGTTGAGCTGGGCCTGGGCGGTGGGCAGCAGCCGGTGGGCCAGCACGGCCACGGCGAGGGCCTGCACGTCGTCCGGGAGCGCGTACTCCCGCCCGCTGAGGGCCGCGGATGCCTTCGCCGCGCGCAGCAGGTGCAGTGTCGCGCGCGGTGAGGCCCCGAGTCTGAGGTCGGGGTGGGTGCGGGTGGCGGCGACCAGTTCGACCGCGTACCGCCTCACCGGTTCGGCGACGTGGACGCCGCGCACGGCCTCGATCAGCTTGAGGATCTCGTGCGCGTGCGCGACCGGCTGGAGGTCCTCCAGCGGCGAGACCCCGCCGTGCACGTCCAGCATCTGCAACTCGGCCTCGACGCTGGGGTAGCCGACGGAGACCCGGGCCATGAAGCGGTCGCGCTGGGCCTCGGGCAGCGGGTAGGTGCCCTCCATCTCGACCGGGTTCTGCGTGGCCACCACCATGAAGGGGCTGGGCAGTTCGTAGGTCTGCCCGTCCATCGTGACCTGGCGCTCCTCCATCGACTCCAGCAGCGCGGACTGGGTCTTGGGCGAGGCGCGGTTGATCTCGTCGCCGATCACGATCTGCGCGAAGATGGCACCCGGCTTGAACTCGAAGTCCCGGCGCTGCTGGTCCCAGATGGACACACCGGTGATGTCGGAGGGAAGCAGGTCGGGCGTGAACTGGATGCGCCGCACCGAACAGTCGATGGACCGTGCCAGTGCCTTGGCGAGCATCGTCTTGCCCACCCCGGGTACGTCCTCGATCAGAAGATGCCCCTCGGCGAGCAGTACGGTCAGCGAAAGCCGTACGACCTCGGGCTTGCCCTCGATCACTCCTTCCACCGAACTGCGGACCCGCTCCACAGTGGCGGTCAGATCTGTAAGGCTCGCTCGATCGTCATAGGTCGTCACCCGGCCCTCCTCGGCCCGTTCTTACAAGGGCCGGCGCTCTGCGTGGCCCACCCCGAAACACGGACACCACGCGGAAAGGGTTCCGCATGACGTCGCACCCCGCATTCTTGCTGCCGTTACCGTTTCGTGTCATCCGACTGTGGACAACTGCCCGCACTATGTCGGTCTTGCAACCTTTTCGACCGGACTTTCGATGCGGGGCGCGGTGTGCTTCCGGGGCGAGCGGTCCGCTCAGGCCGCGTCGACCTCGCGCAGCAGACCGGTCCTGACGTCGAAGACGAAGCCGCGCACGTCGTCGGTGTGCAGCAGGAACGGCGAGGTGCGTGCGCGCTGCATCGACTGGCGTACGTCCTGGTCGACGTCCCGGAAGGACTCCACCGCCCACGCCGGACGCTGGCCGACCTCCATCTCCAGCTCGTTGCGGAAGTCCTCGGTGAGGGACTCCAGGCCGCAGCCGGTGTGGTGGATGAGGACGATGCTGCGCGTGCCCAGCTTGCGCTGGCTGATGGTGAGGGACCGGATCACGTCGTCGGTGACCACGCCGCCCGCGTTGCGGATGGTGTGACAGTCACCGAGCTGGAGGCCGAGCGCGGCGTGCAGGTCGAGCCGGGCGTCCATGCAGGCCACCACGGCGACACGCAGGACCGGGCGGGCGTCCATGCCGGGGTCGGTGAACGCCGAGGCGTACCGCTCGTTGGCCGCCACGAGGCGGTCGGTGACCTTGCCGCCCTGCGATATGGCGTCTTCGGACCCAGTGGGAGCTGCTGCGGAAGTCGTCATAGTCATGACGTTACTGGTCACCCGCGATCCCGGCCTGCTGTGAGAGGGGACAAAGAACGTCATCGTGGCTTGTTGTGAGCTAACCCACACGGAGGGCAAAACTGGGCCGGACGGGTGATTCCCTTCGAATTGTGCCTCCGCCCGGGATGCGGTACGCGACGCGCAGGCCGGTTGATTGACCGCGAGACACGGTGGACTAAAGTGACGCGAAGCGGGAGGCGACGCTCTCCCTGCTGGACTGAGCAGCATCGATTTACCCGCGCGGCGCGTACGCACGGCCCGGCCTCCTCCCGCTCCCGGCCGGCTGACGCCTTGGGCGCCGGCAGGCCTCCCCTTCACGAGCGGGCGGGGACCCGGCGGTGCGTACGCCGCCGTGCCGCACATGAGAGGCCCTCGGAATGAATGGGCGCGAAGCGCTTCCGCAGAAGGGTGGTGGCGGGCGACGGGAGGGCCGGAGTCGACACGTCCCTGTGATGCTCCAGCGGTGCCTGGACCTGCTGGCGCCCGCACTGGAGCGGCCGGGGGCGGTGGTCGTCGACTGCACCCTCGGGCTCGGCGGCCACAGCGAGGCGCTGCTGACCAGGTTCCCCGAGGCCCGGCTCGTCGCCCTGGACCGCGACAAGGAGGCCCTGCGCCTGTCCGGTGAGCGGCTGGCGCCGTACGGGGACCGGGCGACGCTGGTCCACGCGGTGTACGACGAGCTGCCGGCCGTGCTCGACCGGCTCGGCGTCCCGCGTGTGCAGGGCGTGCTGTTCGACCTCGGCGTCTCCTCCATGCAGCTCGACGAGGCCGACCGCGGCTTCGCCTACGCCCAGGACGCCCCCCTGGACATGCGTATGGACCAGACGACCGGCATGAGCGCCGCGGAGGTCCTCAACACCTACCCGGCCGGCGAGCTCGTGCGGATCCTGCGGGCGTACGGCGAGGAGAAGCAGGCCAAGCGGATCGTCTCCGTCATCGTCCGGGAGCGCGAGAAGGAGCCGTTCAGCAACAGCGCGCGGCTCGTCGAGCTGATCCGGGACGCGCTGCCGCAGGCCGCCAAGCGCACCGGGGGCAACCCGGCCAAGCGCACCTTCCAGGCCCTGCGCATCGAGGTCAACGGCGAACTCGCCGTCCTGGAGAGGGCGGTCCCGGCCGCGGTGAAGGCCCTCGGGGTGGGCGGCCGGATCGCCGTCCTGTCGTACCACTCGCTCGAGGACCGCCTGGTCAAGCAGGTGTTCGCGGCCGGCGCCGCCACCACCGCGCCGCCCGGCCTGCCGGTCGTCCCCGAGCGCTACCAGCCCCGGCTCAAGCTGCTCACGCGCGGTGCCGAACTTCCCACCGAGGAAGAGGTCGCCGAGAACCGCCGCGCCGCTCCGGCACGGCTGCGCGGCGCCGAGCGCATCAGGGAGGACGTCGAGTGAGCGAGCCGGGCCGTTCGGCTCCCCGAACTCACCGGAGGGCAAGTGAGTAGGAAACCCGAACTGAGGGGGCGGGCGGCCCGGCTCGCGCGGCTCTTCCCGGCCGGCCCGGGACAGGCGGCGCGCACCCCGTTCGTGCTCCTCGTCGTCCTGCTCCTCGGCGGCGGTCTCATCGGTCTGCTCGTGCTGAACTCGGCGCTCAGCGAGGGCTCGTTCAAGCTCGACGACCTCCAGAAGCAGACCAAGAGCCTCACCGACCAGCAACAGGCCCTCCAGCGGGACATCGACGCCTACTCCGCCCCCGACGCCCTCCAGCGCCGCGCCCGCGAACTCGGCATGGTGCCCGGCGGAGACCCCGCCTTCCTCGACCCCGACGGAACCGTCAAGGGCGTCCCCAGCCCGGCCGCCGCGGACGAGTCCGCCGGCCCCGCCGTCCCGCTGCCGGCACCCGCCACCGCCCCGCCCGCCTCCGGCTCCCAGCCCCCCGCGACGACCCCGCCCCCGGCGCAGGCCCAGGCCCCGCCCCAGGCCGCCACCTCGGTGCCCCCCGCCCTCCAGCCCGCCACGACCACGACCCCCGGCAGGTGACGGAAGTGTCCGACAGGGAACCCCCGCGCCGCCGCGTGCCCGGTCCCGCGAAGCCGCCCAGTCCCCGCAAGGCCGCCGGCGGGGGTGGGGCGGGGCGTCCGGGGCCCGGTGCGCGGCCGGCCCGCCGCCCGGCCCGGCCCAGTCGGCCGCGGCCGCCGGCGGCGCGCAGCATCCGGCTCGGCAGCCCGCGCCCGCGCCTGCGCATGGTGAGCCTCGCGCTCACGCTGGTGCTGGTCGCCTTCGTCGTACGCCTGCTCCAGGTCCAGGCCGTCGACGCGAGCGCGTACACCGCCAAGGCCGAGCAGAACCGCTACGTCGTCCACACGCTGGCCGCCGAGCGCGGCGGGATCACCGACCGCAACGGCGTGGCCCTGGCGATCAGCGAGGACGCCTACGACATCACGGCCGACCCCACGATGTTCAACCGCAAGCAGCTGAAGATCGACGACGGCCCCGAACAGGCGGCCGCCCTGCTCGCCCCGATCCTCGGCCAGGACCAGGCCGACCTGCTGCGCAAGCTGCGCCCCGCGAACAAGAACCTGCGCTATGTGAAGCTGGCCGGCCGCCAGACCCCGGAGGTCTGGAACCAGATCAAGGACATCAGGGCCGCGCTCACCGAGAAGGCGGCCAAGGACCACTCCACCGTCAACGTCCTCGCCGGCGTCTTCTCCGACCCCAGCAGCAAGCGCGTGTACCCCAACCGCGACCTGGCCGCCGGGATACTGGGCTGGGTCAACGCCGACGGCAAGGGCGGCGGAGGCATCGAGCAGCAGCTGAACAAGCAGCTCACCGGCAAGGACGGCAAGGTCCGCTACGCCCAGTCCGGCGGCCGCCAGGTCCCCACAGCGGGCTCCACCGAGACCCCCGCCGTGCCCGGCGCCGACGTCGAGCTCACCATCGACCGCGACATCCAGTGGGCCGCCCAGAACGCCATCACCGAGCAGGTGAAGAAGTCCGGCGCGGACCGCGGCTACGTGATCGTCCAGGACACCCGCACCGGCGAGATCCTGGCCATGGCCAACGCGCCCGGCTTTGACCCCAACGACCTGGCGAAGGCCGACGGCGCGGCGATGGGCAACGCGGCCGTCCAGGACGTCTACGAGCCCGGCTCCACCGCCAAGATCATGTCGATGGCGGCCGTCCTGGAGCAGAACGCCGCCACCCCGCTGACGCACGTCGTCGTGCCCAACCGGCTGCACCGCGGGGACCGGCTCTTCTCGGACGACGTCGACCACGCGACCTGGTACCTCACGCTCAACGGCGTGCTGGCCAAGTCCAGCAACATCGGCACCATCCTGGCCACCGGCCAGCTCGGCAGGACCCAGCCGCAGGCCAACAAGGTCCTCTACTCGTATCTGCGCAAGTTCGGCATCGGCAACGCCACCGGCCTCGGCTTCCCCGGCGAGACCAAGGGCATCCTGGCCCCGGCCGGCAAGTGGTCGACGTCGCAGCAGTACACGATCCCTTTCGGCCAGGGCTTCTCCCTCAGCGCCATGCAGGCCGCCTCCGTCTACTCGACCATCGCCAACGGCGGCGTCCGCGTCCAGCCGACCCTGGTACGCGGCGAGGAGGGCGCCGACGGCCGCTTCACCCCCGCGCCCAAAGCCAAGAAGACCCGGGTGATCAGTGAGAAGACCGCCAAGACCCTCGCCCGGATGCTGGAGTCGGTGGTGGACGACGAGCAGGGCACCGGCATCAAGGCCCGTATCCCGGGGTACCGGGTGGCTGGCAAGACCGGCACGGCCAACCGCGTGGATCCGGCCACCGGAAGGTACCGCGGCTACACCTCGTCGTTCGCCGGATTCGCACCCGCGGACAAGCCGCGCATCACCGTCTACTGCGCGATCCAGAACGCCACGAAGGGCAGCTATTTCGGTGGCCAGATCTGCGGCCCGATCTACAAGCAGGTGATGGAGTTCGCGCTCAAGACCCTCCAGGTTCCGCCCACCGGTGCCAAGCCCGCGAACCTGCCCGTCGACTTCAAGCCCTGACCAGGAACGATTCCCGTGACAACGATCACTCCCGACCCCGGGAGCCCCGACGCCCCCCGGCCTTCACTTGGCTCCGGAGCGGCTACTCCCGGTACGCTCACCGCCGTGCCACACGCTGATCAGTCCCAAACCACCCAGAAGGGCGCTTCCGTGACATATCCGGGGCCGCCGCGACCGGTTCAGGTCTCCGCCACACCCCTGGCGGAGCTCGCCGACCAGCTGGGTGTCGAACGACCGGAGAGCGCCGCGCGGGTCACGGGCATCACCCACGACTCGCGCGCCGTCCGCCCAGGCGACCTGTACGCCGCCCGCCCCGGCGAGCGCGTGCACGGCGCCGACTTCGTCACCCAGGCCGCCGGCCTGGGCGCGGTCGCGGTCCTGACCGACCCGACCGGTGCCGAGCGCGCCGCCGCGACCGGCCTGCCGGTCCTGGTCGTGGACGACCCGCGCGCGTGCATGGGCGAACTGGCGGCCACCATCTACGGCCGCCCGGGCGGGGACCTGCTCCAGATCGGCATCACCGGCACGTCAGGCAAGACCACCACCGCCTACCTCGTCGAGGGCGGCCTGAAGACGGTGAAGTCCACCGGGCTGATCGGCACGGTCGAGATGCGCATCGGCGACGAACGCATCAAGTCCGAGCGCACCACCCCCGAGGCCACCGACCTCCAGGCGCTGTTCGCCGTCATGCGCGAGCGGGGCGTCGAGGCGGTCGCCATGGAGGTCTCCAGTCACGCCCTGGTCCTCGGCCGGGTCGACGGCTGCGTCTTCGACATCGCCGTCTTCACCAACCTCAGCCCGGAACACATGGAGTTCCACTCCGGCATGGAGGACTACTTCCAGGCCAAGGCGCAGCTGTTCACCCCGGAACGCAGCAAACTCGGCGTGGTCAACACCGATGACGAGTACGGCCGCCGGCTCGCCCGGGAGGCGACCGTCCCGGTGATCACCTTCTCCGCCGAGGGCCACCCCGACGCCGACTGGCGCGCCGAGGACGTCCAGGTCGGGCCGATGGACTCCACGTTCACCGTGCTCGGCCCCCAGGGCGAGCGGATCGCCGCCAAGGCGCCGCTGCCGGGCCCCTTCAACGTGGCGAACGCCCTCGCCGCCGTCGTCGCCCTCGCCGCCGCCGGTCTCGACCCGCAGGCCGCCGCCGACGGCATCGCCGCCGTACCGGGCGTGCCGGGCCGCCTGGAGCGGGTGGACGCCGGGCAGCCGTACCTGGCGGTGGTCGACTACGCCCACAAGACCGACGCGGTCGAGTCCGTGCTCAAGGCCCTGCGCAAGGTCACCAAGGGCCAGTTGCACGTCGTCCTCGGCTGCGGCGGCGACCGCGACATCACCAAGCGCGCCCCGATGGGCGCCGCCGTCGCCCGGCTCGCCGACACCGCCGTACTGACCTCCGACAACCCCCGCTCCGAGGACCCGCTCGCGATCCTGGCCACCATGCTCCAGGGCGCGGCCGCCGTGCCCGCGCACGAGCGCGGCGAGGTGCTGCTCTTCGAGGACCGGGCCGCCGCGATCGCCGCCGCCGTCGGCCGGGCGCAGCCCGGGGACACCGTGCTGGTCGCCGGCAAGGGCCACGAGCAGGGCCAGGACATCGCCGGCGTGATCCGTCCCTTCGACGACCGCCAGGTGCTTCGCGAAGCTATCCAGAAGACCCAGGGATGAACTTGTGATCGCCCTCTCCCTCGCCGAGATCGCAGCAGTCGTCGGCGGGCAGACGCACGACATACCGGATCCATCCGTCCACGTCACCGGGCCGGTGGTCCGGGACTCCCGGGAGGCGGTTCCGGGCAGCCTGTTCGTCGCCTTCGTCGGCGAGCGCGTGGACGGCCACGACTTCGCCGCGCAGGTCGTGGCGGCGGGCTCGGTCGCCGTCCTGGCGTCGCGCCCCGTCGGGGTGCCCGCGATCGTCGTCGAGGACGTGCAGAGCGCCCTCGGCGCCCTCGCCCGGCACGTCGTACGCCGGCTCGGCGCCACCCTCGTCGCCCTCACCGGCTCGGCGGGCAAGACCAGCACCAAGGACCTCATCGCCCAGGTACTGCGGCGCAAGGCGCCGACGGTGTTCACCCCGGGCTCGCTCAACAACGAGATCGGGCTGCCGCTGACCGCCCTGTCCGCCACCGAGGAGACGCGTTTCCTGGTGCTGGAGATGGGCGCCCGGGGCATCGGCCACATCCGTTACCTCGCCGAGCTGACCCCGCCGAAGGTCGGGCTCGTGCTCAACGTCGGCACCGCCCACATCGGCGAGTTCGGCGGCCGCGAGCAGATCGCGCAGGCGAAGGGCGAGCTCGTGGAGGCCCTGCCCGCCGCCGAGGACGGCGGAGCCGCGATCCTCAACGCCGACGATCCGTTGGTCCGGGCCATGGCCTCCCGTACCCAGGCGAAGGTGATCCTTTTCGGAGAGTCGGCCGAAGCGGACGTACGGGCCGAGAACGTGCGACTCACGGACAGCGGACAGCCCCAGTTCAGGCTTCACACACCCTCCGGTGCAAGCGATGTGACCATGCGCCTGTACGGTGAGCACCACGTGTCGAACGCGCTCGCCGCGGCCGCCGTCGCCCATGAGCTGGGCATGTCCGCGGAAGAGATCGCCACCGCGCTCTCCGAGGCGGGCTCCCTCTCCCGCTGGCGCATGGAGGTCACCGAGCGCCCGGACGGCGTGACCATCGTCAACGACGCCTACAACGCCAACCCCGAGTCCATGCGGGCCGCTCTTCGCGCGCTCGCGGCCATGGGCCAGGGTCGGCGGACCTGGGCGGTGCTCGGCAAGATGGCCGAGCTCGGGGACGAGGCGCTCGCCGAGCACGACGCGGTCGGACGGCTCGCCGTCCGGCTCAACGTCAGCAAGCTCGTCGCGGTCGGGGGGGTCGAAGCCTCCTGGCTGCAACTGGGCGCATATAACGAGGGTTCGTGGGGTGAGGAGTCGGTGCACGTGTCCGACGCACAGGCGGCGGTCGACCTGTTGCGCAGCGAGTTGCGCCCGGGGGACGTCGTGCTCGTGAAGGCGTCCCGTTCGGTGGGGCTGGAGAGCGTTGCCCAGGCGCTGGTCGAGAGCGGTGCCGAGGGTGAGGTTGCCGCCCGATGATGAACCAGATCCTGTTCTCGGGGGTCATCGGCCTCTTCCTGACGCTGGTCGGCACCCCGCTGCTGATCAAGCTGCTCGCGCGCAAGGGGTACGGCCAGTACATCCGTGACGACGGCCCGCGCGAGCACGCCAGCAAGCGCGGTACGCCGACCATGGGCGGCATCGCGTTCATCCTGGCCACGATCGCCGCCTACTTCCTCAGCAAGGTGATCACCGGCAAGCCGCCGACCTACTCCGGGCTGCTGGTCCTCGGCCTGATGGCCGGCATGGGCCTGGTCGGCTTCCTGGACGACTACATCAAGATCGTCAAGCGGCGCTCGCTGGGTCTGCGGGCCAAGGCGAAGATGGCCGGCCAGCTGATCGTCGGCATCGGCTTCGCCGTGCTGTCGCTGATGTTCTCCGACGCGCGCGGCAACACCCCGGCGTCCACGAAGCTGTCGTTCATCACCGACTTCGGCTGGTCGATCGGTCCGGTGCTGTTCGTGGTCTGGGCGCTGTTCATGATCCTCGCGATGTCGAACGGCGTGAACCTGACGGACGGCCTGGACGGTCTGGCCACCGGCGCCTCCGTGCTCGTCTTCGGTGCCTACACCTTCATCGGCGTCTGGCAGTTCCAGGAGTCCTGCGCCAACGCGCAGACGCTGACCAACCCGCACGCCTGCTTCGAGGTGCGCGACCCGCTGGACCTCGCGGTCATCTCCTCGGCGCTGATGGGTTCCTGCATCGGCTTCCTGTGGTGGAACACCTCGCCGGCCAAGATCTTCATGGGCGACACCGGTTCGCTCGCCCTCGGCGGTGTCCTCACCGGCCTGGCCATCCTCTCCCGCACGGAGCTGCTGGTGGCCCTCATGGGCGGTCTGTTCGTCCTCATCACCATGTCGGTGGTCATCCAGGTCGGCTCCTTCCGGCTCACCGGCAAGCGCGTCTTCCGGATGGCGCCACTCCAGCACCACTTCGAACTCAAAGGCTGGTCCGAAGTCCTCGTGGTGGTCCGATTCTGGATCATTCAGGGAATCTGTGTGATTGTCGGACTTGGCCTCTTCTATGCGGGATGGGCAGCGGAAAAGTGACCGACTGGCAGGGTAAGCACGTCACCGTCGCCGGACTCGGCGTCTCCGGCGTCCCGGCGGCCAAGGTGCTGCACGGACTCGGCGCGCGGGTCACCGTCGTCAACGACGGCGACGACGACCGCGCACGGGCCCAGGCGGCCGAACTGGAGGCGCTCGGGGTCACCGTGCGCCTCGGCGACGGCGACACCCTGCCCGAGGGCACCGAACTGATCGTCACCGCACCGGGCTGGAAGCCCGACAAGCCGCTGTTCGGCGCCGCCGGGCAGGCCGGCGTCCCCGTCTGGGGCGACGTCGAACTCGCCTGGCGGCTGCGCGGCCGGGACGGCAAGGAGCCAGCGCCGTGGCTGGCCGTCACCGGCACCAACGGCAAGACCACCACCGTCCAGATGCTCGCCTCCATCCTCAAGGCGGCGGGCCTGCGCACGGCGGCCGTCGGCAACATCGGCGTCTCGCTGCTGGACGCCGTGCTCGGCGACGAGCAGTACGACGTCCTCGCCGTGGAGCTGTCCAGCTACCAGCTGCACTGGGCGCCCTCCCTGCGCGCGCACTCCGCCGCGGTGCTGAACCTGGCCCCCGACCACCTCGACTGGCACGGCTCGATGGAGGCCTACGCCGCCGACAAGGGCCGTGTCTACGAGGGCAATCGGGTCGCCTGCGTCTACAACGTGGCCGACAAGCTCACCGAGGACCTGGTGCGCGAGGCGGACGTCGAGGAGGGCTGCCGGGCCATCGGTTTCACCCTCGGCGCCCCCGCGCCCTCCCAACTCGGCGTGGTGGACGGCATCCTGGTCGACCGTGCCTTCGTCGAGAACCGGCAGAAGAACGCCCAGGAGCTCGCCGAGGTCTCCGACGTCGACCCGCCCGCCCCGCACAACATCGCCAACGCCCTTGCCGCGGCGGCCCTCGCGCGGGCCTTCGGCGTGCCTCCGCAGGCCGTACGGGACGGCCTGCGGGCCTTCACCCCGGACGCCCACCGCATCGCGAAGGTGGCGGAGTTGGAGGGCGTGACGTACGTCGACGACTCGAAGGCCACCAACACCCACGCGGCTGAGGCCTCGTTGGCGTCATATGAGTCGATCGTATGGATTGCGGGCGGTCTGGCGAAGGGTGCCACCTTCGACGAACTGGTCGCCAAGTCGGCAAAGCGACTTCGCGCCGCCGTCCTCATCGGCGCGGACCGCGCCCTGATCCGAGAGGCCCTCGCGCGACACGCGCCGGAAGTACCCGTCGTCGACCTCGACCGGACCGACACTGGGGCGATGCTCCAGGCGGTGACGGAAGCCAAGCGGCTGGCGGTCGCCGGCGACACGGTGCTGCTTGCGCCGGCCTGCGCCTCCATGGACATGTTCACCAACTACAACCAGCGCGGTGACGCGTTCGCGGAGGCGGTTCGCGAACTCGGCGCGGGCGCCTGACGACGGGTCCCGTCCCCAGCGGGTGCTTCGGGACCCCAGGGCCTGTTCGGGGAACTCGGAACAGGCCCTAGGAGGGACGCGTGACTCGGATGTGGCTGAAGGTCGGGAGGTGCCGGTGATGTCCGGTAGCCGTACAGGCCGTCCTCCGGTTCAGCGGGCCGTCAGACGGCCCCCGTCCCCCCGGCCGCCGCGCGACAACCCCGTACGACGGCTCTTCACGCGCGCGCGGAAGGCCTGGGACCGGCCGCTGACCGCCTACTACCTGATCCTCGGCGGCAGCGTGCTGATCACCGTGCTGGGACTGGTGATGGTCTACTCGGCCTCCCAGATCACCGCGCTCCAGCTGTCGCTGCCGGGGTCGTACTTCTTCCGCAAGCAGTTCCTGGCCGCGGCCATCGGCGGCGGTCTGATGTTCGTAGCCTCGCGGATGCCGGTGAAGCTGCACCGGGCGCTGGCCTATCCGATCCTCGCGGGAGCCGTCTTCCTGATGGTCCTGGTCCAGGTGCCGGGGATAGGGATGGCGGTCAACGGCAACCAGAACTGGATCTCGCTCGGCGGCTCCTTCCAGATCCAGCCCAGCGAGTTCGGCAAGCTCGCGCTGGTCCTGTGGGGCGCCGACCTGATCGCGCGCAAGCACGACCGGAAGCTGCTGACCCAGTGGAAGCACATGCTGGTGCCGCTGGTGCCGGTCGCCTTCCTGCTGCTCGGGCTGATCATGCTCGGCGGGGACATGGGCACCGCGATCATCCTCACCGCGATCCTCTTCGGGCTGCTGTGGCTGGCGGGGGCGCCGACCCGGCTGTTCGTCGGCGTGCTGTCGATCGCCGGCCTGATCGGGGTGGTCCTGATCAAGACCAGCCCCAACCGCATGGCCCGCCTCGCCTGCATCGGTGCCACCGAGCCCCGCTCCGGGGTCGCCGACTGCTGGCAGGCCGTGCACGGGATCTACGCGCTCGCCTCCGGCGGCCTCTTCGGTTCCGGGCTCGGCGCGAGTGTGGAGAAATGGGGCCAACTCCCCGAAGCCCACACCGACTTCATCTTCGCCGTCACCGGTGAGGAACTGGGCCTGGCGGGGACGCTGTCGGTGCTCGCCCTCTTCGCGGCTCTAGGCTATGCGGGTATCCGCGTGGCCGGACGCACGGAGGATCCCTTCGTGAGGTACGCCGCGGGAGGCGTGACCACCTGGATCACCGCGCAGGCGGTGATCAACATCGGTGCGGTGCTCGGTCTGCTGCCGATCGCCGGCGTCCCCCTCCCGCTGTTCTCCTACGGAGGGTCCGCCCTGCTGCCGACCATGTTCGCCATCGGGCTGCTGATCGCCTTCGCGCGCGACGAGCCCGCTGCGCGGGCGGCGCTTGCGATGCGGCAACCTCGTTTTGGTAGAAAGCGGGGTGCCGGGGGTTCTGTGTTTAATCGGGGGCCCCGGAGATGGAACACGATGAGACGGCGTGCCTCGGCGGCGCGCTCGTCCGGAGAGCGGTGAATTTCGGTGCATGTCGTACTCGCCGGTGGGGGGACCGCCGGCCACATCGAGCCCGCGCTCGCCCTCGCGGACGCCCTGCGCAGGCAGGACCCGACCGTGGGGATCACGGCCCTGGGCACGGAGCGGGGACTGGAGACCCGGCTCGTCCCGGAGCGCGGCTACGAACTCGCGCTGATCCCGGCGGTGCCGCTGCCCCGCAAGCCCACCCCCGAGCTGATCACCGTCCCGGGCCGGCTGCGGGGCACGATCAAGGCCGCCGAGCAGATCCTGGAGCGCACCAAGGCGGACTGCGTCGTCGGCTTCGGCGGTTACGTCGCCCTGCCCGGCTATCTGGCCGCCAAGCGCCTCGGCGTGCCCATCGTGATCCACGAGGCGAACGCCCGCCCCGGCCTGGCCAACAAGATCGGGTCGCGGTACGCCGCCCGGGTCGCCGTCTCCACGCCCGACAGCAAGCTGCGTGACGCCCGCTACATCGGCATCCCGCTGCGCCGCTCCATCGCCACCCTGGACCGCGCCGCGGTCCGCCCGGAGGCCCGCGCGCGTTTCGGGCTCGACCCGAACCTGCCCACGCTGCTGGTCTCCGGCGGCTCCCAGGGCGCCCGCCGCCTCAACGAGGTGGTCCAGCAGGTCGCCCCCTGGCTCCAGCAGGCCGGGATCCAGATCCTGCACGCGGTCGGCCCGAAGAACGAACTGCCGCAGGTGCACCAGATGCCGGGAATGCCGCCCTACATCCCGGTAAGTTACCTGGACCGGATGGACCTCGCGTACGCCGCGGCCGACATGATGCTCTGCCGCGCGGGCGCGATGACCGTCGCCGAACTCTCCGCCGTCGGGCTCCCGGCCGCCTACGTCCCGCTGCCCATCGGCAACGGCGAGCAGCGGCTGAACGCACAGCCGGTGGTCAAGGCCGGCGGCGGCCTCCTGGTCGACGACGCGGAACTCACGCCCGAGTGGGTGCAGCAGAACGTCCTGCCCGTGCTCGCCGACCCGCACCGGCTGTACGAGATGTCCCGTGCCGCCGGTGAGTTCGGCCGCCGGGACGCCGACGACCTGCTCGTCGGCATGGTGTACGAGGCGATCGCCTCACGCCGATAGGACGATATGCACGGAGGGCAGTGAGCGTGGCCGGACCGACGACCGCCGAGCGCGGTGATCGCCAGCAGGAGTCGTCCGGCCCGCCGCCGGGAAGGCGGTTGGGGAGACTCCGCCTTCCCCGCCTCCGCGCAGTCGTCGTCCTGGCCGCCGCTCTCGTGCTCCTCGTCTCGGGAGTGGTCTGGCTGCTGTACGGCTCCAAGTGGCTGCGGGTGGAGCGGGTCTCGGTCACTGGGACCGTGGTCCTGACGCCCGCACAGGTCCGCCAGGCCGCCCGGGTGCCGGTCGGCAAGCCGCTGATTTCCATCGACACGGACGACATCGAGGCCCGACTGCGCCGGAAACTGCCCCGAATTGACTCGGTTCAGGTCGTCCGTTCCTGGCCCCACGGAATCGGGCTGAAAGTGACCGAGCGCGTCCCGGTGCTGCTCATGGAAAAGGGCGGAAAGTTCATCGAAGTGGACGACGACGGTGTCCGCTTCGCCACGGTTTCGCAGGCCCCGAGCGGCATTCCCGCACTGGAATTGACCCCGTCCCGCTCCGCCTCCGCCGCCGCGAGCCTGCGCCGCTTCGACCAGGCCCGTCTGGTGCGGGCGGCCGTGGGGGTGGCCGGTGACATTCCGGCCAACGTCGCGAGCGAGACACGGGTCGTCAAGGTCCGTTCCTACGACGACATCTCGCTGGAGTTGGGCGGCGGCCGCACGGTGCAGTGGGGCAGCGACGAGAACGGCCGCGCGAAGGCCCGTACCCTCAACGCTCTCATGAAAGCCGCCCCCCGCGCACGGCACTTCGATGTCAGCGTTCCCACCGCGCCTGCGTCATCAGGGAGTTGACGCACGTCCGCGCAGGCCAGCACCCTGGTTGGGCACCGCTATGCCTGATCACATAGGGTGAAAAGAAAAACGGGAGGTTCGGCGTGTTCGTTGAACGTGCGCCACTTGTCGACTTAGTGTCCTGTTCAGAAGACTTCAAGGAACAGGCACACTGGTAACCCTAAACTTCAGCGTTAGGGTTCGGGTCGGCACTCGGACCGTCCCATTCGGCATCAGTCGTCGGATCGCGGCAAGGCCGCGAGGCGGCGACACGTAACTCGAGGCGAGAGGCCTTCGACGTGGCAGCACCGCAGAACTACCTCGCAGTCATCAAAGTCATCGGTGTCGGCGGCGGTGGTGTCAATGCCATCAACCGGATGATCGAGGTCGGTCTCAAGGGCGTCGAGTTCATCGCCATCAACACCGACGCGCAGGCGCTGTTGATGAGCGACGCCGACGTCAAGCTCGACGTCGGCCGCGAACTCACCCGCGGACTCGGCGCCGGAGCCAACCCGGCCGTCGGCCGCAAGGCCGCCGAGGATCACCGCGAGGAGATCGAGGAGGTCCTCAAGGGGGCCGACATGGTCTTCGTGACGGCCGGTGAAGGCGGCGGCACCGGCACCGGCGGCGCGCCCGTCGTGGCCAACATTGCACGCTCCCTGGGCGCCCTCACCATCGGCGTGGTCACCCGCCCGTTCACCTTCGAGGGGCGGCGCCGGGCCAACCAGGCCGAGGACGGCATCGCCGAACTCCGCGAAGAGGTCGACACCCTCATCGTCATCCCCAACGACCGGCTGCTGTCCATCTCGGACCGCCAGGTCAGCGTGCTGGACGCGTTCAAGTCCGCGGACCAGGTGCTGCTCTCCGGTGTGCAGGGCATCACCGACCTCATCACCACCCCCGGTCTCATCAACCTCGACTTCGCCGACGTGAAGTCGGTCATGTCCGAGGCCGGTTCCGCCCTCATGGGCATCGGCTCGGCCCGCGGCGACGACCGCGCGGTGGCCGCCGCCGAGATGGCGATCTCCTCGCCGCTCCTCGAGGCCTCCATCGACGGCGCCCGGGGTGTTCTGCTCTCCATCTCCGGCGGCTCTGACCTCGGCCTGTTCGAGATCAACGAGGCCGCCCAGCTGGTCAGCGAGGCCGCCCACCCCGAGGCCAACATCATCTTCGGCGCGGTGATCGACGACGCCCTCGGCGACGAGGTCCGGGTCACGGTGATCGCGGCCGGCTTCGACGGGGGCCAGCCGCCCGCCCGCCGGGACAACGTCCTCGGGTCGTCCTCGTCCTCGTCCTCCGCGTCCTCGGCACGGCGCGACGAGCCGACCCCGGTACGGCAGCCCGAGAGCCGCCCGTCCTTCGGCTCGCTCGGCAGCGTCACGCCCAAGGAGGAGCCGGAGCCCGCCGCTCCGGAGCCGGTGGCCGACATCCCGGTCACCCCGTCGATCCCGCCGGCCCCGCGGACCTACTCGGACAGCGCCGCGGAGGAGCTGGACGTACCGGACTTCCTCAAGTGATCCTCCTGACGTGATAGGACGGCACGACATCGTGAACGGCGCCCACTTCGCCTTCACCGACCGGTGGGGCGGGGTGAGCGCCGTTCCGTACGAGGAGCTGAACCTCGGCGGGGCGGTCGGCGACGACCCCGACGCCGTACGGAACAACCGCGAACTGGCCGCGAAGTCGCTGGGCCTCGACCCGGCGCGGGTGGTCTGGATGAACCAGGTGCACGGGGCGGACGTGGCCGTGGTCGACGGGCCGTGGGGCACGGGGAGCCCGGTGCCCGAGGTCGACGCGATCGTCACGGCCGGGCGGGGACTCGCCCTGGCGGTGCTCACCGCCGACTGCACTCCGGTGCTGCTCGCCGACCCGGTCGCGGGGATCGCCGCCGCGGCGCACGCCGGCCGGCCCGGCATGGTCGCCGGGGTCGTCCCGGCCGCCGTGCGGGCCATGGTGGAGCTCGGCGCCGAGCCGGGCCGGATCGTCGCCCGCACCGGACCGGCCGTCTGCGGCCGGTGCTACGAGGTGCCGGAGGCGATGCGTGCAGAGGTGGCCGCCGTCGAGCCGGCGGCGTACGCCGAGACGAGTTGGGGCACTCCGGCGGTCGACGTGAGCGCCGGAGTGCACGCGCAGCTCGAACGGCTCGGGGTGTGCGACCGGGAGCAGTCGCCGGTGTGCACGCTCGAATCGGGCGATCACTTCTCGTACCGCCGGGACCGCACCACCGGGCGGCTCGCGGGCTATGTGTGGCTGGACTGATCGGACATGACGGATCGTAAGGGTGAACTCGCCGCAAATCTGGCGAAGGTCGAGGAGCGCATCACCGCGGCCTGTGTGTCCGCCGGGCGCGAGCGGGAGGAGGTGACCCTGATCGTGGTCACCAAGACCTACCCGGCGAGCGATGTGCGGATCCTGTCGGGACTCGGCGTGCGCCACGTCGCGGAGAACCGCGACCAGGACGCCGCCCCCAAGGCCGCCGCCTGCTCGGATCTGCCGCTTTCCTGGCACTTCGTAGGTCAGTTGCAGACCAACAAGGTGCGATCGGTGGTCGCTTACGCCGATGTCGTGCAGTCCGTCGACCGCGCCAAGCTCGTCACGGCGCTGTCGAGGGAGGCCGTGCGGGCCGGGCGCGAGGTGGGGTGTCTCCTCCAGGTCGCGCTCGACGCGGGCGAGAGCGCGAGGGGCGAGCGCGGTGGCGTGGCGCCCGGCGGAATCGAAGAGTTGGCCGACCTGGTCGCCGGCGCTCCGGGGCTGCGGCTCGACGGGCTGATGACCGTCGCGCCGCTGACCGGGGAGTACGCGGGGCGTCAACGGGCCGCGTTCGAGCGGATGATGGATTTGTCGACTGACCTGCGCCGGGCCCATCCGGCTGCGAACATGGTGTCCGCAGGGATGAGTGCGGACCTCGAGGACGCCGTGGCCGCCGGAGCGACACATGTACGCATCGGCACTGCGGTACTCGGAGTCCGCCCCAGGCTCGGGTAACGTCGCCAAGAAGTCGGACCACAGCAGAAAATATGGTCAATGTCGCCGAGAGGCGTGCAGAACGACCTCGTGGATCGCGGGCACTTGGCGGTCGTCAGCGGATCCACCACAGAGCGGAGGACTCAGAGCATGGCCGGCGCGATGCGCAAGATGGCGGTCTACCTCGGCCTCGTGGAGGACGATGGGTACGACGGCCGCGGTTTTGACCCCGACGACGACTTCGAGCCCGAACTGGACCCGGAGCCTGAACGGGACCATCGACGGCACGAGCCGTCACACCAGTCGCATCAGTCCCAAAGGGACGAAGCGGTACGAGTCGTGCAGCCCCCCGCGCCGCGCGAACCGATTCCTCATGCCGCTTCGCTCCCCGCGGAATCGGGACGTCCGGCGCGGATCGCGCCCGTGTCGTCCATCACACAAGAACGTCAGTCCCTGGAGAAGAACGCACCGGTGATCATGCCCAAGGTCGTGTCGGAACGAGAGCCTTACCGGATCACCACGCTTCACCCCCGGACCTACAACGAGGCCCGTACCATCGGGGAACACTTCCGTGAGGGCACCCCGGTGATCATGAATCTGACTGAGATGGATGACACAGACGCGAAGCGACTTGTCGACTTTGCGGCCGGTTTGGTGTTTGGTCTCCATGGCAGCATCGAGCGGGTGACGCAGAAGGTGTTCCTGTTGTCTCCTGCTAACGTCGATGTCACGGCGGAGGACAAGGCCCGCATCGCAGAGGGCGGGTTCTTCAACCAGAGCTGAGAAGTACGACCGGAACGAAGCACTAAGCAGGGGAGAGGGAAGCACAATCCATGAGCGTGTTCGCGCAGGTGATCTACATCGCGCTGATGGTGTTCCTCATCGTGCTCATCTTCCGGCTGGTCATGGACTATGTCTTCCAGTTCGCCCGCTCGTGGCAACCCGGCAAGGCCATGGTGGTCGTACTGGAGGCCACCTACACTGTCACCGATCCACCGCTGAAGCTTCTGCGGCGGTTCATTCCGCCGCTGCGTCTCGGGGGCGTGGCGCTCGACCTGTCCTTCTTCGTACTGATGATCATCGTCTACATCCTGATCTCCATCGTGGGAAACCTGGTGGGGTGAGCTGTGGACGATACGGTCTTGCCGACTGCCGATGACTACGTTGAGGTGAAGAGATGCCGTTGACCCCCGAGGACGTGCGGAACAAGCAGTTCACGACCGTCCGCCTCCGAGAAGGCTATGACGAGGACGAGGTCGATGCCTTCCTCGACGAGGTCGAAGCCGAACTGACCCGTCTGCTCCGCGAGAACGAGGACCTGCGCGCCAAGCTGGCCGCGGCCACGCGCGCGGCCGCGCAGAACCAGCAGAACATGCGCAAGCCCCCGGAGCAGGACCAGCAGCAGGGCGGCATGCAGCAGGGCGGCATGCAGCAGGGCGGCATGCAGCAAGGCGGCATGCCGCAGGGCGGTATGCAGCAGGGCGGCATGCCGCAGCAGGGCATGCGAGGTCCCGGCGCTCCGGTGCCCGCCGGAATATCGGGCCCGCCGCAGCAGCAGATGGGTGGCCCCATGGGTGGCCCGCCCCAGCTGCCGAGCGGTGCCCCGCAGCTGCCCGCCGGTCCCGGCGGTCAGGGTCCGGGTCCGCAGGGTCCCGGCCCGATGGGTCAGGGTCCGATGGGCCAGGGCCCGATGGGTGGTCAGCCCCCCATGCAGCAGCAGATGGGCGGTCCGATGGGCGGCCCCATGGGCGGTCCGATGGGCGGCCCCGGTCAGGGCCCCGGTGGCGACAGCGCCGCCCGAGTCCTCTCGCTGGCCCAGCAGACCGCCGACCAGGCGATCGCCGAGGCCCGCTCCGAGGCCAACAAGATCGTCGGCGAGGCCCGCAGCCGTGCCGAGGGTCTCGAGCGTGACGCGCGCGCCAAGGCCGACGCGCTCGAGCGGGACGCGCAGGAGAAGCACCGCGTCGCCATGGGCTCCCTGGAGTCCGCGCGCGCCACGCTGGAGCGCAAGGTCGAGGACCTGCGTGGCTTCGAGCGCGAGTACCGTACGCGTCTGAAGTCGTACCTCGAGTCCCAGCTGCGCCAGCTGGAGACCCAGGCCGACGACTCCCTGGCCCCGCCGCGTACCCCGGCGACCGCGTCTCTGCCGCCGTCCCCGGCGCCTTCCATGGCACCGGCCGGCGCGAGCGCCCCGTCGTACGGCGGCAACCAGACCATGGGCGGTGCGCCGAGCCCCGCTGCCCCGTCCTACGGCGGCCAGCAGCAGATGACCCCGGCGATGACCCAGCCGATGGCTCCGGTCCGTCCGCAGGGCCCGTCGCCGATGGGCCAGGCTCCCTCGCCGATGCGCGGGTTCCTGATCGATGAGGACGACAACTGACGGCCGGCACGGTCAGTAGTACGCCGTAGGCGTCGGCAGCGTTCAGGGCGGGGCCCCGGACTTCGGTCCGGGGCCCCGCCCTTTTTACGCGTGTTGACGCCGGTGACGCCGAAGGCCCGGCCCCCAGGGGGCCGGGCCTTCGTGGTGCCGCCGCTGCCTACGCCTTGCGCAGGCGGAAGGTGAGGGACAGCCCCTCGTCGGTGAACGGGTCGCCGTAGGAGCCGTCCGCCTCACCCTGGGCGAAGTCGGTGCCCAGGACCTCGTCGGCGATCAGGGCCGCGTGCTCGGTCAGGGCCGCGACGACCGCCGGGTCCGTGGAGGTCCAGCGCAGCGCAATGCGGTCGGCCACGTCGAGGCCGCTGTTCTTGCGGGCCTCCTGGATCAGCCGGATCGCGTCACGGGCCAGGCCCGCCTGCCGCAGCTCCTCGGTGATCTCCAGGTCCAGCGCGACCGTGGCACCGGAGTCGGACGCCACCGACCAGCCCTCGCGCGGGGTCTCGGTGATGATCACCTCGTCGGGGGCGAGGGTGATCGTCTCCCCGTCGACCTCCACCGACGCCGTGCCCTCGCGCAGCGCGAGGGACAGCGCGGCGGCGTCGGCCGCGGCGACCGCCTTGGCCACGTCCTGGACGCGCTTGCCGAACCGCTTGCCCAGCGCGCGGAAGTTCGCCTTCGCCGTCGTGTCGACCAGCGAGCCGCCGACCTCGCTCAGCGAGGCGAGCGCCTCGACGTTGAGTTCCTCGGTGATCTGCGCGTGCAGCTCGGTGTCGAGGGCGTCGAAGCCGGCCGCCGCGATGAGCGCGCGCCTGAGCGGCTGACGCGTCTTCACGCCCGACTCCGCGCGCGTGGCGCGGCCCAGCTCCACCAGGCGGCGGACCAGGACCATCTGCTTCGACAGCTCCGGGTCGATCGCCGACAGGTCCGCCTCGGGCCAGGAGGCCAGGTGCACGGACTCGGGGGCGCCGGGGCTGACCGGCACCACCAGGTCCTGCCAGACCCGCTCGGTGATGAACGGCGTCAGCGGGGCCATCAGCTTGGTGACCGTCTCGACGACCTCGTGCAGGGTGCGCAGCGCCGCCTTGTCGCCCTGCCAGAAGCGGCGGCGGGAGCGGCGGACGTACCAGTTGGACAGGTCGTCGACGAACGCCGACAGCAGCTTGCCGGCGCGCTGGGTGTCGTAGGCCTCCAGGGACTGGGTGACCTGGTCGGTCAGCGCGTGCAGCTCGGACAGCAGCCAGCGGTCCAGCAGCGGACGGTCGGCCGGGGCCGGGTCGGCCTCGCTGGGCGCCCAGCCGGAGGTGCGGGCGTACAGCGCCTGGAAGGCGACCGTGTTCCAGTACGTGAGGAGGGTCTTGCGGACGACCTCCTGGATCGTGCCGTGCCCCACCCGGCGGGCCGCCCAGGGGGAGCCGCCGGCCGCCATGAACCAGCGCACCGCGTCCGCGCCGTGCCGGTCCATGAGCGGGATCGGCTCCAGGGTGTTGCCCAGGTGCTTGGACATCTTGCGGCCGTCCTCGGCGAGGATGTGGCCCAGGCAGACGACGTTCTCGTACGACGACTTGTCGAAGACCAGGGTGCCGACGGCCATGAGGGTGTAGAACCACCCGCGCGTCTGGTCGATGGCCTCGGAGATGAACTGCGCCGGGTAGCGGCTCTCGAACAGCTCCTTGTTCTGGTACGGGTAGCCCCACTGCGCGAACGGCATGGAGCCCGAGTCGTACCAGGCGTCGATGACCTCCGGCACGCGCGTGGCGGTCTTCTCGCACTGCGGGCAGGCGAAGGTGACCTCGTCGATGAACGGGCGGTGCGGGTCGAGCCCGGACTGGTCGGTGCCGGTCAGCTCGGTCAGCTGCGCGCGGGAGCCGACGCAGGTGAGGTGGCCGTCCTCGCAGCGCCAGATCGGCAGCGGGGTGCCCCAGTAGCGGTTGCGGGACAGCGCCCAGTCGATGTTGTTGTTCAGCCAGTCGCCGTACCGGCCGTGCTTGACGGTCTCCGGGAACCAGTTGGTGCGCTCGTTCTCCTGGAGCAGCCGGTCCTTGATGGCCGTCGTGCGGATGTACCAGGACGGCTGCGCGTAGTAGAGCAGCGCGGTGTGGCAGCGCCAGCAGTGCGGGTAGCTGTGCTCGTACGGCAGGTGCTTGAAGAGCAGGCCGCGCTGCTGGAGGTCCTCGGTGAGCTTTTCGTCGGCCTTCTTGAAGAAGACACCGCCGACCAGCGGGACGTCCTCCTCGAAGGTGCCGTCCGGGCGGACGGGGTTCACGACCGGCAGGCCGTAGGCGCGGCAGACCTTGAGGTCGTCCTCACCGAAGGCGGGGGACTGGTGGACCAGGCCCGTACCGTCCTCGGTGGTGACGTAGTCGGCGTTGACGACGAAATGGGCTTCTGCCGGGAACTCGACGAGCTCGAACGGACGTTGATACGTCCAGCGCTCCATTTCGGCGCCGGTGAAGGTCTGGCCCGTGGTCTCCCAGCCCTCGCCGAGCGCCTTGGCGACGAGCGGCTCGGCGACGACGAGCTTCTCCTCGCCGTCGGTGGCGACGACGTAGGTCACCTCGGGGTGGGCGGCGACGGCGGTGTTGGACACCAGGGTCCACGGGGTCGTCGTCCACACCAGGAGCGCGGCTTCGCCGGCGAGCGGACCGGAGGTGAGCGGGAAACGGACGTACACGGAGGGGTCGACGACCGTCTCGTAGCCCTGTGCCAGCTCGTGGTCCGACAGGCCGGTGCCGCAGCGGGGGCACCAGGGGGCGACGCGGTGGTCCTGGACCAGCAGGCCCTTGTCGAAGATCTCCTTCAGCGACCACCAGACGGACTCGATGTACGCCGGGTCCATGGTGCGGTAGGCGCCGTCGAGGTCCGTCCAGTACCCCATGCGGGTCGTCAGCGCGGAGAAGGCGTCCGTGTGCCGGGTCACCGACTCGCGGCACTTGGCGTTGAACTCGGCGATGCCGTACGCCTCGATGTCCTGCTTGCCGGAGAAGCCCAGCTCCTTCTCGACCGCCAGCTCCACCGGGAGGCCGTGGCAGTCCCAGCCGGCCTTGCGGGCCACGTGGTAGCCGCGCATGGTGCGGAAGCGGGGGAAGACGTCCTTGAAGACGCGGGCCTCGATGTGGTGGGCGCCGGGCATGCCGTTGGCGGTGGGCGGGCCCTCGTAGAACACCCACTCCGGGCGGCCCTCGGACTGCTCCAGACTCTTGGCGAAGATCTTCTGCTCGCGCCAGAAGTCGAGCACCGCGTGCTCGAGCGCGGGCAGGTCGACCTGGGCGGGTACCTGGCGGTACGTCGGCGCTGTCATCAGCGAGCTTCCTCCAACGGACTTGCTGCCTTCCGTCGGAGGGACGAGAGCCGTATGTGCTACGTGCGCCGGGTGCGGCGCGCTCCCGCGGTACCACCCTCCTTGGCTCCCCGTGCGCCGTATGCGCCGGTGAGCCCCCTCATTGGGGTCGCGATGCCGGTTCTACCGGCCCCTGGGCCTGCGCTGGGGCTTTCTTCCGGCGGCTCCGGGGTGATCTTCGCGTCGCGCTCGCCCCCGGGCTTCCACCGTCCCCGGGTCGCTCTGGGCTGCGTACGCCGCTACTCGTCCCCATCCACGCTTTTCGCTCCGCCCAGTGTACGGCGCCCCGGCGACAGCGGCAGACCCATTTCGGGTGCGGGGACAGTGCGAGGAGCCCGCCGACGGGGAATGGTGGATATGTCCCGAATGTGACCTGAATGGCGAGGTACGCGTGTTCGGATCCCGGGATGCCGGGCTCGGCGGATTACCCGGCTGGGAGCTGGGCACAACGCATGCAGGCTTGTCGCGCGGGGGTCGCGAGGCGGGCGGATCGGGCGGCGTGCCCCGTTGCCGCGGGACTCGAGTCGATTTATCGTCCCAGCACGATTCGCGAGCAAGATCACAATATGTGAAGGGGCCGCGGCCATGGTGGCGAAGAAGACCGCCGTACAGCAGTCGGCGGCGCCCGGCAGGGCCAGGGGAGCGGTCGCGGGTGCCTCCGGTGGGACGAAGTCCTCCGCCGAGGGGGCTGCCGGAAAGGGCGCGGGTGGGGCGGGGAGGAAGCCGGTCGCCGGGAAGACCTCCGCCGGGAAGGCGACGGCCGCCGACGAGGAGGCGACGGCCAGGGCGGGCAAGGGCGCCGCGAAGAAGACGGCGGCAGCCGCCAAGGGCGGTTCCCGGAAGCCCGCGGTCCCGGCCGAGGAGAGCGGCCCGCGGAAGGCTACGGCCAGGAAGACGGGCGCTGCCGGAGTCACCACCAAGAGGACGCGCGCCGAGGAAGCCGCGGCGAAGGAGCCCGGCACCGGGGCGCGGGGCGGCAAAAAGCCCCACGCCGAGGCACCGCACGGCAAGGCACCCCACGCCGAGGCACCTCACGACAAGGCATCGCACGGCAAGGCACCTCACGACAAGGCATCGGGCGGCAGGAAACCCGGCATCGAGGAACGGGGCGGCAAGAAGACCGGCCGCAAGGAAACGAGCGGCAGGGAACCCGGGACCGGCACGGCCGGTGCGGGAGGGGGCGGGGCCGCCGAGACGGGCGCCGCCCGGGCGGCAGGGCAGCAGGCGGGCACCGAGGAGGCGGTGGCCGGGAAGAGTTCGGCCAAGAAGGCGGGCGCGGCGCAGGCCGCGAAGCAGACGGGAGCCACGACGGTGGTTGCGAAGAAGACTCCTGGCACGGCCACGGCGGCGAAGACCGCAGTCCCCAAGGCGCGCCTCGCCGCGGTGGACCCCGGCGACCTCGCGGTGCGCCCCGGTGAGGATCCCTGGACCTCCGAGGAGGTCGAGGAGGCACGCGCCGAGCTCCAGTCCGAGGAGGCGCGGCTCAGCGCCGAGATCACCGCCTCGGAGCAGTCCCTCGTGGGGCTCATGCGGGACTCCGGGGACGGCGCCGGCGACGACCAGGCCGACACCGGCACCAAGAACATCACGCGCGAGCACGAGATGGCGCTGGCCGCCAACGCGCGCGAGATGCTGATCCAGACCGAGCGTGCCCTGGAACGGCTGGACGCGGGTACGTACGGTCTGTGCGAGAACTGCGGCAACCCCATCGGCAAGGCCCGCATGCAGGCCTTCCCGAGGGCCACCCTGTGCGTGGAGTGCAAGCAGAAGCAGGAACGCCGGTACTGAGCCGGTGCCGACCGGCACGGGGGCCGGCCGGGGCGTGCCGTAGTCTCGTGTGCAGTCAGGTACCTAGGTTGAGGGACTCACGTGGCAGAGGCGGAACACATCATCGGTACGCCGGACACCCCGGACGCTGCGGGAGCGGGACACGATGACGCCGCGGCGAGCGCGGCGACCGCGACGCCCCCGGCCGAGCGGCCCCGGGGACGGCGCCGGATCGCCGTGCTGTTCTCGGTGGCCGCCTTCGCCTACGCCCTCGACCTTGTCAGCAAGCTGGTCGTGGTGGCGAAGCTGGAGCACCACGCGCCGGTCGAGGTCATCGGGGAGTGGCTGGAGTTCACCGCCATCCGCAACGCGGGTGCGGCCTTCAGCTTCGGGCAGGCCTACACGGTCATCTTCACGGTCATCGCGGCCGCCGTCATCGTGGTGATCATCCGCCTCGCCCGCAAGCTCTACAGCCTGCCCTGGGCGATCGCGCTGGGCCTGCTGCTCGGCGGCGCGCTGGGCAACCTGACCGACCGGATCTTCCGCTCGCCGGGGATCTTCCAGGGCGAGGTCATCGACTTCATCGCGCCCAAGGGCTTCGCGGTGTTCAACCTGGCCGACTCGGCGATCGTCTGCGGCGGCGTCCTGATCGTGCTGCTGTCCTTCCGCGGCCTGGACCCGGACGGCACGGTCCACAAGGACTGAGCCCCGCGGCCCGTCCGCCCGGCCGGCCCGGCGGGCTTGTCCACAGGCTGCGTTGTCCACAGGCTCGTTCGGGGCCGTCGGACCCGTCCGGCATACTCGTCGGGTGAGCACGCTTCCCGAGATCCGTACCCTGCCCGTGCCCGACGGCCTGGAGGGCGAGCGCGTCGACGCCGCCATCTCCCGCATGTTCGGCTTCTCCCGTACCAAGGCGGCGGAGCTGGCCGCAGCGGGCAAGGTCCAGGTCGACGGGGCGGTGGTCGGCAAGTCCGAGCGGGTGCGCGGCGGTGCCTGGCTCGAGGTCGAGATGCCGCAGGCGCCCGCGCCGGTGCAGGTGGTCGCCGAGCCCGTCGAGGGCATGGAGATCGTGCACGACGACGATGACGTGGTCGTGATCGTGAAGCCCGTGGGCGTGGCCGCGCACCCGTCGCCGGGCTGGACCGGGCCGACCGTCATCGGCGGCCTCGCCGCCGCCGGGTACCGGATCTCCACCTCCGGGGCCGCCGAGCGCCAGGGCATCGTGCACCGCCTGGACGTGGGCACGTCCGGCCTGATGGTGGTCGCCAAGTCCGAGTACGCGTACACGTCGCTCAAGCGCCAGTTCAAGGAGCGCACGGTCGACAAGCGGTACCACACGCTCGTCCAGGGCCACCCGGACCCGACCAGCGGCACCATCGACGCCCCCATCGGCCGCCACCCCAACCACGACTACAAGTGGGCCGTCACCGCGGACGGCAAGCCGTCCGTGACGCACTACGACCTGATCGAGGCGTTCCGCGCCGCCTCCCTGCTGGACGTGAAGCTGGAGACGGGCCGCACCCACCAGATCCGCGTCCACATGTCCGCCCACCGCCACCCGTGCGTCGGCGACCTGACCTACGGTGCCGACCCCACGCTCGCCAAGCGGCTGCGCCTGACCCGCCAGTGGCTGCACGCCGTACGGCTCGGTTTCGAGCACCCCGGGGACGGCCGGTGGGTGGAGTTCGAGTGCGGCTACCCGGAGGACCTCCAGACGGCGCTCGACCAGGTCCGCGAGGAGACCTACGGATGACCGGCACGCCGTACACCGTGCGGATCGCCGAGGACCCGGCCGACCGGCAGGCCTGCTTCGCGGTGCGCAAGGAGGTCTTCGTCGCCGAGCAGGGCGTCCCCGAGGACGTCGAGTACGACGCCCACGACGCCGCCGCCGTGCACGTCCTGGCGGTCCGCGAGGACGGCGTGCCGCTGGGCACCGGACGGCTGCTGCACGGCGCGGCGGCCGTGGCGCAGACCGGCGGCGACGTCTCGGTGGGTTCCCTGGGACGGCTCGCGGTCACCAGGGAGGCACGCGGCCTGGGCGTCGGCGTGGCCCTGGTGCGGGCCATCGAGGACGCGGCACGCGCGCGCGGGCTGACGGCCGTCGACCTGCACGCGCAGACCCACGCGCTGCGCTTCTACGAGCGGCTCGGATACGAGGCGTACGGGCCGGAGTACCCGGAGGCGGGCATCCCGCACCGGGCGATGCGGCGCACGCTGTAGTCCCCGGGGGCGCCGGTCGGCCGGTGCGCGCGGGGGCATGGCAGGCTTGAGGCCTGCTCGTGACGTCGACTCCCGGAGCGCTTGCCGTGGATCAGTTGGCCCTGTTGTTCGTGCTGTTGCTCGGGGCCCTGGTGAGTGTGCCGATGGGGGACCGGTTCGGGGTGCCGGCGCCGGTGCTGATGACGCTGCTCGGCATCGTGCTCGCGGTGGCCGACTTCGTCCCGAACGTGAACATCCCGCCGGAGCTGATCCTGCCCGGACTGCTGCCGCCGCTGCTGTACGCGGCGGTGCGGCGGACGTCCTGGCGGCAGTTCACCGCCAACAAACGGCCGATCTTCCTGCTCGCCGTCGCGCTGGTGTTCGTCACCACGGTGTGCGTGGCCGCCGTCGCCTCCGCGATCGTGCCCGGACTGCCGGTCGCCGCCGCCGTCGCGCTCGGCGCGCTGGTCGCGCCGCCGGATCCGGTCGCCGCGACCGCCGTGGCCGGACAGCTCGGGCTGCCGCGCCGGCTGGTGTCGATCCTGGAGGGCGAGGGACTGTTCAACGACGTCACGGCCATCGTGCTGTACCACGTGGCGATCGCCGCCGTGGTCAGCGGAAGCTTCTCGCCCTGGCAGGCCGGGCTGGACCTGGTGCTGTCCGCGGTGGTCGCCGTCGCCGTGGGGCTGGCACTCGGCTGGGGCGCGAACTGGCTGATGGACGTGCTGGACGACGCCACCCTCCAGATCGGGCTGACGCTGCTGGTGCCGTACGCCTCGTACGTGCTCGCGGAGGAACTGCACGGCTCCGGGGTGCTCGCCGTGCTCACCACCGCGCTCTTCCTCGCCGAGTACGCCTCCCACCCGGACGACGTGATGACACGGCTCGCCGGGCACACCTTCTGGGACATCGTCGACACGCTCGTCACCGGCGTGGCGTTCGGGCTGATCGGCCTGGAGCTGCACAACGCGATCCGGACGGCGTCCGGGCGGTGGGGCGAGCTGCTCGGCTGGGCGGCCACGGTCGTGGGCGTGGTGGTCTTCGTACGCCTGCTGTGGCTGATGCCGGCGACCTGGCTGACCAAACGGCTGCACGCCAGACGGGACTACGACGAGGACATCCCGATGAGCTGGCGGGAGACCGCCGTGATGTGGTGGTCCGGGATGCGGGGCGTGGCGTCGGTGGCGCTGGCACTGGCCGTTCCGCTCACGACCGACGACGGGTCGCCGTTCCCCGACCGGGACGAGATCGTGTTCATCGCCTTCGGCGTGATCATGGCGACGCTGGTGCTCCAGGGACTCACCCTGCCGTGGCTGGTGAAGCGGCTGGGCGTGCGGGCGGACACGGAGCGGGAGAAGGAGTTCGAGAAGCAGCTGGCCGTGCGGGCGGCCAAGGCGGCCAAGCGGCGGCTGAAGGAGATCGAGTCGGTCGAGGAACTGCCCGAGGAGCTGTCCGAGCAGATGGCGCGGCGGGCCTTCGACATCGGGCTGCGGATCAGTCCGGACGTGGGGGAGGACGAGCGGCGCGACGCGCACGAGAGGCGCGTGCGCCGGCTCAAGCGGGTGCGGCGGATCCAGGGGGAGATGCTGAGCGCCGCGCGGCACGAGGTGATGGCCGCGCGGAGCGAACCCGGGGCGGATCCGGAGATCGTTGACCGGGTGCTGCGCCATCTGGACGTGCGCAGTCTGAAGTGATGGCGGGCGGGGGGTCTCCCGCCCGCCACCACTCGTTTCCGGTCGGTCGGGAAGCCGGGCGTCAGGCCCTGCCCGTCCGCGGGGTCTCGTAGGCCCGGTGCTGGGCGCCGTCCTGGGACGGGATGCGGGGGCTGCCCGGGGGGAGGTAAGCGCCGGCCGTGTTGACGCGGGGCAGCGCGTACGGGTGCTCCGCGGACAGCCAGGTGATCATCTCCTCGCGGACCGTGACCCGCACCGTCCAGATGTCGTCGGCGTCCTTCGCGGTCACCAGGGCCCGGACCTGGATCGTGTTGGGGGTCGAGTCGGTCACCACCAGTCCGTGGGCGCGGCCGTCCCAGGCCGGGCACTCACGCAGGATGTCCCGCAGCTTCTCGCGCATCGCCTCGATGGGCGCGCTGTGGTCGAGGTGCCAGTAGACGATGCCGGTCATCTGCGGGGTGCCGCGCGACCAGTTCTCGAACGGGTTCGCTGTGAAATACGACACAGGCATGGTGATCCGGCGCTCGTCCCACGTCTTGACCGTCAGGAAGGTCAGCGTGATCTCCTCGACGGTGCCCCACTCGCCGTCCACCACCACGGTGTCCCCGATCCGCACCATGTCGCCGAAGGCGATCTGGAGCCCGGCGAACATGTTGCTCAGCGTGGACTGCGCGGCGACACCGGCGACGATGCCGAGGATGCCGGCCGAGGCCAGCAGCGAGGCACCGGCCGCGCGCATCGCCGGGAACGTCAGCAGCATCGAGGCGGCGGCCACGACGATGACGATCGCCGACACCACCCGCATGATCAGCTCGACCTGTGTGCGCACCCGGCGCACCCGGGCCGGATCGCGGTGGGCTCGCGCGTACCGGCTGTACGACGTCTCGACGATGGCCCCCGCGATCCGGATGACCAGCCAGGCGGCCGACCCGATCAGCACCAGGGTCAGCGTCCGGCCGATGCCGGCCTGGTGCTGCTCCAGCAGCCGCGCCTGGTCGTAAGACCCTCTCAGCATGGCGGCGCACAGTACGAGCTGGTAGGGGATGCGCCCGCGGCGCAGCAGTCCCCACAAGGGCGTTTCGTGGTTCCGTTCGTCTGCCTTTTGCAGTAGCCGGTCGGTGGCCCAGCCGATGAGCAGGGTCAGCGCGACCGCACTGCCGATCACGATCAGAGGGCGGAGTACGTTCTCCATGCCTCCGAACGTAACCGGCCACCGGCGAGCTTGAACATGTGACTTCGGCACGCACCTGGGTAGCGCCCGACGCGGTCACGGTCGGTCACTGTCGTGACCGGCTGGCACCATGGCCTCATGAACATCATGCTTTTTCACTCGACCTACGGCCTCAGGCCCGCGGTGCGCCAGGCCGCGGACCGGCTGCGCGGCGCGGGGCACGAGGTGTGGACGCCGGACCTCTTCGAAGGACGTACGTTCGACACGGTCGAGGAGGGCATGGCCTTCAACGACGAGGTCGGCAAGGACGAGCTGCTGAAGCGGGCCGTCCTGGCCGCCGCGCCGTACTCCGACCGGGGGCTCGTGTACGCGGGGTTCTCGCTCGGCGCCTCCATCGCGCAGACCCTCGCCCTGGGCGACGACAAGGCGAGCGGGCTGCTGCTCCTGCACGGCACGTCGGACCTCGCGCCGAACGCCTCCGTGGACGAGCTGCCGGTGCAGCTGCACGTCGCCGAGCCGGACCCGTTCGAGACGGACGACTGGCTGAGCGCCTGGTACCTCCAGATGGGCAGAGCCGGCGCCGATGTCGAGGTGTACCGGTACGCCGGGGCCGGTCACCTCTACACCGACCCCGGCCTGCCGGACTACGACGAGGAGGCCGCCGAGGCCACCTGGCGGGTGGCACTCGGCTTCCTCGACGGTCTGGGCCCCACACCGAGCGGGGCGTGAGGGCTGGCCCGGGAAGCACTCCTGGGGTTGTGCACCAGCACGAGGTCGATTTAACGCGATCGTGTGGTGATCGGCTCCCGGGCTTGCGGTGTGGCCAGGTCGTCAGGAAGCTGGCCTCCCGGGATCGGACCACGGACAGGATCCGTGTCGCTGCCCCGGGGCGAGTACGCCAGTAACCAGTGCGCCCACAACCGTTCGGGGCGTGCGGCTGAGGGGACTCACTCCTGCTCAGTCCACAGGAACGGTGGCCATGTGACTCCCATCATGAACGGACCTGACGGGCCGCCAGACAGGGCGCCTCGCCAAGGTGTTCGATGTTGGAAGGATCGTCTCGGTTGCTCCGGGCGTTGGTCTTTTACACAGGGTTGTAGGTGCGCTCGACCTTCTGCGTGCCGCTGCGGGTGCGGTACGAACGGGCCCAGGACGCGGTCGCGTCCGGGTTCGTGCGGTCGGACAGGACGTAGTAGTCCATCTGCGTCCGGTCGGCCGTGATGTCCAGGACGCCGAACCCGTGCCGGTCGGTGTCGACCCAGTGGACGTGCCGGTTGGCGGCCTCGATGACCGGCGCGGCGACGGCGGAGACGGTGCCCTCGGGGACCTTCACGATGTCGTCGAGGTTGTCCGAGGTGACCGAGGTGATCACGAACTCGGTGGCCGCCGACGGCGACAGCGGGTAGGTGCCCGCGTCCACCGGCACGTCGTTGGCCCAGGACATGTGGATGTCACCGGTCAGGAAGACGGTGTTGCCGATGGCGTTGGACCGCAGGTGGTCGAGGAGCTCGCGGCGGTCGTCGGTGTAGCCGTCCCACTGGTCGGTGTTGACGCCGATGCCGTCCTGCGGCAGCCCGAGCAGCTTGGCCAGCGGCTTGAGCAGGTCGGCGGTGAGCGAGCCGATGACGAACGGCGCGACCATCACCGAGTTGCCGACGAGCCGCCACTTGGTGTCGGAGGCCTTGAGACCCGCCTTGAGCCAGTCGAGCTGGGCGCGGCCGGTGATCGTCCGGTCCGGGTCGTCCACCGAGCCGCTGCCCGTGGACGCCTGCTGGGAGCGGAAGGAACGCAGGTCCAGCAGCGACAGGTCGGCGAGCTTGCCGAAGCGCAGCCGCCGGTAGGTGGTGCCCGCGATCGCCGGGCGGACCGGCATCCACTCGAAGTACGCCTGCCGCGCGGCGGCCTGACGGGCACTCCAGGTGCCCTCGGCGCCCTCGGTGTGGTTGACCGCGCCGCCGGACCAGGCGTTGTCGGCGAACTCGTGGTCGTCCCAGATGGCGATGACCGGTGCCTTCAGGTGCAGTGCCTGGAGGTCGGGGTCGGTCTTGTACTTCGCGTGCCGGACGCGGTAGTCGGCGAGCGTGATGATCTCGTTCGCCGGCGCGTGCGGGCGCACGACCGTGCCCCGGGCCGCGTACTCGCCCGACTTGTACTCGTAGATGTAGTCGCCCAGGTGCAGCCAGGCGTCCAGGTCGTTGCGGGCCGCGAGGTGCCGGTAGGCGGAGAAGTAACCCGCTTCCCAGTTGGCGCAGGTGGCCACGCCGAAACGCAGGCCGGAGACGGCCGCGTCCGCCGCCGGGGCGGTACGGGTGCGCGCCACCGGGGAGTCGGTACCGCCGGCCGAGAAGCGGAACCAGTAGTCGGTCGCCGGTTCCAGACCGCGGATGTCGGCCTTCACGGTGTGGTCGGAGGCCGCCGTCGCGGTGGTGGAGCCCTTGCTGACGATGCTGGTGAACGCCTTGTCCTTGGCGACGACCCAGCTCACCTCGGTGTCCGGGCCGAGCCCGGAGCCCGGCATCGCCTCGGCGGTCGGTGTCACCCGGGTCCACAGCAGGATGCCGTCGGGCAGCGGGTCACCGGAGGCGACGCCGTGCAGGAAGGCGGGCGTGTCCGTGGCGGCCCGCGCGGGCAGTGCGGCGGCGAGCGGGCCGGCCAGGACAGCCGTCGCCGCCGCGGCCTTGACGACCGTACGGCGGCGGGGGCAGAGGGAGTTGACGCCCTCGGACGATGTGGAGGCTCTGTATCGACTGGTCACGGCCGATCAGGTTACTGACCGGTATGGAAAAAGGGCAGGCGAACTCGCAAAGTTCGCCTGCCCGTCATGTGGTGACTAGCCCTTGAGGGCCGCGTCCACCAAGCGGTTGAAGTCAGCCACCGACATGGGCGGGTTGCCGTCGGGCCGGCCGTTGACGGTGAGCTTCTTGCCGTCCATCACGAAGCTCGGCGTGCCGGTCACGCCTTCCTTGTTGGTGTCGAAGGTCTTCGACATCGCCATCGCCCAGGCGTCGTACGTGCCCTTCTTCACCGCGTTCTCGAACGCCGTGTTGTTCTTCAGCGCGGGAACCGTGTCGGCGACCTTGATGAGGTAGCTGTCGTCCTTGAACTTGTCGACCTTCTCGTCCGGGTGCCACTTCGTCGAGTACAGCGCGGTCTTGTACTCGAGGAACGCCTCCGGGCTGACGTTCAGCGCGGCGCCCATCGCGCTCAGCGCGTTCTTGGAGCCCTGGCCGTTGTCCTTGTTGTCGATGAACGTGCCACCGACGTACTGGATCTTGAACTTTCCGTCGTCGGTGTCCTTCTTCACGGTGGCGCCGACGACCTGCTCGAACTGGGCGCAGACGGGGCAGCGCGGGTCCTCGTAGACCTTGAGGGTCTTCTTCGCGCTGTCCTTGCCGATGACGACGGTGGTGCCCTTCGTACCCGTGGTGTTCGCCGGGGCGACGACCTTGGCGTCCTTCAGACCCTCCCAGTAGGCGGGCTTGTTGGCCTGCACGACGGCGTAGCCTATGCCGCCGGCCGCCGCCAGGACGGCCACGACCGAGCCGGCCACGATGGCCTGCCGCTTGGCCTTGTCGCGCTTGGCCTGGCGCTCGCGCTCCTGGCGCAGCCGCTCCCGGGCCGCCGTCTTCGCCGACTGGCTGTTCCGCTTGCTCATCTTGGTGATCTCCATGTGGGACGCGCACGGGTCGTACGCGGGATACGTGTGGGGGACTGGTCGTGCTCAGGTGTCGCTCAGGCGAAGGCGACCGAGCACGGCGGTCCACGCCGTCCCAGGGAGTGCACGAGGAGCCGGTCCCGGGCGACGGCCGTTTGGGCGTGCGGGATCCGGACCCGCCGTACCGCCGCCGGATCCGGCCGGACGGCCACCGCGGCCACCGCCAGCAGCAGCGGCCGGAACGTCGTCGCGGTCACCGCGCGCACCAGCTGGCCCAGCGCCCGCTCGCCCCGGCGCAGCCAGGCGGCGGCCAGCAGGCCCACACCGACGTGCGCCGCCAGCAGCAGCCAGGCGGTCGCCGGCCCGGCGTGGGCGAGCAGGGCGGCGAGCCGGTCGGTGCCGGTGCCGGTGACCCGGGCCAGCGGAGCGCCCACCCCGGCGCCGTTGCCGCACAGCACGTCCCAGCCGACCGAACGCAGCGGGCCCGCGACGGGGCCGCCGGCGCGGCCGTAGCAGACGTGCTGGCCGGTGGTGAAGACGGTGTCGGCGGTCAGTTCCAGCGGGACCAGCACGGCGGCGATCCGGCCGAAGCCGCGCTCGCGGCCGGCGAGGGCGTACGCGAGGAGGAACACGGCGACCGCGACCGCGACCACCGTGTTCACCGGCAGCGGGGCCCGGGACAGCAGCACGTGCGACGCGCTGCTGAGCGTCACGACCAGTGCCGTGAACAGCGCCGCGCGTACGGCTCTGAGCTGGATCCCGGATATGTCCATAGCGGGGAGAGTGTGTCATGGGCCGCTGTAAGAGACCCCTAAAAGGTATCTGTGAGCGGCCCGTCGGTCACAGACCCGGAATGCGGCCGTTGCGGAAGAGGTCGACGAAGATCTGGTGGTCGGCACGCGCGCGTGCGCCGTAGCCGTGCGCGAAGTCGGTCAGCAGGTCCGCGAAGCCCTCCTCGTCGGCCGCGATCGCCGCGTCGATGGCCCGCTCGGTGGAGAACGGCACCAGGGACTCGCCCGAGGTGTCGTCCGCCGCCGCGTGCATGGTGGCGGTGGCCCGGCCCAGGTCGGCGACGACCGCCGCGATCTCCTCCGGGTCGTCGATGTCGCTCCAGTCCAGGTCGACGGCGTACGGCGACACCTCGGCGACCAGCTGGCCCGTCCCGTCGAGCTCCGTCCAGCCCAGCCACGGGTCGGCGTGCGCCTGGAGGGCGCGCTGGGAGATCACCGTGCGGTGGCCCTCGTGCTGGAAGTAGTCACGGATCGCCGGGTCCGTGATGTGCCGGGAGACGGCCGGGGTCTGGGCCTGCTTGATGTAGATCACGACGTCGTTCTCCAGGGCGTCGCTGTGACCCTCCAGCAGGATGTTGTACGACGGCAGCCCGGCCGACCCGATGCCGATGCCGCGCCGCCCGACGACGTCCTTGACCCGGTACGAGTCCGGGCGGGCCAGCGAGGTCTCCGGCAGCGTCTCCAGGTAGCCGTCGAAGGCCGCCAGCACCTTGTAGCGGGTCGCCGCGTCCAGCTCGATCGAGCCGCCGCCCGGGGCGAAGCGGCGCTCGAAGTCCCGGATCTCGGTCATCGAGTCCAGCAGCCCGAAGCGGGTGAGGGAGCGCGCGTCACGCAGCGCGTCCAGCAGGGCGCCCTGCGCGGTGTCCAGCGTGAAGGGCGGCACCTCGTCGCTCTTGGCGCCGGTCGCCAGGGCGTGGACGCGCTCGCGGTAGGCGGCCGCGTAGACCCGGACCAGCTCGGTGATCTGGTCGTCGCCGAGCGCCTTGGCGTACCCGATGAGGGCGATGGAGGCGGAGAAGCGCTTCAGGTCCCAGGTGAAGGGGCCGACGTACGCCTCGTCGAAGTCGTTGACGTTGAAGATCAGCCGGCCGGTGGCGTCCATGTACGTGCCGAAGTTCTCGGCGTGCAGGTCGCCGTGGATCCAGACCCGGGAGGTGCGCTCGTCCAGGTACGGGCCGCCGCGCTTCTCCGCGTCCAGGTCGTGGTAGAAGAGGCACGCCGTGCCCCGGTAGAACGCGAAGGCCGAGGCCGCCATCTTCCGGAACTTCACGCGGAACGCGGCCGGGTCGGCGGCCAGGAGCTGGCCGAAGGCGGTGTCGAAGACGGCGAGGATCTCCTCGCCGCGCTGCTCGTCGTTGAGCTGGGGTACCGACATCGCTGGGTGCCTCCTGGTGCATCAATGGGTGCGACGGCGTTGCTGCCGTCTCCAACGCACGAAGGTACGCGGGAGTGCCCGGCGAGTGTCAGTCCCGGGGCATAGACTTCGACGCTGTCCCCCAGACTGTCCGCAGTCGGTCCGCACTCGGTCGGAAGATCGTCGACGCCTGCCCACCCGCCACCCGACCACCGCCCCTCAACGAGGCGCTTCGCGCCGCACCTGTTCAATCGGAGGCCGAAACCGTGTCAAAGCCGCCCTTCACGCACCTGCACGTCCACACCCAGTACTCGCTGCTGGACGGTGCCGCGCGGCTCAAGGACATGTTCAACGCCTGCAACGAGATGGGCATGACGCACATCGCCATGTCCGACCACGGCAACCTCCACGGGGCGTACGACTTCTTCCATTCCGCGCAGAAGGCCGGGATCACCCCGATCATCGGCATCGAGGCGTATGTCGCCCCCGAGTCCCGGCGCAACAAGCGCAAGATCCAGTGGGGCCAGCCGCACCAGAAGCGGGACGACGTCTCCGGTTCCGGTGGTTACACCCACAAGACGATGTGGGCGGTGAACAAGACCGGCCTGCACAACCTCTTCCGGCTGTCCTCGGACGCGTACGCGGAGGGCTGGCTCCAGAAGTGGCCCCGGATGGACAAGGAGACCATCGCGCAGTGGTCCGAGGGGATCGTCGCCTCCACCGGCTGCCCCTCCGGCGAGGTCCAGACCCGGCTGCGCCTGGGACAGTTCGACGAGGCCCTCAAGGCGGCCGCCGACTACCAGGACATCTTCGGCAAGGACCGCTACTTCCTGGAGCTGATGGACCACGGCATCGACATCGAGCACCGGGTCCGCGACGGCCTCCTGGAGATCGGCAAGAAGCTCGGCATCCCCCCGCTGGTCACCAACGACTCGCACTACACCTACGCCCACGAGGCGGGCGCCCACGACGCCCTGCTGTGCATCCAGACCGGCAAGAACCTCTCCGACCCCGACCGCTTCAAGTTCGACGGCACCGGCTACTACCTGAAGTCCACGGACGAGATGTACGCCATCGACTCCTCGGACGCCTGGCAGGAGGGCTGCGCCAACACGCTCCTCGTCGCCGAGATGGTCGACACCACCGGCATGTTCGAGGCCAAGAACCTCATGCCGAAGTTCGACATCCCGGAGGGCTACACCGAGGTCACCTGGTTCAAGGAGGAGGTCCGCCGCGGCATGGAGCGCCGCTTCCCCGGCGGCATCCCGGAGGACCGGCAGAAGCAGGTCGAGTACGAGATGGACGTCATCATCCAGATGGGGTTCCCGGGCTACTTCCTCGTGGTCGCCGACTTCATCATGTGGGCCAAGAACAACGGCATCGCGGTCGGTCCCGGCCGTGGCTCCGCGGCCGGTTCGATCGTCGCGTACGCCATGGGCATCACCGACCTCGACCCGATCCCGCACGGCCTGATCTTCGAGCGCTTCCTCAACCCCGAGCGCGTCTCCATGCCCGACGTCGACATCGACTTCGACGAGCGTCGGCGCGTCGAGGTCATCCGGTACGTGACCGAGAAGTACGGCGCCGACAAGGTCGCCATGATCGGCACCTACGGCAAGATCAAGGCCAAGAACGCCATCAAGGACTCGGCGCGCGTGCTGGGCTACCCGTACGCGATGGGCGACCGCCTGACCAAGGCGATGCCCGCGGACGTCCTCGGCAAGGGCATCGACCTCAACGGCATCACCGACCCCTCGCACCCGCGCTACAGCGAGGCGGGTGAGATCCGCGGGATGTACGAGAACGAGCCGGACGTGAAGAAGGTCATCGACACCGCCAAGGGCGTCGAGGGCCTGGTCCGGCAGATGGGCGTGCACGCCGCCGGCGTGATCATGTCCAGCGAGACCATCACCGAGCACGTGCCCGTCTGGGTCCGGCACACCGACGGCGTGACCATCACGCAGTGGGACTACCCGAGCTGTGAGTCGCTCGGCCTGCTGAAGATGGACTTCCTCGGCCTGCGCAACCTGACGATCATGGACGACGCCGTCAAGATGGTGAAGTCCAACAAGGGCGTCGACCTGGAGCTGCTGAGCCTCCCGCTGGACGACCCCAAGACCTTCGAACTGCTCCAGCGCGGCGACACCCTCGGCGTCTTCCAGTTCGACGGCGGCCCCATGCGCTCGCTGCTGCGGCTGATGAAGCCCGACAACTTCGAAGACATCTCCGCCGTCTCCGCGCTCTACCGTCCCGGCCCGATGGGCATGGACTCGCACACCAACTACGCGCTGCGCAAGAACAAGCTCCAGGAGATCACCCCGATCCACAAGGAGCTGGAGGAGCCCCTCAGGGAGGTCCTGGACGTCACCTACGGCCTGATCGTCTACCAGGAGCAGGTGCAGAAGGCCGCCCAGATCATCGCCGGCTACTCGCTCGGCGAGGCCGACATCCTCCGCCGCGTGATGGGCAAGAAGAAGCCCGAGGAACTGGCGAAGAACTTCGTCCTGTTCCAGAAGGGCGCCCGCGAGAAGGGCTACAGCGACGAGGCCATCCAGGCGCTGTGGGACGTGCTGGTCCCCTTCGCCGGATACGCCTTCAACAAGGCGCACTCCGCCGCGTACGGCCTGGTCTCGTACTGGACCGCCTATCTGAAGGCGAACTACCCCGCCGAGTACATGGCGGCGCTGCTGACCTCCGTCAAGGACGACAAGGACAAGTCGGCCGTCTACCTCAACGAGTGCCGACGCATGGGCATCAAGGTGCTCCCGCCCAACGTCAACGAGTCGATGTCCAACTTCGCCGCCCAGGGCGACGACGTGATCCTCTTCGGCCTCTCCGCCGTCCGCAACGTCGGTACGAACGTCGTCGAGTCGATCATCAAGTGCCGCAAGGCCAAGGGGAAGTACGCCTCCTTCCCCGACTACCTCGACAAGGTCGACGCGGTGGTCTGCAACAAGCGCACCACCGAATCGCTGATCAAGGCCGGCGCCTTCGACGAGATGGGCCACACCCGCAAGGGCCTCACCGCCCAGTACGAGCCGATGATCGACAACGTGGTCGCGGTCAAGCGCAAGGAGGCCGAGGGACAGTTCGACCTCTTCGGCGGCATGGGCGAGGAGACCAGCAGCGAACCCGGCTTCGGTCTCGACGTGGAGTTCACCACCGAGGAGTGGGACAAGACCTACCTGCTCGCCCAGGAGCGGGAGATGCTCGGCCTGTACGTCTCCGACCACCCGCTCTTCGGCCTGGAGCACGTGCTGTCCGACAAGGCCGACGCGGGCATCGCCCAGCTCACCGGCGGCGAGCACGCGGACGGCGCGGTCGTCACCATCGGCGGCATCATCTCGGGCCTCCAGCGCAAGATGACCAAGCAGGGCAACGCCTGGGCCATCGCCACGGTGGAGGACCTCGCCGGGTCCATCGAGTGCATGTTCTTCCCGGCCACCTACCAGCTCGTGTCGACCCAACTCGTCGAGGACGCGGTCGTCTTCGTCAAGGGCCGCCTCGACAAGCGCGAGGACGTGCCGCGGCTCGTCGCGATGGAGCTGATGGTCCCCGACCTCTCCAACGCGGGCACCAACGCGCCCGTGATCCTCACCATCCCGGCCACGCGGGTCACCCCGCCGATGGTCAGCCGCCTCGGTGAGATCCTCAGCCACCACAAGGGCGACAGCGAGGTCCGCATCAAGCTCCAGGGCCCGCGCAAGACGACCGTCCTGCGCCTGGACCGGCACCGCGTGAAGCCGGACCCGGCCCTCTTCGGCGACCTCAAGGTGCTGCTCGGCCCGTCCTGCCTGGCGGGCTGATCACCGCCGGTGCGCGGTCGGGGCGTGCGACGTGAACGAGGGGCGTGTCCGCGAGCGGATACGCCCCTCGTCCGTGCCTGGGCTCAAAGGCCCGCGCGACGGTCTCAGTTGTGGCCGAAGCGCTTGTGCTGCTTGCGTGCGACATCCGCCGGGCTGCCCGGTACGTGCGCCATCTCGGGATCGTGCGCCTCCGGGGCGTGCTGTGTGCGCTCCTGCGGCTGCTCGGCCTGCGAGGAGCGGTTCTTCGGGCCGGCCTGCTTGCGGTTGTTCTTGTTCTTGGCCATGGTGATCTGCCTCCTGAAGGGGATCTAGGGGCCAGGGCCGCCCTCAGATTCACATAGGCTGACAATGAACGCATTCCGGATAATTACCGTCTGTGACAGGCTTGTCGGAGCGCACGACCCCGAAACGCCACGCCGAAGATCGAGTTCGAGCCGTTAACCCCCGCACGGTCGGGCAGACTCGAAGGAAGCCGCAAGCGGAAACCTCCCGGGAAGAAGGTGAGTCGCGTGGACCGCTGCATCGTCCTGGTGGACGCCGGGTACTTGCTGGGGGCCGCAGCCAGCCTCCTCGCCGGAGAGCCCTCACGGTCCCGGATCACCGTCGACCACACCGCCCTCATCCAGGCGCTGCGCGAGCGGGCGGAGGCCGACACCGAACGCCCCCTGCTGCGTATCTACTGGTTCGACGGCGCACCCGACCGCGTCCCCCAGCCGGAGCACCGCCGGCTGCGCGTGATGCCCCGGGTCACCGTCCGGCTCGGCGCGCTGACCCGCAGCGACGGACGCTGGGCGCAGAAGGGCGTGGACGCCGCCATGCACGCCGAGCTCACCGAGCTCGCCCGCAACCGCGCCTGCTCCGACGTCGTCCTGGTCACCGGCGACGGCGACCTGCTGCCGGGCATGATGGCCGCCAAGGAGCACGGCGTCGCCGTCCACCTGTGGGCCGTACAGGCCGCCGACGGCGACTACAACCAGTCCGAGGACCTCGTCGCCGAGGCCGACGAGCGGCGCGTGCTGGACCGGGCCTGGATCACGCAGGCGGTACGGGCCAAGGAGCTCACCGGCGTCTGCGCACCGCCGCCCGTGCCCCGCCCGGAGATCGCCGCGATCCTCTCCGCGCCGCTGCCCGAGTCCGCGCTGGCCGCCGCGCCCGAGCGGCCCGCCGCGGACAGCGAGCACACGGCGGCCGCCCCCGCCGCGCAGAACGGCGTGCAGGAGCGGGTGCCCGCGGCCAAGGGCGTACCCACCCCCAAGGACCTCGCCGCGCTGCGCGCGCCCGGCGTGCAGACCGCGCAGCAGCCGGCCACGGCCACCCTGCGCTGGTCCTCCGACAAGGGCTGGGTGGACCGGCCGGGCGCGGTGGCCGAACCCCCGGAGGTCGCGTCCATGCCGACGCTGGCCCAGCTGACCACCGCCGAGCAGCGGTGGGCCGACCGCGAGGAGGACATCACCACGGTCGGCGGGGACCCGTACGAGGTCGGGCAGGTCTTCGCCCGGCGGTGGATCTCCCGCCTGGGCGACCAGGTCCACCTGCCGAAACTCTCCGCGATGTACCCGCGCATCCCGCACCGCATCGACGGTGAGCTGCTGCGCTACGCGGCCCGCTTCGGCCTCCTCGCCCACAAGGACGACCAGATCGACGAGCACGACCGGTACGCCATTCGGGCGGGGTTCTGGCGGGAGATCGACGTACCCGCGGCCACGGAGCAGGCGCCGACCGGCGAGTGAGCCCCCGCTCGCCAGGCCCCAAAGGCGAGTAAAGGGCCCGGACGGCGTACTCTCGTCCCTTGTGAGTACGCGCGTGGCACAGGCACTTCGGCATCCGGATGACGTGGTGTGCGCCGTGCGCGGACTGACCAAGACCTATCCGGCCGTGCGCGGCCGGCGCGGCGCGCCCGGGGCCCCGGAGGTCCGCGCCACCGACGACGTGGCGCTCGACGTCCGCCGCGGCGAGATCTTCGGGCTGCTCGGGCCGAACGGCGCCGGCAAGTCCACCCTCGTACGGCAGCTCACCGGACTGCTGCGGCCGGACGCCGGCAGCGTCGAACTGCTCGGCCACGACATCGTGCGGCATCCGGAGCGGGCCTCGCGCATCCTCGCCTACCTCGGCCAGGAGTCCACCGCCCTCGACGAGCTCACCGTCTCCCTCGCCGTGGAGACCACCGGACGCCTGCGCGGTCTGGAGGCGGCGCGGGCCCGGGCCGAACGGGACTTGGTGCTGGAGGAGCTGGGACTGGCCCCGATCGCCGGGCGGGCGCTGAAGAAGCTGTCCGGCGGCCAGCGGCGGCTCGCCTGCTTCGCCGCCGCCCTGGTCGGCGAGCGCCCGCTGCTGGTGCTCGACGAGCCGACCACCGGCATGGACCCGGTGGCGCGGCGCGCGGTGTGGTCCGCCGTCGACCGGCGGCGCGCCGAACGCGGCACGACCGTCCTGCTGGTCACCCACAACGTCATCGAGGCCGAGACCGTCCTGGACCGGGTCGCCGTCCTGGACCAGGGCCGGGTCATCGCCTGCGACACCCCCGCCGGGCTCAAGGAACGCGTGGCCGGCGAGGTGCGGGTGGAACTGGTGTGGCGGGAACAGGCGCCCCTGGAGGTGCCGGAGGTCGCCGTGCTGCGCGAGCGGGCCGTTCAGGCCGGGCGCCGCTGGACCCTGCGGCTCGCGCCGGAGGAGGCCCGCGCGGCCGTCGCCACGGTCACCGGCGGGGCCGCCTTCGCCGCACTGGACGACTTCACCCTCGCCACGCCCAGCCTGGAGGACGTGTACCTGGCACTGGGCGGTGCCGCGCGGCAGGGTTTGGTGAAGGCGTGAGCACACGGGGCACCGCATCCGTACGGTCCCCCGAGGGACGGCTCGGCCGCCGCAGGGAAGAGGAGCAGCTCGACGTGAGTGCCGTATCCGCGCAGACTCCCGCGGGGAGGGCCGTGTCCGTGCCTGAGCCGGCGACGGGCGCGGCCGAGCTGGGGCCGCGCGCGCGGCTGTGGCCGGCGATGGCCGCCGTGTACCGGGCGCAGCTGTCCCGGGCCCGGGTGGCGCGGATGCCGCTGCTGTTCGTGGCGACCTTCCAGTCCGTCGGCATCATGATCATGATGCGCGGGGTGGTGGACACCCGGGGCGAGGCCCAGTCCGTGGTGGCCGGCTCGTCGGTCGTCGTGGTCGCGTTCGTCGCGCTGAACCTGCTGGCGCAGTACTTCGGGCAGCTGCGGGCCGGCGGCGGGCTCGACCACTACGCCACACTGCCGGTGCCGCCGGCGGCGGTGGTGCTGGGCGCGGCGGGGGCGTACGCGTCCTTCACCGTGCCCGGGACCCTGGTGACCGCCGTGTTCGGCTGCGCGCTGTTCGGGCTGCCGCTGGGCAACCTCTGGATCCTCGTCGCGGTGATCCCGCTCGCGGGCGCCGCGCTCGCCGGGCTCGGCGCGGCCTGCGGGCTGCTCGCGCCGCGGCCCGAACTGGCCACCCTGCTGGGACAGCTCGGCATGTCGGCGGCGCTGCTCCTCGGCGTGCTGCCGCCGGACCGGATGCCGGAGCTGGTACGGCTGGCCCGCGACCTGCTGCCGTCCACGTACGGCGTCGAGGCGTACGCGCGGACCTTCGGGGCACATCCCCACTGGGCGTTCGTCGCCGGTGACCTGGGCGTGTGCGCCGGGGTCGGGGTGGTGTCGCTGGCCGTGGCGACCTGGGCGTACCGCCGGGCCGCCGTCCGGTGACGCGTCGCACAGGGCGACCTGGCACGATGTCAGGGTGACCGCACCACTGACGCCGCCTCCGCCGCCGCACGAACCGTCCCCGCACCAGGACCGACAGGCGCCGCAGCCCGCCGGGTCCGCGGGGGGAGCCCACGAACAGGACGGCCCCGGGATGAAGACCGAAGTGCGGGAGGCCGCCGTGATCACGGTGGCGATGGCGCTCGGCGGGGTGCTCCTCGGGCTGCTGTGGCTGTGGCTCACGCCGCACGTGCCGCTGGTCGGTGACGAGAGCGGGAAGAACTGGATCGTCTACCTCAAGGACACCGAAGGGGAGCAGGCGATCGGCGTCGACGGAACGTTCACGCTGCTGGCGCTGGCCTTCGGGGCGGTCAGCGCGGTCGTCGTCTTCCTGTGGCGACGGCGCGGGGGTGTGCCGCTGGTGGTCGCGCTGACCGTCGGGGGTGTGCTGGGGTCGCTGCTGGCGTGGCGGCTCGGGGTGTGGCTCGGGCCGGAGAAGGACGTCCTCGCCCATGCCAAGTCCGTGGGGAAGGGCGTGACCTTCTCGGCGCCGCTGAAGCTGGGCGCCAAGGGGGCGTTGCTGGCGTGGTCGGTGGCCGCGGTGCTGGTTCATCTGGGGCTGACCGCGCTGTTCGGTCCGCGGGACCCTGATCCTTATGCGGAGGGCTCGTACGGGGCGTAGGCCGCGCCGCCGGCATTTTCTCGCCCCCGCCGCCCCTGCCCTTCCCGTCCCCAGGGGCTCCGCCCCTTCGACCCCGCCAGGGGGCTGCGCCCCCTGGACCCCCCTTTCGGCCTGAACGGCCTCGTCCTCAAACGCCGGACGGGCTGGTAAGCGAGGGCCGAGCCTCCAGGAGCCCCCAGCAGGTCAGCCGCGGCCGATCGGGGCCAGTATCGCTTCCGTGAGGGTCGTCAGGTCGCTCGGGGCAAGTTCGACTTCCAGGCCCCGGCGGCCCGCCGAGACGCAGATCGTGGGGTGGGCGGTCGCCGAGTCGTCGAGGACCGTGGGGAGCTTCTTGCGCTGGCCCAGGGGGGAGATGCCGCCGCGGACGTAACCGGTGGTGCGTTCCGCGTGGGCCGGGTCCGCCATGGCCGCGCGTTTGCCGCCGACCGCCGCCGCGAGGGCCTTGAGGTCGAGGGAGCCCGCCACCGGGACCACGGCGACCGTCAGGGTGCCGTCGACGTCCGCGATCAGGGTCTTGAAGACACGCTCGGGGGAGACGCCCATCGCCTCGGCGGCCTCCTCGCCGTAGGAGGGGTGGGACGGGTCGTGGTCGTAGGCGTGGACCGTGTAGTCCACGCCCGCCGCCGTCAGGGCCACCGTCGCGGGCGTGCCCCCCGGCTGCTGCGGTTTCTGCTGTTTCTTCGGCTTCTTCGCCATGGAGGTCCGGGCCTCAGTTCAGACTCGTCTGGCCGCGCGTCAGGTCCGCGGCCGGCAGTGACGGCAGGTTACGGATGATGGCCGTCTCCGCGCGAAGGAGTTTCAGCTCGTCGCGCAGGCGGGACGCGGTGTCCGGGGCCTGGAGCAGACGCTGCTTCGTCGGGGTGTCGAGCATCATCGCGGCCGCGACCAGGTAGGAGACGACGGCGGGCTCGTCCGGCAGGTCCGCACCCGTGGACAGCGAGCGCTCCCGCGCGCCCGCCAGCCGCTTCTGGTACTGGCGGAACGCCCGCAGCACACCCTCGGCCAGCGCGCCCGCCTCGTCGCCCGGGTCCTCCTCCAGCTCCTCCAGCTCGGCGGTCAGGAACGGACCGGACGCGTCCACGGACAGCAGCCGTACCCGGGTGGTACCGGTCGCCAGCACCTCGAAGGTGCCGTCGGCCCGCTCCCGGACGGTCGCGGCGTCCGCCACGCAGCCCACGGCGTGGAACGCCCGGGTGGGGTCGGCGCCGAAGCCCGCGGCGGGTCCGCGTTCGGGCACGGCGGTCGGGTCCGGCATGCCCGGGGCGCTCGGCGCCACTTCGTGGCCGTCGCGGATCGCCACGACGGCGAAGCGGCGCGGCTCTTCCTCGGGCGTCTTCAGCAGTTCGCGCATCATGGCGCGGTAGCGCTCCTCGAAGACGTTGAGGGGGAGCACCAGGCCCGGGAACAGTACCGAGTTCAGCGGGAAGAGGGGGAGACGGACGGTGGTCACGGCGCCACCCTAATGGTCACCGGCGACGACGTGACCGCGGTGGTCGCTCCGCGGTCCCTGCGGGGCCGGGGCCAGCCCGGTCCGGCCGGTGCGGACGGCCGCCGTCCGGAGTTCCTCGCGCAGCCTCAGGAAGTGGCCCAGCGGGTCCTCGGAGACCCGGTCCCAGGGGAAGGAGGTGGCGTACGGGCCGATCAGCCGGAGCTGGGCACGGGCGTCCTCCCGGCGGCCCAGCCGCAGGAGCACGTAGGTGAGCTTGTTGCGGATCTCGGCGGGCCAGGGGTCGGCCGCCGGGAACCGGCCGGAGAGCGCGATCGCCCGGTCGGCCGCCGCGTCCAGCCGCTCCCGCGGCACCTCGGGTCCGCAGCCGTCGGTCAGGTAGCCGAGGGCCGCCCGCGCGGGCAGCGCCTGGACGAGCGAGTCCGCCGGGGCGTCCTGCGCGGCCAGGTCGGCGAAGTCGAAGCACTCGCGGTGCGAGCCGTGCCAGGAGGCGGCCAGGTAGCGCAGGGCGGCCACATGGCAGCCGTAGTGGTGCGGGGCACGCCGGACCGCCGCCTCCCACAGTTCCTCGAAGTACCGGTGGCCGGCCAGGGATCCGCGCGCGTGGTCCAGCGCGAGCCGCCACGGCACCGGGTCCCGGGCGTCGCCCCGGGCGGCGGCCGTGATCAGCGGGTTCACCTCGCGCAGCAGCTCGCTGCGGGCCGGCGAGGGCCAGGCGCGGTCCACCGCCAGCTGGGCCGCCACCAGCAGTCCGTCGGGGTCGTCCGGGGCGGCCCTGCGCCATGCCTCGAACCACTCGGAGCGCGAGCGAGCGAAACCGGCCAGGCGCCGGGTGTAGCGGTCGCGGTTCTCCCACTCGGCGGCCGCTCGGGTGGCGGCCAGCAGCTCGGCGGCGGCGCGGTACTCGCCGCTCCCGGCCGCGACGAGGGCGGGGCCGAGGCGGTGGTCGGGCGCGTCGAGCAGCACCTCGTCATCGACCGGCGGACCGGCCGGACGCGAGGGGGTCCTTTTCATCCGGGTGGGGCGGATGAACGTGGGCAGCAGAGCCATGGTGTCGACCATTGAAAGTCCGCAGGTCGACGACGCGCCAGCCCCTGCGGCAAGGCCGAGGAAAGTTGTACGCCGCCCGGTCAAGGGCCGGTAAAAGTTGATTAGAGTTCAACTACTGATGGGTACCTGCCAAGCGTCGGCGGACCCGGGTCAGCTCCGCCGCAGCAGCCGCGTCGCCCCCGCCGCCACCGTCGTCGCCAGGACCCAGCCCAGCAGCACCATCGCCGCCGCCAGCCACTGCCAGCCGCCGCGCAGCTGCCACTGGCCCACCTGGCCCAGGTCGATGACCGGCAGCAGCAGGTCCAGGGCGAACAGCGCCGGGCTCCAGGCCGGGTGGCCGCCGGAGTTCATCGGCGGATGGCTGGCGTGCGCGAAGGCGAGCGTGCCCGCCGCCCACAGCACCGCCATCCACACGGCGGCCCGGCCGGGCCGGTACCCGTAGGCGACCGTCCAGTCCTGCGCGTAACCCCAGAGCTTGGCGCCCAGCGGCAGGGTCTCGCGGCGGCGGCGCTGCTTGGCCAGCAGCACCTCGCGGGCGTCCTCGTCCTCCCCGGCCCCGCGCAGTACGGCGGCCAGGCGCTCGTACGGCTCGGGGTTGTACTCGGCGGTCGCCGCCGCCACCCACTCCAGGCGCTCGGTCAGCGGGAACGGGCCCTGCGGCACCAGGCTCTCGTACGCGAAGCCGCCCATGTGCAGACCGCCCGGACCCGGCCAGCTGGCCGCCCGGTCCACGAGGGTGACCACCCGCATCCCCGACAGCACCACCTTGCCGCGCTGCGGCCGCTCCCCGAGGAAACGCAGCTCGGGCGCCTGCACCCGGCGCAGCGACAGCTCCTGGTCGTCGGTGAAGGCGAACCGGGCCCGCTCGAGGTCGACCGCGTCCCCGAACCGCCCGTCGTCCAGGCGCACCCCGCCCTGGCACTCGAAGCGCTGGACCCGCGTCCCGCGCGCGGGAGTGGTGCCGCTCAGCAGCGGGCTGCCCACGCCGGCCGGGGTCATGTAGAGGGTGCGCTCCACGGTCAGCTGGGGCGCGTTCAGGGCCAGCCGGGAGTAGGGGTTGGCCAGCTTGGCGCCGCGCAGGCTCAGCGACACGCCGACCTTGGCGCTGCGCAGGCTCAGCTCGCCGTGCGACTCCAGCAGCTCCGCCTGGAGGTCCTGGCCGACGGTCATGCCGTCGGCGGCGATCGAGCGGCCGGTGCGGTCCCGGTACACGACCGCCTGGTTGAGCAGCAGATCGGTGCCGATGTGCGCGTCGGTGAGCCGGACGCCGCCCTGGAACCGGCACCGCGGCAGGTGCAGATCACCCTCGGTGTGCACCCGGGCGGCCTCCAGGCGGGGGACCGAGCAGTCCACCAGGCGCAGGGTCGTGAACCGGGCCTCGGGCAGCAGGACCTCCCGGTCGAAGCGGCAGCCCTTCAGCTCCACGTACGGCACCACCGTGCCGCCCGCCAGGTCCAGGGTCCCGCTGATCCGCACGCCCGACAGCTTCAGCGACGACACGCGGCCGGCCAGCGCGGGTGGACCGTCCAGGAGCAGCCAGCACACGATGCGGGCCCGTACGGTCCGCTCGGGCCCCCAGGGATGTCCTCCGTGCGGGTCGTCCACCACGGCGTCCCCGCTGCTCAGGTCGTACACGCTGCCGTTGCGGAAGGCCTGCCACATCCCGGCCTCGGCGGCGGACAGGTCGTCCGGCAGGTCCCCGGCGCGGAGGCCGGCCCCCTCGGTCACTGCCCTTCCCTCCTCCCTCGGCTACTCGTGGGTTCGCCCGCTCGTACAGCCGTTCATGCCCGCTCGGTGACCCCGCGAACGCTAGTGGTGAAGGGGATCTTCCGCGTTCCGGCCACGTTCTGTATCAGCCATTGATACGCGCGGACGACAGCCGACGCCGGTCTGAGAGAATTGGGGGCGTGATCTCCCGAATCGATCTGCGCGGCGACGCCCTTCCCGAGGGACCCGCTCTGCGCGACCTGCTGCCCCGAGCCGACTTCGACGTTCAGGCCGCCCTCGAGAAGGTGCGTCCGATCTGCGAAGCCGTGCATCATCGGGGCGACGCGGCGCTGATCGACTTCGCCGAGAAGTTCGACGGGGTCCGGCTGGAATCCGTACGGGTCCCGGCACGGGCGCTCGCCGACGCGCTGGACCAGCTCGACCCGGCCGTGCGCGCCGCCCTGGAGGAGTCCGTCCGGCGGGCCCGCCTCGTGCACCGCGAACAGCGCCGCACGTCCCACACGACCCAGGTCGTGCCCGGCGGCGCGGTGACCGAGAAGTGGGTCCCGGTCGAGCGAGTCGGGCTGTACGCGCCCGGCGGCCGGTCGGTCTACCCGTCGTCCGTGATCATGAACGTCGTGCCCGCCCAGGAGGCCGGTGTCGAGTCGATCGCGCTCGCCTCCCCGGCCCAGGCCGAGTTCCAGGGCCTTCCGCACCCGACGATCCTCGCCGCGTGCGCACTGCTCGGCGTCGACGAGGTGTACGCGGCGGGCGGCGCCACGGCAGTCGCGATGTTCGCCTACGGCACCGAGTCCTGCGCTCCCGCCAACATGGTCACCGGCCCCGGCAACATCTGGGTCGCCGCCGCCAAGCGCTACTTCACCGGCAAGATCGGCATCGACGCCGAGGCGGGCCCGACCGAGATCGCGATCCTCGCGGACTCCACCGCCGACCCGGTGCACGTCGCGGCCGACCTGATCAGCCAGGCCGAGCACGACCCGCTCGCGGCGGCCGTGCTGGTCACCGACTCCACCGAACTGGCCGACGCGGTGGAGCGGGAACTCGAACCGCAGGTCGCGGCGACCAAGCACGTCGACGACCGGATCGTCCCCGCGCTCAAGGGCAGGCAGTCCGCGATCGTGCTGGTCGACGGCGTGGACGAGGGTCTGAGGGTGGTCGACGCCTACGGCGCCGAGCACCTGGAGATCCAGACGGCCGACGCCGCCGCCGTCGCCGACCGGGTGAAGAACGCGGGCGCGATCTTCATCGGCCCCTGGGCGCCGGTCTCCCTGGGCGACTACGCGGCCGGCTCCAACCACGTCCTGCCCACCGGCGGCTGCGCCTGCCACTCCTCCGGCCTGTCCGTGCAGTCCTTCCTGCGCGGCATCCACATCGTCGACTACACGAAGGACGCGCTGGCCGAGGTCGCGCACCACGTGGTGACGCTGGCGGAGGCGGAGGACCTGCCCGCGCACGGCGCGGCGATCAAGGCAAGGTTCGGCTGGAAGGTACCGACGAACAAGTGAGCGACGTAAAGATCGACGATCTTCCCGTACGGGACGAGCTGCGCGGCAAGTCCCCCTACGGCGCGCCCCAGCTGGACGTCCCCGTACGGCTGAACACGAACGAGAACCCCTACCCGCTGCCCGAGCCGCTGGTCGAGCGGATCACCGAGCGGGTCCGCGAGGCCGCCCGGAACCTCAACCGCTACCCGGACCGGGACGCGGTCGAGCTGCGCACCCAGCTCGCGAGGTACCTGACCGACACCTCCGGTCACGAGGTGACCCTCGCCAACGTCTGGGCGGCCAACGGCTCCAACGAGGTCATCCAGCAGCTGCTCCAGACCTTCGGCGGGCCCGGCCGTACGGCGATCGGCTTCGAGCCGTCGTACTCGATGCACGCGCTCATCGCGCGCGGCACGGGCACCCGCTGGATCTCCGGTCCCCGCAACGAGGACTTCACCGTCGATTTGCCCGCCGCCGAGCGGGCCATCGCCGAACACCGGCCCGACGTCGTCTTCGTCACCACGCCCAACAACCCCACGGGCAACGCGGTGCCGCCCGAGACGGTGCTCGCGCTGTACGAGGCCGCGCAGGCGGCGAAGCCGTCCATGGTCGTCGTGGACGAGGCGTACATCGAGTTCAGCCACGGCCACTCGCTGCTGCCGCTGCTCGAAGGTCGGCCGAATCTCGTCGTCTCCCGGACCATGTCGAAGGCGTTCGGGGCCGCCGGCCTCCGCCTCGGCTACCTCGCCGCGCACCCCGCCGTCGTGGACGCCGTCCAGCTCGTCCGGCTGCCGTACCACCTGTCGGCGGTCACCCAGGCGACCGCCCTGGCCGCCCTGGAGCACACCGACACACTGCTGAAGTACGTCGAGCAGCTGAAGTCCGAGCGGGACCGGCTGGTGAGCGAGCTGAGGTCCATCGGCTACGAGGTCACCGAGTCCGACGCGAACTTCGTGCAGTTCGGGCGGTTCGAGAACGCCCACACGACCTGGCAGAAGATCCTCGACCGGGGCGTCCTGGTCCGTGACAACGGCGTACCGGGATGGCTGCGGGTCACCGCCGGCACCCCGGCCGAGAACGACGCGTTCCTCGACGCGGTCCGTGAACTGAAGAAGGAGCAGAGCGCATGACTCGCGAGGCGCGCGTCGGAAGGATCGAGCGCACGACGAAGGAGACCTCGGTCCTCGTCGAGATAGACCTCGACGGCACCGGTAAGACCGACATCGCCACCGGCGTCGGCTTCTACGACCACATGCTCGACCAGCTCGGCCGGCACGGTCTGTTCGACCTGACCGTGAAGACCGACGGCGACCTGCACATCGACTCCCACCACACCATCGAGGACACCGCCCTCGCGCTGGGCGCCGCCTTCAAGCAGGCCCTCGGCGACAAGGTGGGCATCTACCGCTTCGGCAACTGCACGGTCCCGCTGGACGAGTCCCTCGCCCAGGTCACCGTCGACCTCTCCGGCCGCCCCTACCTCGTGCACACCGAGCCCGAGAACATGGCGCCGATGATCGGCGAGTACGACACCACGATGACCCGGCACATCCTGGAGTCCTTCGTCGCCCAGGCCCAGATCGCGCTGCACGTGCACGTGCCCTACGGGCGCAACGCGCACCACATCGTGGAGTGCCAGTTCAAGGCGCTGGCCCGGGCGCTGCGCTACGCCAGCGAGCGGGACCCGCGCGCGGCGGGCATCCTCCCGTCCACGAAGGGTGCGCTGTAAACCCATGAACGGTCTGTCCACCGTCCTGATCGTCGTCGGCCTCTTCCTGGTCGGCGGCATCTACTCCTTCGTCAAGCAGCAGATGCCGAAGAGCCTGATCGTGCTGCTCTCGATCGCCGCGGCGATGTGCCTGGTCGCGGGCGTCATGCGGCTGGAGGTGTGGAACTGATGAGCGCGCCGAAGAAGGTCGTGGTCTTCGACTACGGCTTCGGCAACGTCCGCTCCGCCGAGCGTGCCCTCGCGCGCGCGGGAGCCGACGTGGAGATCACCCGCGACTTCGACAAGGCCATGAACGCCGACGGCCTGCTGGTGCCGGGCGTCGGTGCCTTCGCCGCCTGCATGAAGGGCCTGCGCGACGCCCGCGGCGACTGGGTCGTCGACCGCCGGCTGTCCGGCGGGCGGCCGGTGATGGGCATCTGCGTCGGCATGCAGATCCTGTTCGCGCGCGGCATCGAGCACGGCGTCGAGACCGAGGGCCTCGACGAATGGCCGGGCTCGGTCGAGCCGCTCCAGGCCGACGTCGTGCCCCACATGGGCTGGAACACCGTCGAAGCCCCGGCCGGCTCCGAGCTGTTCGCGGGCCTGGACGAGGACGCGCGCTTCTACTTCGTGCACTCCTACGCCGTCCACGACTGGAGCCTGGAGACCCACAACCCGGCGCTGCGCCCGCCCAGGGTCACCTGGGCGACGCACGGCAAGCCGTTCGTGGCCGCGGTCGAGAACGGCGCCCTGTGGGCGACGCAGTTCCACCCCGAGAAGTCCGGCGACGCCGGAGCCCAGCTCCTCACCAACTGGATCGGAACCCTGTAGAGACATGGCCAAGCTCGAACTCCTCCCCGCCGTCGACGTCCGCGACGGCCAGGCCGTCCGCCTCGTGCACGGCGAGTCCGGCACGGAGACCTCCTACGGCTCCCCCCTGGAGGCCGCCCTGGCCTGGCAGCGCTCCGGCGCCGAGTGGCTGCACCTGGTCGACCTCGACGCCGCGTTCGGCACCGGCGACAACCGGAAGCTGATCGCCGAGGTCGCACGGGCCATGGACATCAAGGTGGAGCTCTCCGGCGGCATCCGCGACGACGCCTCCCTGGCCGCCGCCCTCGCCACCGGCTGCACCCGGGTGAACCTCGGCACCGCCGCGCTGGAGACCCCCGAATGGGTCGCCAAGGTCATCGCCGAGCACGGCGACAAGATCGCGGTCGGTCTCGACGTACGCGGCACCACGCTCCGGGGCCGCGGCTGGACCCGCGACGGCGGTGACCTCTACGAGACGCTGGAGCGGCTGAACAAGGAGGGCTGCGCGCGGTACGTCGTCACCGACATCGCCAAGGACGGCACGCTCCAGGGCCCCAACCTGGAACTGCTGAAGAACGTGTGCGCCGCGACCGATCGCCCGGTCGTGGCCTCCGGTGGCGTGTCGTCGCTCGACGACCTGCGGGCCATCGCCGGCCTGGTGCCCCTCGGTGTCGAGGGTGCCATCGTCGGGAAGGCGCTGTACGCGAAGGCGTTCACCCTTGAAGAGGCCTTGGAGGCGGTAGCCCAGTGAGCGACGTACGACGTGTCACGACCGGCGCGCCCTGGGAGGAGAGCTTCGGCTACTCCCGGGCGGTGGAGCTGCCCAACGGCCTGGTGCTCGTCTCCGGTTGCACATCGATAGTGGACGGTGAGATCGCCGGAGGCGGACCGTACGAGCAGACGGTCAACGCCTTCAACGTCGCGCTCGCCGCGCTCGCCCAGCTGGGCCTCGGCCGCGACGATGTCGTGCGGACGCGCATGTACCTCACCCATGCCCGGGACGTGGAAGACGTCGGACGCGCCCACAAGGAGCTGTTCGACTCCGTCCGGCCCGCCGCATCCATGATCATCGTCTCCGGCTTCGTCGACCCCAGCCTGGTCGTCGAGGTCGAGGTCGAGGCGTTCCGAGGAGTGTCCGGAACATGAGCCTGGCCGTGCGAGTCATCCCCTGTCTGGACGTGGACAACGGCCGGGTCGTCAAGGGCGTCAACTTCCAGAACCTGCGTGACGCGGGTGACCCGGTCGAGATGGCCAAGGTGTACGACGCCGAGGGCGCCGACGAACTGACGTTCCTGGACATCACCGCCTCGTCGGGCGACCGCGAGACGACGTACGACGTGGTGCGCCGCACCGCCGAGCAGGTGTTCATCCCGCTGACCGTCGGCGGCGGCGTCCGCACGGCCGAGGACGTGGACAGGCTGCTGCGGGCGGGCGCCGACAAGGTGGGCGTGAATACCGCGGCGATCGCCCGCCCCGACCTGATCCGCGAGATCGCCGAGCGGTTCGGCCGGCAGGTGCTGGTGCTGTCGGTGGACGCGCGCCGTACGGAGTCGGGCTCCTTCGAGGTGACCACCCACGGTGGCCGCAAGGGCACCGGCATCGACGCCGTCGAGTGGGCGCACCGGGCCGCCGAGCTCGGCGCGGGCGAGATCCTGCTGAACTCGATGGATGCGGACGGCACCAAGGACGGCTACGACCTGGAGATGATCACCGCCGTGCGCAAGCACGTCACGGTCCCCGTGATCGCCTCGGGCGGCGCGGGCAAGCTCGCGGACTTCGGCCCGGCCGTCGCCGCCGGCGCGGACGCCGTGCTCGCGGCCTCCGTCTTCCACTTCGGCGACCTGCGGATCAGCGAGGTGAAGCAGGCGCTGCGGGAGGGGGGTCACCCGGTCAGGTGACACATCCCAGACGCGAAAGGGAAGTTGCGCAAAATCTGTTGCGCAACTTTTCTTTCGTATCTAGCCTGAGGGTGTGGCGAGCAAAGAGAACCGGCGGATCACCGACGTCGGCACGCTGAAGGCCCTCGCACACCCGCTGCGGGCCGACCTGTACCGACTGCTGTGCGTCGAGCGGGTCGCGACGGCCTCGCAGCTGGCCGAGCACGTCGACGAGGCCGTCTCCCTGGTCAGCTACCACCTGCGCAAGCTCGCCGAGCACGGGCTGATCGAGGAGGCGGAACCGCAGACCGGGGACGCGCGGGAGCGCTGGTGGCAGCCCGCGTCGGACGGCGTGAGCATCCGCGACGAGGACTTCCGGGGCGAACCGGCGAAGGCCGCGGCGCACCTGGCGGCCACCCGCCTCTTCCACGACCAGCGTGCCGAGCGCTACCGCCGCTACCTGGACGAACGCCCCACCTGGAACCCCGAGTGGAACGCCGCGTCCATGGACAACGAGTCCCTGATGCGGCTGACGCCGGCGGAACTCACCGCCTTCAAGCAGGAGTTGCTGACGCTTCTGCGCAAGTACGACGAGCAGGGACTGGCCGCCGAGGCCGCAGGCGAGACCGAGGGGCGCGAACACGTCGCCCTCTACATGTACGGCTTCCCCTTCCGCGTCTGAGAGAGGCCACCACCGTGACCACCGCGACCGCGATACCCGTCGAGGAGAACGTCCCGGACCGCCCCGCCCACCGTGACCCCAACGTCCTGCGCTGGCTCGGGGCCTACACCTCCTCGATGGTCGGCGACAGCGTCTACTACATCGCCCTGTCCTGGGCCGCCGTGCAGGCCGGAAGCCCCTCGCAGGCCGGCATCGTGATGTCGGTCAGCGCGCTGCCCAGGGCCGTGCTGATGCTCGGCGGCGGCGTGATCGCCGACCGGCTGGGGCCGCGCAGGGTCGTCATCGGCAGTGACGCGGTACGCTGCGCCGCCGTCCTCGCGGTGGCCGCCCTGCTGTTCCTGACCAGCCCCGGCCTGTGGCCGCTGGCCCTGCTGGCGCTGGTCTTCGGCACCGTCGACGCCGTGTTCGTGCCCGCCGTGGGCGCCCTGCCCGCGCGGCTCACGGGCAAGGGCCAGCTCGCCCGCGTCCTCGGCATGCGCGCCCTCGCCATCCGCTTCGCGAGCATCGTCGGCGCCCCGCTCGGCGGCCTCGGCGTGGCGGTCGGCGGCGCGGCGGCCGCGTTCGGACTCGCCGGGCTGCTGATCGCCGTGTCGGTGCCGCTGCTGATCACCGTACGGGTGCGGGAGCTGCCCGGCGACGACACCGCCCGCACCGATGCCGCCGGGGGCACCGCCTGGAGCGACCTCGTGGCCGGCCTGCGCTACATCCGCGGCCACCGCGTCCTCGCCCCGCTGCTGATCACCATCGCCCTCGGCGACCTCGGCTTCGTCGGCCCGCTCAACGTCGGACTGACCCTGCTGGCCGACCGGCGCGGCTGGGGCGCCTCCGGGATGGGCTGGGTGCTCGCCGGGTTCGGCGTCGGCGCGGGCGCCGTCTCGCTGCTGCTGACCGTCCGGGGCTGGCTGCCCCGGGCCGGACTGGTCGCCGGGTGCGCCGTCCTCGCGGGCTCCGTCGCCGTCGGCGCGCTCGCCTTCGTCCCCAGCCTCGCCGGCGCCGTCGCCGTCGCACTGGCCGTCGGACTGCTCACCGGCCTGAGCGGAGTGATGTGCGGCGCCCTGCTCCAGACCCAGGCCGACCCCACCTACCTCGGCCGGGTCACCGCCGTCTCCAGCCTGGTCAGCCTCGGCCTGACCCCGCTGAGCATGCCGTTCTCCGCCGCCGCGATCGGCGCCTGGGGCCTCGGACCGGTGTACGCCGTCAGCGCCGCCGTGTGCGGACTCGGCGGGATCGTCGCCCTGTGCGTACCGGACCTGCGCCGCGCCGAGCTGCCCCGCTGACGCTCACCCCTTCGGCTGAGCCAGCTGCACCAGGTTGCCCACGGTGTCGTCCAGCACCGCGGCGATCACCGGACCCTGCTCCTGCGGCTCGTGGGTGAAACGCACCCCGAGCCCGCGCAGCCGCTCGTACTCCGCCGCGATGTCGTCCACCGAGAAGACGATGGCCGGGATCCCCGCCTCGTACAGCGCCCGGCGGTACGGCTCCGCGATGGGGCCCGCGCCCGGCTCCAGCAGCAACTGGAGATCCGGCTGGGCCCCGCCCGGGGCGCCCACCGTGATGAACAGCGTGCCACCGCCCAGGTCCAGGCGGGTGCGGGTCTCGAAGCCGAGCACGTCCGTGTAGAACGCGTGGGCCTTCGGCACGTCGTCGACGTACACCCCGGTCATCGCGACCTTGATCATGGGAGCTCCCTCAGATGCCGAGCTGCTTCGACCCGTGCAACCTGGCGATCGCGTCCTCGTCGCCGTCCACGCCCACCTTGGCGGCACTCTGCCGGCCGAAGGCGAACAGCAGCAGCTCGGACGGCTCGCCGGTGACCGTCACCACCGGCGTACCGCGATGGGCGACCACCGTCCTGCCGTCCGGGCGGCGCAGCACCAGACCCGTCGGCAGACCCCGGCCCACCAGGCGCGCGGTGCGTTCCAGACGCGACCACAGCGCGTCCTGGAAGACCGGGTCCAGCTCACGCGTGCCCCAGTCGGGCTGGGCGCGCCGGACGTCCTCCGTGTGCACGTAGAACTCGACGACGTTGGCCGCCTCGTCGATCTGCTTCAGCTGGAAGGGCGAGAATCGTGGCGGGCCCGTACGGATCAGCTGGATCAGCTCCTCGTACGGCTTCGCGGCGTACTCCGCCATCACCTTCTCCAGGCGTGGCGCGAGCGGCTTGAGCAGGCTGCCGCCGGCCGCGTCGGGGCGGCGCTCGCGCACCACCACGTGCGCGGCCAGGTCCCGGGTCCGCCAGCCCTCGCACAGGGTCGGCGCGTCCGGACCGGTCGTTTCCAAGAGGTCGGCGAGCAGGAGCCGTTCACGCTTGGCGAAGGTCGACATACCGTCAGCCTACGACCGCCCCCCAGGTCCGCACACTGGACATCACCCTGCTGTGTCGGGCCGGCCCGGCACAATGGCACTCATGACCAGTACGACCGGTACTCCCGGGCCCAGCAGCCTCGACCCCGAGATCGCCGCGCGCCTCAAGCGCAGCGCCGACGGACTCCTGCCCGCCATCGCCCAGCAGTACGACACCGGAGAGGTGCTCATGCTCGGCTGGATGGACGACGAGGCGCTGCACCGCACGCTCACCACCGGCCGCTGCACGTACTGGTCCCGCAGCCGCCAGGAGTACTGGGTCAAGGGCGACACCTCCGGCCACTTCCAGTGGGTCAAGTCCGTCGCCCTGGACTGCGACGCCGACACCGTGCTGGTCAGGGTCGACCAGGTCGGCGCCGCCTGCCACACCGGCGCGCGCACCTGCTTCGACGCCGACGTGCTGCTCAAGGACGCCGATTCCGGCGTCTTGGCCCCGGATCAGTAAGGTCTGCCGCCATGGACCTCGAGACGTTCCGCAAGCTCGCCTCCGACCGCCGTGTCATCCCGGTCACCCGCAAGCTCCTCGCCGACGGCGACACCCCGGTCGCGCTGTACCGCAAGCTCGCCGCCGAGCGCCCCGGCACCTTCCTGCTGGAGTCGGCGGAGAACGGCCGCTCGTGGTCCAGGTACTCGTTCGTCGGCGTGCGCTCGGCCGCCACGCTGACCGCCCGCGACGGCCAGGCCCACTGGCTGGGCGTCCCGCCGGTCGGCGTTCCCGTCGACGGCGACCCGCTGGCCGCCCTGCGCGCCACCATCGAGACCCTCCACACCCCCCACCAGGAGGGCCTGCCGCCCTTCACCGGCGGCATGGTCGGCTACCTCGGCTACGACATCGTCCGCCGCCTGGAGAAGATCGGCCCCGGCGAGCGGGACGACCTGAAGCTCCCCGAGCTGACCATGCTCCTGACCAGCGACCTCGCGGTCATGGACCACTGGGAGGGCTCCGTCCTGCTGATCGCCAACGCGATCAACCACAACGACCTCGAGACGGGCGTCGACGAGGCGTACGCGGACGCCGTGGCCCGCCTCGACGCGATGGAGGCCGACCTCACCCGCGCGGTCGCCCAGCCGCCCGCCGTGCTGCCTCCCTCCGAACTGCCCGAGTACACCGCCCTGTGGGGCGGCCCCGACTTCCAGCGGGCCGTCGAGGACGTCAAGGAGCGCATCCGCGCGGGCGAAGCCTTCCAGGTCGTACCGTCACAGCGGTTCGAGACGCCGTGCACGGCGAGCGCGCTGGACGTGTACCGGGTCCTCCGGGCGACGAACCCCTCCCCGTACATGTACCTGTTCCGGTTCCCCCACGGGGACGGAGGTGCTTTCGACGTCGTCGGCTCGTCGCCCGAGGCCCTGGTCAAGGTCGAGGACGGGCAGGCCATGGTCCACCCCATCGCCGGCACCCGGCACCGCGGCGCCACCCCGCAGGAGGACCAGGCCCTCGCCGACGAACTGCTCGCCGACCCCAAGGAGCGCGCCGAGCACCTCATGCTCGTCGACCTCGGCCGCAACGACCTCGGCCGGGTCTGCGAGCCCGGCTCCGTCGAGGTCGTCGACTTCATGTCCGTCGAGCGGTACTCGCACGTGATGCACATCGTCTCCACGGTGACCGGACGCGTCGCCCAGGGCCGCACCGCCTTCGACGTCCTGACCGCCTGCTTCCCGGCCGGCACCCTCTCCGGCGCCCCGAAGCCCCGCGCGATGCAGATCATCGACGAGCTCGAACCGTCCCGCCGCGGCCTCTACGGCGGCTGTGTCGGCTACCTCGACTTCGCGGGCGACTCCGACACCGCCATCGCCATCCGCACGGCCCTGCTGCGCGACGGCACCGCCTACGTCCAGGCCGGCGCCGGCATCGTCGCCGACTCCGACCCGGTCGCCGAGGACCAGGAGTGCCGCAACAAGGCGGCGGCGGTGCTGCGGGCGGTGCACACGGCCAACCGGCTGGGCAAGTAGGGCGTTTATCACGTTCCTCACATGAACCCCGGGTGACGGTTCGCCCGGGGTTCGGGAGATAGTGGAGTACGTGACTGCTGTACCCAACCCCCGTTCCCAGGCGCCCGTATCGGCGCCGTCCGGCCGCCGGAGCCTCGCCGTCGCCCTGCTGTGCGGCGCGCTCGGCGCGGCCGTGGCGCTGCTCGCCACCCGGCAGCGCTGGTCGGAGGGCACCGCGACGGTGGCCGGCGGCGCCTTCCCGCTGACCGCCAAGGGCAGCGACGTCACGGGTGTCCCCGCGGCCCTCGCCATAGTGGGCCTCGCCGCGCTCGTCGCCGTCTTCGCCGTCCGCAAGGCCGGCCGGCTCCTGGTCGCGGGGCTCCTCGCCCTCTCCGGCGCCGGTACCGTCGCCGCGGCCCTGATCGGCGCCTCCGACAGCTCCGCGCTCGACGAGAAGGCCGCCGAGACCACCGGCGACACCTCCGCGACGGTCGCCGCGCTCACCCACACCGGCTGGCCCTACGTCGCGGCCGTCGGCGGCGCCCTCCTGCTGCTCGCGGGCCTCCTCGCCCTGCGGTACGGCCGGCTGTGGCCCGCCATGTCCGGCCGCTACGAGCGCGACGGCACCCCTCGCCCGCGCCGCACCCCCAAGGCCGCCGACCCCGACCGCCCCGAAGAGCTGTGGAAGGCCCTGGACCGGGGCGAGGACCCCACCGGGGCGTGACCCCGTCCCGGACACCCGCCGGATGTGGCGAAACAGACGCGCATCACTGGCCACCCCCGCTCACGGCACGCGCACGCGTACGGGACAATGGACGGCGAGCGTCCGGCCCGGACACGGTCGGACCCGGAGACGTACGGCACGTACGACACGCACACCAGCAACGAGGAGCAAGCAATGGCGGGCAGCAGCCACGGTCACACCCCGGCCGCCTGGACCGGTGTCATCATCGCCTTCATCGGTTTCTGCGTCGCGGGCGCCTTCATGGTGATGGCACAGCCGCTGGGCTTCTGGGCCGGCATGGTGATCGTGGCCCTCGGTGGTGTCGTGGGCGCCATCATGCGCTCGATGGGCCTCGGCCAGCCGAAGCAGACCCACGCGGTGGCGCACGCCGCCCCGGCCGCGACCCGCGAGCCGGCGAGCGCCGAGAGCTGAGCACGGCACCCTTGCCCGCCTGAGGGGCGCGGCGGCACCGCTGAGGCGCCGGCGCGCCCCTCACGCGCGCGTGCGGCCCGTACGGGGCAGAATGCGAGGCGTGAACGCCCACAGCACCGGCGCCCACGGGACGCCCACCACCCGGTGGGGGAGGCTCGCCGTGCCCGCCGGGATCCTCACGGCCGTCGCCGGGGCCTTCGCCTACGTCGGAGCCGTCGACCCCAACCGGCCCGGCCACTACCCGGTGTGCCCCCTGCTGCGCTACACCGGCCTGTACTGCCCCGGCTGCGGCGGCCTGCGCAGCGCGCACGCCTTCGTCCACGGGGACCTCCTCACCGCGCTCCAGGACAACGCGCCTGCCGTGGCCGGATATCTGGGCTTCGCCGCGCTGTGGACCGTCTGGGCGGTCCGCGCGGTCCGCGGACGCCCGCTGCGGATCGACCCCTCCCCGGCGCAGCTGTGGGCCGCGGGGGCGTTGCTGCTGGTCTTCACCGTCGTCCGGAACCTGCCGTTCGGCGGCTGGCTGCACCCTTGACGGAGCGGTGAACGTCCAGGTAGTGGGACCGGCGCCCACCGGATGCGAGCCCTGCGCCCTCCTCCGGATACCATCGCAGTGACCATGGCTTTTCAATGGCTTTTCCACCGTCTCGAAAAACCGTCCGGAAGGGGGCCGCTCGCGTGAGTGTGCTCGACGAGATCATCGACGGAGTCCGTGCCGACCTCGCGGAACGGCAGGCGCGCGTCAGCCTCGACGAGCTCAAGGAGCGCGCGGCGAAGGCGCCCGCCGCCAAGGACGGCGTGGCCGCGCTGCGCGGCGAGGGCGTCAAGGTCATCTGTGAGGTGAAGCGCTCCAGCCCGTCCAAGGGCGCGCTGGCCGCGATCGCCGACCCGGCCGGGCTCGCCGCCGACTACGAGGCGGGCGGCGCGGCCGTCATCTCGGTCCTCACCGAACAGCGCCGCTTCGGCGGCTCGCTCGCCGACCTGGAGGCCGTCCGGGCCCGCGTGGACATCCCGGTCCTGCGCAAGGACTTCATCGTCACGTCGTACCAGCTGTGGGAGGCCCGGGCGTACGGCGCCGACCTCGCGCTGCTGATCGTCGCCGCCCTCGACCAGCCGGCCCTGGAGTCGCTGATCGAGCGCGCCGTGTCCATCGGCCTCACCCCGCTCGTCGAGGTGCACGACGAGGACGAGGTCGAGCGCGCGGTGGACGCGGGCGCCAAGGTGATCGGCGTCAACGCGCGCAACCTCAGGACGCTGGAGGTCGACCGCGGCACGTTCGAGCGCGTCGCCCCGGAGATCCCGCACCACATCGTCAAGATCGCCGAGTCCGGCGTGCGCGGCCCCCACGACCTCATCGCCTACGCCAACGCGGGCGCCGACGCGGTCCTGGTCGGCGAGTCCCTCGTGACCGGCCGCGACCCCAAGACGGCGGTGGCCGACCTGGTGGCGGCGGGGGAGCACCCGGCACTGCGGCACGGCCGGGGCTGATTTCCCGGTAGGGTTTTCTCCGATGACACCGCTGACCCCTGCCACGACCACGGACCGCTACGCCCGCCTCGCGCGCGGCTGCCGTCCGCGTGGCTGCCGTGCGCCCGCGCGCAGGGTGCACGGCCGACGGGTGCGATACGTCATCGGAGACGAACCTGGACAGGTGAACGGCCGGCGATGGCAGCGCCCCTTTCAGGGGCGCGGGGAACTGCGCGACTAGCCACAACGGGCCCGCAGCCAACAGACAAAACCCCGCCCCCACGGCGAATAGTGTCTTTTCACACGCACTCACCGTGAGGTATCCGCATGCCCAGCGACTTCTTCATCCCCGACCCACAGGGTCAGATCCCCAGCCCCGAAGGCTACTTCGGCGCCTTCGGCGGCAAGTTCATCCCCGAGGCCCTCGTCGCGGCAGTCGACGAGGTGGCCGTCGAGTACGACAAGGCCAAGCACGACCCCGAGTTCGCCCGCGAGCTCGACGACCTGCTGGTCAACTACACCGGCCGCCCCAGCTCCCTCACCGAGGTGCCCAGGTTCGCCGAACACGCCGGTGGCGCACGGGTCTTCCTGAAGCGGGAGGACCTCAACCACACCGGCTCCCACAAGATCAACAACGTGCTCGGCCAGGCCCTGCTGACCAGGCGCATGGGCAAGACCCGTGTCATCGCGGAGACCGGCGCCGGCCAGCACGGTGTCGCGACGGCGACGGCCTGCGCCCTGTTCGGCCTCGAGTGCACGATCTACATGGGCGAGATCGACACCGAGCGGCAGGCCCTCAACGTGGCCCGCATGCGCATGCTGGGCGCCGAGGTCATCGCCGTGAAGTCCGGCAGCCGCACGCTGAAGGACGCCATCAACGAGGCCTTCCGCGACTGGGTGGCCAACGTCGACCACACCCACTACCTCTTCGGTACGGTCGCCGGCCCCCACCCCTTCCCGGCCATGGTCCGCGACTTCCACCGCGTGATCGGTGTGGAGGCCCGCCGCCAGCTCCTGGAGCGGGCGGGACGCCTCCCGGACGCCGCGGTCGCCTGTGTCGGCGGCGGCTCCAACGCCATCGGTCTCTTCCACGCGTTCATCCCGGACGAGGGCGTCCGCCTGATCGGCTGCGAGCCGGCCGGCCACGGCATCGAGACCGGCGAGCACGCGGCCACCCTGACCGCCGGCGAACCCGGCATCCTGCACGGCTCCCGGTCCTACGTCCTCCAGGACGAGGAGGGGCAGATCACCGAGCCGTACTCGATCTCGGCCGGTCTGGACTACCCGGGCATCGGACCCGAGCACTCCTACCTCAAGGACAGCGGCCGCGGCGAATACCGCGCGGTCACCGACGACGCGGCGATGCAGGCCCTGCGCCTGCTGTCGCGCACCGAGGGCATCATCCCGGCGATCGAGAGCGCCCACGCGCTGGCCGGCGCCCTGGAGGTCGGCAAGGAGCTGGGCAAGGACGGCCTGATCGTGGTCAACCTGTCCGGTCGCGGCGACAAGGACATGGACACGGCCGCCCGCTACTTCGGCCTGTACGACACCGACGCCGAGGTCGCCGCCAACGCGGCCGACACCGCCGAGATCGAGGGGGACGCCAAGTGAGCGGAACCATCCAGCTGCTGGCGGACACCCTCGCCGCCGCCAAGGCCGAGGGCCGTTCCGCCCTCATCGCCTACCTCCCGGCCGGGTTCCCGACCGTGGACGGCGGCATCGACGCGATCAAGGCCGTGCTCGACGGCGGAGCCGACGTCGTCGAGGTCGGTCTGCCGCACAGCGACCCGGTGCTCGACGGGCCCGTCATCCAGACCGCCGACGACATCGCCCTGCGCGGCGGCGTCAAGATCGCGCACGTCATGCGCACGGTCAAGGAGGCCTACGAGGCCACCGGCAAGCCGATCCTCGTCATGACGTACTGGAACCCCATCGACCGCTACGGCGTCGAGCGCTTCACCGCCGAGCTGGCCGAGGCCGGCGGCGCGGGCTGCATCCTGCCCGACCTGCCCGTGCAGGAGTCGGCGCTGTGGCGGGAGCACGCCGAGAAGCACGGCCTCGCGACGGTCTTCGTGGTGGCGCCGAGCAGCAAGGACGAGCGGCTCGGCGAGATCACCGCGGCGGGCAGCGGCTTCGTGTACGCGGCCTCGCTGATGGGCGTCACCGGCACCCGCGAGTCGGTCGGCGCGCAGGCGCAGGACCTGGTGGAGCGGACCCGTGCCACCGGAACCGACCTGCCCGTCTGCGTCGGGCTCGGAGTCTCCGACGCGGCCCAGGCCGCCGAGGTCGCCGGCTTCGCCGACGGCGTGATCGTGGGCTCGGCCTTCGTCAAGCGGATGCTGGACGCGCCGGACCACGCGGCGGGGGTCGAGGCGGTCCGCGCGCTCGCCGGTGAACTGGCGCAGGGCGTGCGCGGCCGAGGCTGACGCATTCGGTCACTCGAACGAGTGGACCTGGGACCGGGGAGGCGCGCTGCGCCTCCCCGGTTCGTTCTGGGGGTGTGAGCGAGAAGAACCGTGAGGGAAAGCGCACCGCCCGGGAGCGGCTGGCGGTCGAGCGCGAGAAGCAGAAGTCCGCGGAGAAGCGACGGCGCGCGCTGATCGTCGGTGCGAGCGTCGTCTGTGTCCTGGGCCTCGCGGCGGTGATCGGAGTGATCGCCGCGAACTCGGGCAAGGAGAAGGGCGCCGCGAAGGCGGGCCCGGTCGTGGCGCCCTCGGGAGCACAGGGCAAGGACAGCCTCGCGATCCCGGTCGGCAAGGACGGCGCCAAGTCGACGCTCACGGTGTGGGAGGACTTCCGCTGCCCGGCCTGCCAGGCCTTCGAGACGGTGTACCGGCCGACGCTCCACGAGCTGACCGACGCGGGCAAGCTCAGAATCGAGTACCACCTGGTCACGCTGATCGACGGCAACCTCGGCGGCAGCGGATCCCGCCGCGCGGCGGGCGCCGCGGCCTGCGCCCAGGACGCCGGGAAGTTCCGTGACTACCACGACGTGCTCTACCGGAACCAGCCCAAGGAAACCGACGACGCCTTCTCCAGCGACGCCAAGCTGATCGAGCTGGCGGGCAAGGTCCCCGGCCTGGACACGGCCGCCTTCCGCAAGTGCGTCAACGACGGCACGCACACCAGCTGGGTGGACAAGTCCAACAAGGCCTTCCAGGCGGGCGGCTTCACCGGCACGCCGACCGTGCTGCTGGGCGGCAAGAACATCTACGAGGACCGCACGATGACCCCGGCCAAGCTGAAGCAGATGGTGGAGGAGGCCAACAAGGGGTAGTAAGCGTTTCTCACGTCCCTGTTATGGACCCGTAGCCGGGCCGCCTGCCGTGGGCCCGGCCCGGCACGGTAGCGTCGACTCTGCCATGGAACTTGCCTACATTCCCAGCCCGTCGCGCGGGGTGATCCACCTCGGTCCCATTCCGCTGCGCGGCTATGCGTTCTGCATCATCATCGGCGTCTTCGTTGCCGTCTGGCTCGGCAACAAGCGCTGGGTCGCCCGCGGCGGGCAGGCCGGCACGGTGGCCGACATCGCTGTCTGGGCCGTGCCCTTCGGCCTGGTCGGCGGCCGCCTGTACCACGTGATCACGGACTACGAGCTGTACTTCAGCGAGGGCCGCGACTGGGTGGACGCCTTCAAGGTGTGGCAGGGCGGCCTCGGCATCTGGGGTGCCATCGCGCTCGGCGCGCTGGGCGCGTGGATCGGCTGCCGGCGCCGGGGCATCCCGCTGCCCGCGTACGCCGACGCCATCGCGCCGGGCATCGCCTTCGCGCAGGCCATCGGCCGCTGGGGCAACTGGTTCAACCAGGAGCTGTACGGTCGCGAGACGCACGTTCCGTGGGCGCTGCACATCACCTCCTCCGAGGGCGGCCGGGTGCCGGGCTACTACCACCCGACGTTCCTTTACGAATCCCTGTGGTGCATCGGCGTCGGCTTCCTGGTCATCTGGGCCGACCGCCGCTTCAAGCTGGGACACGGCCGGGCGTTCGCGCTGTACGTCGCCGCGTATTGCGTGGGCCGCGGCTGGATCGAGTACATGCGCGTCGACGACGCCCACCACATCCTGGGCCTCCGGCTCAACGACTGGACCGCGATGATCGTGTTCCTGCTCGCGGTGGCCTACATGGTGATCTCGGCGAAGAAGCGTCCGGGACGGGAAGCCGTGGTGGAACCGGGTGTCTCCGACGGTTCGGCCGAGGGCGGCGAGGGCGAGACCGACGCCGAGGGCAAGGCCGCCACGACGGAGCCGCAGACGCCGGACGCGAAGGCGGACGCGAAGGACGAGGCAGGCGACGCCAAGGCCGAGAGCGAGACCAAGGCCGAGGTCAGTACCGAGGCCAAGGATGAGGCCGAGGACGAGAGCAAGGACGAGGCCGAGGCCGCCACGAAGAAGAGCTGACGTCCGGCCGTACGGCGAGGACGACGGCAAGGACGACGGTGAGGGCGCCCGGGATGCCGGGCGCCCTCGCCGCGTCTCAGCACCGGTCTCAGGACCTGTCCGCCAGCGCCAGCGTCCGCTGGGCCGCCGCCACCACCGCCGCGTCGACGAAGCGGCCGTCCGGCAGGGCCTGCGCGCCCTGGTCGGTCATGGCCGCCTTGACGATCGTCTCGGCCCGTTCCAGCTCGGCCTGGGTGGGCAGGTAGGCCCGCTCGATCACCGGGAGCTGGCGCGGGTGAATCGCGGCCCGGCCGAGGAAGCCCAGGGCGCGGCCGTGGGCGCAGGAGGCGCTCAGGCCCTCCAGGTCACGGATGTCGGGGTGCACCGACTGGGGCGGCGGGGGCAGCCCGGCCGCGCGCGCGGCGACGACCACCCGGGAGCGGCACCAGTCGAGGCCCACGTCGTCCCGTACCCCCAGGTCGGCCCGCAGGTCCGACTCGCCCAGGGCGATGCCCCGCAGCGACGGATGGGCGGCGGCGACGGCGTAGGCCCGTTCGATGCCCAGCGCGCTCTCCAGCAGGGCGAACAGGGGCAGCGCGGTGCGCTCGGCCACGCCGACCACGTCCTGCGCGGACGTCACCTTGGGCAGCCGCAGCCCGGCCACGCCGTCCAGTGCGGCCACCGCCCGGACGTCGGCCGCCGCCCATTCCCCGTCCAGGGCGTTGACCCGGACGTGCACGGGGACCGGCTGGGGCTCGGACAGCAGCTCGGTGGTGGCGGCGCGGGCGTATGCCTTGCGGTCGGGGGCGACCGCGTCCTCCAGGTCGACCACCACGACGTCCGCGCCGGAGGCCAGCGCCTTGGCGACGACGTGCGGGCGGTCGCCGGGGGCGTACAGCCAGGTCAGCGGGAACGGGCTCACAGGGCGCCCTCCTCGTGCAGGGCGCGCAGCTCGTCCGGGGTCAGGCCCAGTTCGGTGAGGACGGCCTCGGTGTCCGCGCCGTGCGGGCGGCCCGCCCAGCGGATCGCGCCGGGTGTGGCGGACAGCCGGAAGAGGACGTTCTGCATGCGCAGCGGGCCGAGCTCCGGGTCGTCGACGGTGGTGACGGTGTCCAGGGCCTGGTACTGCGGGTCGGCCAGCACACCCCGTACGTCCTGGATCTCCGCGATCGCGGCCTCCGCCTTCTCGAACGCGGCCAGGACGTCCGTGCGGGTGCGTGCGGCGATCCAGCGGCCGACCGCCTCGTCCAGCACGTCGGCGTGCGCGGCCCGGTCGGCGCCGGTCGCGAACCACGGTTCGTCGATCAGCTCCGGCCTGCCCACCAGCCGCATCACCCGTTCCGCCACCGACTGGGCGGACGTGGACACGGCGACCCAGGAGCCGTCGGCCGTGCGGTAGGTGTTGCGCGGGGCGTTGTTCGCGGACCGGTTGCCGGTGCGTGCCTGGACGTATCCCAGCTGGTCGTACCAGGTGGGCTGGGGGCCGAGGACGGTCAGGATCGGTTCGATGATCGCCATGTCGACGACCTGGCCGGCGCCGGTGCGCTCCCGCGCCGCGAGCGCGGTCATGACGGCGTACGCCGTCGCCAGAGCGGCGATGGAGTCGGCGAGACCGAACGGCGGGAGGGTCGGCGGGGCGTCCGGCTCCCCCGTGATCGCCGCGAAGCCGCTCATCGCCTCGGCGAGGGTGCCGAAACCGGGGCGGTGGGCGTACGGGCCGAACTGGCCGAACGCGGTGACCCGGGTGAGGATCAGGCGCGGGTTGGCGGCGGACAGCTCGTCCCAGCCCAGGTCCCACTTCTCCAGCGTGCCGGGGCGGAAGTTCTCGATCACCACGTCGGCGGTGGCGGCCAGCCGCAGCAGGGTGCTCCGGCCGCCCGGCTTGGACAGGTCCAGGGTGATCGTGCGCTTGTTGCGGCCGAGCAGCTTCCACCACAGGCCGACGCCGTGCTTGGCGGGGCCGTGGCCCCGGGAGGGGTCGGGCTTCGCCGGGTGCTCGACCTTGACCACGTCGGCGCCGAAGTCACCGAGCAGGGTGGCGGCCAGGGGCCCGGCGAAGAGCGTGGCGAGATCGAGGACGCGCAGACCGCTGAGCGGCCGGCCGGTATTCGTACGGTCGGAACTCATGCGGTGTACCGCGCCTCGATCTCCGGGCGGTACGGCATCGACGCCGACGCCCCCTCCCGCTCGACGGAGATCGAGGCCGCCGCGGCCGCCCAGGTCAGCGCCTCCCGCACCGGCCGCTCCTCGGCCAGGGCCACCACGAGGGCGCCGACGAAGGTGTCGCCGGCGCCGGTGGAGTCCACGGCGGTCACCTGGGGGGCGGGCACCACGAGGGGTTCGGCGCCCCGGAGCACGTACAGGCAGCCCGCCGCGCCCAGGGTGATCACGACCTCCGGCACCCGGTCGAGCAGGGCGGTGGCCGCGTCGAGCGGGTCGGTGCGGCCGGTGAGGGTGGCCGCTTCGTACTCGTTGGGCACCAGCAGGTCGGTGGCGGCGAGGAGTTCGGGGGGGAGCATCCGGGCGGGCGCCGGGGTGAGGACCGTACGGACGCCGTGCCGGCGGGCCGCCTCCGCGCCCGCGAGAACGCCGTCGAGCGGGATCTCCAGCTGGAGCAGCAGCGCGTCGGCGGAGGCGATGACGCCCTCGTCGCCCGGGGTGAGGTGGTCGACGGTGCCGTTCGCGCCGGGGATCACGACGATCGCGTTGCCGCCCTCGTCGTCCACGACGATGTGCGCGGTGCCGGAGGGGCCCTCGACCGTGCGCAGGCTGTCGGTGTCCACGCCGGAGTGCTCCAGGGTGGAGCGCAGCCGGGTGCCGAAGGCGTCGTTGCCGACCGCGCCGAGCATCGAGACCGTCGCGCCGGCGCGGGCCGCGGCGATGGCCTGGTTGGCGCCCTTGCCGCCGGGGATCGTACGGAACTCCCGTCCCGTGACGGTCTCCCCGCGCTGCGGGGCCTTCTCGACGTACGCGACCAGGTCCATGTTCGTGCTGCCGAGTACGGCGATGTGGGTCATGGGTGGGTCACCTCCGGGCGGGTGAGCGAGTGGGTGAGGTGGGCGAGGGCGTCGAAGCCGGTGCCGTCGAAGCCGGCGACGGATGTGGCGAGGCGGTTCTTCAGGGGGGCCGTCCAGCGGTGCGGGAGGGCGTCCGGGGAGCCGGCCAGGAGACCGGCGATGCTCCCGGCGGTCGCGCCGTTGGAATCGGTGTCCCAGCCGCCGGACACCGCCCGGCAGACGGCGCCGGTGAAGTCGCCGTCCGCGTGGGTGAGGGCGGCGGCGATGAGGGCGGTGTTGGGGATGGCGTGGACCCAGTGGTAGGTGGCGCAGTGGGTGGCGTGGAGTTCGTCCACGACCTCGTCGAAGTCCTGGTGGGACCGGGCGAGCCGGACGGCGTGGTCGATCGCCCCGGCCAGGCGGGAGCGGGGCGGGACCACCGTGCGGCCGGCGCGCAGACAGGCGTGGACGTCATGGGTGCCGGTGGCGGCGGTGGCGATGGCGGCAGCGGTGAACATGGCCGCGTAGACGCCGTTGGCGGTGTGGGTGAGGGCGGCGTCGCGATGGGCCTGTCCGGCCGCGGCGGCCGGGTCGCCCGGGTTGGTCCAGCCGTGGACGTCGGCACGGATCAGGGCACCGATCCACTCGCGGAAGGGGTTGCGGTGGCGAGCCGTGTACGGGGGCTCGACACCGGTGAGGAGGTTGCGCAGGGCGAGGCGTTCGGCGGTGAAGGTGCGGCCGGGAGGGAGCTCGTCCAGCCAGAGCCCCGCCACGTCGGCGGTGGTGAAGCTCCTGCCGTGGCGTCGCAGGAGGACGAGGTTGAGGAGGGGGTAGTTGAGGTCGTCGTCCTCGGGCATGCCGTCGATGTTCTCGGCGAGGGAGGTGGCGGCCGAACGGCGGTTCCAGGGGTACGTCTCCGTCAGCTCCGCGGGGACTCCGCGAGCCGTGAACCAGGTGTTCAGAGGCCAGTTGCCGGTGGCGCGGGCCAGTCGGCGGATGCCCTCCAGGGGGAGCTTCTCCACCGGTTTGCCGAGCAGGCAGCCCACGGCCCTGCCGAGCCAGGCGGCTTCGAGGGCGAGCGGGGTCGGGGTACCGCCGCGCGCGGGCCCGGTGGGCCAGTCCGGGCAGGCGGCCATGATCCTCGCCAGGTTCGTCGGCTCGTCCTCCGCGAAGCGGCTGGGCAGGTCGGCCAGTTCGTCGAGCAGGTCCTCCGCGAGCGTCCGCAGATAGCGTGACGCCGGCCGCGCCGACGCCCCCGCCCGGGCCGGCGCCTCCCGGCCGCCCGCCGCCCGCCAGCGCTCCGCGATCGCCGACGGCTCGCGGCCGTCCTGGCGGGCCTGGTGGAGTTCGTGACCGAGCAGGTCCTCCGGCTGGACCCAGGTCAGTCGGAGCATCCGGTGCCCCCGAGCCCGGCGAAGGCCGCCTCGTGGGACCGGCGACGGCCGACGTCCCGCGCGAACACCTCCCGGGTCACCTCGGCCAGTGCGCGCGCCGGTTCCCACAGGTCCAGGCGGCTGGCCTCGGCCACCGCCTTCGACCAGTCCTCCGGGACCGGTGCACCGAGCGCACCGGCGAGGGCGCCCGCCATCGTGGCGATGGAGTCGCAGTCCCGGCCGTAGTTGACCGCGCCCAGGACCGCCTGCCGGTAGTCGCCGCCGGAGACCAGCAACATGCCCAGCGCGACGGGGAGTTCCTCGATCGAGTGCAGCCGGGAGGGGCGGCGGGCGCTCAGAGCAGGGCACTTGTAGTCGGGGCCCACCGTGTCGTAGGGGGCGACCGCCTCCCGGACCGGGGCCAGGGCCGACTCGAAGTCCCGGTGGCCGCCCGCCACTTGGCAGACCCGGTCGATCGCCTCCCGTGTGCCGTCCTTCGCCAGGTCCAGGCACGCGGCGACCACCGACTCCGGCGTCGCGCCCGGCGTGGCCGCCGCCGCCACCGCCGCCGCGAAGACGCCGGCGGCCTCACGGCCGTACGACGACTGGTGCGCGCCGGCGACGTCCAGCGCCTCGGCGTAGGCGCACGCCGGGTTGGCCGCGTTGACCAGGCCGACGGGGGCCATGTACATCGCCGCGCCGCAGTTGACGATGTTGCCGGTGCCCGCCTCGCGGGGGTCGACATGGCCGTAGGCCAGCCGGGCCACCAGCCATTTCTCCGCCAGGAAGATCCGCTGTAGCGGGAGTGCCTCCGCCTCCAGCTCCGGGATCCAGCGCGGGGTGGTCATCAGGTCGGGGACCAGGTGGTCGGCGACCGCGTACGCGTCCAGGTGGTCGCGGACCCGGGCGTACACCCGGACCAGGGCGTGGGTCATCAGGGTGTCGTCGGTGACGTGTCCGTCGCCCTTGTGGTACGGCGCGATCGGGCGGGCGGTGCGCCAGGCGTCGCCGTTCCAGGGGCCGACGATGCCGTGGACGCGGCCGCCGTGGCGCTCGGCGATCTGCTCGGGGGAGTAGCCCTCGACGGGGCCGCCGAGCGCGTCGCCGACGGCGGCGCCGACCAGTGCCCCGGTGATCCGCTCGTCCAGGCCGGCCCCGCTGCTTTCTTCTCCTTTGGGCGTCATGCCCCGAATCATCCTCCTGGTCGGACCGGTTGCGTGGCTTCCAGGAGTCCGGCGAGTTCCACCAGGTCGGTGCCGGTCAGACGGGGCAGGGCACAGCCGGAGAGGGTGCGGCAGGCGTCCCGCCAGGCCCGCGGGACCGACTCGCCACCGCCCAGTGCGCCGGTCAGCGCGCCGGCCAGGGCGGGGGCGGAGTCGGCGACCCGGGACAGGCAGGCCGCGGCGGGGACCGCCTCGCCGATCCGGCCGCGGGCCGCGACGGCCAGGGCCAGGGCGACCGGGACGGTCTCGGCGGCGGCGATGCCGTAGCTGTAGACGTGGTCGACGATCTGGTGCTCCAGGAGCGGGACCAGCCCGAAGGCGGTGTCGGTGTCCTCCACGAGGGCCAGCGCGTGGCGGGCGTTGCGGCCGATCTCCGTCTCCCCGGGCAGCTCGGCGAGCGCCGCCGCCACACACGGCCCGGCCTCGGCCCCGGCGAGCGCGAGCGACAGGGCCGCCGCCATCGCACGGGCACCGTGCACGCCGTCGCCGTCCTGGGTGTAGCGGGCGTCGAACTCGGCGAGTTCGGCCGCGCGGGCGGGGTCGCCGGGGTGGGCCACGGCGAGCACGCAGGCCCGTACGCAGGCCGCGTCGTCGAAGTAGTGCGGGTTGTCGTGGCCGGTGGCGGGCGGACGCAGACCGGCGGCGAGATTGCCGAGTCCGGCACGCACCGAGATCCGGGCGCGCAGCGGCAGCACCGCCGACTCGACCTCGGGGGCGCGTTCGGCGGCCGCCGCGACCTCGGAGGCGACGGCGGTCCAGGTCAGATCGATGGCGGCGCGCATCCGGCGGTCCCGGCTCAGATCCCCGAGCACGCTGTCGTCCCCGGCGCGCAGCACCGCCTCCGCCGCGAACGCCGCCCACTCGGCGTCGTCGGAGGGGCCGAGCCGCAGCGGCTCCGGCGGCTGGTTGAGCGCGATCGGCACCGGCAGCGTGGTCGTCGCGTTGTGCTCGGCGAACGTGTCCAGCTCGCGCGTGAGCCGCCGCGTCCACTCGGGCATCCGCACGGCCCGGTGTCGCGCGGCAGGCCACCCCGCGGCGTCCCCGGCGGCGAGCCCGAGGAGCAGCCCTTCGATGCGGCGGGTCATGGCCGTACCTCACTGTCAGGGTCGTGGGCGGGGGTCGTGGTCGGCTCGTGAGGGAGCCGTCGGGGGCGCTCGGGTGTCCGTGTGGGGCGGTGTCCTGCGGCGGGGCGGCCGGTGGTGGGGCCGAGGGGCGGGTCCTCGGTGCGCGGGGTCATGGCCGTACCTCGCTGTCCAGGTCGCCGGCGCCGGTGGTGGTCAGCAGGCGGCTGCCGGCGAGGAGCTGTTCCACCGTCGGAAGGAAGTCGGGCACCACTACTTCCGCCCCCCACTTCCCGCCCTCCTCCGGCACCAGCAGCTCGGCCACGTCGAGCACGTGGTGGCCCGCCATGGAGGGCAGACAGCTGCCGCGGGCCGGGCCGATCGCGGCGGCCCAGTCGGCGGGGATCGCCGTGACACCCTGGGTCGCCCCGGCCAGGGCGCCCGCGACCGCGGCGGTGGTGTCGGCGTCGCGGCCCATGTTCACGGTCGTGAGCACCGCCTCCCTGAGGTCGCCGTCGGCCGCCGCGTACGCGCCGAAGGCCAGGGCGACCGCCTCGGGGGCCAGGTCGGTCCAGGGGTAGCCGCCGATGACGACGGCGGAACGGACGGCGCGTTCCCCACGGTGGGCGACGGCCACCGCGCGGCGCAGCGAGCGGGCCGTCCAGGAGTCCTCCGGGACCACCGCGAGGGCGGCGGCCACCACGGCGACGGTCGGCGCGCCCGCCATCGCCGCCGCGACCCCGGCCGCCACCGCCTGGCCGCCGTAGATGCCCTCGCCCTCGTGGCTGACCGAACCGTCGATCGCCACCAGCCGGGCCGCCTCGGCCGGGCGGCCCGCCGCGAACACCCCGAAGGGGGCCGCCCGCATCGCCAGGCCGTCGCTCCAGGCGTGCCGGTGCTGGGCGGAGATGGGGGCGGCCAGGCCCCGGCGGAGGTTCTCCAGGGTGCCGCGCTCACTGAAGCCCGCGCCCCGGAAGGGGCCCTCGTGGCCGTCGGCGATCCACTCGTGCCAGGCCGCCTCGACGTGGGCGGGGGTGAGCGCGGAGCCATGCCGGGCCAGCAGGAGCCCGGAGAAGATCGCGTACTCGGTGTCGTCCGTGCCGGCCGGCCGCTCGGCCACGTACCCGGTGATGCGGCCCCAGCGGGCGCGGATCTCGGAGGGCTTCATGTTCTCGGCCGGTGCCCCGAGCGCGTCCCCGACGGCGAGACCGAGCAGCGCGCCGCGCGCCCGTTCGCGGACCGACACCACAGGGACCGGTGCCATAGGGGCGGATGCCATGCGGGCCTCACCTCCGGGGAGCTCCGCCCGGGGCGCGGAGCCCTTTGCGGAGGTGTCCCACGGGAGCGGTCCGGTAGCGCCTCCTGGACCGCCAAGTCACCCGGTCGGCACGGTCGCCACGGTCAAAACCGCAGGTTAGCCCAGCCTTTCCTTGCTGGCGGGGACGGAATTCGAGGCGTAAGTTCGGTGTTGTCGAAAAGTAGAACTCGTCCAAAGTTAGCTTTGGCTAAGCTTCCTGGGGGACCCCTGATGGCCATCATCGAGACCGAGGCGGTGCTGCACGAGGCGCACCGTGACAACCACACGCACCGGGATGTGAACGGCGGCTGGCTGCGCCCAGCGGTGTTCGGTGCGATGGACGGCCTGGTCTCCAACCTCGCCCTGCTGACCGGCGTCGCGGGCGGTTCGGTCGGGCAGCACACCATTGTGATCACGGGACTCGCGGGCCTGGCCGCCGGGGCCTTCTCCATGGCGGCCGGCGAGTACACCTCCGTCGCCTCGCAGCGCGAGCTCGTCGAGGCCGAGCTGGACGTCGAGCGCCGTGAGCTGCGCAAGCACCCCCAGGACGAGGAGGCCGAGCTCGCCGCGCTCTACGCGGCGCGCGGCGTCGAGCCCGAGCTGGCCCGCGAGGTGGCCCGGCAGCTGTCCCGCGACCCCGAGCAGGCGCTGGAGATCCACGCCCGTGAGGAGCTGGGCATCGACCCCGGCGACCTGCCCTCCCCGCTGGTCGCGGCCGTGTCGTCGTTCGGGTCCTTCGCGCTGGGCGCCCTGCTGCCCGTACTGCCGTTCCTGCTGGGCGCGACCGCGCTGTGGCCGGCCGTGCTGCTGGCCCTCGTCGGCCTCTTCGGCTGCGGTGCCGTGGTGGCCAGGGTGACCGCGCGCAGCTGGTGGTACAGCGGACTGCGGCAGCTCGCGCTCGGCGGCGCCGCGGCCGGTGTGACGTACGCCCTGGGCAGCCTGTTCGGAACGGCCGTAGGATAGTCCGACCGCTACCTATGCGTTGGGCCGTATAAGTAGCCGTTACTTGCTGGTTTCGAATGCTTAATCACCGGGCATGAGCCGTAAGCGCTGCGGGCAATGACGCCTGCCGCGCACCCGTGGGGCGGGTGGCGACGCTTCTCCCGTCCCCTTCGGCCGGCCGGCACCGATCTGACCGATCGTGTACGGACCGGTCCCCACACACTTCCACCACGCTGTGCGGCACCCCCCACCGCCACCTCGTGGTGTCCGCATGTTGGAAGGCAGTATCCGGTTCCCGAGAACCACTCCATCATGTAACCTGCACGAAATTTTGCACTCACGCAGAGGGCCAACGTCGTCCCTCGGCACATGCACATGCCACATGACGACGACGGGAGAGCCGATGCGTACGCCGCGCCAGCCGTCCCAGCATTCCGCGAATGGCCAGAACTGGTCGTTCATGGATGCTCGCCCTGCTGCGCAGGGTATGTACGACCCCCGCAACGAGCACGACGCCTGTGGCGTCGGCTTCGTGGCCACCCTCACCGGCGAGGCGAGCCACGCGCTGGTCGAGCAGGCGCTCACGGTTCTGCGCAACCTCGAGCACCGCGGCGCCACCGGCTCCGAGCCCGACTCCGGCGACGGCGCGGGCCTCCTCTCGCAGGTGCCGGACGCCTTCTTCCGCGAGGTGGCCGGATTCGACCTGCCCGCGGCGGGCTCGTACGCCGTCGGTATCGCCTTCCTCCCCGAGGAGGGAACCGAGGACGCCGTCTCGAAGATCGAGACGATCGCGGCCCAGGAGGGCCTGACGGTCCTCGGCTGGCGCGAGGTCCCGGTCGCCCCCGAACTGCTGGGCGCCACCGCCCGTTCGACCATGCCGTCCTTCCGGCAGGTCTTCGTCACCGACGGCGCCAGCGAGGGCATCGCGCTGGACCGCAGGGCCTTCGTGCTGCGCAAGCGCGCCGAGCGCGAGGCGGACGTCTACTTCCCGTCCCTTTCGGCCCGCACGATCGTCTACAAGGGCATGCTGACCACCGGCCAGCTCGAACCCTTCTTCCCGGACCTGTCCGACCGCCGCTTCGCCTCCGCGATCGCGCTCGTGCACTCCCGGTTCTCCACCAACACCTTCCCGAGCTGGCCGCTCGCGCACCCGTACCGCTTCGTCGCGCACAACGGTGAGATCAACACCGTCAAGGGCAACCGCAACTGGATGCGCGCCCGCGAGTCCCAGCTCGTCTCCGACCTGTTCGGCAGCGACGAGCAGGCCATCGAGCGCATCTTCCCGGTGTGTACGCCCGACGCCTCCGACTCGGCCTCCTTCGACGAGGTGCTGGAGCTGCTGCACCTCGGCGGCCGCTCGCTGCCGCACTCCGTGCTGATGATGATCCCGGAGGCGTGGGAGAACCACGACTCCATGGACCCGGCCCGGCGCGCGTTCTACCAGTACCACTCCACGATGATGGAGCCCTGGGACGGCCCCGCCTGCGTCACCTTCACCGACGGCACCCAGGTCGGCGCGGTGCTCGACCGCAACGGCCTGCGCCCCGGCCGCTACTGGGTCACCGACGAGGGCCTCGTCGTGCTCAGCTCCGAGGTCGGCGTCCTCGACATCGACCCCGCCAAGGTCGTCCGCAAGGGCCGCCTCCAGCCCGGCCGCATGTTCCTCGTGGACACCGCCGAGCACCGCATCATCGAGGACGACGAGATCAAGGCGCAGCTCGCCGCCGAGCACCCCTACGCGGAGTGGCTCGAGGCCGGCGAGATCGAGCTCGGCGACCTGCCCGAGCGCGAGCACATCGTGCACACGCACGCCTCGGTCACCCGTCGCCAGCAGACCTTCGGCTACACCGAGGAGGAGCTGCGCGTCATCCTCGCGCCGATGGCCAAGGCCGGCGCCGAGCCGATCGGCTCCATGGGCACCGACTCGCCGATCGCGGCCCTCTCCGAGCGCCCGCGCCTGCTGTTCGACTACTTCACCCAGCTGTTCGCGCAGGTCACGAACCCGCCGCTGGACGCGATCCGCGAGGAACTGGTCACCTCCCTGCGCTCGTCGCTGGGCCCGGAGGGCAACCTGCTGGAGCCGACCGCGGCCTCCTGCCGGTCCGTCGTGCTGCCCTTCCCGGTGATCGACAACGACGAGCTGGCCAAGCTCATCCACGTCAACGCCGACGGCGACATGCCCGGCTTCAAGGCCGCGACCCTCTCCGGCCTGTTCCGGGTCTCCGGCGGCGGTGACTCCCTCGCCGCGCGTATCGAGGAGATCTGCGCCGAGGCCGACGCCGCCATAGAGAACGGCGCCCGCCTGATCGTCCTGTCCGACCGCCACTCGGACGCCGAGCACGCCCCGATCCCGTCGCTGCTGCTCACCTCGGCCGTCCACCACCACCTCATCCGCACCAAGCAGCGCACCCAGGTGGGCCTGCTGGTCGAGGCCGGCGACGTCCGCGAGGTCCACCACGTCGCCCTGCTCATCGGCTACGGCGCCGCCGCCGTCAACCCGTACCTGGCGATGGAGTCCGTCGAGGACCTCGTCCGCGCGGGCACCTTCCTGCCGGGCATGGAGGCCGAGAAGGCCATCCGCAACCTGATCTACGCCCTCGGCAAGGGCGTGCTGAAGGTCATGTCCAAGATGGGCATCTCGACCGTCGCCTCCTACCGCGGCGCCCAGGTCTTCGAGGCCGTCGGTCTCGACGAGGCCTTCGTCGAGAAGTACTTCAACGGAACGGCCACCAAGATCGGCGGCGTCGGCATCGACGTCGTCGCCAAGGAGGTCGCCGCCCGCCACGCCAAGGCCTACCCCGCCTCCGGCATCGCTCCCGCGCACCGCGCGCTGGAGATCGGTGGCGAGTACCAGTGGCGCCGCGAGGGCGAGCCGCACCTGTTCGACCCGGAGACGGTCTTCCGCCTCCAGCACTCGACGCGCGCCAACCGCTACGACATCTTCAAGAAGTACACGGACCGGGTGAACGAGCAGTCCGAGCGGCTGATGACGCTGCGCGGCCTGTTCGGCTTCAAGACGGGCCTGGAGGGCCGTCGGCCGATCTCCATCGACGAGGTCGAGCCGGTCTCCGAGATCGTCAAGCGCTTCTCCACCGGCGCCATGTCCTACGGCTCCATCTCGCGCGAGGCCCACGAGACCCTCGCCATCGCCATGAACCAGCTGGGCGGCAAGTCCAACACCGGTGAGGGCGGCGAGGACCCGGAGCGGCTGTACGACCCGGCGCGCCGGTCGTCCATCAAGCAGGTCGCCTCCGGCCGCTTCGGTGTGACCTCCGAGTACCTGGTCAACGCGGACGACATCCAGATCAAGATGGCCCAGGGCGCCAAGCCCGGCGAGGGCGGCCAGCTGCCCGGCCACAAGGTCTACCCGTGGGTCGCCAAGACCCGGCACTCGACCCCGGGCGTCGGCCTGATCTCCCCGCCGCCGCACCACGACATCTACTCCATCGAGGACCTGGCCCAGCTGATCCACGACCTGAAGAACGCGAACCCGCAGGCGCGGATTCACGTCAAGCTGGTCTCCGAGGTCGGCGTCGGCACGGTCGCCGCGGGTGTGTCGAAGGCGCACGCGGACGTCGTGCTGATCTCCGGCCACGACGGTGGTACGGGTGCCTCCCCGCTGACCTCGCTGAAGCACGCGGGCGGCCCCTGGGAGCTCGGCCTCGCCGAGACCCAGCAGACCCTGCTGCTCAACGGCCTGCGCGACCGCATCGTCGTGCAGACCGACGGCCAGCTGAAGACCGGCCGTGACGTCGTCATCGCCGCGCTGCTGGGCGCCGAGGAGTTCGGTTTCGCGACCGCCCCGCTCGTCGTCTCCGGCTGCATCATGATGCGCGTCTGCCACCTGGACACCTGCCCGGTCGGCGTCGCCACCCAGAACCCGGTGCTGCGCGAGCGCTTCACCGGCAAGGCCGAGTACGTGGTGAACTTCTTCCAGTTCATCGCCGAGGAGGTCCGCGAGATCCTCGCCGAGCTGGGCTTCCGCTCCATCGAGGAGGCCGTCGGCCACGCGGAGGCGCTCGACGTCACCCGTGCCGTCGACCACTGGAAGGCGCAGGGCCTGGACCTGGAGCCGCTGTTCCACGTGCCCGAGCTGGCCGAGGGCGCGGTGCGCCACCAGGTGATCGCGCAGGACCACGGCCTGGAGAAGGCGCTGGACAACGAGCTGATCAAGCTCGCCGCCGACGCGCTGGCCGCCGACTCGGCGACCGACGCCCAGCCGGTGCGCGCCCAGGTCGCCATCCGCAACATCAACCGCACGGTCGGCACCATGCTCGGCCACGAGGTGACGAAGAAGTTCGGTGGTGCCGGTCTGCCCGACGACACCATCGACATCACCTTCACCGGCTCCGCCGGCCAGTCCTTCGGCGCCTTCCTGCCGCGCGGTGTCACGCTGCGCCTGGAGGGCGACGCCAACGACTACGTCGGCAAGGGCCTCTCCGGCGGCCGGGTCGTCGTCCGCCCGGACCGGGGCGCCGACCACCTCGCCGAGTACTCGACGATCGCGGGCAACACCATCGCGTACGGCGCGACCGGCGGTGAGCTGTTCCTGCGCGGCCGCACCGGTGAGCGGTTCTGCGTCCGCAACTCCGGCGCGCTGGTCGTCTCGGAGGGCGTGGGCGACCACGGCTGCGAGTACATGACCGGCGGTCACGCGGTGGTCCTCGGCGAGACGGGCCGCAACTTCGCGGCCGGCATGTCCGGCGGTGTCGCCTACGTGATCGACCTCGACCGCGACAACGTCAACGCCGGCAACCTCGACTCGGTCCAGGCGCTCGATGAAGCCGACAAGCAGTGGCTGCACGACGTCGTGCGCCGCCACGCCGAGGAGACCGGCTCGACGGTCGCCGAGAAGCTGCTGGCCGACTGGGACACGGCCGCGGAACGCTTCACCAAGATCATCCCCAGCACGTACAAGGCAGTGCTCGCCGCCAAGGACGCCGCCGAGCGAGCCGGTCTCACCGAGACCGAGACCCACGAGAAGATGATGGAGGCGGCGATCAATGGCTGACCCCAAGGGCTTCCTGAACCACGGCCGTGAGGTCGCCAAGACCCGCCCCGTCAGTGAGCGCGTCAAGGACTGGAACGAGGTCTACGTCCCCGGTTCCCTGCTGCCGATCATCAGCAAGCAGGCGAGCCGGTGCATGGACTGCGGCATCCCGTTCTGCCACAACGGCTGTCCGCTGGGGAACCTGATCCCCGAGTGGAACGACTACGCCTACCGCGAGGACTGGGCGGCCGCCTCGGAGCGTCTGCACGCGACGAACAACTTCCCGGAGTTCACCGGCCGCCTCTGCCCGGCCCCCTGCGAGTCGGCGTGCGTGCTGGGCATCAACCAGCCGCCGGTCACCATCAAGAACGTCGAGGTCTCGATCATCGACAAGGCGTGGGAGACCGGGGACGTCGCCCCGCAGATCCCCGAGCGCCTGTCCGGCAAGACCGTCGCCGTCATCGGCTCGGGCCCGGCCGGCCTGGCCGCCGCCCAGCAGCTCACGCGGGCGGGCCACACGGTCGCGGTGTACGAGCGCGCGGACCGCATCGGCGGCCTGCTGCGTTACGGCATCCCCGAGTTCAAGATGGAGAAGCGGCACATCAACCGCCGCATCGAGCAGATGCGCGCGGAGGGCACCCGCTTCCGCACGGGCATCGAGATCGGCCGCGACCTCAAGGCGACCGACCTGAAGAAGCGGTACGACGCGGTGGTGCTGGCGGTCGGCGCGACGACCTCCCGCGACCTGCCCGTGCCCGGCCGCGAGCTCAAGGGCATCTACCAGGCCATGGAGTACCTGCCCCTGGCCAACAAGGTGCAGGAGGGCGACTACGTGGCGCCCCCGGTCTCGGCCGAGGGCAAGCACGTCGTCGTCATCGGCGGCGGTGACACCGGAGCGGACTGCGTGGGCACCGCCCACCGCCAGGGCGCGGCCTCCGTCACCCAGCTGGAGATCATGCCCCGCCCGAACGACGAGCGGCACCCGACGAACCAGCCCTGGCCGACCTTCCCGATCCTCTACAAGGTCACCTCGGCCCACGAGGAGGGCGGCGAGCGCATCTACTCGGCGTCCACCACCCACTTCGAGGGCGACGAGGACGGCAACGTGCAGTGGCTGCACCTGGCCGAGGTCGAGTTCGTCGACGGCAAGCTGACCCAGAAGCCGGGCACGGAGCGCAAGATCCCCGCCCAGCTGGTCACCCTCGCCATGGGCTTCACCGGCACCGACCGGGAGAACGGCCTGGTCGAGCAGTTCGGCCTGGACCTCGACGAGCGCGGCAACATCGCCCGCGACGCCGCCTTCCAGACCAACGTGCCGGGCGTCTTCGTCGCCGGTGACGCCGGCCGCGGCCAGTCCCTCATCGTCTGGGCCATCGCGGAGGGCCGCTCGGCCGCCCGCGGCGTCGACCGCTTCCTCACCGGAGCGAGCGACCTGCCGGCCCCGATCCGCCCGACGGACCGCGCGCTGATGGTCTGACGGTCACGGCAAAACCCCCAAGAGACGTCCCGTACAAAGGCGTACGGAACACAGACGGCGCCTGCCCAGTCCCCGACCGGACCTTGGGCAGGCGCCGCCGCCTTTTCCGCGCGGTGTCACGGTCACCCGGGGGCGACCCAGGTGACGATCACGGCGGCGGCGATGGCGAGGACGCCGAGAAGCCCCAGCCAGCGGGCGCCCTCGACGAGGCGCCAGACCGTCTTCGTCCGCTTCCTCTCGTACCGCAGCAGGCGCGTGGGCTCCGCGTAGACCTGTTCCCCAGGGCGGCCGTGCACCGCGAGGACACTGCACCACGAGGCTCCGATCAGAGCGGTGAACCCGAGGATCAGCAGGCAGATCACGGCCCACCGCGGACCGTGCGCGAGCTTGCCTAGGTTCTCCTGCCCCTTGAGGACGAAGACCGCCGTCAACAGACCGGTCAGCGAGGACAGATACGTCCGGTACCCCTCCGCCTGCCCGATGGCGAGCCGCAGTTGCTGGTGCGGGTCACGCAGGGCGTCGGCCCTGGCCTCGGCGTCACGCAGTTGGTCGTCGGTGAATGCCATGGATCAGTTCTCACCGGTGAGGCCGGAAGGCGGTGGAGCGATGGTGAGCAGAGCTCCGCAGCCGTGTGCGCCGGCGGGCCGTGGCTGGTGGTAACTCTCGCAGCGGCAGGTAGTGGTCCAGGGCTCGGTGCCAGGGCCCTGACGGCGGCCCAGGAAACCACCCTTGGCGATCAAGGGCTGCACGGGACCGAAGGATCGTGTCATCTTGCACGTACAGACCGGACAGTCGCCGACAGCGATCAGTTCCGGCTCGCCGTCGGCGTCCTCGACCGTCCACTGGAAGGTGACGAGGCCGGGATGGCGGTGGCGCCGGTATTCCATGGCCTGGCTCATGAGGGTGTGTCCTTGTCTTCCTTGTCTTCCTCGGGCGGGGGGAGGACCAGTCCGAAGAAGGCGGCGTAGCGGTCGAGCCGCTCACGTACCTGCTCCTCGTCGAGGTCCGTCTCCTCGGCGCAGAGGGTGATGTGCTCCTGACTCACCTGCCCGGTCAACGCGGGCGGACGTCCTGTCAGCTGTTCGGTCAGCAGAATGACGTCTCGCCAGTCCGGGATCAGTCGCTCCTCGTCGGGGTCCGGGGCACGCGTGGTGACCTCCAGGCCCAGGCAGCGGAACGGAGCGTAACGGTTGTACGTCTGCCCCAGGGGCCAGCCGAAGCGCCCAGCCACCAGCACGAGCTCGAGGGGGCCGAGGACGCCGGGGCCGAGGAGGCCGTCGTCGAACGCGGCGTGATCGAAGAGGCCGGGTCTGAAGTCAGCGAGGAGGGCGGCGTCGGGGCCGGTGAAGTGGCCGGGGGGCGCGGGGGCGCCGATGAGCGAAAAGGCAGCGAGGTGGCGGACCGAGTCGGCCAACGGGCCGTAGACGCGCGAGCAATGTGTCAGTAGGTCTCCGATCGTCAGCACCGGGCGGAAACGCTCAGGTCCTGCGTCGATGACGTTCAGTGTCCGGACGTCTTCCACGCTCGGCTGCAATTCGCGTGCCTCGGGAGGCACACCGCTGATCCGAAGGGCGAGAGACGGCTTCAGTTCGGCCAGTTCGTCGCAGACCGTACCCAGACTCTTTCCGCTGCTCGCCGCGAGGGCCAGGCAGTACGCCGGCGTCGCTCCCTCTCCGCTGAAGTCTCCGCTGAAGGACAGGTAGGAGCCGCCGGGGAGCCGGCCTTCGTCCGGGTCGGCGATCAGCAGCGGATGCGGGTTTCTGATCTGCTGTTCGAGCGACTTGCGGTCGGCCGTACCCCAGTCGATCAGGCCACAGCTGTCCAGCGCCGCCAGGCAGTCGGGGAGTTCCGCTATGTCGCCGTCCCCGGCGATGAAGCCGCCGACCAGTTGCCAGGGTCTCAGCGGACTGTCCTTCACCATCTCGAGGCCGTGCACCATCCCGGTGACCCAGTCAGGGGCGACCCATTGAGCCGCCTCCGCGGGAAGTTCCGGCGCTCGGACCCTGGTTGCGGCGGTCAGGGCGTTGATACGTTCCGCGAGGACTCCGAGTGTCGCCTCGGACTGTTCCGAGGCATGGAGCAGCTGGTAGACGGAGACCGTGTGTTCATGCCACGGCGGTGTACGGTCCAGCCCGTCCGACAACAGGAGCTGCTGGTCGGGCGGAAGGGACCCCAGCGCTCGCGCCTCATCCGTGACCGGTTCGTCGAGGCTGAAGCCGAAGGGGCGGAACTCCTCTATGAGGCGGGCGAGTTGCTCGAGCGAACTGGCACGCCCCGCCCGGTGCAGCAGGTCGACCGGGCCCACGGTCCCGGGCAGCCAGCTCGGTTCCTCAGACCACGGGCTCGTCAGCCGGGTGGTTCCTCTGTTGACAAGGTGGCTGACCTCGGCCCGGCTGACACGGCGGTCGGCGAGGGCGGGGCCGAGCTCCGGTGGCATCGGCAGTTCGGGGTCCACCTTGGAAAGGCTCAGCAGTAGCTCCGACAGCTCACCCAGTGGCATGTCGTGCAAGGACGACACGGCGAGCATCGGCGCGTGTGGCGCCGGCGGGCGTTGCCGGCTCAGCGCACGGCTGCGCCGCAGGAATCGTGACGGAACGTCGACCATGAGCCTTCGGGTGTGTTCCCGAAGGGCGACGTATGCCGAATACAGATCGGCTGCCGGCTGGGTGACCGTCAGTTCACTCAGGGACCGCAGGTCCTGGACGGCCGGGACGCGGATGCCCATGATCGCGTGACGGCGGAGGGCGCGGAGGAGTACCCGGACGGGCGTTCTCAACTGCGCTGACATCTGGAGCACGGACACCCACTCCCGGGGGATACCGTGCTGGAACAGGGCGGCATCCAGACCGATGGGCTCCGGATAACCCTCCGGGTCGAAACGATCCCTGGCCTGGCGCAGCCCCAGCCGGGTGGACTGCCATTCCTGAAGGAGCCAGGTCTCGTCCTCCCGGGCCCCGTCGAAGGCGGCGCCGTGGCCGTACAGCTCGTTCATGATGTTCTCGTCGCACGGGAAGCATCCGGCCTTGGCCAGCTGCACCTGCCCCGTTCCCAGGCGACTACCGGTGACAGAATCCAGTGTGGCGGTGACCTGCTCGGACAGCGCGTCCAGAACAGCGATGGCCACCCGCGGGGCGGTACGCGAGAGCCGCCACAGCCAGGGGAGGGAAACCTCCGTGCATTGGCCGACCGCCTCTGCCACCCCGCCGAGCAACTCGCACATGACGAGTTCCTTGTCGTAGGAGAGCAGCTGGTTGCGGTCCACGCTGGGTACCGGGCTGTGCCGCTCCCTAAGGTTGATCACACATCCGTACGACGGGGAAGCGTCCGGTATGAGCACGCCGTCCAGCAGCAGTTGTCCATGGCCCTGGACCAACCACAGGTCCCCGTCCATCCCGACCGGAAGTGGGTCATCGGGCCAGTCGTCCTGCTTCACCAGCTGTCCGGGCGTCCACTCGAGGACTTCCCCGACCTTCTCGCCGGACTCCCCGCGCTCCTCCGCCGAAACCCGGTGCTCCGTCACCCACAACTGCTTCCGCAGCGTTTCCACCAGCGAGGGGTGTTTCTCCCCCTCCTGCGGTTCCGCCAGGTACAGCCGTACCCGCGTTCCCCCGTCCTCCGGTACCTCCGCGTCGTGCGACGTCCCGATCTGTAGCAGACCGGACCCGGACTGGATGTCCGCGCGCAGCGCGGGTTCGGCACCGACGCGGCCGAAGCGGTCGACCGGGCGAGTCCAGACCACAACCTCGTCGGCGAGCATGAAGTAGCTGAAGACACCGATGCCGAAACGTGAGTTCATAGCCTGCTCGGTGATGCCCTCGCGGCGCCAGTTGCGCCGCTCCTGAACGAATTCCGGATCCTGCTCGTAGCGCTTGCCGGCGCGCGCGAACATGGAGGTGAGCCTGGTGCGGGTCATGCCGGAGCCGTTGTCGAGGCATTCGATGTAGGGACGTCCCTCGTGCCGGCCCTGAGTGAAAGCGATCGTGCCTTCCCAGGTGGTTCCCAGCCGCCCGTACTGGCGCCTCATGTCCCGGTAGCGGCAGGCGTCCAGGGCGTTCTGGTACAGCTCGCGGACCGCGAGCATCCGGTCGCCGTACAGCTGGGTCCCCATGAGCAGCGGTCGTATTTCGTCCTCGGCGAGGCGGAAGCGTTCCAGAGGATCCTTGTACCGGCCCGCCATCGGCCGGAGCTCGTCCGCCGCGACGCGGTCGGGCAGGCCGCGCAACAGAGGCTGGGACGGCGCGTCCTGGCGGAACGCCTGGACGGTGGCGTCGGCGGCGACGGTGAGTTCTTCCAGGGCCGCGTGCAACGCGGGATGGGGACAGTCGAAGCGCATGGCGAGGCCGTGGGTGTGCACCGTGCGCCCGTCCGCGGTGTCGTAGTCGAGTCCGTGCAGGGCTGAAGCCACCTGCCGGGCCACGATGGGTTCGTGCGCGCCGAGGTGGTCGACCAGGACGCTGGACAGCCTGCGGGGATCGGCAGCCAGCAGCCCAGCGGTCCACAGCAACCGGGCGAGCTGGTGCCCGCGCCACTGGTTGCCACGTATCGGCTTGCGGTCGATCCAGTGCTCGCCGTGAGCACTGTCGTTGATCCGGGGGCTGCGGTCGGGCTTGACCGTGAGGTGGCCGAGAACCTGACGGACCTGCCGGTCGATCTCACGGCGTTCCCCGTCGGTCCGCGGCCCGGCGGCGGGAGTGTCGGCAGCCGCCTCGATGGCTTCCACGACGAGGCCGACCAACTGGTCGACCGCAGGGTAGGAACCTGGCGGCTCCCACTCCCACAGGCGGTCCCAGTCGGCGATGAACCGGTGCCGCAGCCAGTGGTCCGCAGCGGCCGTGGCTTCCTTCAAGTTCCGGCGCCGGAGGGTATCCGCCGCCCGCACGACCTGGGTGTGGGCACGGCACACGTCCCGTGCGGCTTCGCGGACCAGATCCGCGTGGTCGACGGCCTGTGCGGTGTCGCCGCGCGGTCCCGGGTCGATACGGCCGGGCAGTAGCCGGCGCAACTCGTCCAGCGCGACGGCGACCACGCCCTCCTGCACCACCGCGGCGGCCAGCAGACAAGCCGTCTCTGCTGGGGACAAGAGCTCGTCGTCGGTGAGGCGTGCCCACTCCACCAGGGCGGAGAGCCGTTCCTCGACCCGGGCCGGATAACGCGGGTCGGACCAGGGGTCTTCCCGATGGGCGGCGGTACCCGCGCTGGACTCCACGACCCAGCGCACGATTTCGGCCAACCGGCCCTTGATCCGCTCATGTGCGGAGACAGGGCCGGACGTATGCCGCCAGAGGCCCGAGTCGCGGATGACCCGGGTCCACTCCAGCGTCTGCTCCGACCCCTCACAGATCACCGGGTCGCGGTGCTCGCCGTCGCGCAGCGGCCAGGGCAACTGCTTTGCCACCGTCGGTGGGTCCACCTGCCCGTACTCATCCGCTATCCGCGTCAACTCCGTCGCGGTGTAGCGGGCGACCTCATGGAAGGTGGTGGGCGGGGTGACCCGGGAGAGGGCCTCGGTGAAGGCTTGAGCGAACCAGCTGCCGGTGACAGGGTCCGCGTAGGAGCGCTGACCGGCGCCGCAGCTGTACAGCCAGTACGCGTTGTGGTCCGCGAGCCAGCCGCCGTCCTCGTCCCGCTGCTCGCCCCTGGCGCCGCCGCTCCGGCAGATGTCGAGGCAGATGATCGCGGTGACACCCTTCGGCAGGCGACGCAGGAGGGTGCTCGGGTCGGCCCGGAGCAGTGTGTTGACGTCCAGGGCGATGGTGCCGTCGGGCGCGGGCACGTCGGCCTGACTGTCGGTGAGGACGAGATGATCGAGCTCGCTGACCGCTTCGCCGTGTCCGGAGAAGTACAGCAGGGCGGTGTCGCCCGGTGCACAGGAGGCGAAGAACCGGGAGATCGCGCCGATGACCGGGCCGCGTCCGGTGTCCTCGCCTCTGACCTCGACCTCGTAGTCGGAGTCCTCCAGGGCGGTGCGTATGAGCGACAGGTCGCGGTCGACGAAGTCGAGGGCGGGGTAGCGGGCGGCGAGGCCGGAGTCCTCCGCGAGATACGGGGTCTCCCTGACTCCGATGAGCAGCGCGCGTCTTGCCGCTGCGGCCCCTGCTTCCCCCGTCACTGCCGCCCCCTCCGTCGTACCGACCGAAGCTCACATCATGACATCAGATGCCGCTCTGGACAGGTACGTCGTGCGGTCAGGCGGTCACACCGGCCAGCGCGTCGGCCTTGGCCCAGGCGAGGAACACGAGCAGCGCCAGCAACCCCACGCATACCCCCGCCTGCACCAGCGTCCGTCGCCCGTCCCGCGGCGCGTACGCGTACGCCAGTGTCACCGCGCCGCCCGCCAGCAGGCCGCCGAGGTGGCCCTGCCAGGAGGTGAGGCCGGCGGAGATCAGCAGCCACAGCAGCAGGCCGCCCATGAAGCGGTTGACGGTGTCCATGTCGGAGCCGAGGCGGCGGGCCATGACGTAGTAGGCGGCGCCGAGTCCGAAGATCGCGCCGGACGCGCCGACCACGAGATCGTGCGGGGCGATCAACAGGACCAGGACCGACCCGCCGAGCGCGGACAGCAGGTACAGGGCGAGGTAGCGGACGCGGCCCAGCTGCCCCTCCACGATCCGGCCGATGTTCCACAGCGCGGCCATGTTCATCAGGATGTGCAGGATCCCGAACGTGCCGTCCGTGGGCGGGCTGTGCAGGAACGCGCCGGTCAGCAGGCGGTACCACTCGCCGTGCGCGACACCCTCCGGGAGGTAGCCCGCCGGCACGGTGCCCAGCATCCCGAACCGGCCCACGACCGCCGGCCGCACCAGCTCCGCCAGGTACGCGAGCACGTTCAGCCCGATGAGCACGTACGTCACCAGCGGCACGGCGGCGATCCGGCCGCCGAACGCCGTCCTCGCCTGGCGCACCGACCGGGCGCCCTCCTTCACGCACTCCACGCACTGGTGGCCGACGGCGGCCTCCCGCATGCAGGCGGGGCAGATGTAGCGGTCGCAGCGGGTGCAGCGGACGTGGGACTCCACCTTGGGGTGGCGGTAGCAGGTGGTGACGGCGGGCGCGCCGGCTTCGGGGGCCACGCCTGGTTCGGGGGACTGGGTGGACTCGGCTGACTCGGGCGCCACGGCCGGCTCCTCGGGAAGGTTGGGGACGGATGAGCCGGTGGGGACGGCGGCGATCAAAATAGCGAACGGTGAGGCCGGGATGGGAAGGTGGGGCCATGGTCGCGATCAGTCTCAGCAAGGTGGAGCAGAGCGCACCCGCGCTGGTCAGCCTGTACAAGAGCGCCGGGGCGTCCCTCGCCCGGCACGGGCTGGACGGGCTGCGGGCCGCCGTCTACCTCGTGCTCGACCACTCCGGTTCCATGAAGCCGTACTACGCCGACGGCAGCGTGCAGGCGCTCGCCGACCGCGTGCTGGGCCTGTCCGCCCACCTCGACGACGACGGCCGGGTGCCGGTGGTGTTCTTCTCGACCGACATCGACGCCGTCTCCGACATCTGTCTGGCCGACCACCAGGGACGGGTCGAGCGGATCGCGGCCGGGCTCGGGCACATGGGCAGGACCAGCTACCACCTGGCGATGGACGCCGTCATCGACCACTACCTCGACAGCGGCTCCCGCCACCCCGCCCTCGTCGTCTTCCAGACGGACGGCGGCCCGATCAACAAGCTCGCCGCCGAACGGTACCTGTGCAAGGCGGCGAAGCTGCCCCTGTTCTGGCAGTTCATCGGCTTCGGCGATCCCGGCAGCAAGCAGTTCCAGTTCCTGCGCAGACTCGACGAGTTGGCGGTGCCGGAGAAGCGGGCCGTCGACAACGCCGGCTTCTTCCACGCGGGCACCGATCCGCGGACCGTTCCCGACGCCGAGCTGTACGACCGTCTCGTGGGCGAGTTCCCCAAGTGGCTGGTGGCCGCGCGGGCCGCGGGGATCGTAGCGGGCTGACGGGGACTACTGACGGGGACTCACCAGCCTCACCGGCCTCCCCGGTTGAGCACCAGGTCCCGGCACTCGTCCGGGCCGCCCCAGGCGGTGCGCAGGGCCCGGGCCCGGGTCAGCCAGAGGGACAGGTCGTACTCCGCCGTGTAGCCGATGGCGCCGTGCAGCTGGAGCGCCGCACGGGCCGTGGTGTACGCGGCCTCGCACGCGCTCAGTTTGGCGGCGGCCACGTCCACCGGGTCCATCGTCAGGGCGGCGCCGAAGAGCAGGGGGCGGGCGAACTCCAGGGCGATCTTCGCGTCGGCCAGCCGGTGCTTCACCGCCTGGAACGAGCCTATGGGGGCGCCGAACTGGGTGCGCTGTTTCACGTAGCCGACGGTTCTGTCCAGGAGGGTGAGTCCGACGCCCAGCGCCTGTGCGGCGGTGGCCAGCCGCGCCCAGGTGACGGCCCGCGCCACGGGCGGCTCACGGGTGAGCAGTTCGCCGCCCGGGGCGAGCGGGGTGAGGCGGCGCGCGGGGTCCAGGCAGGCGCGGACCGGACCGGTACCGGGCGACAGGCGCAGGCCGTCGGGGGAGAGGGCGAGGCGGAGGGCCGCCGCGTCGCCGTCCAGCGCGTACTCCGTGACGGCGACCGTGGCCATCGTCCCGCCCGCGACGAGCGGGGGCAGGAACCGCTCGGCCAGGCCCGGCCCGGAGAGCAGCGCGGCGGCCGCCACCGTCTCCACCAGCGGGCCGGGCACCGCGTGCCTGCCCAGCTCCACGAAGGCGACCGCGAGTTCCACGGGCAGCGGGCCCGCCCCGTCGTACGCCTCCGCGACCGCCAGCCCGAACACCCCCGCCTCGGCGACCCGCGCCCACAGCGCGCGCCCGCTCGTGTGGTCGCCGCGGCCCCAGTCCCGGATCACCGACGGGGTGTCCGCCGCCGTCAGCATCGCGTGCAGCGAGCCGGCGAGGGCGCGCTGCTCGGCGTCGAGGAGGAAGCGCATCAGCGGCGTCCCTTCGGCAGTCCGAGCAGGCGCTCGGCGACGATGTCCCGCTGGATCTCGTTCGTGCCCGCGTAGATGGGGCCGGCGAGCGCGAACACGTACCCCTGCGACCAGGCGGAGTCCGCCCTCTCGCCCTCGGCGCCGAGGAGGTCGAGGGCGGTCTCGTGCAGCGCCAGGTCGTACTCGGACCAGAAGACCTTGTTCAGGCTGGACTCCGGGCCGAGGGCGTCGCCGTCGAGGAAGCGGGAGGCGGCCGCGTAGGTGAACAACTGGTAGGCGCGGGCACCTATGAGGGCGTCGGCCACGCGGGCGCGTGCCGAGTGCGGACCGCCCTGCTCCCGCCACAGGGCGTGCAGCCGGTCGGCGGCGGCGAGGAAGCGGCCCGGGGAACGCAGGGTGAGGCCGCGTTCGTTGCCCGCCGTCGACATCGCGATCCGCCAGCCCTGGCCGGGCTCGCCGATCACGTCCTCGTCCGGCACGAACACCTCGTCCAGGAACACCTCGGCGAAGGCGGGCTTGCCGTCCAGGCGGCCGATCGGGCGGACCGTGACGCCGGGCGCGCGCAGGTCGAACATGAGGTAGGTCAGGCCCTGGTGGGGTTTCGGCGTGTTGGGGTCGCTGCGGAACAGGCCGAAGGCCCGGTCGGCGAACGCGGCCCGCGACGACCAGGTCTTCTGCCCGCTCAAGCGCCAGCCCCCGTCGGTTCGCACCGCCTGGGAGGTGAGCGAGGCCAGATCCGAGCCCGCCTCGGGCTCCGACCACGCCTGCGCCCAGACCACCTCGCCGGTCGCCATGGACGGCAGCACGCGCGCCCGCTGCTTGGCCGTGCCGTGGTCGAAGAGGGTCGGCGCGAGCAGGCTGATCCCGTTCTGCCCGACCCGGCCCGGCGCGCCCGACGCCCAGTACTCCTCCTCGAAGACCAGCCACCGGACCAGGCCGGAGTCCCGCCCGCCGTACTCCGCCGGCCAGTTGACGACCGACCAGCGGTCCGCGGCCAGCTCGGCCTCCCACGCGCGGTGGGCCGCGAAGCCCTCCGCCGTCTCCAGGGACGGCAGCGGCTCGGCGGGCACGTGCGCCCGGAGCCAGGCCCGGACCTCGGCGCGGAACCGCTCGTCGGCCGGAGCGTGGGTGAGGTCCACGATCGGGTCACCGTCCTTCCCCGTCACTCCCCGTTCTTCCCTAACAAGTGTTTGGTAGGTTAGCGTGGCCCTATGACAGGCGTCGAGAGCCCGGCACACGTGCCCGGGCACGGGCTGCTGAGGGGACGCACCGCCGTCATCACCGCGGCGGCCGGAGCCGGGATCGGCGGGGCGACCGCACGCCGCTTCCTTCAGGAGGGCGCACGCGTCCTGATCAGCGACGCGCACACCCGCCGGCTGAAGGAGCACGAGGCCGAGCTGAGCCGGGAGTTCCCGGGAGCGGTGACGGCCATACCCTGCGACGTCACCGACGAGGCCCAGGTGCGGGCCCTGTTCGACACCGCCGTGCGGGAACACGGGCAGCTGGACGTCGTCGTCAACAACGCCGGGCTCGGCGGGACCTCGCCCCTCGTCGACATGACCGACGAACAGTGGTCCCGCGTGCTGGACGTGACGCTGAACGGCACCTTCCGCTGTGTCCGGGCGGCCCTGCGCGCCATGCGGGAGACCGGGAGCGGCGTGATCGTCAACAACGCCTCCGTGGTCGGCTGGCGCGCCCAGGCCGGGCAGGCGCACTACGCCGCCGCGAAGGCCGGGGTGATGGCGCTGACCCGGTGCGCCGCGATCGAGGCGGCCGAGTACGGGGTGCGGGTCAACGCGGTCGCGCCCAGCCTCGCCATGCATCCGCACCTGGTGAAGGTGACGACGCCCGAGCTGCTGGCGGAACTGACCGCGTGCGAGGCCTTCGGGCGGTACGCCGAGCCCTGGGAGGTCGCCAACGTGATCGTGTTCCTGGCGTCCGGCTACTCCTCGTACATGACCGGGGAGGTCGTCTCCGTGAGCAGCCAGCATGCCTAGGACCACAATGGAGCCGTGCCGACCAAGAAGAAGCCCCAGGTGACCGCCGCGAGCAGGCCCGCGGCCGCCGCCGCTCACGACCGCCGCCGCGAACTTTTGGACACCGCCGCCGAGGTCTTCGCCGAGCAGGGCTACAACGCCACCACCGTCCGCAAGATCGCCGATCACGCGGGCATGCTCGCGGGCAGCCTCTACTACCACTTCGACTCCAAGGAATCGATGCTGGAGGAGATCCTGCGGACCTTCCTCGACGAACTCTGGGGCGGCTACGACAGCGTCCTGGCCGACCGGCTCGGCCCGCGCGAGACGCTCGAGGCGCTCGTCACCGAGTCCTTCCGCGAGATCGACCGGCACCGCGCCGCCGTCGCGATCTACCAGAAGGAGAGCAAGCAACTGGTCGCGCAGGAACGGTTCACGTTCCTCGCCGAATCGCAGCGCAAGTTCGAGAAGGCGTGGCTGTCCACCCTGGAACGCGGGGTCGCCGCGCACGTCTTCCGGGCCGACCTCGACGTCCGGCTCACCTACCGGTTCGTCCGCGACACCGTCTGGGTCGCCGCGTCCTGGTACCGGCCCGGCGGACAGCATAGCCCGGAGGAGATCGCCCGCCAGTACCTGTCGATGGTGCTGGACGGGATCGCCGTACGCGAATAGCCCTTATCCACAAGGGAGTTGTCATGGCCGAGGCCTACATCGTCGAAGCGGTCCGCACACCCGTCGGCCGGCGCCGCGGAGGACTGAGCGCGGTCCACCCGGCCGACCTGGGCGCACACGTACTGAGGGAACTCGTCACCCGCTCGGGAGTCGACCCGGCCGCCGTCGAGGACGTCGTCTTCGGCTGCCTGGACGCGGTGGGCCCGCAGGCCGGGGACATCGCCCGGACCTGCTGGCTGGCGGCCGGACTGCCCGAGGAGGTACCGGGCGTGACCGTCGACCGGCAGTGCGGCTCCTCGCAGCAGGCCGTGCACTTCGCCGCGCAGGCCGTGCTCTCCGGCACCCAGGACCTGGTCGTCGCGGGCGGCGTGCAGAACATGTCGCAGATCCCGATCGCCTTCGCCACCCGGCAGGCCGCCGAGCCCCTGGGCTTCACCGAAGGCCCCTTCGCGGGCAGCGAGGGCTGGCGCGCCCGCTACGGCAGCCGGCCGGTGAACCAGTTCGCCGGCGCCGAGATGATCGCCGCGAAGTGGGGGATCAGCCGCCAGGACCAGGAGGAGTTCGCCCTGCGCTCGCACGAGCGGGCGGTACGGGCCATCGACGAGAGCCGCTTCGACCGGGAGACCGTGCCCTACGGCGACGTCACCGTGGACGAGGGCCCGCGCCGGGACACCTCCCTCGAAAAGATGGCCGCGCTCAACCCGGTCATCGACGGCGGCACCGTCACCGCCGCCTGCTCCTCCCAGGTCTCCGACGGCGCCGCGGCCCTGCTGCTGGCCTCGGAGCGGGCGGTGCGGGAACACGGGCTGCGCCCGCGCGCCCGCGTGCACCACCTCTCCGTACGCGGCGAGGACCCCATCCGCATGCTCACCGCACCCATCCCGGCCACCGCCCACGCCCTGAAGAAGACCGGCCTGACCCTCGACGACATCGACCTCGTCGAGATCAACGAGGCCTTCGCCCCCGTCGTCCTGGCCTGGCTGAAGGAGACCGGCGCGAACCCGGACAAGGTCAACGTCAACGGCGGGGCCATCGCCCTCGGCCACCCCCTCGGCGCGACCGGCGCCCGGCTGATGACGACCCTGCTCCACGAACTGGAGCGCACCGGCGGCCGGTTCGGACTCCAGACCATGTGCGAGGGCGGCGGCCAGGCGAATGTGACGATCATCGAACGCCTGTGACCACCGGAGCGGCGAAGGGGCGGCCGCCCGCCACCTGCCGCACACCGCCCGCCACCTGCTCCGGCGGACGGAGTCCGGCGCAGGCTCCCGAAGCCTGGGAGGCCCCTTGGGGCCGAGCAGTGCGAGGGGGCCGTTGAGGAGGGTGCCGATCATCGAGAGGCTGTGAGCCTCGCCCGTACCTCCTCCGCCTCCTTCATGATCCGCTCCACCAGTTCCGCGCACGACGGCAGGTCGTCGATCACCCCGGCGACCTGCCCGGACGCCATCACCCCGAGGTCCGTACGCCCGTCCACCATCGCGGACTTGAGCAGCATCGGCGTGTTCGCGGCGAGCAGGACCTGACTCCAGGACAGCTCCTTTGCGTGTCTCAGGGCGAGCCCGTCCCGCACCATCCGTCGCCAGGTCAGCCCGGACAGCCGCCGGAACCCCGCCGCCCGCCGGACGGCGTGCAGCAGCGCGCGCGTGCGGCCGGACCGCTCCAGGGCCTCCACCAGGTCGGTGCGCAGCATGCGGTGCGGCAGGCCGTCCACGGCCGTGGTGACCGTGACGTCCCTGACGGTGGCCGCGAGGTACCTGGCCTTGACCGCGTCCGGCACCGTCGAGTCCGAGGTGAGCAGGAACCGCGTGCCCATCGCGATCCCCGCCGCCCCGTAGGCCAGCGCCGCGACCAGCCCCCGCCCGTCGAAGAAGCCGCCGGCCGCCACGACGGGTATCCGCACCGCGTCCACCACCTGCGGCAGCAGCACGGTGGTCGCCACCTCGCCGGTGTGCCCGCCGCCCTCGCCGCCCTGCACGATCACCGCGTCCGCGCCCCAGGCCGCCACCTTCTCCGCGTGCCGCCGCGCCCCGACGGACGGGATCACGACCACCCCTGCCTCCTTCAGCTCCGCGATCAGCTCCCGGGAGGGCGCCAGAGCGAAGGACGCCACCCGGACCCCCTCGTCGATGATCAGACGGACCCGGTCCCCGGCGTCGCCCGCGTCCGCCCGCAGGTTCACCCCGAACGGCGCGTCCGTGCGCGCCGCGACCTCGCGTATCGCCGTGCGCAACTGGTCGAGGGTCATCGTCGCGGAGGCCAGCACGCCCAGCGCGCCCGCGTTCGCCGCCGCCGAGACCAGGCGCGGGCCCGCCACCCAGCCCATCCCCGTCTGCACGACCGGGTGCCGGATCCCGACCAGCCGGGTGAGCGCGGTCTCCATCAGCCCCGCACCCCCTCGGGAACCTCGCGCGCGCGAGTGCCGCCCGGGTCGAGCACCTCGCGGATCAGCCGCAGCTCCTCGGCCGTCGGCTCCCGGGTCACCGGCACCTCCTCCGGTATCGCGAGCGCGAAGCCCGTCGCCTCCACGACCTGCGCCACGGTCACCCCCGGGTGCAGTGAGGCGAGCCGCATCGAGCGGTCGGGCGTGGCGAAGTCGAACACGCCGAGGTCGGAGACGACCCGCGGTACGCGGTGGTATCGAGCCGTGTCCGGATGCCCGGCGGCACGGTCGTACCCGACCCCGCACACCATGTCGACCCGCTCCACGAAGACCCGCCGGGAGTGCCGCGGTATCCAGTAACTCGTAGGGTTGTTCAGCGTGTTGAGCGGCGCCCCGCGCACGCCGAGCAGCTGCCGCCGGGGTCTCGCCCAGTCCCCGACGCACGAGATGTTCTGGTTGCCGAAACGGTCGATCTGGCTGGCCCCCATCATCACGTGCCGCCGCCCGCCGGCCACCAGCGTCAGATGCTGCCGGTAGGGCAGCCAGCCCTCGGGTGTCCCGTCCGGCCGGACGAGCAGCGCCTCGCCGTCGGTCAGCAGCAGGTCCGGCGCGAAGGTGAGCCGGGCCAGCCGCGCGCCCAGCGACGGGATCAGGCCCATGGGACTGGCCAGGATCTCGCCGGAGCCGCGCCAGGCGTCGGCGCAGGCGATCACGCAGTGCTCGGCGCGGGTGGGCCCGGTCATCGCCGCTCCTCCTGCCAGGCCCGTACCGCCGACCGGTACGCCTGCTCGTCCCCGCCGAGGAACCGCTCGGCGAACTCCGGCCAGGGCGTGCTCGTGTACTCCCGCTGGAAATCCTCGTCCCGGTCGTAGTCGGGGGCGCAGGAGGTGAAGTGCGCGCCGTTCGGCGCCTCGACGACTCCGGTCACCGCATGCCGCTTGACCAGTAGAGACTGCGGTGCCGCCGCCTTCGTCAGCTCGGCCGTGTCCACGATCCGCTCGCAGCTGACGTAGGCCGCGTCCGCCGCCTCGCAGAACAGGTCGTCGAAGTACGGGTCCGGACCCAGGTACTGCCCGTTGCCCAGCCGGTCCGCGCGGTTGACGTGGACCAGGGCGGCGTCCAGCCGCAGCGCGGGCATCGCCACGAACGTCTCCCCGTCCTCGTACGGCGACGTGACCGTCCGCAGGCCGGGGTTCACCCGCATCACGTCCGAACCGATCCCGGCCCGCACCGGCAGGAAGGGCAGCCGGTTCGCCGCCGCGGTGAGCCCCCACATGAACATCCCCTCGTCCACCTCCATCAGCTCGAAGGCCGCCCGCTCGCGCGCCGCCCGGTAGTGCGGTTCGAGCGGGACGGAGTCGAGCGTGACGAAGGCGGCCACCAGCTTGCGGATCCGGCCCGCGGCGGCCAGCATCCCGACGTCCGGGCCGCCGTACGAGACGACGGTGAGATCACCGATCCCGGACCGCAGCAGGGATCTGACCAGGGCCATCGGCTTGCGTCTTGACCCCCAGCCGCCGATGCCCAGGGTCATGCCGCTCTCCAGCCGCGCGACGGCCTCGTCGGCGGTCATCGTCTTGTCCCTCACCTACACGCCCTCCTTCCCGAACGTGTCACGAACCCGGTCGGCCACCCCGCTCACGGCTGCCTCGAAGGTGAAGCCCTGCTCGAAGCGGTAACTGCGGCGCACATCGACGGGATCGATCCCGTTGATGGCGGCCTTCGCCAGGCGCAGCAGCCGCCCGTCCTTGGCGGCGATCTCCCGCGCCAGCTCCAGCGCGGCCGAGCGCAGTCCGTCGCGCGGCACGACCCGCCACACCGAGCCGTGCGCGTGCAGCTCGGCCGCGCTCACCGTGCGCGAGGTGTAGTACAGCGTCCGCATCAGATGCCGCGGAACCAGCCGGGCCAGATGGGTGGCGGCACCCAGCGCGCCCCGGTCCAGCTCGGGCAACCCGAAGACGGCGTCCTCGCTCGCCACGATCGCGTCCGCGTTGCCCACCAGGCCTATCCCGCCGCCCAGACAGAAGCCGTGCACCGCCGCCACCACCGGGGTCTCGCACTCGTACACCGCCGCGAAGGCCTCCGCGCAGCCCCGGTTGGCGCCGAGCAGGGCCGGATGCCCCTCCGCCTGTATCTCCTTGATGTCCACGCCCGCGTTGAACCCGCGCCCCTCCGCGGCCAGCACCACGCACCGCACCCGCGGATCGCGCCCGGCCGCGCGCACGGCGTCGGCCAGGGCGAACCAGCCGCGCACCGGCAGCGCGTTCACCGGCGGGAAGTCGACCGTGACGACGGCGATCCCACTACTTCCGGGTCCCTTTTCCGGGGACGAGGTGGAGACACCCATGGACGCATCAGCTACCTTCGCACTCAACGCCTTTCCACCAAACATTTGTTAGGTGAGGCTTCGAAGCTAGCAGTCGGCTCCGACAAGCGGGAGGCCCTGTGGATAACTCGCTGCACGGTCGCACTGTCGTGGTCACGGGCGGCACGCGGGGCGTCGGGGCCGGGATCGCCCGGGCCTTCGCCGAGGCCGGTGCCCATGTGCTGACCTGTGCCCGCCGGCCCCCCGAACAACGCATCGACGGCGTCGAATTCACCCCCCTCGACCTCCGCGACCCACCCGCCGTACGCGCCTTCTTCGACGCCCTGCCCCGCGTCGACGTGCTCGTCAACAACGCGGGCGGCACCCCCTACCGGCGGCTCGCCGACGCCGACGCCGAGCGGCACGCCCGGGTGATCGAACTGAACCTCGTCACCCCGCTGACCGCCTCCCTCGCCGCGTACGAACACCTCAGGAGGAGCCGGGGAGCGGTGGTGATGATCGGCAGCGTCAGCGGCGGCCGTCCTTCGCCGGGCTCCGCCGCCTACGGCGCGGCCAAAGCGGGACTGGAGAACCTGGCCAGGTCCATGGCGGTGGAATGGGCGCCGGAGGTCCGGGTCAACACGCTGGTCGTGGGCATGGTCCGCACCGAACTGGCCCACCTCCACTACGGCGGCCAGGACGGCGTCGACGCCGTCTCCCGCACCGTCCCGCTCGGCCGCCTCGCCGCCCCGTCCGACGTCGGCGCCGCCGCCGTCTTCCTCGCCTCCGACACGGCCGCCTACATCAGCGGGGCCGGCCTCCTCGTGCACGGGGGCGGAGAACGGCCGGCGTTCCTGGACGCGGCAACCGCCAACAAGGAGGACTGAGATGAGCGGCATCTGCACGGACCGGGTCGTCGTCGTCACCGGCGCCGGGCGCGGACTGGGCCGGGCCCACGCGCTCGCCTTCGCCGCCGAGGGCGCCCGGGTCGTCGTCAACGACCTCGGCGTCGGCCTCGACGGCCTGCCCGGTCCGGACAGTCCCGCCGGGACCGTCGTCGACGAGATCCGGGCGGCCGGCGGCGAGGCCGTCGCGCACGGCGGCGACATCGCGACGACCGCCGGGGCCGCCTCACTGATCAGGACCGCGGTCGAGACCTACGGCCGGCTCGACACCCTCGTCAACAACGCCGGCTTCCTGCGTGACCGCATGCTGGTCAACCTCGACGAGGACGACTGGGACGCGGTGATGAGAGTGCACCTCAAGGGCCACTTCCTGCCGCTGAGGCATGCCGCCGCGCACTGGCGGGCCGAAGCCAAGGCGGGACGCACGCCGGCCGCCCGGATCGTCAACACCAGCAGCGGCGCCGGACTGCTGGGCTCGGTCGGGCAGGGCAACTACAGCGCCGCCAAGGCCGGGATCGTCGGGCTGACCCTGGTCGCGGCGGCCGAGCTGCGCCGCTACGGGATCCAGGTGAACGCGATCGCCCCGGCCGCCCGCACCCGGATGACGGAACACACCTTCGCCGAGACCATGACCGCCCCCGGTTCCGGCTTCGACGCGATGGCCCCCGGCAACGTCTCCCCGCTCGTGGTGTGGCTGGGCTCCGCCGCGAGCGCGGGCGTGACCGGCCGGGTCTTCGAGGCGGAGGGCGGCCGGATCACCGTCATGGAGGGCTGGCGGCCGGGCCCCACCGCCGACAAGGGAGCGCGGTGGACTCCGGCCGAGGCGGGGGAGACGGCACTGAAACTGCTCGCCGAGGCGGAGGGGCCCCGAGCGGTGTACGGGGCGTAGGGAACGGCTACGTGTCGCACTCCAGCACCGTCCGGCACAGCGAACACCTCGCCCGCACCCGCCCCCGCACCGGCACCCGGATCCGCTGGTGGCAGGTCGGACAGGGGAAGGAGACGCGCAGCCGACCGCCGACGTCGGGGGAGAAGGTGTAGCCGATGCCCGGCTGGGGCCCCGGGGCGTGGCGGCGGTCGCGGGCGTAGCGGCGGCGCCCCGCCCAGCCGGCGCCGGTCAGCGGCGGCTGTTGCTCGTCCCGGCGGGCCTCGGCCATGCCCTTGGCGTACGCCGTGTAGGCCTGCGGGCTGGTGAACCACACCGAGGGGTCCTCGTGGAAGAACAGGGCGCGCTTGGCCAGCACGTAGCCGAACTCCTCCGGGGTGAGGTAGCCCAGCTTCTGGGAGGACACGGCGTCCTCCCGGTAGGCGTCCAGCAGCAGCCACCCCGCGCCCAGGTACGTCGTCGCCGTGTCCGTGAGGATCTCGTTCTCCCGGGTGCCGGGGAAGGACAGGTCCAGACGGTGCAGGTAGACGTGCATCACCTCGTGGGCGAGAGCCGCGCCGATGTCCCGCCGGTGACCGCGGAAGCGGTCGTTCAACTCCACGAAGTACTCGGGGCCCGCCGCGAGTTCGACGTTGGCCGCGTGCGTCATCTCGCGGAAGCTCACCACCAGGCGGGCGTCCGGCAACCGGAAGTGCCGCACCATCTCGCGGGCCACCCGCTGCGCGCCCAGATAGAGGTCGTCGGTGTCGCAGAAGGCCACGTCGGCGGGGGCCACGCTGGTCGCGAAGGTCTGGATGGTGTCGTACGACAGGCGCTTGTACAGCGCGGTGATGGAGGCCCGCACCGTCTCCAGATGTGGGTAGCCGTGCTCGACCGGTCCGCCGTTCGCCACGTCCGTACCCCCAAAGACGTTCGGGCCTCCTCTCCACTCTATGCGGCGGGCCGCGGCGGGGCGCTCAGACGCACGGCGCACGCACCCGGCTCGGTCCCCTCCAGCTCCAGCACCCACACCTCGTTCTCCCCCTCCCGCAGCACCGGGCCGGGGACGTACAGCGAGCGCTGGGGACCCGCGGACCAGTAGCGGCCCAGACCGAAGCCGTTGATCCAGACGAACCCACGGGTCCAGCCCGGCAGTTCCAGCCGCGCGTCCCCGGCACCGCGGACCGTGACGGTGCCCCGGTACAGCCCGGGGGCGCCGTCGCCGGGCAGCGCACCGAAGGGCACCCGGTCGACGCCGTCGTCGAGGGTGTCCAGCCGCAGCCCACGCGCGCGTACCCCGTGCAGATACTGCCGCTCGTGCTGGATGCCCCCGGTGACGCCCTTGGGCTCGCCGCTGCGGGGCCCGTAGTTGACCCGGCCGAGCGACTCCACCCACACCTCCACGCGCGCGTGCCCGGCCACGGGCTTCTCCAGCACGGGATCCTCCTCGGTGAGCACCCCGGCCCGCTCCCCGTCGACGTACACCACCGCCAGGTCCCGCAGACCGCGCAGGGTCAGCGGGTACGGCTGCCGCGGGCCCGGCACGGTCACCTCGTAGCGGACCAGCCCCCGGTCGACGTCGAGCTCCTCGAAGGTGGGCGGGACACCACCGACGCTCTCCCGGCCGCCGAGCGTGTCCAGCATCTCCCCCAAGGACGCCCAACCGGACAGCCCCACCTCCGCCGGGGCACCCAACGGCGCGGGCAGCTCGGGCAGTTCGGGCAGCGGGTCCGGGTGATGGGCGGCGAGGACATCGCGGAAGGCCCAGAACTTCGCCGTGGGGCGCCCGTACTCGTCGATCGGAGCGTCGTAGTCGTACGACGTCACGTCCGGCTCCAGCGGACCCTCGTGCATGTCGCCGCCGCCGCGGTTGGCGCCCGCCCAGCCGGCGAAGCTGGTACCGCCGTGCGCCATGTACAGGTTGACCGAGGCACCGCACTCGAGGATCTCCCGCAGGCTCCGTGCCGCGTCCCCGGCGTCCCGTACCGTGTGCTCGCCGCCCCAGCGGTCGAACCAGCCGCACCAGAACTCCATGCACATCAGCGGTCCCGAGGGGCGGTGCCGGCGCAGCGTCGCGAAGGCCTCACGCGCGCGGGAGCCGAAGTTCACCGTGGCCAGGACGCCCGGCACCGAACCGCCGGAGAGCATGTGGTCCTCGGGCCCGTCCGAGGTGCACAGCGGCACCGTCACACCCTTGGCGCGCAGCAGGTCGGTCAGGTGCCGCAGGTAGACCTCGTCGGAGCCGTAGCTGCCGTACTCGTTCTCGACCTGCACCATGATCACCGGTCCGCCGCGGTCCAGCTGCCGGGGCACGATCTCGTGCAGCAGATGGTGGAACCAGTGGTCCACATGGGCCAGGTAGCGTTCGTCACGCGTACGCGCGCGCGGGCCCAGCTCGCCCGTCAGCCAGTGCGGCAGCCCGCCGTTCTCCCACTCGCCGCAGATGTACGGCCCCGGCCGCACGATCGCCCACAGGCCGGCCTCCCGCACCGCGTCCAGGAAGCGGCCCAGCGCCCGCACGTCCCGGAAGCTGCCGGGGCGCGGCTCGTGCAGGTTCCACGGGACGTACGTCTCCACGCAGTTGAGGCCCATCGCCCGCAGCAGCCCCAGCCGGTGCCGCCAGTGCTCCTCGTGCACCCGGAAGTAGTGCAGCGCCCCGGACAGCAGCCGCACCGGCCGCCCGTCCAGCAGGAAATCCGTGTCTCCCACAGTGAACTCGCTCATGCGCCCACCCTCGCCCCTGGCGGCGATCAACGCCATGGACAAAGATCGGATCCACTTGGACGGAAACAACGGCGAAGCAGCCGGACACGACGCCGGAAACGACGCCGGAAACGACGCCGGAAACGACGTCTGAAGCAACACCGGACACCACGCCTGAAGCGACGCGGGGGAGGAGCACGCGGCCATGTACCACCACTGGATGCGGTACTTCAGCCCCAGCCCGGTCCACCACCGCCTCGGCCTCGTCTGCCTGGGCGTCGGCCTCCAGTACGGCGCCCTGCCCGCCGTCGGACCGCGCACCCTCGACCACCACGTCGCCGTCGTGATCAGCGCCGGCGGCGGCTGGTACCGCACCCCCGACGGACGCCGCACCACCGTCACCGCGCCGGCGCTGCTGTGGCTCACGCCCGGCGTGCCGCACCACTACGCACCCGACCAGGCGACCGGCTGGGACGAGGGGTTCGTCGACTTCACCGGGCCGGCCACCGCCACCTACACCGAACTCGGCTACATCGACCCCGAGCGGCCCGTCGTGCCCCTCGCGGACGCCGCAGGCCCCCGCGCCGTCATCGGCCGCATCGTCCGCGCCTCCCGCCGCGGCAACCCCCTGCTGGAGGTCGAGACCGCCGCCGCCGTCCACGAACTCCTCGTCGCCCTGCGCCGCGCCCGCGCCGGCCTCGCCCCCGACGGCGACGACGTCCTTCAGGCCCTCGCCCGGGACGCATGCACCCCGATGACCGTCGCCGAGCACGCCGCCCGGCACGGCATGACCTCCGCCGAACTGCGCGCCGCCGTCCGCCGCGGCGCCGGATGCAGCCCCAAGGACTACCTGCTCGGCATCCGCCTGGGCCGCGCCAAGGAACTCCTGGCGGCCACCGACCTCCCCGTGGCCGCCGTGGCCCGCCGCGTCGGCTACGACGACCCGGCCTACTTCTCCCGCCTGTTCGCCCGCCGCGTCGGCCTCGCCCCCGTCCGCTTCCGCGCCCAGCAGGGCCGCGCTGTCCCCGGCGACGGGAACGGCCGGTCCCCCGACGGTCCACCGACGAACGCCGGCCCGCGCCCCTTAGGGTTGACCCCCATGACCACCAGCAACACCGGTACCGGTGCCGTCGACCCGTCCGTCCGCGAGGAACTCGAACGGCTGCGCGACAGTATCGACAACATCGACGCGGCCGTCGTGCACATGCTCGCCGAACGCTTCAAGGCCACCCAGCAGGTCGGCCGGCTCAAGGCCGTCCACCAGCTCCCACCGGCCGACCAGGCCCGCGAGGCCCGCCAGATCGCCCGCCTGCGCAGCCTCGCCGAGAACGCCAAGCTCGACCCGGCGTTCGCCGAGAAATTCCTGAACTTCATCATCGCCGAGGTGATCAGGCACCACGAGCGCATCGCCGAGGACACCGTCAACCACCAGGCATCCAACGCCGGCTGACCACCCGCGGGCGTGCCCGCCCGGACCCTCACGCGCACGCATCGTCAACCGGCGAGCACCCGGTGTCAGTGCCGGGACGTAAGCTGGTTGTCCACGTGGGAGGGACGTCGGGCCATGCCGTCGGATGCCAAGATCCTCATCGTCGACGACCACAAGGACACGCTGTACGCGCTGGAGAGCGCCCTCGCCCCGCTGGGCTACCGACTCGGCCGAGCCACCAGCGGAGACGAGGCGCTCAAGCAGGTGCTGCGCGGCCAGGTCGGCCTCCTGCTGTGCGACGTGCGCATGCCCGGCGTCAGCGGCCTGGACGTCGTGCGCTACCTGCGCCGCCTGGAGCAGACCCAGCACATACCGGTCATCCTGCTCACCGGCTTCGGCCCCGACCAGGAACTGACCGCCAGCGCCTTCGCCCTCGGCGTCGCCGACCTCGTCCTCAAACCCGTCGACCCCTGGGCCCTGCGCACCAAGGTCCGCTACCTCTACGACGCCCACCAGCACCGGCTCGCCCTGGAACAGGAGATCCGCGAACTGCGCGCCCTGGTCAAGGAGGACCCCACCCGGCACCACGACCACACCGCGCACCCCTCCCTGCCCCACCCCGACGCCCACGTCCCACCCCCGCGCGACGGGTACCGCACCGGCGCGGGCCGCGACCGGCCCTGACCCCGGCGCACGCCCCACATCCCCCGGCGCGGACCGGACATATGGCGCGTACCGATCCGCCCCTGTGCCGTGTCAGCGACATCAGGCAGCATGTCGTGCATGTCCGTACTGACGCGCGACGAAGCGCAGACCCGTGCCCAGCTCCTCGACGTCCACCACTACACGATCGACCTCGACCTGACCACCGGGGACGAGACCTTCGACTCGCGTGCCGTCATCCGGTTCACCGTACGGCCGGACAGCACCACCGTGGACACCTTCGTCGAGATCAAGCCCGCCGAGCTGCGCTCCGTCACCCTCGACGGACAGCCCCTCGACCCGGAAACCCTGGACCAGGACCGCCTGCCCCTGAAGGACCTCACCCCCGGCGAGCACGAACTGCGCGTCGAAGCGACGATGCGCTACTCCCGCACCGGCGAGGGCATGCACCGCTTCACCGACCCCACCGACGGCGAGACCTACGTCTACACCCAGCTCTTCATGGAAGACGTGCAGCGCGTCTTCGCCGCCTTCGACCAGCCCGACCTCAAAGCCGTCTTCGAGCTGACCGTCAAAGCCCCCCAGGGCTGGACCGTACTCGCCAACGGCATCACCGAACACCTCGGCGACGGACGCTGGCAGGCCGCCCCCACCCCGCCACTGTCCACCTACCTCGTCGCCGTCGCCGCCGGCCCCTTCCACTCCGTACGCACCGAACACCGCGGCCTGCCCTTCGGCATCCACTGCCGCCGCTCACTCGCCCCCCACCTCGACGCCGACGCCGACGAGATCCTCGACGTCACCCGCGCGTGCTTCGACCGCTACCACGAGAAGTTCGACGAGCCCTACCCCTTCGACTCCTACGACCAGGCATTCGTACCCGAGTTCAACGCCGGCGCCATGGAGAACCCCGGCCTCGTCACCTTCGCCGACAAGTTCGTCTACCGCTCCGCCGTCACCGACACCGAACGCCAGACCCGCGCCATGGTCATCGCCCACGAGATGGCCCACATGTGGTTCGGCGACCTCGTCACCCTCAAGTGGTGGGACGACATCTGGCTCAACGAGTCCTTCGCCGAGTTCATGGGCTACCAGACCACCCTCGAGGCAACCCGCTTCACCGAACCCTGGGTCGAGTTCGGCGTCGTCCGCAAATCCTGGGGCTACGACGCCGACCAGCGCCCCACCACCCACCCCGTCGCCCCCGAAGCCGTCGACGACACCGCCGCCGCCCTGCTCAACTTCGACGGCATCTCCTACGCCAAGGGCGCCTCCGCCCTGCGCCAGCTGGTCGCCTGGCTCGGCGAGAAGGACTTCCTGGCCGGCATCAACACCCACTTCGCCCGCCACAAGTTCGCCAACGCCACCCTCGCCGACTTCATCGACTCCCTCGCAGCCAACACCGAACGCGACGTCCACGCCTGGGCCGACGCCTGGCTGCGCACCACCGGCGTCGACACCCTCACCCCACGGCTGACCACCGACGGCGCCACCTGCGCCCTGACCGTCGAACGCACCGGCAGCCGCCCACACCGCGTCTCCGTCGGCCTCTACGACCAGGACCTCGCCGACGAGGGCCGGCTCACCCTGCGCGAACGCATCGACGTCGACGTCCCGCAGACCGACCCCAAGCCCATCGGCAAACGCCCCTCGCTGCTCGTCCTCAACGACGGCGACCTGACCTACACCAAGATCCGCTTCGACCCCGAATCCTTCCAGGCGGTGCGCACCAGCCTGTCCGGCCTGCCCGACCCGCTCACCCGCACCGTGGTGTGGAACGCCCTCAGGGACGCCGTCCGCGACGGCGAACTCCCGCCCGCCGCCTACTTGGACACCGCCCGCACCCACCTCCCGCACGAGACCGACCTCGCACTCGTACAGGGCGTGCTCGCCTTCGCCGCCACCCAGGTCGCCGACCGCTACCTCAGCCCCGAGGAACGGCCCGCCGCCCTGGCCACCCTCACCGCGCTGTGCCGCGACCTCATCCGCCGCACCGAGGACGGCGACAACCCCGGCCTGCGCCTGATCGCCGTACGCCACTACATCGACGTCGCCGCCCACCCCGACACCATCGCCGCCTGGCTCGCCGACGGCACCGTGCCCGGCGGACCGGAACTCGACCCCGAGCTGCGCTGGCGCATCCTGGGCCGGCTCGCCGTCCTCGGCGCCACCGACGAGACCACCATCGCCGCCGAACTGGAACGCGACCCCAGCGCCAGCGGCCAGGAAGGCGCCGCCCGCTGCCGGGCCGCCCTGCCCGACCCCGAGGCCAAGCGCCGCGCCTGGGAGGCGATGTTCACCGACGACACCCTCTCCAACTACCTCTTCGCGGCCACCGCCCAGGGCTTCTGGCAGCCCGAACAGGCCGACCTGGTACGCGAGTACGTGCCCCGCTACTACCAGGACGCACCCGCCCTCGCCGCCCGCCGCGGCCCCGCCATCGCCATCGCCACCGGCCGCCTCGCCTTCCCCGCCCACGCCGTCGACGCCGAGAACCTCCGCCTCGGCGAAGCCTGCCTGCGCGACGCCGACCCCGTCACCGCCCTGCGCCGCAAACTCGCCGACGAACTCGACGACCTCGCCCGCGCACTGCGCGTACGCCAGGCACAGGACCGCTCCTAGGGCCCGCCAGGAACACGACCGCTCCCAGTGCCCTAGGACCGGCGACGTAGGGCACGTCTGGTCCCCGCCGACGATGCGGCGGGCCGGTCGTCCTGTCTAGGGTCGGCAGAGCCCGAGGACGATCAGCCCGAGCATCCGAGGAGAAAACGTGATCGCAGTGACCGGCGCCACCGGCAACGTCGGCCGTGCCCTGGTGGAACGGCTCGTCGCCGCCGGCCGGCCCGTACGGGCACTGACCCGCGACCCCCAGCGGGCCGCACTGCCGCAGGACGCCGAGGTGGTGCGGTTCAGCCCCGAAGAAGGCCCCGCCCTGTTCGAAGGCGCGTCCAAACTGTTCCTGTACGTGCAGGCGGGCGGCGACCGGACCGCCGCCCTCCTGGACGCGGCCCGCAAGGCAGGCGTCCAGCACGTCGTGCTGCTCTCCTCCGCCATCATCCAGGACGGCGCCGACGAGACCCACCCCATCCACGTCATGCACGCCACCGCGGAACGCCAGATCCGCGACAGCGGCCTTCACTGGACCTTCCTGCGACCGGGCGCCTTCGCCACCAACGCCATGCAATGGGCTCCCCAGATCCGCGCCTCGGACACCGTCCGCGGCGTCTACGCGGACATGGTCACCGCCCCCATCCACGAGGACGACATCGCCGCCGTCGCCGAACGCGCCCTCCTCGACCCCGGACACGAAGGCGCCGCCCACCGCCTCACCGGCCCCGAAGCCGTCACCAACGCCCAGCAGATCACCGCGATCGGCCGGGCGGTCGGCCGCGACCTGCGGTTCGTGGAAGCACCTCCCGAGGAGATCGGCCCCGAACTGTTCCCGAACGTCCCCCCGGACTTCCTGCACGGCCTCCTGAAGACCTTCGAGGCCACCGTGGGCGCCACCCCGGAGATCACCACCACCGTCGAGAAGATCACCGGCGTCCCCGCCCGCACCTTCGCCCAGTGGGCGCACGACCACGCGGACGACTTCCGCGGCTGACCGGGCCGGCGCGCCCGGCGCCACACCAGGGCGCCGTCCACCGCCCCACCGGCCCCGAGGCCGCCGCCCACACCCAGCTGCCTGCCGCGATCGGCAGGACGGCCGGCGGCTACCGGCGGTGCGCGCGGACGGCGCCGCCGACCGCCACCGGCGTCCCCGGCGCGCACCGCCCCCGCAGCCGAACGGGCACCGGCCGGCGCGTCAGCCCCGGCCGACGCGCAACTCCGCCCGCCGCACACCCCGCTCACGCGGCCCCGCCCGCCGGTTGCCCACCTCCGCGCCGACCGCCGACTCCTCCTCCAGCACGAAACCGAGCCCCTCCAGGAAACGCTCACCCGGCCGCCAGCCGGGCGGGACCGTCGCCCGCACCCGGGAGACACCCTCCGCTCGCGCGAGCAGCGCCCCGGCCACCGCCCGGCCCAGCCCCCGCCCACGGGCCCACGGCGCCAGCAGGAACATGCCCACCGACACCGCACCCGGCTCCGGGTGGTCCCGCACCGCGTCCACCAGGCCCGTCACCACCCCGCCCCGCTCCACGACCAGGAGCACCTTGTCCTCCGGCCGGGCCCCCTCCGGCAGCGCGTAGAACAGGCTCTGCACATCACCGGGCGCCGACGGCAGCCCCGTCGCGGCCACGAACCAGTCCTCGCACGCCTCGAACAGCGCCAGCAGCGGCGCCTCGTCCGCCGGGACCGGCTCCCGCACCACCACCCGCTCACCGGGCACATCCAGCATCCACGCGTCAACCATCAGACCGATGCCACCACCCTCCGGTACGTCCCCAACACGTTTTCCCCGCACGGGAGTACCCACTTCCCGGTCCGCTCGTTGAACTTTCAGGATGCGCAGCCCCATCCGCGTACAAGCCGGAACCACCGCTGCGGATGCCCCCTCGCCCGCGCCCCGGAGGAGAGCCCATGAGCCTGCCGCCCCTCGCCTCAGGACCCGACGGCCCCGCGGCCCTCAGGCCGCTGCTCGACACCGTCCTCGACGCCCTGCGCGAAGGCGGCCGCTCCCGCGGCGGCCCACTGCCCGAAGGCGGCCCGCAGGCCGTCACCGCCCGCATCACCGACGCCGCCGGCGACATCCTGCCCCACAACGGCGAACCCGACGCCCTGCGCACCCTCGTACACGCCCTCGCCCAAGGCTCCGCCGACCCCGCCGACCCGCTGTGCACCGCCCATCTGCACTGCCCGCCACTCGCCGTCGCCACCGCCGCCGATCTCGCCGCGAGCACCCTCAACCCCTCCCTCGACTCCTGGGACCAGGCCCCCGCCGCCTCCGCCCTCGAAGCCCTCGTCACCCGCGCCCTCGCCCACGAGACCGGCCTCGCCGACGCCCTCGTCACCACCGGCGGCACCGAAGCCAACCAACTCGCCCTCCTGCTCGCCCGCGAAGCCCACGGCGGCAGCGTCCGACTGGTGTGCGGAGCCAACGCCCACCACTCCCTGCCCCGCGCCGCCTGGCTGCTCGGCCTGCCCGACCCGGTCGTCGTCCCCGCGCCGGGCGGCACCCTCGACCCCGCCGCCCTCGACGAAGCCCTCACCCGCCTGCCCCGCCCGCTGCTCGTCGCCGCCACCGCCGGCACCACCGACGCCGGCCTCATCGACCCGCTGCCCGAGATCGCCGGCCTGTGCGCCGCCCACGGCGCCCGACTGCACATCGACGCCGCCTACGGCGGAGCCCTGATCTTCAGCGACCGCCACCGGGAAAAACTCGCCGGACTCGAAGCCGCCCACACCGTCGCCCTCGACCTGCACAAACTCGGCTGGCAGCCGATCGCCGCCGGCCTCCTCGCCGTCGCCCGCCCCCGCGACCTCGCCGTCCTGAACCAGCGAGCCGACTACCTCAACGCCGACGACGACACCGAAGCCGGCCACCCCGACCTGCTCGGCCGCTCCCTGCGCACCACCCGCCGCGCGGACATCCTCAAGATCGCCGTCACCCTCAAGACCCTCGGCCGCACCGGCATCGGCGCCCTCATCGACCAGGTCTGCGCCCAAGCCCGGCAGTTCGCCGCCCTCGTCCACGACCACCCCGGCTTCGAACTCCACGACCGGCCCGTCATCAGCACCGTCCTGTTCCGGCCCACAGGCGCCACCGACGACGCCGTCGCCGACGTACGCCGCAGACTCCTCCAGGACGGCCGCGCCGTCCTCGGCCGGGCCCGAATGGACGGCCGCCTCTGGCTCAAGGCCACCCTCCTCAACCCCCACACCGGGCCCGACGACCTGGCCCACCTCCTGAAACTCGTGGAAGGAACCACCCCCAGATGACCATCCCCCCACGCCACGAGCCCGAAGCGCCACGCGACCTGGTCGGCATCGGCATCGGCCCCTTCAACCTCTCCCTCGCCGCCCTCGCCCACCCCCTCCCCGAACTCGATGCCGTCTTCTACGAACAGCGCCCCGGCTTCGACTGGCACCCCGGCCTGCTCATCGACGGCGCACGCATCCAAGTCCCCTTCCTCGCCGACCTGGTCACCCTCGCCGACCCCGCCAGCCCCTGGAGCTTCCTCAACTACCTCAGGGCCCGCGACCGGCTCTTCCCCTTCTACTTCGCCGAGCGCTTCCACATCCAGCGCGCCGAATACGACGCCTACTGCCGCTGGGTCTCCCAGAACGTCCCCGGACTGCGCTTCTCCCACCAGGTCGACTCCGTCCGCTGGAACCCCGAACGCGCCCTCTTCGAAGTCGACTTCACCCAACTCGACACCGACGGAGAGACCGAGACCCTCGGCCGCACCCACACCAGGAACATCGTCCTCGGCGTCGGCACCGCACCCCACGTACCGGACCCGCTGAAACCCCTCGTCGAAGCCCCCGGCGTCCCCGTCGTCCACGCCGCCGACTACCTCGACCACCGCGACACCATCCTCGCCGCCGGCCACGTCACCGTCGTCGGCTCCGGACAGTCCGGCGCCGAAGTCTTCCTCGACCTGCTCCGCCACCGCCCCGCAGGCCACGAACGGCTCCACTGGATCGGCCGCACCGAGTCCTTCGCACCCATGGAGTACTCAAAACTCGGCCTGGAACACTTCACCCCCGACTACACCCGCTACTTCCACGCCCTCGACCAGCCCACCCGGGACCGGCTCGTCGCCTCCCAATGGCAGCTCCACAAGGGCATCGACGCCGACACCATGGCCGACATCCACGACGAGCTCTACCAGCGCACCCTGCACGGCGGCTGGCCCGACACCGTCCTCACCCCCGGCGTCCACGTCCGCACCGCCGGACGCATCGCCACCAGCAAGATCGAACTCCACCTCGAACACGTCCAGCAAGGCACCCGCTCCCGCCTCACCACCGACGCCGTCGTCCTCGCCACCGGCTACCGCGAACGCCCCCTCGGCCAACTCCTCGCCGGCCTCGACCCCTACCTGCGCCGCGACAGCGGCGAACGCCCCCGAGTCGACGAACACTTCCGGATGGTCCTCGACCCCTCCGTCACCGGAACGGTGTACGTACAGAACGCCGAACTCCACACCCACGGCGTCGGCGCCCCCGACCTCGGCCTCGCCGCCTGGCGCAGCGCCACCATCCTCAACACCCTGACCGGCAAGGACCCCTACCCCCTGCCCGCCCGCACCGCCTTCACCACCTTCGGCCTCGACCGGCAAGCCCAGGTCCCCGACACCCGCCGGCCCGACATGATCCTCACCCCCCTCGTCGACGGCAGGTAGGAATCCCCGCCGACAGCGGGGATTCCCGGCCCACTAGAAGACGGACGTGCCGTTCCGCGTGAGCTTCCAGTCCACCGACGCGAAGTCCTTCGGATCCAGCACACCCTTCGCGGTCACCCACTCCGCGATCCGGGTACGGATCTCCGTCGACTCCGACCACAACTCCTTGGCCGAAGCGACGAACGGGAACGCACCGCCGCCATTGGCCCGGTAGTTGTTCACCGCCAGTACGAACTGCTGGGCGTCGTCCAGAGCGGCACCGCCGAAGGTCAGGTTCTTGATCCGCGAACCGGCCGCCTGGGCGATGTCGATCTCGTACCGGAAGCCCGAGACATAGTCGTAGTTGTAGTCCGGACGGCCGCTCGCGTTGGTCAGCTTCTCCACGTCGACCGCCGCGTCGGCGGCCGTCTGCACGAAGTACTCCGCCGAGTACTCCAGGTACGCCCGCAGTTGCGCGCCCGTCATCAGCTTCGCGACCAGCGTGTTGTCGTACACGTACAGGCTGGAGAGATCCCGGATCGTCACATTGCCGGCTGGGATCTGAGAGGTGCGGGAGAACGGCGAGGCCTGCGCGACCACGGGCAGCGAGGCGTACTCGGTGCCCACGAGCGCCGCCTTGACCACGTCCTCCTGGACCTTCGTGATCAAGTCGATGATCGGGGCGTCCTTGTAGCGGGCCTCGACCGTGGTCAGGGTCGCGGTGGCGGTGCCGACGACCTGGTTGACGTACTCGACGACCTTCGCGTGCTCGTCCGCCAGCAGCTTGGTGATCTTCGGGTCGTCGGCGACCGAGTTGGAATTCCGCAGCGACGCGGCAACCGACTCGACCTCCCACCTGCCCTTGCTGAACACCAGCTCGATGTCGAACAGCGTGAGCCGCTCGGCGAAGCACAGCGGCTCCGACAGCACGACCGTCCGGCCGGTCGCCTCGTTGGTGACCTTCAGCTCCGGGATCTCCACATGCGCGTGCCCGACCAGGATCGCGTCGATGCCCGGCACCTGCCTGGCGACGTTGGCGGCCGCGTTCTCCACGTACGGCACCTGGTCACCGTACGACGACGTGCCCGAGGAGCCGCTGTGCGCCGACACCACCACGACGTCCGCGCCCATCGAACGCAGCTTCGGCACCCACTTCGCCGCCTGCTCCTCCAGACCCGGGAAGGTCAGCTTCCCCTGCACATACGCCTTGTCCCAGATCGCGATACCAGGGTTGGTCAGACCCAGGACGGCGACCTTCACCGGCGGGGCGCCCGGCACATGGAACTTCTTGATGAAGTACGGCGGGAACGCGGGCTTCTGCGTCTTCGCGTCCAGCGCGTTCGCGCCCAGGAGCGGGAAGTGGAGCTGTTGCTCGAACTTCCGCAGCGTCTCGATGCCGTAGTTGAACTCGTGATTGCCCAGCGCCGCCGCGTCATAGCCGATCGCGTTCATCGCCTGCGCCATCGGATGCACCGGACCGCCCTTGGCGGTGATCGGGTCCACCTTCGCGTAGTAGTACGTCAGCGGGGTGCCCTGGATCGTGTCGCCCGCGTCCAGCAGCAGGGTGTTGCAGCGGCCCCGCTCCTCGCGCACCTGGTCGACCAGGGTCGAGATCCGGGCCAGGCCCATCGCGTTGCCCGCCTTGTCGGAGTACTCCGCGTCCTTGAAGTAGTCCCAGTTGAAGACGTGCCCGTGCAGGTCCGTCGTGCCCATCACGGTGAGCGAATACCGCTTCGGCTGCTTCGCCGGCTTCCCGGGCTTCTTCGCTTCCGCCGCCTCGGCCGACGGAGCCGCCGCCGCACCGGCGATCGCCACCCCCGCCCCGGTCACGGCGGACTTCTTCAGGAACTTCCGACGGTTCAACGGCATGTCTCGATCTCCTCGGGAAACGGTCAACGACGCGCGTAGATTCTGACCCGTTCATGACTTGCCGCAACAGATACGGCAGGTTGCGATCTGGTGACCTAACCGGTCAACTCCCGCCTCGCCAACCGAAAAGACCTGACAGAGTGGGACGTATGACCACCCCCCACGGCACCCCGGACGCCCCCCTCCTCGTAGTCCGCGGCGAAACCGAACTGGAAGTCGAACCCGAGATCGCCCGCATCAGCATCACGGTCACCGCCCGCGGCCGCGACCGACGCACCACCCTCGACGACCTCACCCGCCGCAACACCACCGCCCTCGACCTGATCAAGTCCTACGGAGACACCGTCGAACGCCTCTCCACCGGCGCCTTCTCCATCACCCCCGAACTCAGCGAACGCGGCCGCGGCGAACGCGTCCACGCCTACCACGGCCGCGTCCACCTCACCGCCGACCTCACCGACTTCACCGTCCTCGGCGAACTCACCACCCGCCTCGCCGACATGGAACTCACCCGCCTCGACGGACCCTGGTGGCTCCTACGCCCCGACTCACCCGTACACCGCCAAGCCCGACAGCAAGCAGTACGAGAAGCCGTCCAGCGCGCCCACGAATACGCCGCCGCCCTCGGCACCACCGTCGCCGCCCTCATCGAACTCGCCGACACCGGCACCGACCGACCCCGCTCCACCCGCGCCCCCTTCGAACGCGGCGTCCACCGCGCCTCCCTCGCCGCCGGCGCCGAGCCCCCCGAACCGCTTGACCTGGAACCCGAACGCCTCCGCGTCAGCGCTCAGGTCAGCGCCCAATTCACCATGGCCCCGCCACGGCTGTGAAAAGGAACGGCGCTCACATTCCGTTCGGAAGCAATTCCAGCCAGTGCCGCAAAAATGCTCATCAGAGCGGCCGGTCGCACAATTCAACACTTGTCAACGAGGCTTCATCCAAAGGACGTTGAGTAGTCACGCCCCACCGAATCTCTACCGGCGGGTAAGGCCTAGGCTCGAAACATGCGCCGAGCAAAGATCGTCTGTACTCTTGGGCCCGCCACCGACACATACGACCAGATCAAGGCACTGGTCGACGCCGGAATGGACGTCGCCCGATTCAACCTCAGCCACGGCGGATACGCCGAGCACGAGGAGCGCTACCACCACGTACGAAAGGCCTCGGACGAGACCGGGCGCAGCGTCGGACTCCTCGCCGACCTTCAGGGCCCGAAGATCCGACTCGGCCGATTCGCCGAAGGCCCCGTACTCCTTGAACGCGGCGACTCCTTCACCATCACCGTCGAACCACACGCCGAAGGCGACCGCCACCAGTGCGGAACCACCTACTCCGGCCTCGCCGCCGACGTCACCCCCGGCGAACGCGTCCTCGTCGACGACGGCAAGGTCTGCCTCGAAGTCACCGCCGTCGACGGCCCCCGCATCCGCACCACCGTCGTCGAGGGCGGCATCATCTCCGACCACAAGGGCCTCAACCTCCCCGGCGTCGCCGTCTCCGTCCCCGCCCTCTCCGAAAAGGACGAAGCCGACCTGCGCTGGGCGCTGCGCACCGGCTTCGACGTCATCGCCCTGTCCTTCGTCCGCAGCGGCAAGGACATCGAGGACGTCCACCGGATCATGGACGAGGAGGGCCGCCACCTCCCGGTGGTCGCCAAGGTCGAGAAACCGCAGGCCGTCGACGCCATCGAGGACATCGTCGCCGCCTTCGACGGCATCATGGTCGCCCGCGGCGACCTCGGCGTCGAAATGCCTCTCGAACAGGTCCCCCTCGTCCAGAAGCGCGCGATCAAACTGGCCAAGCGCAACGCCAAGCCGGTGATCGTCGCCACCCAGATGCTGGACTCGATGATCGACAACTCCCGCCCGACCCGAGCGGAGGCCTCCGACGTCGCCAACGCGGTCATCGACGGCACCGACGCCGTGATGCTCTCCGGCGAGACCAGCGTCGGGAAGTACCCCGTCGAGACGGTCCGCACCATGTCCAAGATCGTCGAAGCCGCCGAGGAAGACCTCCTGGCCAAGGGCCTCCCACCCCTCACCGAGAACAACAAGCCCCGCACCCAGGCCGGCGCCGTCGCCCGCGCCGCCGCGGAGATGGGCGACTTCCTCGGCGCCAAGTTCCTCGTCGCCTTCACCCAGTCGGGCGACACCGCCCGCCGCCTCTCCCGCTACCGCTCACCGATCCCCCTCCTGGCCTTCACCCCGGAACCGGCGACACGGTCCCAGCTCGCCGTGACCTGGGGCGCCGAAACCTTCTTGGTGCCGGACGTCGGCTCGACCGACGCGATGGTCGACCAGGTGGATGAACTGCTCCTGCGGTACGGCCGCTGCCGCCCGGGCGACACCGTCGTCATCACGGCTGGCTCCCCGCCCGGTGTCTCCGGCTCGACGAACATGGTGCGGGTGCACCACATCGGCGAGGACGACTGCTGACCCTGCGGGGCCCTTATCAGTGCTTGGGGCCCACGTGGGTGTCCATGAGGGCTACGGAGGCTTTGCGGGCGACGGAGATGTTGAAGGGGGTTCCGTTGCGCGTGCACTGCGTCCACTCGACGCCGAGCGTGTCGAGGGTGTCGGTGTAGAGGCGGCGGATGTCCTCGGAGACGTTGGTGAAGAAGTACCGCGGGTATTCGTAGCGCTTGCGCTCACCGGCGATGACCTTCTCGGTCCAGTTGGTGATGCGGCAGCCGTCTGAGTGGATGAGGCCCCGGATGAATTTCCAGGGGTAGGCGTCGACGATGTCCTGTTGCCAGGGCGCGAGGACGATGCGACGTTCGTGTTTCTTGCCGGGGCCGTGTTGGGGGAACAAGAGGGGCCAGTGAGCGTAGTAGCTGGTCACCATCGCGCAGCCCTGCTTCTGAAGCGTGTAGACGCCGACGCCGGGGCGCACTTTTGCGATGGCCTCCCGGCACTGTTGAAGGAGTCCGGGCCACGCATCGGCGCACGCGATTCTCAGGTGGTAGCCGCTGCGCGGGTGAGGACTGATGCACCCGTCACCGAGATAGAGGCCGAGCAAGTAGGCGTACGCGCGGTCGTCGGACGGTGGTCCGGGGTCCGGCGGCACCATGCGGGGTAGCGGTTCGAGGCGGTCCTGCCACGAGCGGATCGCGGCGCGCGAGATGCCGGTCTCGTGGCTCACCGAGTTGAGGCTGCGGCCCTGGGCGACCAGGGCGAGGGCTCGCTTGCGTGTGCTGACGTCGTACATGTGACCCACTGTGGGTCACTGATCGTGACGCTGTGCATGAAAAAGCGGAGGACCACGCGAACGTGATCCTCCGCTTAAAGGTGCCCGGTGTGGGATTCGAACCCACATGCCCTAAGGCACGGTGGTTTGAGCACCGCGAGTCTGACCAGATTCCTCCAACCGGGCAGGCCGTGGAACTGCTGGGAAGTGTACCGGGTGACCACGGGATGCCGCAGCTAGGTAGGCTCTGGGGCAGCAGCACCTGCCCGGCCCGTACCAAGGAGCCCCCGTGACCGCCCCCGAGTCGCCCCAGCCCGTAGACGTGCCCGATGACGACAAGTCGCACGTGCCTCCGCTGACGACCCGTGTCGTCATCGCCGAGGACGAGGCCCTGATCCGGCTCGATCTCAAAGAGATGCTGGAGGAGGAGGGGTACACCGTCGTAGGCGAGGCCGGTGACGGTGAGCAGGCGGTGGAGCTGGCCCGTGAGCACAAGCCGGACCTGGTCATCCTGGACGTGAAGATGCCGAAGCTGGACGGCATCTCCGCGGCGGAGAAGATCGCCGAGGAGTCCATCGCGCCCGTGCTGATGCTCACCGCCTTCTCCCAGCGCGACCTGGTCGAGCGGGCCCGGGACGCGGGCGCCATGGCGTACCTCGTGAAGCCGTTCAGCAAGAGTGATGTCGTGCCGGCGATCGAGATGGCCGTCTCGCGCTTCACGGAGCTGAAGCAGTTGGAGAAGGAGGTCGCCGACCTCACGCTGCGGCTGGAGACGCGCAAGCTGGTGGACCGGGCGAAGTCGATCCTCCAGACGGAGTACGGGCTGACCGAGCCGGCGGCGTTCCGCTGGATCCAGAAGACGTCGATGGACCGGCGGATGTCGATGCAGCAGGTCGCGGAGGCTGTCATCGCGGACAGCGAGGAGAAGAAGGCGGGCAAGGGCTGAGCCCTTCGCACGTACGCGGCGAGGCCCGCGCCCCGGAGAAACGGGCGCGGGCCTCGTCGTATATACGCACGTACGGTCTACGTGCCTCGGTCGGTTCAGTCCTCGCCGAGGTACGCCTTGCGTACGGACTCGTCGTGCAGCAGGTCCTGCCCGCTGCCGGAGAGGACGATCTTGCCGACCTCCATGACGTGGCCGTGGTCGGCCAGGGACAGTGCGGCCTGGGCGTTCTGCTCGATGAGCAGGATGGTGGTGCCGTCGGCCTTGAGTTCCTGGATGGTGGCCATGATCTTCTGCATCATGATCGGGGAGAGGCCCATGGAGGGCTCGTCGAGCATGAGCAGTTTGGGGCGGGACATCAGGGCGCGTCCCATGGCGAGCATCTGCTGTTCGCCGCCGGAGAGGGTGCCTGCGGGCTGCTTCCGTCGTTCTCCGAGGATGGGGAAGAGGTCGTAGGCGCGCTGGATGTCCTTTTCGATGCCTTCCTTGTCGCTGCGGAGGAAGGCGCCGAGGCGGAGGTTGTCCTCGATGGTCATGCGGGGGAAGATGTGCCGGCCTTCGGGGGAGTGGGCCAGCCCCAGCGAGACGATCTTGTGGGCGGGGATCTTGTTCAGCGTCTTGCCGTCGAACTTGATCTGTCCGGCGAGGGGCTGGAGGAGGCCCGAGAGCGTCCGCAGGGTGGTGGTCTTGCCGGCGCCGTTGGTGCCGATGAGGGTGACGACCTCGCCGGCGTTGACCTTGAACGAGATGCCTTTGACGGCTTCGATCTTGCCGTAGGCGACCCTGAGGTCTTCGACCTCGAGCAGTGCGGTCACTTGGCGTCTCCTTCTGCGGTGCTCTGCGCCTCGGCGTCCTCGGCCTCGTCCTCGGCGGCCACGTCATCGGAGGCCCCGGCTTCCGCGGCCTCGACCTCCGCGGCCTCGACCTCCGCGGCCTCCTCCGTGCCGGGCGCGCCTTCGAAGGGCGTGCCGAGGTAGGCGGCGATGACGCGTTCGTCGGCCTGGACGACTTCGGCGCTGTCTTCGACGATCTTCTCGCCCTGGACGAGCACGGCGACGCGGTCGCAGAGGTTCATGATGAACCGGATGTCGTGCTCGATGACGAGGATGGCGGTGCCCTTGTCGCGGATGGCGAAGACGAGTTCCTCGGTGGCCCGGGTCTCCTGGGGGTTCATGCCCGCGGTGGGTTCGTCGAGGAGCAGCAGGCCGGGTTCGCTCGCGAGTGCGCGGGCGATCTCGAGCTTGCGCTGTTCGCCGTAGGGCAGGTTGCGGGCGAGGTGGTCGGCTTTGGCGGCGAGGCCGGTGAACTCCAGGAGCTCCATGGCGCGTTCGCGGGATTCGGCTTCGGCTTTCTTGAAGCCGGGGAGGCGCAGGAGTGCGGACCAGAGGCCTTCGTTGGTTCGGGTGTGGCGTCCGACGAGCACGTTTTCCAGGACGGTCATGTTGGCGAAGAGCCGGATGTTCTGGAAGGTGCGAGCGATGCCGGCCTGGGTGACGAGGTGGGGTTTGGGCGGCAGGACGGTGCCTTTGTACTTCACTGTGCCGCTGGTCGGGACGTAGAGGCCCGTGAGGCAGTTGAAGAAGGTGGTCTTGCCCGCGCCGTTGGGTCCGATGAGGCCGACGATCTCGCCGCTGTTGACGGTGAGGTCGACGGAGCGTACGGCGGTGAGGCCGCCGAAGCGCATGGTGACGTCGCTGGCGTCGAGGACCGTGGTGGTGGTTGCGGTTGTGGTGGTGGTCATGGCGGTCACGCACCTGCCTTGGCGACGCCGGTGGTCTCTGGCAGTTCCGCGTCCTCGGGTACGTCGAGTTGTCCGGTCTCGTGGAATTCGAGTTGTTTCCGGCGGTCGGCGACGAGGCCTTCGGGGCGGAAGCGCATGAGGAGCATGAGCGCGATGCCGAAGAGGAGGAGCTGGTAGTCGGCCATGAACTGGAGTTTGGCCGGGATGAGGTAGAGGAGGGCGGCGCCGATGAGGGGTCCGCTGATGGTGCCCATGCCGCCGAGGATGACGGCGGCGAGGAGGAAGGCGGAGTTGGGGGGTACGGAGCCGGCGAACTGGTACTGCTCGGGGGTGACGCTGTAGGAGACGTGGGCCTGGACGGTGCCGGCGAAGCCGGCGAGGGAGGCGCCGAGGGCGAAGGCGAGGAGCTTGAGGCGGAAGCCGTTGATGCCCATGGCGGTGGCGGCGGTCTCGTCTTCGCGGATGGCGACCCAGGCGCGGCCGATGCGGGATTCCGCGGAGCGGCGGAAGACGGTCACGACGACGGCCGTGAACAGGAGCATCAGCAGGTAGTAGTTGGCGGAGCGGGTGAGCTGGTGGCCGAGGACGTCGTGGGGGATGCCGAGGTTGTAGCCGAAGATCTCCAGGTCGGGGATGTTCGGGATGCCGTTGGAGCCGTTGGTGACGTCGGGGCCGCTGTTCCCGTTCAGGTTGTTCATGGTGATGCGGAAGATCTCACCGAAGCCGAGGGTGACGATGGCGAGGTAGTCGCCGCGCAGCCGCAGGGTGGGGGCTCCGATGACCACGCCGAAGATCAGCGAGGCGGCGGCGCCGGTGAGGACGGCGGCCCAGAACGGGAACTGGACGCCGATGGTGGACTGGGGGGAGCCGGAGACCAGGGCCGCGGCGTAGGCGCCGACGCCGAGGAAGGCGACGTATCCCAGGTCGAGCAGACCGGCCAGACCGACGACGACGTTGAGGCCGAGGGCCACGGTCGCGAAGATCAGGATGTTGGCGCCGATGAGGGCGAACTGGTCGTTGGACTGGGTGAAGGGGAAGCAGATCGCGGCGGCGAAGGCGGCGGCGACGGTGATGTTGCGGTGTTTGGCGGTGAGGGCCGACAGCCGCTTGAGGAGTCCGGCGCGGGTGAGGGCGGTGAATCCGAAGCCGGCGATGATGAGGAAGCCGACGAAGAGTTCGGAGTAGTCGGTGCCGATGCCGTAGGAGAAGACGTACAGGCCGATGCCGAAGCCGGCGGCGATGACGAGGATCTCGGCCCAGGAGGGGAGTTCCTTGGCGCGGCGGGGTTCGGGGGCGGTGAGTGAGTGGCGGAACCTGCCCCAGAGGCTGGGGTTGGGGTCGCTTTCGTCGTACGGCTGGTCGACGGGGAGGCCGAAGGCCGCGATGACGGCGATGAGGGAGCCGATGCCGGAGACCCAGGCGCCGGGTTCGAGGTTGACGAGGCCGCCGAGTTCGTCGCTGATGGCGCCCATGGCGTAGCCGGTGGTGCCGAAGGTGCCGAGGGCGAGGAGGACGACGGGGCTGTTGGTGCCGCCGGGGGTGAGCCAGCCGAGTCCTCGGATGCCGTAGCCGCTGAGGGCGAAGAGCAGGGTGAGGATGGCCCCGATGAGGGTGAGGACCTGGAGGCCGCCGGGGTAGCCGGTGACGGTGAGGTCGCCGGGGAATTCCGCGGTCCAGGTCCAGGCGAGGAAGGTGCCCACGAGTGCGACGGCGGAGCCGGCGATGGTGGTGATGCGGGCGACGGCCGGGGGCAGCGGGATCAACGGGGTCGCCTGGGTGGGCGACTTGGTGCTGTCCGGGGTGCCGGTGGGTGTTTTGGTGGTCATGGGTATCACGCCCGATCCGCGACGCGCTCGCCGAGGAGGCCCTGCGGTCGGAAGAGGAGGACGAGGATGAGGAGGGCGAAGGCCCAGACGTCCTTCCAGGCGCCGCCGCCGAAGAGGTCCATGCCGGGGATGTCGCCGATGTAGCCGATGGCGAGGGATTCGGCGACGCCGAGGACGAGGCCGCCGAGCATGGCGCCGTAGATGTTGCCGATGCCGCCGAGGACGGCCGCGGTGAAGGCCTTGAGGCCCATGAGGAAGCCCATGCGGAAGCCGACCTGGCCGTTGTGGAGGCCGTAGCCGACGGCGGCGATGGCGGCGAACGCGGCGCCGATGGCGAAGGCCATGACGATGATGCGGTCGGTGTTGATGCCCATGAGTTTGGCGGTGTCCGGGTCCTGGGCGGTGGCCTGCATGCCGCGTCCGGAGCGGGTCTTGGTGACGAAGAGGCCGAGGGCGATCATGCAGAGGGGGGCGGCGATGATGACGAAGAGGTCGCCGCGCTGGATGTTGGCGCCGAAGACGTCGAAGGGGCCGCCGTCGAACTGGGGGAAGGGGCGGTCCTTCTTGGCGTCCGGGTACCACTTCCAGACGATCTGCTGGAGGACGATGGACAGTCCGATGGCGGTGATGAGGGGTGCCAGGCGGGGTGCGTTGCGCAGGGGGCGGTAGGCGAAGCGTTCCGCCGCGGTGGCGACGCCGACGGAGACGATGACGCCGCCGAGGATCATGAGGGGGATGGCGATGCCCAGGGAGAAGTCCTTGGGCAGCCAGAGCCAGACGGTGAGGGCCCCGAAGCCCCCGACCATGAAGATCTCGCCGTGGGCGAAGTTGATGAGCTGGACGATGCCGTAGACCATCGTGTAGCCGATCGCGATGAGTCCGTACATCGCGCCGAGGATGAGTCCATTGGCCAGCTGTTGCGGCAGTTCGTTCACCGCAGGGCCTCCGTGGAGTGGTTCGGATACGGCGCCGCGCGGGAGCGCTGGTGGGCACTCCCGCGCGGCCTGATCAATGTGTGCAGTGGTGAGGAACCGGTGTTCTTTGAACCGGTGTTCTTTCCTCGCTCAGCCGATCTTGGGCACCCCGCTGTACTCCGGCGTCCACGCGTTGTTCTTGATCTTGTACGCGGTCATGGTGTGGTTGGTGGTGTCGCCGTACTGGTCGAACGAGATGGTGCCGGTGACGCCGTCGAACTTGACCTTGCTCATGGCCTCCAGGACCGCCTTGCGGCCGTCGGAGGGGAGCTTGCCGCTGTTGCCTTCGACGGCGAGCTTGACGGCCTCGATGATGGACCAGGTGGCGTCGTAGGTGAGGCCGCCGTAGGCCTCGTAGGCGTCCTTGTAGCCCGCGTTCTTGTAGTTCGCGATGAACGTCTTGGCGGAGGGGAGCTGCTCGACGGGCTTGCCGACGGAGGTGGCGAGGTCGCCTTCGGCCTTCTTGTTGAGCTTGGGGTAGTCGCCGGAGTAGATGCCGTCGCCGCCCATGAGCGGGATGTTCTGGCCGCTGTCCTTGAGCTGCTGGCTCAGGGGGGCGGCGGCCGGGTACTCGCCGCCGTAGTAGAGGGCCTGGGCGCCGGTCTTCTTGACCTTGGCGACGATGGCGTTGAAGTCGCGGTCGTCGGGGTTGACGTGGTCGGCGCCGACGATCTTGCCGCCGAGCTTGGTGAAGTTCGTCTTGAAGGAGGCGGCGAGGCCTGCGCCGTAGGTCTTCTGATCGTCGATCAGGTAGGCCTTCTTGATCTTGGCGCGGTTGTAGAGGTAGTCGGCCGCGAAGGCGCCCTGGATCTCGTCCGTGGTGGCGGTGCGGAAGAAGGTCTTGAACTGGCGGACCCGGTTGTTGGTCTTCCAGCCGTCGCCCTGGGTGAGTTCGGTACCCGTGTTGGCGGGGGAGACCTGGGTGAGGCCGGCGTCGTTGAGCGGCTTCTGCATCTGCTGGGAGACGCTGGAGTTCAGCGGGCCGACGACGCCGAGGACGTCCTTCTCGTTGATGAACTTCGTGGCGTTCTGCTGGCCGACGGAGGGCTGGGCCTGGTCGTCGAGGGCTTCGACCTTGAACTCGACGCCCTTGACGAATCCCTGCTTGTTGGCCGTCTTGGCGGCCAGGTCGGCGGAGTTCTTGATGCCGAGGCCGAGGGCCGAGAGGTCGCCGGTGGTGGGAGCGTCGACACCGATCACAACCGTGGTCTTGTCGCCGCTGCTGCTGCCCTTGTCATCGCGCGACCCACAGGCGGTGAGTGTCAGCGATCCCGCCGCGAGTGCGGCGGTGATGGCGATGATCGAACGTTGACGCACGAATCAGGTCCTTTCCCTGGCGCGCGGCGGCTCCCCGTGGAACGCACCGAGTCCGGCGCCTTGGCCGTGTGGCGGGCTGTGAATCCCTTGGCGCGGTGACTGGCCGTGACTCTAAGCGTGTGCAGGGAAGGTGGAGGAGTGTCTGACCAAGGCTGTGACGCTCTTGTTATGACACGACGTAATGCAGAGCGGTACCGGGTGGGGGGAAGCGTGGAATTCCAGCCGATTCGCCCTGTCCGCATTGTGAGAATCCGCAGGACGTGCGTTCGTGTTTTCAGTAGCGTCGAACTGTTTTGGTGATGACGTGGGGTTGTTGCCGCGGGCTACCAGGGCAGCTTGCGGGGGCGATGTGGGCAGGGGAAGTGCCCGAGTTGACGCGCGTGGCTCTCATTGCGCGCGTATTACGCAGAGTTACGCCGGGGAAAGGCGGTCGGGCGTTTGCCGACGCATTCCTGCATTCCGTGACAACGGTGAACAAGGGCGCCGCTCATCCCCAAGGGCCTTTGCTTGGGCCACCGGTCCGGTACCAGTGGTCGCATCCCTCGCGTGCCCTGCGGTCGACGGTCCGGTCGGCCGCGTCGGCGTCACCGTGCTGGAGTTTGGCGCGGGCGGCGTCGACGACGTCTCGGAGGATGTCGTACTGGCCGTCGGACAGGCCCATCTCCTGGTAGTCGCCGACGGTGTCCTCCTTGAGCTGCCTGCGCGACCAGTACGCGACGACCCGCGTGCACAGTTCCTCGGGTGACGTGGTGCGGGGTGCGGGCGCGCCGGTGGCGGCCGCCGGGCTGCTCCGGCTCACCGCCCCGTCTGCGGCGCCTGATCCCGCGCAGCCGGCGGCCAGGGGGCCCGTCAGGAGTACCAGAGCGAGCCCGAATCCGAGTGCCGCCCCCGGCGCGGAGGCCCGTCCCGTAGCCATGCCTCGACGCTATGCGGCCGGGTGCGGGACAGCAACTGCCGGGCGGCCGGGGGCTGCTGAAGGCGGATCAGCTGAAGGCGGGTCAGTCGGTCGCCCGCAGGTGGGTTCCGTCGCCGGGCCGCACGTCCCGCAGCAGACAGGTCAGCCGCGCGGTGCACACGCGCCGGTCCTCCTCGTCGCTGATCACGATCTCGTACGTCGCCGTCGACCGGCCCCGGTGCACGGGTGTGGCCACGCCGGTGACGAGACCGGAGCGCACTCCGCGGTGGTGGGTGCAGTTCAGATCGACGCCGACCGCGATCTTCGAGCTGCCGCCGTGCAGCATCGAGCCCACCGAGCCGAGGGTCTCCGCCAGCACCGCGGAGGCGCCGCCGTGCAGCAGCCCGTACGGCTGGGTGTTGCCCTCCACCGGCATGGTGCCGACGACCCGGTCCGCCGACGCCTCCGTGATCTCCACACCCATCCGCGTGCCCAGGTGCCCGGCGGAGAACAGCGCCAGGAGGTCGACGCCGAGCGCGGCGTACTCGTCGATGACCTCCTGCGGGAACTTCACGTGCTGCTGCTCACCCATCGGCCCGGCTCCGTTCGTCATACATGTGCCTGTCGACTGAGCAAACGCTCAGTCGGTCGCCGATTGTTCCAGACGCACGACGACGGACTTGCTGGCCGGGGTGTTGCTGGTGTCCGCCGTGGCGTCCAGCGGGACCAGGACGTTGGTCTCCGGGTAGTACGCCGCCGCACAACCCCGTGCGGTCGGGTAGTGCACGACCCGGAAGCCGGGCGCCCGCCGCTCCACGCCGTCCTTCCACTCGCCGACCAGGTCGACGTACGACCCGTCGGCCACGCCGAGCTTCCGTGCGTCCTCGGGATTGACGAGGACGACCCGGCGGCCGTTCTTGATGCCCCGGTAGCGGTCGTCCAGGCCGTAGATCGTGGTGTTGTACTGGTCGTGCGAGCGCAGCGTCTGGAGCAGGAGGCGGCCCTCGGGCAGTTCGGGGTACTCCACGGGGGCCGCCGTGAAGTTCGCCTTGCCCGTCGCCGTCGGGAAGCGGCGCTCGTCGCGCGGGGCGTGCGGAAGGGCGAAGCCGCCGGGCCGGGCCACGCGCGCGTTGAAGTCCTCGAAGCCGGGGATCACGCGCGCGATGCGGTCCCGGACGGTGGCGTAGTCCTTCTCGAACTCCTCCCACGGCACCTTGCTGTCCTCGCCGAGCACACGGCGCGCCAGGCGGCACACGATCGCCGGCTCGGACAGCAGGTGCGGGCTCGCGGGCTCCAGACGGCCGCGTGAGGCGTGCACCATGCCCATGGAGTCCTCGACGGTCACGAACTGCTCGCCCGCGCCCTGCACATCGCGTTCGGTACGGCCCAGCGTCGGCAGGATGAGGGCACGCGCGCCCGTGACGACGTGCGAGCGGTTGAGCTTCGTCGACACGTGGACGGTCAGCCGGGCCCGGCGCATGGCCGCCTCGGTGACGTCGGTGTCGGGGGAGGCGGAGACGAAGTTGCCGCCCATGGCGAAGAAGACCTTCGCCTCGCCGTCGCGCAGTGCGCGGATGGCCCGTACGACGTCGAAGCCGTGCTCGCGCGGGGGCGCGAAGCCGAACTCCTTCTCCAGGGCGTCCAGGAAGGCCGGGGCGGGGCGCTCGAAGATGCCCATCGTGCGGTCGCCCTGCACGTTGGAGTGGCCGCGCACCGGGCACACGCCGGCGCCGGGGCGGCCGATGTTGCCGCGCAGCAGCAGGAAGTTGACCACCTCGCGGATGGTCGGCACGGAGTGCTTGTGCTGGGTGAGGCCCATGGCCCAGCAGACGATGGTGCGCTTGGAGGCCAGGACCATGCCGAGGGCCTTTTCGATCTCCGCGCGCGTGAGGCCGGTCGCGGTGAGCGTCTCGTCCCAGTCGGCGGCGCGGGCGGCCTCGTCGAACTCCTCGAACCCGTGGGTGTGTTCGCGGACGAACCGCTCGTCGACCGCGCCCTCCGTCTGGAGGATCAGCTTGTTCAGGAGACGGAAGAGGGCCTGGTCACCGCCGATGCGGATCTGGAGGAACAGGTCGGTGAGGGCGGCGCCCCGGACCATGCCCTGGGGGGTCTGCGGGTTCTTGAAGCGTTCCAGGCCCGCCTCGGGCAGCGGGTTCACGCTGATGATCTTCGCCCCGCCGGCCTTGGCCTTCTCCAGGGCGGAGAGCATCCGGGGGTGGTTCGTGCCGGGATTCTGTCCGGCGACGATGATCAGGTCGGCCTTGTGGAGGTCCTCCAGCAGGACGCTGCCCTTGCCGATGCCGATGGTCTCGTTCAGCGCCGAGCCCGACGACTCGTGGCACATGTTCGAGCAGTCGGGCAGGTTGTTCGTGCCCAGCTCACGGGCGAACAGCTGGTAGAGGAACGCGGCCTCGTTGCTCGTCCGGCCCGAGGTGTAGAAGACTGCCTCGTCGGGGGAGGCGAGGGCGGTGATCTCCTCGGCGATGATGCCGAAGGCGCGCTCCCAGCTGACCGGCTCGTAGTGTTCGCCGCCCTCGGGCAGGTACACGGGGTGCGTGAGGCGGCCCTGCTGGCCGAGCCAGTAACCGCTGCGGCGGGCGAGATCGGCGACCGGGTGCGCGGCGAAGAACTCGGGGGTGACCCGGCGCAGGGTGGCCTCCTCGGCCACCGCCTTCGCGCCGTTCTCGCAGAACTCCGCCTTGTGCCGGTGGTCCGGCTCGGGCCAGGCGCAACCGGGGCAGTCGAAGCCGTTCTTCTGGTTGACCCGCAGGAGCGTCAGCGCGGTGCGCCGCACGCCCATCTGCTGCTGGGCGATGCGCAGGGTGTGCCCGATGGCCGGCAGCCCCGCCGCCGCGTGCTTCGGTCCTTCGACCTGCGGCGCGTCCTGGACCGGATCCCCCGTGGGCGGCTTCGTCGCCATCGCACGCTCCCCTTCGACTGCGTGTGTGCCGTGCGGGACCGATCCTCGCACGAGGCGGTGACAATGCCTGCGGTCGGGAGTGGGCGAAGAACGGGAGCTCTGCTTGCCCGGGGCCGCTGCCGGCACTCGGTCCTGTGCTCCTCGCTGCCACCGCGGAAGCCGGCGCCGCACCCCGACCCCGACTGTCAGTGGGGCGTGGCAGGATCGGGGGCGTGGCAGAAACAGCATCGAAGACGACCGACAAGACCCCCGGTGGCACGCGGCCCCGGCTGATGCTCATGGACGGGCACTCGCTGGCCTACCGCGCGTTCTTCGCGCTGCCCGCGGAGAACTTCACCACCGCGACAGGCCAGCCGACGAACGCGATCTACGGCTTCGCCTCGATGCTGGCCAACACCCTGCGTGACGAGGCGCCCACGCACTTCGCGGTGGCGTTCGACGTCTCCCGCAAGACCTGGCGCTCCGAGGAGTTCACGGAGTACAAGGCGAACCGTTCCAAGACCCCGGACGAGTTCAAGGGCCAGGTCGAGCTGATCGGTGAACTGCTCGACGCGATGCACGCGCCGCGTTTCGCCGTCGAGGGCTTCGAGGCGGACGACGTCATCGCCACCCTCGCCACCCAGGCCGAGGCCGAGGGCTTCGAGGTGCTGATCGTCACCGGCGACCGCGACTCCTTCCAGCTGGTCTCCGAGCACACGACGGTGCTGTACCCGACGAAGGGCGTCTCGGAGCTCACCCGGTTCACCCCGGAGAAGGTTTTCGAGAAGTACGGATTGACGCCCGCGCAGTACCCCGACTTCGCGGCGCTGCGCGGCGACCCGTCCGACAACCTCCCCGGCATCCCCGGCGTCGGCGAGAAGACCGCCGCGAAGTGGATCAACCAGTTCGGCTCGTTCGCGGAGCTGGTCGAGCGCGTCGACGAGGTCAAGGGCAAGGCCGGGCAGAACCTCCGTGACCACCTGGAGGCGGTCAAGCTCAACCGCCGGCTCACCGAGCTGGAGCGCCGTGTCGAGCTGCCCAAGGCGGTCGGCGACCTGGAGCGGGCCGCGTACGACCGCAAGGCCGTCGCGATGATCCTGGACACCCTGGAGATCCGCAACCCGTCCCTGCGCGAGCGGCTCTACGCCGTCGACCCCGGCGCGGAGGAGGCCGAGGCCACCCCGATCGCGACGGACGGCGTGCAGCTGGACGGCACGGTCCTCGGCACGGGCGAGCTGGCCCCGTGGCTCGCCGGGCACGGCACGGAGCGGCTCGGCGTCGCCACCGTCGACACCTGGGCGCTGGGCACCGGATCGGTCGCCGAGGTCGCGCTCGCCGCGGCCGGCGGGGCCGCCGCCTGGTTCGACCCCGCCGAGCTGGACGAGACCGACGAGAACGCGTTCGCGGCCTGGCTCGCCGACGCGGACCGCCCCAAGGTCCTGCACAACGCCAAGGGCGCCATGCGTGTCTTCGCCGAGCACGGCTGGTCCGTCGAGGGCGTGACCATGGACACCGCGCTCGCCGCCTACCTGGTCAAGCCGGGCCGCCGTTCCTTCGACCTGGACGCGCTGTCCCTGGAGTACCTGCACCGCGAGCTGGCCCCCGCCGCGGCGGCCGACGGCCAGCTGGCCTTCGGCGCGGACGACGGAGCCGAGGCCGAGGCCCTGATGATCCAGGCCCGCGCCGTCCTCGACCTGGGTGAGGCCTTCGAGGGCCAGCTGGAGGAAGTGGGCGCGGCGGAGCTCCTCAGGGATGTGGAGCTGCCCACCTCGGTTCTCCTGGCCCGCATGGAGCGGCACGGCATCGCCGCCGACCGGGCGCACCTCGAAGCGATGGAACAGATGTTCGCGGGCGCGGTGCAGCAGGCGGTGAAGGAGGCGCACGCGGCGGCGGGCCACGAGTTCAACCTGGGCTCGCCCAAGCAGCTCCAGGAGGTCCTCTTCGGCGAGCTGGCCCTGCCCAAGACGAAGAAGACCAAGACCGGCTACACCACGGACGCCGACGCCCTGGCCTGGCTCGCCGGCCAGACCGACAACGAACTCCCGGTGATCATGCTCCGGCACCGTGAGCAGGCGAAGCTCCGGGTCACGGTCGAGGGCCTGATCAAGACGATCGCGGGCGACGGCCGCATCCACACCACCTTCAACCAGACGGTCGCCGCGACCGGCCGGCTGTCCTCCACGGACCCCAACCTGCAGAACATCCCGGTCCGCACGGACGAGGGCCGGGCGATCCGCCGCGGCTTCGTCGTCGGTGACGGCTTCGAGTCCCTGATGACCGCGGACTACAGCCAGATCGAACTGCGCGTGATGGCCCACCTCTCCGAGGACGCCGGCCTCATCGAGGCGTTCACCTCCGGCGAGGACCTGCACACGACGGCGGCCTCCCAGGTGTTCGCGGTGGACGCCTCGGCGGTGGACGCGGAGATGCGCCGCAAGATCAAGGCGATGTCGTACGGCCTGGCGTACGGGCTGTCGGCCTTCGGCCTGTCCCAGCAGCTCAACATCGAGGCGGCCGAGGCCCGCGCCCTCATGGACGCGTACTTCGAGCGCTTCGGCGGCGTACGGGACTATCTGCGCCGGGCGGTCGACGAGGCGCGGGCGACGGGCTACACGGCGACGCTCTTCGGGCGCCGCCGTTATCTCCCCGACCTCAACAGCGACAACCGCCAGCGCCGTGAGGCGGCCGAGCGCATGGCCCTCAACGCGCCCATCCAGGGCACGGCGGCGGACATCGTGAAGATCGCCATGCTCAAGGTCGACAGCGCGCTGCGGGCGGCGGACCTCAGGTCCCGCATGCTCCTCCAGGTCCACGACGAAATCGTCCTGGAGATCGCCCCCGGCGAGCGCGAGGCCACGGAGGAGATCGTCCGCCGCGAAATGGCGGCCGCGGTCGACCTCAAGGCCCCGCTGGACGTCTCGGTCGGCGTGGGCCCCGACTGGGAATCGGCGGCGCACTAGCCTCCGGCGGTCAGACGGAGGGGATTCTCAGCCGACCCGGCCGAGAATCCCCGCCCGCGTTTGATCTCCGCCGCGACGGCGAGCAACCACAACGGCGCATCCCGGCGGTGCCGAACCGACCCCAATCCTGTTCACGAGGCCCACCCGCACGCCCGAACCCCGCCGAAGCCCCGCAGGGAACCGTCACTCACGTGGCCCCCGCCAGAACGCCCCCGCCGCCCCCGCCCGTAAAGATGCGGTCATGGGTATACGCACGCTCCACCGCCGGACGGCCCACGCACGGCCCCCGAGCCGCCCGGGTGCCGCCGAGGCACCGGACACGCCGCCCCCGCCGGTTCCGGCCCTCTCGGCCGAGGCAAGCACCGCCCGCATCCCCGCCGACCCCGCCGGGGCCGTCCGCAGGACGACGGCGGACGTCAGACGCAGGCTCACCGGCCGGCTCTCCCGGACGAGGAGAGCGGCCGCCGACCTCGGCCGCGGCTACTTCGCCCTGCTCCTCGCGCGGCTCCCCAGAACCCGCCCCGCGCGCACCATGACCGTCTTCGTGGCACCCCTCACCGAGCGGCCGACCGGGTCCGCCGCGCGTCGGCCCCGCCCGGACCGGCGGCATCCCGGACCGGACGCCACACCCTGACCCCCACGGCGTACCCGAGCAGCCCCGGCACCAGCCCCGCACCCAGCCCGAAGCACACCGTCGGCACCAGATCCCAGGGCTTCGCGACGGCACCCCAGTACGCCCACCACCGCAGCGCCCGCTGAGCGGCTCCGGCGACCGCGCAGCCGCCGATCACCACGGCGGCCCACCACCGGTCCCGCGCCGACAGCAGCGCAACCCCAACCGGATCGCTGACGGGTGCCCGCCGTACCGCACGCCCCAGCCACGCCGCGACGACCAGGGCGGCCACGAGCGAACAGCCGTACTGGAGGTACGAGTACAGCGGCATCCCCGCCGCGGACCGGTCGAGGACCGGGAACAGCCGCACCCCCCAGCGGTCGTGGTGCGTGAACGCGTCCCACACCACGTGCGTCGACGCGCCGAGCACCGCGGAGACGTACCACCAGGCGACCGTATCGGGCCGCACGCGCGCGCGTGGCGCCCCGCACCGCAGCAGGGCCGCCCACCGCCCCTGGCGGGCCCGCGGCAGCAGTGCCACCAGCGGTTCGCGCAGCACCAGCCACAGCCCGACCAGGCCCCAGGACACCAGCACGTCGACGCTCAGCACTCCGGCGAAGGAGTGCGTGACGTCCCCGAACCGCATCGCCCCGGGCAGCAGGCTCGCCGCGTAGTAGGTCATGTCGGGAGCGAAGGAACCCGCCACGAGCACCGCCGTTATCAGCCGGCCCCGGCCGGCTCCGTCCGCGCGGACCGCGGGCAGCACCGCCGCCGCGTGGCTGAAAGTGAACGGCAACTCGGCCCCTTTCGCCGGATGTTACGGGGCGGATCGCCCGTGATCGCGTCGCCCAGTATGCGGGACCGCGCCCCGGACCAACGGGACATGGCCAACCGGTGAAAATCGGGCAGCACCGGGTGCCCCCGCAAAGGAAGTTGTCGTAGGGTCACATCGGCGTTCGAGTGGAAATACGCAACGGGGGCAACCACAGCCACAGGTCATCCGTCAGAACAGAGCGAGCGGGAAGAGCGGAAAGACTTGAGACGGGCGCTCGGGCGTCCATGGGAGGGGTTCACTCTATGGCGGCGCATTTCGGCAGTCGGCTGCGCAAAGGGGCGGCGACCACCGCCGTGGCCGCGGCGGCGGTCGCGGCTCTCTCCGCTTCCCAGGCTCCTGGAGTGACGGCCGAGGACGCGGGCAGACAGGCCGCCGCCGGCGCCGCCACCGTGCCGGACGCGACGTCCGACGACAACGCCACCGGCAACTCGCCGTACTACACGGACCTGCCGCCCCTGAACAGCCCGAACCCAAGCCCCAGCCCGTCGCCGACCGCCGGCGCGCCCGCCTCGGCGGGCGCGGCCGAGGCCGGCATACCCGCGACCGTCCTGGACGCCTACAAGAAGGCCGAGGCCGAGCTGCGCCAGTCCAAGCCCGGCTGCAACCTGCCGTGGCAACTGCTCGCCGCCATCGGCAAGGTCGAGTCCGGTCAGGCGCGCGGCGGACGCGTCGACGCGGGCGGCACGACCATCGGCCGGATCCTCGGTCCGCAGCTCGACGGCAACGGCTTCGCGCTCATCAAGGACACCGACCACGGCGCGTACGACGGCAACAGCTCCTACGACCAGGCCGTCGGACCCATGCAGTTCATCCCGTCCACCTGGGCCTGGGCCGGGCGCGACGGCAACGACGACGGCGTGAAGGACCCCAACAACGTCTACGACGCCGCGCTCGCCGCCGGCCACTACCTGTGCCGCAACAACTGGGACCTGTCCCAGCAGAGCGGCCTGAACAGCGCCATCCTCAGCTACAACAACTCGCAGGACTACCTCAACACGGTCCTGTCGTGGCTGGAGTACTACCGCAAGGGCACCCACTCCGTCCCCGACGGCACCGGTTCGGTGCCCTCGCACCGCAGCGACGACCACACGCCGGGGACCGACCCCTCCCCGAAGCCGTCGAAGCCGTCGACACCGTCGAAGCCGACCGAGCCGGGCCACGGCAACAGCAGCCCCGACCCGTCGACGCCGAGCACACCGCCCAGCACGCCCCCGAGCACGCCGCCCAGCACACCCCCGAGCACGCCGCCGAGCACGCCCCCCACCCCCACCGACACGGTGGACCACCTGGAGGACGCGGGCACCGCCAAGCTCACCGCGATGGCCGGGGACGCCTTCAGCAAGCGGATCAGCACGCGCGCCGAGACCAAGGCCGGCAAGGCCGTCGGCAAGGTCAGGATCCGGTTCACCATCACCGGCGACACGGACGCCACCTTCACCGGCGGTGAGAAGGTCGCCACCGTGGTCACCGCCAGCACCGGCATCGCCGTCGCACCCCCGCTCCAGGCGGGCGAGAAGACCGGCGACTTCACCGTCCACACGGCCGTCGTGGGCCGCTCGGTCGCCGGCGTCGACTACAAGGCGACCGTCACGGCCCGGGCCGCCGACACCCTCGCCCGCACCAGCGACACCGCGCTGACCTGCACACCGGGCGGCGAGTTCGCCGACCAGGTGGAGGTGAAGGCCACCTACAAGGGCGCCGTCGCCGACAAGGTCGCGGCCACCGCGACCCTGATCAAGTCCGCGGACGACCTGACCGCGAACGACAAGGGCCCTTACTTCAAGGACGCCGACGGCAAGGCCGTCCGCACCCTGACGGGCCTGGAGACGGACGCCAAGGGCCTGCTGAAGCTGCCGAAGCTGTACGCGGACGACACCACCGGCACGTTCCTGCTCCGCATCACCACCACCGGTGGCGCGACGCTGACCGTCGAACTCGAGGTCGCCGCGGCGGACTCGTCGGCGAGCCCGTCGCCGAGCGGCACCGAGAGCACCTCCGCGTCCCCGAGCCCCTCCGCATAGGGTCCCAGGCCGCGGCCTGACGAGGGCGCCCCTCCGCTCCGGCGGGAGGGCGCCCTCGTTCCGTGTGCGCGACGTGTTCTCATCTCGCCCTCCCGTTGCTACCGTGCCCGGACCTGACGGCACGTCAGGTGAATCGGTTCCGGACGGCCCGGGGGAGGTCCCGCATGCGTGCCCTGATCGCCGCCGCGACCGGTTTCGTCCTCGCGTTCGCCCTGGTGGTGCTCGCGGTCACCGCGATGGGTTCCACGACCGGCAGCACGTCCCCCAAGCCGCTGCTCACCACGGTGCCCCCGCACCCGTGACCGCCCGCCCGGGAGGGAGACCGAGATGCGCCGCACGGCCAGTCTGATCCTGCTCGCCCTCGCCGTGTTCTTCGCGGCGCTGTCCCCGCTGCTGCGCTGGTACGCCTTCCCGCGCCTGGCCAAGATCCCCGCGAACCAGTACCAGGACATGGTTCTCGAGGCGAAGAACGCCACCCTCCTCGACTACGGCACGATGAAGGCGAAGAAGGTCTCCAAGGTCACCATCGTGCAGACCCTCAAGGGCGATGTGGAGGCGGCGCGGAAGATCGGGAAGACGGCGGGGCGGGACGTGGTCGTCTGGAACGGTCTGTCCTACATACAGGGCCCCGACGGCAAGATGGTCTCCAAGGTCCCCGAGCGCTACATCTTCGACGCCCACTCCCAGGAACCCGTCCACGCCACCGGCGAGATGGTCGACGGCGACCCCGTCAAGCGGAACGGCATCGAGTTCAAGTGGCCCTTCCTCACGCAGAAACGGGACTACGAGTACTTCGACGCGCAGACCCGCACCACCAACCCCATCCACTACGAGGGCACCCGGACGTTCCGCGGCCTGAAGGTCTACTACTTCGAACAGACCATCCCCTGGACCAAGGTCGGCATGCCCAGGACCATGCCGGTCAAGGGCATCACCCCCGAGTCGGTCGCCAAGACGGGCACGACCCGCTGGTACACCACCGTCCGCAGGTTCTGGGTCGAGCCCGTCACCGGCGCCCCCGTCTACGGCGAGGAGAGCCACCAGGAGGAGCTGCGCGGCGGCACCCTGCTCGGCGGACGCGCCAAGGTGACGGCGTTCGCGGGCGACGTGAAGATGCGCGAGGACTACATCGAGCACACCGTGGCCCTGGTCAAGCACAACCGCACGATCGTCCTGCTGCTCACGTCGTACCTGCCCTGGGGCTTCCTGATCCTGGGCACCCTGCTGCTGGCGCTGTCCCTGTACCTGGAGGCACACGGCCGGCGGCCGTCGGACCCGGAACCCACCCCGGCCACCACGCCGGAGCCGGTCAGCGCCTGAGCCGGGCGTTGGTGTGGCGCGTCGGTTCGGCGGTCGTCGGGTCCTCCGGCCACGGATGCTTCGGATACCGCCCGCGCAGTTCGGCCCGTACGCCCTTGTAGCCGTCCTTCCAGAAGGACGCGAGGTCGGCGGTGACCGCGGCGGGCCGCCCGGCGGGGGAGAGGAGATGGACGAGCAGCGGCACCCCCGCCACCACGGGCGACTCCGGCAGCCCGAACATCTCCTGAAGCTTCACGGCGAGGACGGGCCGCTCCGGATCGCCGTAGTCGATCCGGATCCTGGACCCACTCGGTACGGTGATCCGCTCGGGGGCGAGTTCGTCGAGCCGCGCGGCCTGCCCCGAGGACCAGGGCAACAGCCGCCCGAGCGCCGCCCCGGCGTCGATCCGCGCCAGGTCCGCGCGCCGCCGGGCCCGGCCCAGCTCGGGCTCCAGCCACTCGTCCACGCGCGCGTACAGCGCCTCGTCGGACACGTCCGGCCAGGGCTCCCCGACCCGCAGCCGCAGGAAGGCCAGCCGCTGCCGCAGCCCGACGGCCTCCGCCGGCCACCGCAGCAGCCCGAACCCCTCCTGCCGCAGCCCGTCGAGCAGCGCCTGGCGTACGAGACCGGAATCGACGTCCTTCAGGGGCCGCACCGCCAGCTCGACCGCCCCCAGCCGCTCCACCCGGCGCGCGACGACGTCCCCCTCCCCCCAGCGCACCTCGTCCCGCTCCTCGTACAGCGCTCGCGCCGCGGACCGCGCGAGCTCCTCGCCGATCACGGCCCCGAGCCGCACGCGCGCGTGCCCCTTGCCCAGCGGCCGGTCGGCCACCGCGACGGCGATCCAGGGCGCCCCGTGCAACGGCGACCCCTCGGCCAGCTCGGCCCGCGTCCCGGAGACCATGAGGTACGACCCGCCATCGAGCTTGGCGACCCGCTCAGGAAACGCGAGAGCGGCGACGAGCCCGGCGATCTGGTCGTCGTCGGCTTCCGCACCCGCTGGTGGGTGGGAAACCCCCTCCGACACGACGGCCCGCAGCCGCCGAACCTCAGCAGCCCACCGCTTGGCGTACGCGTCGCCCCCACGCCGCGCCACACGCAGAGCCGACGCCAGGTCGTCCCCGTAATCCCTGGGCGCCTCTTCACTCAGCAACGCGACAACCTCCGCACCCGCGCCAGAGGTGTCCAGCAACGCCCTCCCCAGCCGGGGGTGCAAGCCCAGCCGAGCCAGCACGGCACCGCGGTCGGTCGCCCGCCCGGAGGAGTCCACCGCCCCAACGGCTGCCAAAGCGGAGCGCGCGGTCGCCATCGCTCCACCCGGCGGAGCGTCGAGCAACGCCAGCCCGGAGGCGTCCGGGTCGCCCCAGCAGGCCGCCTGGAGCGCGAACGCGGTCAGGTCGGCCACCTTGATCTCCGGTGACGGGAAACGCGGCAGAAGCCCGTCCTCGGCCTCGGACCAGCACCGGTACACGACCCCCGGCGCCTCACGCCCCGCCCGTCCGGCCCGCTGCCGCCCGGCCGCGTGCGACGCCCGTACCGTCGTCAGCGCGCTCAGCCCGCGCGCGTGGTCCACCCGCGGCTCCCGGGCCAGCCCCGAGTCGACGACCGCCCGCACCCCGGGAACCGTCAGGGACGACTCCGCCACGGAGGTCGCCAGCACCACCCGGCGCCGCCGTCCGGGCGCCAGCACGGCGTCCTGCACCGCCGCCGGCGCCCGTCCGTGGACCTGGAGCACGTCCACGTCTCCCAGGTCCCCCAGCAGGCCGGCGACACGTGCGATCTCGCCCACACCCGGCAGGAAGCACAGCACGTCGCCCGCACACTCGGCCAGCGCCCGCCGCACCACCGAGGCCACGTGCGCGAGCAGCGCCGGATCCACCCGCATGCCGTGCGGCGGCCGTACCGCACGCGCCGGGGGCGCGTGGACGATGCCGACCGCGTGTGCGGAACCCCGGGCCTCGACGATCGGCGCCCCGCCGAGCAGCCGGGCCCATTCCCCCCAGTCCGTGGTCGCCGACGCGGCCACCAGCGCCAGCTCCGGCCGCAGCGTCTCCCGGACGTCCCACAGGAACGCGGCCACCGTGTCCGCGTCCAGGTGCCGCTCGTGGCACTCGTCGAGCAGGACCACGTCGACACCGGTGAGTTCCTGGTCCCGCTGGAGCCGCTGCAACAGCACCCCGGTCGTGACGACCTCCACGCGCGCGTGCCGGCCCACGACCCGCTCGCCGCGCACGGTGTAACCGATGCTGCCGCCGACCTTCTCGCCCAGCAGCCAGGCCATCCGCCGGGCAGCGGCCCGCGCCGCGATCCGCCGCGGCTCGGCCACGACCACCCGCCGCACCGGCCCGTCCCCGAGCAGTCCGGCCAGCGCGAGCGGCACCAGCGTCGTCTTGCCGGTGCCGGGTGGCGCTCCGAGGACGGCGGCGCCGTGCTCCTCCAGGGCGTCGTTCAGCGCGGGCAGAGCGCTGCGCACGGGCAGGGCGTCCAGGGCGTCGTAACGGATCACACGTTCAGTCTCGTACGCACACGAAGATCGCCGTCCCCGGGATCAGGCTTCCCCGCAGCGGCGACCACCCGCCCCACTCGGAGCTGTTCCAGGCCGGCCACTCCGGCTCCACCAGGTCCACCAGCCGGAAGCCCGAGGACGCGATGTCCCGGACCCGGTCCCCGAGCGTCCTGTGGTGCTCGACGTACACCGCCCGGCCCTCGTCGTCCTGCTCGACGTACGGCGTGCGGTCGAAGTAGGAGGCGGACACCGACAGGCCCTCGGGCCCGGGCTCGTCCGGGAAGGCCCAGCGGACGGGGTGCGTCACCGAGAACACGAACCGGCCGCCCGGCCGCAGCACCCGGCGCACCTCGCGGAGCACCAGCCGTGGGTCGGCGACGAACGGCAGCGCGCCGTAGGCCGAGCACGCCAGGTCGAAGGAGCCGTCCGCGAAGGGCAGCGCGCCGGCGTCGGCACACACCAGCGGAAACGATCCGCCGATGCGCAGCGCGTGCTGGAGCTGGCGGTGCGAGAGGTCCAGGGCCACCGGGCGGGCTCCCTGGGCGGCCAGCCAGCGCGAGCACTGGGCGGCGCCCGCGCCGATCTCCAGTACGTCCCGGCCCTTCAGGTCCTCGGGCGGGCCGAGCAGCTCCGCCTCCACCTCGTCCAGGCCCTCGGGACACCACACGAAGCGGTCGTCGCCGAGGAACGTGCCGTGTTCGATCTGGTACTCGTCCGCGTTCCGGTCCCACCAGCCCCGGTTGGCCCGGGAGCTCTCCGTCACCCCGGCGTCACGCCGGGTGGCTTCCGGTTCGAACGGTTCGGGCTCTTGGATGATCGGCTCCCTCGTCGTACTCTTCCGTGCAACCCGCCGGGGTCGTGTCACGGAGGAGGTCCCTCAGGCCTGCTTCGGCCTCGCGGGACGGTTCTTGTGCCGGGTATGTAGCGATCCGCCCCGGGTGTGCGGCTTCGCGCATTGACCCTGTCCGGCTGCCCCCGTATGCTACAAGTTGCGCTGCGGGCCTGCGCACCTCAGACGTAGCAGGCTGCGCTCGCATCTGTTGTATGTCCCCTCGGTTGTCGAGGCGTCATCACCAATATCCGGTGGGGCGCTTCCTTGGCTGTCCGGCTTCTGCAGAGCGAAACGGGCTCCCGGCGTAAGCAGTACCTACGACTTCAATGTCCGTACCGGAGCCCTTTCCCACATGACGAGCAGCACCGAGACCACCGCCACCACCCCGCAGGTAGCGGTCAACGACATCGGTAACGAGGAAGCCTTCCTCGCAGCGATCGACGAGACGATCAAGTACTTCAACGACGGCGACATCGTCGACGGCGTCATCGTGAAGGTCGACCGGGACGAGGTCCTGCTCGACATCGGTTACAAGACCGAAGGTGTCATCCCGAGCCGCGAGCTCTCGATCAAGCACGACGTCGACCCGAACGAGGTCGTCGCCGTCGGTGACGAGATCGAGGCCCTGGTCCTCCAGAAGGAGGACAAGGAAGGCCGCCTGATCCTCTCGAAGAAGCGCGCCCAGTACGAGCGTGCCTGGGGCACCATCGAGAAGATCAAGGAAGAGGACGGCATCGTCACCGGTACCGTCATCGAGGTCGTCAAGGGTGGTCTCATCCTCGACATCGGCCTCCGCGGCTTCCTCCCGGCCTCCCTGGTCGAGATGCGCCGTGTTCGCGACCTCCAGCCCTACGTGGGCAAGGAGCTCGAGGCCAAGATCATCGAGCTGGACAAGAACCGCAACAACGTGGTCCTGTCCCGCCGTGCCTGGCTGGAGCAGACCCAGTCCGAGGTCCGCCAGACGTTCCTCACCACCCTCCAGAAGGGTCAGGTCCGTTCCGGCGTCGTCTCCTCGATCGTCAACTTCGGTGCCTTCGTGGACCTGGGTGGCGTCGACGGTCTGGTCCACGTCTCCGAGCTGTCCTGGAAGCACATCGACCACCCCTCCGAGGTCGTCGAGGTCGGCCAGGAGGTCACCGTCGAGGTCCTCGACGTCGACATGGACCGCGAGCGCGTCTCCCTGTCGCTGAAGGCGACCCAGGAAGACCCGTGGCAGCAGTTCGCCCGCACCCACCAGATCGGCCAGGTCGTGCCCGGCAAGGTCACGAAGCTGGTTCCGTTCGGTGCGTTCGTCCGCGTGGACGAGGGCATCGAGGGTCTGGTCCACATCTCCGAGCTGGCCGAGCGCCACGTGGAGATCCCGGAGCAGGTCGTCCAGGTCAACGACGAGATCTTCGTCAAGGTCATCGACATCGACCTCGAGCGCCGTCGCATCAGCCTCTCGCTGAAGCAGGCCAACGAGTCCTTCGGTGCCGACCCGGCCTCGGTCGAGTTCGACCCGACCCTGTACGGCATGGCCGCGTCCTACGACGACCAGGGCAACTACATCTACCCCGAGGGCTTCGACCCCGAGACCAACGACTGGCTCGAGGGCTACGAGACCCAGCGCGAGGCGTGGGAGCACCAGTACGCCGAGGCGCAGCAGCGCTTCGAGCAGCACCAGGCGCAGGTCATCAAGTCCCGCGAGGCGGACGAGAAGGCCGCTGCCGAGGGCGGCGACGCGGCGGGTGCGGCTCCGGCCGCGTCCGGTGGCGGTTCGTACTCCTCCGAGGGCCCGGACACCTCCGGCGCGCTGGCCTCGGACGAGGCGCTCGCCGCGCTGCGCGAGAAGCTGGCCGGCGGCCAGAGCTGATCGCTAGCCGCTGGGCTTAGCCGATGGTCTTGAGGGGCCGTACCTTTCGAGGTGCGGCCCCTCAGGCGTTTTCGGGGGTGTCCGCCGTCTTTCGAGTGCACGCCGTCCGTGGCTTGTCGCGCAGTTCCCCGCGCCCCTTAGGTGGGCTGCACCTGCCCCTTGTTCGTACCGGCGCAGTGAGATCCCTGATCAATGGCGTGGCGCGGGAATGCCCACGTTCCAGGGCGTGTTGTGCTCTGTGAACACGAGGAGGGGCGGTCACTGTGCTTGATCCGCAGGGTTTGTACGCGTGGGAGCCGAAGGGGCTGGCCGTAGTCGACATGGCGCTGGCCCAGGAGTCGGCCGGTCTTGTCATGCTCTACCACTTCGACGGATACATCGACGCGGGGGACACCGGCGACCAGATCGTCGACCGGCTCCTAGACTCGCTGCCCCACCAGCTGGTCGCCCGCTTCGACCACGACCGGCTCGTGGACTACCGCGCGCGTCGCCCGCTGCTGACCTTCAAGCGCGACCGCTGGACCGAGTACGAGGATCCCGCCATCGAGGTCCGGCTCGTCCAGGACACCACCGGTGCGCCCTTCCTGCTGCTGTCGGGCCCGGAGCCGGACGTGGAGTGGGAGCGGTTCGCCGCGGCCGTACGGCAGATCGTGGAGCGCCTCGGTGTCCGTCTGTCCGTGAACTTCCACGGCATCCCCATGGGCGTCCCGCACACGCGGCCCGTCGGTCTCACCCCGCACGGCAACCGCACCGACCTGGTCCCGGGCCACCGCAGCCCCTTCGACGAGGCCCAGGTGCCCGGCAGCGCCGAGGCGCTCATCGAGTACCGCCTCATGGAGGCGGGCCACGACGTCCTGGGCGTCGCCGCGCACGTCCCGCACTACATCGCGCGCTCCCCGTACCCGGACGCGGCCCTGACCGTCCTGGAGGGCATCACGGCCGCGACCGGCCTGGTCCTCCCCGGCATCGCGCACTCCCTGCGCACGGACGCCCACCGGACCCAGACCGAGATCGACCGGCAGATCCGCGAGGGCGACGAGGAACTCACCGCTCTCGTCCAGGGCCTCGAGCACCAGTACGACGCCGCGGCGGGCGCCGAAACCCGGGGCAACATGCTCGCGGAACCGGCCGACATCCCCTCCGCGGACGAGATCGGCCGCGAGTTCGAACGCTTCCTGGCGGAGCGGGAGGGCGACAGCTAGCGGGTCCGCCACCGTGCCCGCCGGGCGCCGCGACAGAGGCAGGCCCTAAGCTTCCGCTCATGCTGACAGTGGGCCTGACCGGTGGCATCGGCGCCGGCAAGAGCGAGGTGTCGCGGTTGCTCGTCGAGCACGGAGCCGTGCTGATCGACGCGGACCGCATCGCGCGCGAGGTCGTGGCGCCCGGCACCGAAGGTCTGGCGGCCGTCGCCGAGGTCTTCGGCGACCAGGTGCTCGCCGAGGACGGCAGCCTGGACCGGCCGAAACTCGGCTCGATCGTCTTCGCCGACCCGGAGAAGCTCGCTCTGCTCAACTCGATCGTGCACCCCCTGGTGGGCGCCCGCTCCCGTGAACTGGAGAACGCGGCGGCCGAGGACGCCGTCGTCGTCCACGACGTCCCCCTCCTCGCGGAGAACGGCCTCGCTCCGCTGTACGACCTCGTGGTCGTCGTCGACGCCGGCCCTGAGACCCAGCTCGACCGGCTGGTCCGGCTGCGGGGCATGAGCGAGGAGGACGCACGCGCACGCATGGCCGCACAGGCGACCCGTGAGAAGCGCCTGGAGATCGCGGACATCGTCATCGACAACGACGTACCGCTTCAGGTGCTGCGGCAGCGGGTCCGCGAAGTGTGGGACGACCTGGTCCGCAGGGCGCAGGCGCCGCGCGGGGACGCCCCTGCGCCGCCCCAGGAATAGCGGCCTCCGATCCGGGCGTTGAACCCTTCCAGTGAGGGAAGGACTTCGCCGTGCCCGAGACCAGCGGTTCCACCGGACGTACTCCGGAGACGCATGTCATCGACTTCCGTGCCGCCGAGCAGTTGCTCAACGCGCGGGACCCGCGGGGCGCGGTGAAGCTGCTCGACGGAGTCATCGCCGCCCACCCGGAGAACACGGCCGCGCGGCTGCTGCGTGCGCGTGCCTTCTTCGCCGCCGCGCAACTGCGGCCCGCGGAGCTCGAATTCACCATCGTTCTGGAGCGCGAGCCCGACAACGCCTTCGCGCACTTCGCGCTCGCCCGCACCTATGAACGTCAGGGACGGCACGACCAGGCCAAGCGCCACTTCCGGCTGGCGGCCGCGCTGGACCCCAATCCGCAGTACCTGAAGGCGGCACGCTTCGACTCCTGACCGCTTCGACTCCTGACCGCTTCGGCTCCGGACCGCTTCGGTCCGAGACCCTGTGGCTCCTGACCGCTGGTCACGGATGCCGGTGCCGCGGTGGCAGGAGCGGCCGGCGGCGCCGTGGCGCGCGGTGGGGCGGGTGGTCGTCCACCGGACGGTACGGCGGCACGTCCCGGCCCGGCTGGTAGTGCGGGCCCTGCCGGATGTGCCGGACGATCAAGGTCATGTCGACGGCGGCCACCAGCCACAGCACCCCGCAGGCCGCCGCCCACCCGGGACGTCCGGTGAGCGTGAACGCCGCCGTGCCGAAGATCGCCCAGGCCAGACCCCACACGCTCAGCCACAACCGCGCCCGCAGCGCACTGCGCGCGGTCGCCGGCTCACTGCCCGTACGCATCACCTTCACGCTCCTCCCTCTCACGTACCCTTCGACGAGGACGTTCACCCAAGGGGGACCGCACCGTGCTGCCGGACGCCGACGACCTGCCCGAGCTGCTTCTCGACCTCGCCGTACCGCACGAGGACATCAACGAACTGGTCGGACTGCGGAGCACGGTGACGGGTGACCCGGGCGTGCTGCGACTCCTGGCGGAGTGCGTGGAGGAGCTGGTCCGTGACCTCGGGGAGATCGGCCGGACGCCGGACATCGACGAGCGGATCGCCGCCGCGCCGGCCGCCCTGGCGCGGTACTTCGCCGTGTACGTCTTCCTCGCCGCGGTGCCATACGCGCGCGCATACCACCGCGAGCGCGGCATCACGGCCGATGTCTCCCGCCGCACCCTCGCCGACCTCGGCCGTAACCTCGCCTCCCACCGCAGACGGCACGGCACGGCCGGCGTGCAGTCCCCGCGCTGGCTGGCCCATCACTTCCGCGGTGAGCTCTACCAGCTGGGGCGACTTCAGTTCGAGCGGGCGGCGCTCGGGCAGCTCGCCGCACCGGGGCTGGTGGCGGCCGGGCTGCGGGCTGCGGCGGGCGACCCCTGCCTCGCCGTCCACATACCCGACTTCCACGGCCCCCTGACCCCGGCGGCCTGCGACCGCTCCGTGGCGCTGGCGCGGAAGTTCTTCGCCCTGCACTTTCCCGAGGAGCCGTACTCGGCCGCGGTCTGCCACTCCTGGCTGCTCGACCCGCAACTGAGGCGGTACCTGCCCGCGCGGTCCAACATCGTCCGCTTCCAGGAACGGTTCCGCCTCGCCGGCCAGGACACGGAACCGGCCGACCGGGAGCCCGTCCGGTTCGTCTTCGGCGACCCGGACCTGCCGGTGGGGGAGTTGCCGCGCCGGACCTCCGTGGAACGGGCGGTCGGGGATCACCTGCGGGCCGGAGGGCACTGGTACGTCGGGGACGGCTGGTTCCCTCTGCAGGCCGAATAACTCGAACGAGTGAACAGCGACCGAGTGGGAACGGGCGTGCGGGGACCGGCCGTTGTCCGGGCATGAAGGTCGAAATGCGTGAGGGATACGAGGGAACCGGTCCCGGTGCGATCACTCCGGACGGCTGCGCGGTGGAGCTGTACTCGCGGCTGCCGGTGCGCGACGAACCCGACATCATCGCGGCGGCGGTGCCCGCCGGGGCACACATCCTGGAACTGGGCAGCGGAGTGGGCCGGGTGACCCACCCGCTGCTGGAGCGCGGTTTCACGGTCACGGCGGTGGACGAGTCCGCCGAGATGCTGGAGCGCGTCCGCGGGGCGCGCACGATATGCAGCCCGATCGAGGACCTCGACCTGGGCGAGAAGTTCGACGTGGTGATGCTCGCGTCGTTCCTGGTCCACGCCGGCGACGTCGAGGTCCGCCGGGGACTGCTGCGCACCTGCGCCCGGCACCTGGCGGAGGGCGGCTGCGTGCTGATCCAGCGGGAAGGAGAGGACTACCACACCGACCTGCCGCGCGAGCGGCTCGACCCCGCCGGGTTCACGGTACGGATGGTGTCGGCGGAACCGGTCGGTGACGGGGCGAACTCGGTCCGAGCAGAGTATGTGTTCCCGGACGCGGTGTGGACACAGACGTTCTTGAGCCGGCCGCTGTCGAAGGAGCAGTTCGAGGAGGCGCTGGCGGAAGCGGGACTGGAGGTGGACGAGTACCTGACCCCGGACCGGGTGTGGGTGAGAGCGGTACGCCGATGAGTTTTCGGCCCGGGGTGGGTCTACATCGGTGACAGCAACCGAGACCGCTCCACCCAGGAGAACCCCATGGCCGAGACCACCACCCCCGCCGCCTCCGACAGCGCCATCTCCGCCGGTCCCGCCGCCTCCGCGCCGGCCCGCGGCCGCCGTGCACAGGTCGCCCGTGTCGCTCTGCGCACGGTGCAGGTGCTGCTCGCCCTCTTCTACGGGATCGCGAGCGCGCTGCCCAAGCTGATCGCCCACCCGTCGGCCGTCGAGTCCTTCGACCGGATCGGCTGGGGCAGCGCCGGCATGTACGCGATCGGTGCGCTGGAACTCGCCGGGGCCGTGGCCCTGTTGGTCCCGGTGCTCCAGTCACTGGCGGCGATGGCGCTGAGCGCGCTGATGGTGGGTGCCTTCATCGTCCAGCTCACCGTCTTCGACGGTCAGTACGCCGCGACACCGCTGATCCTCATCGTGCCGCTGGCCCTGATCGCCTGGGCCCGGCGCGGGCACAACGCGGAGCTGCTGCGGCTGCTGCGGCCGGCCCGGTGACGGGCAGCGTGACGTCACTGTCCGCCGGGACGCCCCCTGAGCCCGTTCAGCGCGCGCAGACGCTCCAGCTCGCGGCGGTCGCGCTTGGTGGGGCGGCCGGTACCGGGATCGCGGAGACCGGCGGGGGCCACGGCCTCGCGGGGCGGGGGCGGCGGCGAGTTGTCGATGTAGCACTGCTGGGCCACGGGGGCGCCGACCCGCTTGCGGATCAGGCGCTTGACGATCACGACCCGTTCCCGGCCCTCCTGCCGCAGACGCACCTCGTCGCCGACGCGCACGGAGTACGCGGGCTTGACGCGTTCACCGTTCACATGGACGTGTCCGCCACGGCAGGCGGTGGCCCCCAGGGAGCGGGTCTTGATCAGCCGGACCGCCCAGATCCAGCTGTCGATGCGCACGGTCTCACCGCTCGCGGGACCCGCCGCCTCGGCCGCGGCCACGGCGGCGGCGACCTTCGGGTCGACGGCGTCCGCCGCGCGCGGGCCCGGGTCGGCGCCGTCGCCGGTGCCGCCGGTGTCGCGGGTGGTGTCCTCGTCCGCATCCTGGGAAGCCATGTCCTCGACCTTAGCTCGCCGGGGTGCGGGAGCAGGACCCGATTTTCCACCCGGACGAACCGGTCGCGGCGCAGCCCCTACCGTGGAGGCATGAACACCAGCGGCCTCGCCCAGCTCGACCGGCGCGTGGCGGACTGCCGGGCCTGCCCCCGGCTGGTCGCCTGGCGGGAGGAGGTGGCCCGCACCAAGCGTGCCGCCTTCGCCGACTGGACGTACTGGGGACGGCCCGTGCCGGGCTTCGGGCCGCCCGACGCCCGGCTGCTGGTCATCGGCCTCGCCCCCGCCGCCCACGGCGGCAACCGCACCGGCCGCATGTTCACCGGCGACCGCTCCGGGGACGTGCTGTACCAGGCGTTGTACGACGTGGGCCTGGCCTCTCAGCCCACCTCCGAGAGCGCCGACGACGGGCTCGAGCTGTACGGCGTCCGCGTCACCTCGCCCGTGCACTGCGCCCCGCCCGCCAACAAGCCGACCCCCGGCGAACGGGACACCTGCCGGCCCTGGCTGGTACAGGAGCTGCGGCTGCTGCGGCCGACGCTGCGGGCCGCGGTGGTGCTCGGCGCCTTCGGCTGGCAGGCCGCGCTGCCCGCGTTCGCCGAGGCGGGCTGGAACGTCCCCCGTCCCAGACCTGCCTTCGCCCACGGCACCCGCGTGGCGCTGGACGGCCCGGACGACCTGGACCTCTTCGGCTGCTTCCACGTCAGCCAGCGCAACACCTTCACCGGCCGGCTCACCCCCGAGATGCTGCGCGAAGTGCTGCACACGGCAGCGCAGACGGCCGGGCTGTCAGTCTGACCCGGCACCACCGGGTGTAGCCCGGCGTCACGTCACTCCGGCGTCACGTCACCCGGCGTCGGCGGCCTCGCCGAACAGGTGCCGCACCGTCGACCGGTAGTTGGCCTGGACGTGGCGGAGCGCGTGGGCGCGGGCGCGGTCCGGGTCGCCGGAGGCGATCGCCTCGTACAACTCACGGTGTTCCATGAGCAGTTGGGGCCACTCCTCGTTCTGCCGGGTCAGCCAGCGCAGCCGGCCGTCGACCGGTTCCATGACCGAGATCAGCAGGCTGTTGCCGGCCAGGGCCCGGATGCGGTCATGGAAACGGGTGTTGACGTCGGTGATCGTCTCGGCGTCCCCCGTCTCGGTGGCCGTGGCCGACCGGGCCAGCAGTTCGCGCAGCTCCGCCAGCGCCTGCGGGGTCGCCCGTGACGCGGCGAGCCCGGCCGCGTACACCTCCAGGGCCTCGCGCAGCTCGAAGAGTTCCTTGACGTCGGTGGGGGTCAGCCGGCGTACGACCGTACGGCGGGGTGTCTCGAAGAGGACGAAGCCCTCGGCGACCAGGGCCCGGATCGCCTCCCGGACCGGCACGCGCGAGACCCCGAAACGCTCGGCCAGCTCACGCTCGACGAGCCGGTCACCGGGGCGCAGGCGGCCCGCGATGATGTCCTGCCGCAGGTCGGCGAGGACGCGCTCGCGCACCGCGCCGAGGGGTTCGATCTTCGCCATGGGGCCATCTTCGCCGACGCGAGGGGTCTTTTACGGGGCCGTAACAGGACGGACATCGGTCGCGACTCTTGACGGCGGGACTATGGCACAGTTTGGTATACCAAACGGTCCGGCCAGCCACCCCCCGAGCAGTCCTCCTCCGTCCCCCGTCCATGGAGGCCCCCGTGTCCCTCGCCGACCGTGCCGAAGCCACCGGCACATCATCGTTCGTCCCCGACCCCCGGCTCACCAACGACGACCTCGCTCCCGCGGCCAACCGTTCCTGGAAGGTCTTCGACCTCTTCGCCATGTGGATGTCGGACGTCCACAACCTCGGCAACTACACCTTCGCCGCCGGACTGCTCTTCCTGGGCATGAACGTCTGGCAGATCTTCACGTCGCTGCTCGCCGGCTTCGTGATCATCTACCTCGGAATGAACATGATGGGCCGCATCGGCCAGCGCACCGGCGTGCCCTTCCCGGTCGTCAGCCGGATCGCCTTCGGTGTCTGGGGCGCCAACATCCCCGCGCTGATCAGGGCCGTCATCGCCATCATGTGGTACGGCATCCAGACCTACCTCGCCTCGGTCGCCGTCAACGTGATGCTGCTGGCGGCCTGGCCGGGCCTGAAGTCGTGGACGCACAGTTCCTTCCTCGGCCTGGACACGCTCGGCTGGGTCTCCTTCGTGGCGCTGTGGATCGTCCAGGCCCTGATCATCAGCCGGGGCATGGAGTCGGTGCGGAAGTTCCAGGACTTCTGCGGTCCCGCCATCTGGGTCGTGATGATCGCGCTCGCGGTCTGGGTCCTGGCCAAGGCCGACTGGACCATCGCGCTCACCTCCACCCCGCACCCGGTGTCCACGGGCGAGCAGTGGCGCCAGTGGTTCGGCGCGGTCGGCCTGGTCCTGGCGACCTACGGCACGCTGATGCTGAACTTCTGCGACTTCTCGCGTTTCGCGCCCGACTACCGGACCGTCAAGCGGGGCAACTTCTGGGGCCTGCCGGTCAACTCCACGGCCTTCGTGATCGTGTCGGTGATCGTCACGGCCGGCGCGTACGAGGTGTTCGGCAAGGAGATCACCGACCCGGCGTACCTCGTCGCCGAGATCGGCAACAAGTGGGTGCTGGTGATCGGCGCGCTGACCTTCGCCGTGGCCACCATGGGCGTCAACATCGTCGCCAACTTCGTCTCCCCGGCGTACGACCTGGCCAACGTCTGGCCGCAGAAGATCACCTTCAAGGTCGGCGGCATGATCAGCACGGTGGCCGCGCTGGTCGTGACCCCGTGGAACCTGTTCTCCAACCCCACGGTCGTGAACTACTTCCTCGGTGGCCTCGGAGCCTTCCTGGGCCCGCTGTTCGGCGTGATCATGGTCGACTACTACTGGGTGAAGCGCGGCCGGGTGGACGTCCACGAACTCTTCGACGCCGCGCCGGACTCCCGCTACCACTACCGCAGGGGCGTCAACCCCAGGGCGCTGTGGGCGTTCCTGCCGTCGGCGGCGGTCGCGGCCGTGCTGGCCCTGGTGAAGGCCTTCAGCGATGTGGCGCCGTACTCCTGGTTCATCGGCACGGCCCTGGCCGCCGGGCTGTACGCGGGACTGTGCCGCGGCGAGCGCGCCACCGAGGAGGGCTGACCGACGTGCGGATCGTCGTCACCAACTGCAACACCACGCGGGAGATGACCGAGGAGATCGTGCGAGGTGCCCGGGCCGCCGCGGGGCCGGGCACCACCGTGACCGGACTGACCCCCGCATGGGGACCGGAGTCCGCGGAGGGCTGGCTCGACAGCTACCTGTCCGCCGCGGCCGTCCTCGACGCGCTGCGGACGTACAAGGGGCCGCCCTACGACGCCGTGGTCCTGGCCGGCTTCGGTGAGCACGGCCGGGAAGGCGTACGGGAGCTGGTGGACGTACCGGTCGTCGACATCACGGAGGCCGCGGCCCACCTGGCGTGTCTCCTGGGGCGGCGGTACGGCGTCGTCACCACCCTGGAGCGCTCGTGCGGGCAGATCCAGGACAGCCTGGAGACCGCCGGGGTGGCACGCAACTGCGCCGCGGTCGTCGGCACAGGACTGGGTGTCCTCCGCCTCGGCGACGACGACGAACGCACGGAGACCGCCTTCCTGGCGGCGGCCGAGCGGGCACGCGAGGCCGGGGCGGAGGTACTGGTGCTCGGCTGTGCCGGGATGACGGGGTTGCGGCGGGCGGTGGGGGAGAAGCTCGGGCTACCGGTCGTCGACGGGGTCGGCGCGGCGGTGAAGCTGGCCGAGTCCCTGGTCTCGCTGGGCCTCACGACGAGCCGGACGGGCACCTACGCAAAGCCCCTCCCCAAGCGGAGACTGTGGGGCCGCCCGTCCGCCTGATCACGGCCGCCACTCATAACGAACGTCCGGCTCCCGCTCCTCGTTCCCGCTGCCGTCCGTGAACTCCACGGCGACGAACCCGTGCCGCTCGTAGAAGCGGTGGGCGGGCTTGTTGACCTGGAAGGTCCACAGGGTGAGCCCCTGTGGGCCGCGCTCCTTGGCCAGCGCGACGAACCGGTCCCCGATGCCTCGCCCGCGCCGGTCCGGATCGAGGTAGAGCTGCGCCAGCAACTCCCCCTGGAGCACCATCACCCCGACGACCGCGCCCGCCGCCTCGGCCACCCAGGTCTCCCGCAGCGGCACCAGGACCTCCCGGAAGTACTGGCGCACCTCGTCATCGGAACGCGGCCGGACGACCGTGGGCAGCGCGGCGGCGAAAGACCGCAGCCAGACATCGGCCGCGGCGGCGGCGTCGGCATCGACCGCCCTGCGCAGGACGACCCCCTCCCGGTCGTTCACTCGGGCACCACGGCCGTGGCCGTGATCTCCACGAGCTGCCCGGTGTACCCGAGGCACGCCACCCCGATCAGCGTGGACGAGTGCGGCCCCGCACTGAGCCCGGACGCCTCCACCACCTCCCACACGGCCGACAGCACCGACGGCTCACCGCTCACCACGTACACGTCCGTCGACACGACGTGTGCCAGGTCGCTTCCCACCGCGGCCAGTTGCTCCCGCAGATTGCGGATCACCTGCTCCGCCTGCCGCACGGCATCTCCCGGCCCGACGACCTCCCCCTCCTCGTCCAGAGGCACCGCGCCGGCCAGAAACGCGAGCTTCGTACCGGCCTCGACGACGGTGGCGTGCGAGTAGGTGGGCGGCGGGAAGAGACCGGGGGCGGTGACGCGCCGGATCATGGGCGGGGCTCCTGGGGTCGGATGATCGGATGGCGGGCAACCATCCGATCATCCGAACCGCCGCCCTTCGCCGCATCCCAATTTCCGGGCGGCGAGCAGCGGTTCGAGGAAACGCGGTGACAACGCGTGTCAGCTCGACCGGGTAGATGGTTCATCACAAAACGATCACCAAATGTTCACCCCTCTTTTGTGTGGCGCGTACATGTACTTACCGTACGTCCCGCTGAAAGATCCTCAGGGGGGCGAAATGAACAACCAGTGGTACAAGCGCAAGCGCGTGTGGGTGGCTGCTGTGGCCGTGTTCGGCCTGGGCGCCATGGGTGGCACCCAGAGCGCGCAGGACGAGGTGAACGCGGCGAAGGCCGCTGCCGCCAAGCCCCGGCCGACCATCACGGTGACGGCCACGGCGACCGTGACGAACGTACCGAAGGTCGCGCCCGCGCCCACGGTCACCAAGACGAAGACCGTGAAGAAGCCCGGCCCGACCGTCACGGTCACGAAGGCCGCGCACAGCGTCTCCGGCACCAGCAACAGCGGCACCACCAGCAGCGTCGGCAGCGGCGGCGGGAGCAGCGACACCGGCACCGGCACCTGCTCGATCACCTCGAACGCGGGCAACTGCTACTCGGCGGGCCAGTACTGCCGCAACGGCGACCACGGCGCCCAGACGACGAACGCCGCAGGTACGAGCATCAGGTGCAGCTACAGCTCGGGCGCGTGGCGCTGGACCTACGCCTGACGGCACACGAACCGCGCTGCGTCGCAGCAGCGTTGGGTTATCGTTGAGGATTACGCTCTGGGTCCTGTCCATCGACCCAGCGTGATCTGCTGGGGGGCATCGTGGATCCGTATCTCGTCTCCGTGGCCGGCACCGCCGGTACGACCGTCGTGACCCTGCTCGTCCAAGAGGGCTGGCAACAGACCCGCGACCAGGTCGTCGCGTTGTGGCGGCGGTTCCGGCCGCTGGACGCGGACCAGGTGGGGCGCGAACTCGACGCGTCCAGGCAGGCCGCACAGGACGCGGAGGCGAACGGGGACCACGCGGCGAGCAGCGGCCTGGCGGACCGGTGGAGCAGGCGGTTCGAAGGACTGCTGGCCGAGCACCCGCAGGCGGTCGGCGCACTGAGCGACCTGCTGGGTCCGGCCCCCCGCCCGGCCGGCCAGACCGTCAACGGCACCGTCCACCTGGAGGGGCGGGCCGAGGGTGACGGCCGGGTCTACCAGGCGGCCCGGGACCAGTACGTCAACGAGCGATGAGCGTTGCGGAACACCCCGACGACGGTGGTGAACGCATCCGTGCCTATGGCTGTGCCTCCGAGAACGGGCTCGTGATCCAGTCCGGCGCCAATCAGTATGTGACCTACATTCAACTCACTGTGGAGCACGAGCAGGCTGTCCTGGAGGCGCGGGACCGCGCGGACCACGTGGTTCACACGCTGACGCGCGCGGTCGGGCAACTGGCCATGCGGTGCGACGATCTGGAGGAGAAGGCGCGGCGGGCCAAGGCCGAAGGACGGGCGGAGGCCCATGCCGAGTTCGCCGAGAAGCTCAAGGACGCCGAGCTCCATGTACTGCACACCCAGCAGATGATGCGTGCGGCCCAGGAGGCACGGGCGGAGACCGAGAAGCTGCTGGACGAGGCATACCGCGAACTGGCGCGCCTGCGCGGGGAGGCGGTGGGGGACGCCGGGACGGTCGCCGGTGCGGCGGACGCGGCGGGCGACAGCCCGGAGACGCGGCGGTTCGCGCACAGCATGGAGCAGGCGGAAGCGAAACTCGGCACGGTGCGGGACAACCTGCGGCAGTTGAGCGAGGAGGCGCACTCGCGGGGCAGCGAGCCCCCGCCGGGGGTCGTGCCGGGTCCGCGCGTGGTGAAGCCGGACCCGGCCGAGAAGGTACGCCCCTACCGCCCGAGCACTCCGACGAAGCTCGCCGGCTCCCTCGTGGTGTCCCCTCCAGTGGCCTGGCTCATGGCGGTCGTGATCGTCCTCGCCGCCGCACTGCCCTTCCCGGTCGCCGGTTCCGCCGTCCGGGCCGTGTACTCGGCCGACGCACCGCCGCCGGCCGGGTATGGGACCGGCTTCATCCTGGGGATGGTGCTGTTCGCGGGCCTGATCACCGTTTTCCTCTGCGCGGCGTTCGTGGCGCTGCTCGACCTGTCGACCGTGGTCCTGGTCCTCAGCTGGGGCTTCTACCTCTTCCTCGGCCTCGGGCTCTTCGTCGTGGCAATCGGGCTCGACCCGAAGGCCCTCCCGGCGCTGACCGCCGTCGGCCACTTCCTTGGTGAGTACCTGGGGCCGCTGTGACCGTCGGTCAGTGCCGGGCGAACTGGACCCGGGTCGCCTGGACGACGTCCGGGCGTACGGCGATCCCGCTGACCGTCAGCTGCTCCCCGTAGATGTCGGTGAGCCGGAGCGAGCCGCCGCAGCCGGTGCCGCTCTCGGACAGGAAGTAGTTGTAGGTCTCGCGGGTCAGCTGGCGCCAGCCGCTGCCGGTGCTGACCTCCAGGCGGGCCAGCGGGTTGCGGTGGCCGAGGGCCTGGATGCCGCACCAGTTGGCGCTGGAGCCGGTCTTGTAGCGGATCGAGATCGTGCCGGAGGTGCTGGGGCTCAGCAGACTCCAGGTGACCGGGATACGGCCGGCATTGAGGGCGGCGAGCTTCGCGAAGGCCTGCTCGCTGAGGTCGAGCGCCCCGGGCGCGCACTCGGGGCACTCGTTGGTGACCCGCACCGTGACGGAGGCCCCGCCCGCGTGGACGCTGATGTACGCCCCGCACGCCTTGGCCGTCTCGTAGTCGGTGTGGTTCATCGCCACGATCATCAGATCGGAGGTCGGGCCGTACGTGCAGGCACCGTTGCCGTCCGCCGCGTCGTAGTGGGTGGCCACTCCGGTGTATGTGACCCCCGGCTTGATCCGCCCCGCCAGCGGGGCCGCGCCGGAAGCCGGACGGGCGTCGGCGGCGGGGGTGGTGTGGGCGGGCGACGGCCGTGCCGACGCGGTGTGGGCCTTGGCCGGCTTCGGGGTGGTCCTGGTGGGCTTCGGCGTCGGGGACGCCGTGGACGGCTTCGGCTTGGGCGAACGTGTCGGTGTCGCGGTCCCGGCGCTCGTCTGCCGGGTGCTCGCGGCGGGCGCGGCCGCGGCCCGCACGGTCCGGGGCGCGTCGTGCGGGCGGAACGCCATCACCAGGGAGACGAGCAGTCCCACGGCCACCACGGCGACGGCGGAGACGAGCGCCGTGCGCCGTCTGGGGACGGGGCGGCGGTGGGGTGAAGATGCCACGGGTGACTCCTTTGAGTCCTTCGAGTCCACACGTGATACGTGAGGACATGCGCTTCCGACTCATCAGTGGTCGCCGGGGCCGGGAAGGTTGCCGCGGTTTCGGCCACAGGGTTATGCGGACCGCGTCCAGTCCGGGTCCTGCGGACGCGCAGGACGGTCCCACACCAGGGCCCGATCGACGAGACCCGGCACGTTCTTGTCCTGGTGCCCGTCCGCGTACTCCACGCCACGGTTCTCGTACAGGGCGTCGGCGACTTCGATGAGGTAGTCGGCGAACGACGGCCACGCGCCCAGCTTGGGAATGCCGGCCTCCTCGAAGGTTCCGATCCGTCCGTAGCCGGGTCCCGGGGTGCAGTCCGTGAACAGCCCGTACAGGCAACTGCGGTCGGTCGCGGCGAAGGCGAGGTACCGCATCGCGGGATCGACCGGCATACCGATGGTGTGCGGGCCCTCGTCCCAGTACGTCAGCTGCTGCACCGGAGGGATCGCGTGCTGCATCGGCAGCAGCCAGGCCGTTCCCTGTCCTTCGAGCGGAAGCCCGGTTTCGGGCTCGGGTGTCCAGCCGAAGTCGGCGGGGTGGCCGGTGCCGTCGCGCAGGCGGTAGAAGGCTTTGAGGCCCGGTGGCATGGTGAGGTCGAGTTCCTGCTCGACCTCAAGGATCTCGGTTTCCGGGGCAGGTGGCGGGAGCATCCGGTGGGAGCGCGGAGCGTTCTGCTCCAGCCATCCTTCGATCCTGGCCCAGGCGCCCGCTGCGGCCTCTTCCTGCTGTCGGTCGTCGGTCACACCCGCGACCCTACGGTCGTCCCGCGCCCGTACCTGCCGGGATTTCAGCGGCGGGGTGGCTGGAGGAGTTCCGCCCACACGGTCTTGCCCGGTGCGGAGGCGCGGGGCGTGACTCCCCAGTCGTCCGCGAGCGCGGCCACGAGGAGGAGGCCGCGGCCCGATTCCGCTTCCGCGTCGGGGGACGGGGGAGTGCGCGAGGGCTGTTTCTCCGTGCGGGTGTCGGTCACCTCGATACGGAACGTGTCGCCGCCGGTCAAAGTCAGCCGGAGGTCGAAGTCCCGGCCGGGGACGTGGCCGTGACGTACGGCGTTCGCCGTCAGCTCCGCCGCGATGAGGGTCAGCGTCTCGCTGACCGGGCTGTCGTAGGGGTGCCCCCAGTCGTTCAGGCGGTGCGAGACCAGACGGCGGGCCAGGCGCGCGCCGCGCGGGGTCGAGGTGAACCGCATCGCGAACTCGTGGACGGGGGTGATTGCCGACTTCATGCCGTCAACGGTCATGCACTGTGCGTAGTCTTGGCCAGGTGTGACGCGCTGACCAGCGCGGGCTGTACGTGGCTGCCGCGCGCTTGTACGTGATGCGGGGCGTGACCTGTGGTGCGGGAGGAACTGCGGCATGGACGACGAGTACGAGCCCGGTACGGGCATGCTGCACGTCTTCGGGCGGCAACTGAAGCTGTTCCGGGAGCGGGCGGGGCTGGACCGGGCGGAGTTCGGGTCGCGGGCGGGGTACTCGGCGTCGACCATCGCCTCGTACGAGCAGGGGAGGCGCATTCCGCCGCCGGGGTTCATCGACCGGGCCGATGAAGTGCTCGGCGCCGGTGGCGTGTTGAGCGCGGGGAAGGAGGAGGTGGCTCGGGCTCAGTATCCGGCGTTCTTCCGTGATGCGGCGAAGTTGGAAGCCGAGGCGGTTGAGCTACAGCTGTACGACACCCACGTGGTGAACGGCCTGTTGCAGACCGAGGGGTACACGCGGGCCCTGCTGGGCATGCGCCGCCCCCTTCTGGACGCGGAGACCATCGAGCTGCGGGCGACGGCACGGCTGGCGCGGCAGGACATCTTCAGCAAGTGGCCCGCTCCGCTGCTGAGCTTCGTCATGGAGGAGCCGGTGGTGCGGCGGCCCCTCGGTGGGCGACAGGTCTGGCGGGGGCAGCTGGAACAGTTCCTTCTCATCGGCCAGAAACGGAACGTCGAGATCCAGGTGATGCCACTCGACCGTGAGGACAACGCCGGTGTGGATGGTGCCTTCACCCTGCTGACTCCGGGGAGCGGCAACCCGGTCGGATACATGGAGGCGCAGGGTCGGAGCACACTGGTGACCGATCGCAAAGAGGTCCATGCACTGTCGGCCCGCTATGGGATCATCCGAGCCCAGGCCCTCACTCCGAGTGAGTCACTGGCCTTCATCGAGAAGTTGCTGGGAGAGGTATGAACGCCGAAGCGCTGACCTGGGTCAGGAGCAGCTACAGCGGAGCTGAGGGCGGCCAGTGCGTCGAGGTCGCCGTACGCCCGGACAGGGTCCACGTCCGTGACTCCAAGGACACGAACCGCCCCCCTCTGACCGTCGAGCCCGGCACCTGGGCCGCGTTCGTCGAGCACGCGGCGCTGTGACAACGGCCTTCCTCGACTCCACCGCCGGCCGCCTCGCCGCCCTCCCCACCGTCCGGGCCGTCGCCCTCGGCGGTTCGCGGGCCCAGGGCACCCACCGTCCCGACAGCGACTGGGACCTGGCCGTCTACTACCGGGGCGCCTTCGACCCCGCCGACCTGCGTGCCGTCGGCTGGGAGGGGGAGGTCTCCGAGGTCGGCGGGTGGGGCGGCGGGGTGTTCAACGGGGGTGCGTGGCTGACGATCGACGGGCGGCGGGTCGACGTGCACTACCGGGACCTCGATGTCGTCGAGCACGAACTGGCCGAGGCGGAGGAGGGGCGGTTCCGGGTGGAGCCGCTGCTGTTCCATCTCGCGGGGATCCCCACGTACCTGGTGGTCGCCGAACTCGCCGTCAACCGGGTGCTGCGCGGGGAACTGCCGAGGCCCGCCGGCTATCCGGACAAGCTCCGGCGCACGGCCTCCGATCGCTGGTACGGCACCGCCCGGGCCACTCTCTCCTACGCGCGGGCCAACCACGCCCCTGCGGGCCGCCTCACCGAGGTCGCCGGAGCCCTGGCCCTGGCCGCCGTGCAGACCGGGCACGCCGTGCTCGCGGGGCGGGGGGAATGGGTGACGAATGAAAAGCGGCTGCTGGAGAGGGCCGGTCTGCGCGGGATCGACGAGGTTCTCGGGGCACTGCGCCCCGACCCCGAGGCCCTCCGGGACGCGGTCCGCGCCGCCGAGGGCATTCTCGCCCCCGATAATGCTTGGAACGGGGGCAACTGACGCTGTTAGCGTCCTTTCCGTGGCGAAACTCAATCAGATCATCGCAGTGGAGAAGGGCGTCAAGTCCAAGGCACACCAGGACCTGACGGCCGCTCACCACGGCCTTCAGAAGCCTGCCCTGCTGGCCGGTATCTCGCGGACGTACCAGCCGAAGGACGAGGAGGGCGAGCAGTTGCCGCCCGAGTCGACTCGGGTGCAGGTGCAGGCCGAGGACGTGCTGCGGCAGACGGCGGCGACGCTCACGCGGCTGTTCGATGTGACCGCCACCAAGGACTGGGCCAACTGCGCCGCCCGCGCCGATGTGAAGGTGGACGGGCGGGTACTGCTCGCCGACGTGCCGGTGGCCTACCTGCTGTTCCTCGAGAAGCAGCTCGTCGACCTCAACACCTTCGTGCGGAAGCTGCCCGTCCTCGACGCCTCCGAGTCCTGGGTGCAGGACCCGTCCACGGACGCGTGGAAGACCGAGCCCGTGCGGACGCTGCGCACCAAGAAGGTGCCGCGCAACCACGTGAAGGCGGAGGCGACGGACAAGCATCCGGCGCAGGTCGAGGTGTACTACGAGGACGTTCCGGTCGGGTACTGGACGACCGTGAAGTTCTCCGGCGCCCTCCCCGCCCGACGTGTGAACGAGATCCTCGACCGCGTCGAGAGGCTCCAGCAGGCCGTGAAGTTCGCCCGGGAGGAGGCGAACGGCGTGGAGGTCGTCGACCAGCGGGTCGGGGACGCTGTTTTCGGTTACCTGTTCGGGTAATCTCAAAGACTCCCCGGCCCATCGCGGCCGGGGTGCGCGAGGAGCGCAAGCTGAAGCTGAGGCTTGTCGTGATGAGCGGCCGTACCCGCCAAGGAAACACAGGGACGGACCGCGTTCAATCTCAGACTCTCGCTCCAGACTCAGCATTCGCCGCCGATCGCCGGATCGACCGGGCCCAGGCCCCAGCACGTCGAAATGCTGGTTCAAGTCCAGCCCGCGCAGCTCGATGCGCGGTGGTCCAAAGGCAGGACGCGGCGACATTACGACTGACCTGGGCTCTCAAGCGTGCCGGCGTGCCGACACGGGCGGCATTTCAGGACCCGGGGGCAGGCTACGCCCTCGGGTCCGCTTACGTGTGACATGGCCCACGGATGACGTGGCTCAGGGAATTGCGTACATAAAGAACACCGCTTCCGGGTCATATGTCACACCGGCGAAACACATACGCCCCGTCCCGTTCGGGAACCCGATTTAGGATTGAAGCACCGAGCAGCCCGGCCACCGTCGCCCGAAGGCGCACCCCGCCCTCGTTCGCACAGGAGCCCAGTGACCCGCGTTTCCCCCGTTCTGCCCCCGTGGCTCGCCCACGCCTTCCGTGCCCAGCGCGGGCCCGTCCCCTGGAGCGCGGTCACGCGGGGTGCGCTGGCCGCCGGTCCGCTGCTCCTCGTCGCCGTGCTCGCCGACCGCGTCTCGCTCGGCATCGTCGCCGCCATCGCCGCCATGCTGGCCGGGACCAACGACCGGCCGGGCAGTCGACGGGCCTCGGTCAAGCGGCTCGGGGTGCCCGCGTTGGCCGGGGCGGCGGGGCTGCTCACCGGGACGTACGGCGGGCAGCACCTGGCAGCCGTGCCGCTGACACTGCTGCTCACCGGGCTCGGCCTGATCGCGGGCGGCGCGGTCGCCGTCGGGCCCGCCGCCAGCGCCGCCGGGTCACAGCTGCTGGTCGGAGCCGCCGTCGGCGCCGGGATGCCGCTGCCCGAACCCGGCTGGCTGCGGGCTCTCGCCTTCCTCGCCGGGGCGGGCTGGCTGCTCGCGCTGCGGCTGGTGCTGCCCACCCCCGGCTCCCTCGCCGGTGACTTCCGCTTCGACGGGGAGCGGGACGCCGTCGCCGGGGTGTACGACGCGATCGCCGAACTGCTCGACGCGGTGGGGACCGAAGCCGCCCTGACCCGCCGGGCCGCGCTGACCGCCGCCCTCGACCACGCGCAGGACGCCCTCGCCGGGCCCCGGCTGCGGCGCCATGCCAGCTCCGCGGCCGAGCGCCGGCTGCACGCCCAGTACGCCGCCGCGCTGCCCCTCGCCGAGGCCGCGACCGCCCTCGCCTGGGCCGGGGACGCCGTCGGTGAGCGCGCCTCGGAGGGGCCCCGGCGGCTCGCCGGCGCCGTACGCGACAACAGTGGCACCGGCCCGCTGCCCGCACCCCACCGGTCCGCACCCGCGCTGCGCGCCCTCGACGACGCCCTGCTGCGCGCCGCCGAGACCTTCGACCGGGCCGGGGACGCACGGCAGCGGCTACAGATCCGCCGGCGCACCGCACGGGACCTCCTGCGCACCGCCCTCGGCAGCGGTGGACGGGAGTACGCCCTCAGGATCGCCCTCTGCTTCGGGGCCAGCGTGGCCATCGCCCAAGCCCTGCACCACGCCCGCTGGTACGGGCACGAGCACTGGTACTGGCTGCCCGTCACGGCGGTGTGGCTCGTCAAGCCCGACCTCGGGCCGCTCGCGTCCAGGGTGCTGTCCCGGGCCGCCGGAACCGTCCTGGGCGCCCTCGTCTTCGCCGGCTTCGCCGCCGTACTGCCCCGGCCCGAGGGGCTCATCGCGCTCGTGACCGTCTGCGGGGCGCTCATCCCCGTCGCCGCCCGGCACTTCGCCGCCCAGACCGCCGTCTTCACCCTGCTCGTGCTCGCCCTCGTCATGGTCGGCGGGGAACCGCAGGCCTCCGCCGGCCGGCTCGGCGAGACGCTGCTGGCCTGCGCCCTCGTGCTGATCGTCGGGCACCTGCCGATGCCGGGGGCGCGCGGCGCGGGCGTACGGCAGCGGCTCGCGGCGGCCGAACACGCCGCGCGCGCCTACCTCGCCCACGTGCTGAGCGAGTCCGACGACCACGCCGAACGGTGGGCGCTGCGCCGTGAGGCCTACCGTGCCCTCGCCGAGGCCCGCACCGCCATCGCCCTGTCCGCCGCCGAGCTGCCCGCCCTCGCCCGCCACACGGAGGGCACGGACAGCGTCGCCGCCGTCCTCGAACGGCTCGTCGACACGACCACGGCGAGCGCCGTGCACCTCGACGACACCGGTCACCTGACCCCGGAGCAGACCCGGCTCCTCACCGAACTCGTCGGCGAGCTGGAGCGGGGGAGCGGCAAACCCGTTCCGCTGAACGCGGGCTCCGTTTCCCCGTGAGGGGAGTGCCGTTCTCCATAGGGTGGATCCCATGGATCTCGCCGACGGCCTCATCGACCAGCCCTACGACGTGTACCGGCGCCTGCGCGAGGAGGCGCCCGTACATCGCATCGCCGGCCCCGACGGGACGCCGGCCTGGCTGGTGACGCGGTACGAGGACGTGCGCGAGGCCCTCGCCGACCCTCGGCTGTCGCTCGACAGGAAGCACGCCACGGCGGGCACGTACAAGGGGTTCGCCCTGCCGCCCGCCCTGGACGCCAACCTCCTCAACATGGACCCGCCCGACCACACCCGCATCCGGCGCCTGGTCGGCCGGGTCTTCACCCCGGGCCGCGTCCAGCAGCTCCGCGAGCCCATCCGGCGCACCGCCGACGGACTCCTCGACGCGCTCGGCCCGCACGGTACCGCCGACCTGGTCGCCTCCTATGCCGCGCCGCTTCCCATCACCGTCATCTGCGACCTGCTGGGCATCCCCGAGAGCCACCGTCTCGACTTCCGGGTGTGGACCGACACCCTCATGGTCCCCGACCCGGCACACCCGGACGCGGGACGCGAAGCGATGGTCGCCATGCTCGGCTTCCTCACCCGTCTCCTGGCCGACAAGCGCCGGGAGCCCGCCGACGACCTCCTCTCCGACCTGATCGCCGTGCGCGACGAGGGCGACCGGCTGAGCGAGGACGAGTTGATGTCCCTGGCCTTCCTCATCCTGTTCGCCGGATACGAGAACACGGTGCAGCTCATCGGCAACGCCGTGCTCGCCCTGCTGAGCCACCCCGACCAACTGGCCGCCCTGCGCGAGAACCCCGCGCTGCTCCCCGCCGCCGTGGAGGAGATCGCGCGCTACGAGGGGCCCGCCCTGCTCGGCATCCGGCGCTTCCCGGTCGAGGACGTCACCATCGGCGGGGTCACCGTGCCCGCCGGTGAGACGGTCTGGGTGTCGCTGTCCGCCGCCAACCGCGACCCCGCCCGTTTCCCCGACCCCGACCGCCTCGACCTCACCCGCGACACCGGCGGGCACCTCGCCCTCGGCCACGGCATCCACTACTGCCTGGGCGCCCCACTGGCCCGCGCCGAGACCGAGATCGCGCTGGCGGCGCTGCTGGAGCGGTTCCCGCACCTCGCGCTCACCGAGGACGCGTTGCGGTGGCGGCCCTCCCTGCGCGCCCGGGGGCTGGCCGCGCTTTTGGTGACGTTCGCGACGCGTGCTCAATCCGACACGGTCGGTGCTTTCGATGCCGGAAAGTGCACGGACTCTCACCTACCGCGCTGAACAGGTGTCAACAATGTCTCAGTCCCGTCACCGAGCGAGCCGTTTTCCCTTTCCAGAGCGTTAACTCCTTTACGAGTACGACGCACTTCTGGAGGTGCAGGATGGTGAACGGGCGAACGGTGCTCGAACGCTTTCCCGCCGGTGGACCGCGGGGATCGTGGCCGGCCGAGGAGTTCGCGCACGCGCGGCGCCTCGAAGGGCTGCCCGCCGAGGTCGTCATGGATCTGGCGACCGACATGTTCCTGGTGATCGTCCGGGGTGCCGACGGCGCCGAGTGAGCGGGCTCAACCCGCCTTCGGGGCGGGCAGCTTCGCCGTGAACTGTTCCGCCTGGAGCGCGTACAGCTCCGCGTAGAGGCCGCCGGTGGCCAGCAACTCGTCCGGGCTGCCGGACTCCACGAGCCGGCCCTGGTCGAGGACGTGCACCACGTCGGCGTGGCGCACCGACGCCAGCCGGTGGGTGATCAGTACGACGGTCTGGCCGCTGCCCGCCAGCGCGCGGATCCGGTCGAAGACCTCCAGCTCGGCCCGGGCGTCCAGGGCCGCGGTCGGCTCGTCCACGATCAGGATGCGGCCGCGCCGGTACGCGGCCCTGGCGATGCCCAGGCGCTGCCACTGGCCGCCGGACAGCTCGTGCCCGCCGCTGAAGTTGCGGGCCAGCAGGGTGTCGAGGCCGCGCGGCAGGTCCGCGACCACCTCCCGCGCGCCGGCGTCCTCGACGGCGTCGGCCAGGCGTTCCTCGGTCATGGGCGCGGAGGAACGGCCGACGGCGACGTTGACGCGGGCCGTGAACGGCCAGCGCTTGAAGTCCTGCGCGACCATCGCGATGCGCTCGGCCAGGTGCCGCCGGTCGGCCCGCGCCGCGTCGACACCGTCCCACAGGATCCGGCCCCGGTCCGGCTTGTACAGGCCCGCGAGCAGCTTGACCAGGGTCGTCTTGCCCGAGCCGTTCTCGCCCACCAGTGCCACGATCCGGCCCAGCGGCAGGCTGAGCGTGACGTCGTCCAGGGCGGGGCGGGTGGAGTCACCCGGGTAGCGGAAGGTGACGTTCTCGAAGCGGATCTCATGCGGATCCTCGGGCAGGGCCTCGCCGCCGACCGGGATGGCGCGTTCCGCGGCCTCGGTGTAGAGCCGCTGCAAGTCGCCCACGAACAGGGCCTCCTCGTGCAGCGTGTTGATCTCCAGCACCAGCGTGTCGAGGCTCGCAGAGCCGGTGCGGATCGCGATCACCGCGGTGCCCGCCACGGACAACGCCATCGCGCCGGACAGCAGCAGCGCGCCGAGCGTCGCGTACGTCGCCACCGTCGCCAGGCCCGTCCAGGCCGCCGCGATCAGACCCGTACGGGCCGCCAGCCGGGCCAGCCGCTCCTGCTCCGCCTCCGCGCTCTCCGACATCGCCCGGAAGTGCCGCAGCAGGAACGGCCCGACGCCGTGCACGCGGATCTCCGGGGCGGCCTCCGGTTCGGTGAGCAGGCTGCTGATCAGATGCCCGGCGCGGGCGTGCTGCACCCAGGTGTGGAAGGACTCGTAGCGGCGCCGGGCGTTGGTCAGCGCGCCCCAGGCGCTCGGCAGGGTCATCGTGATCAGCAGGGGGAGCAGGGCCGGGTGCAGCACGGTCAGTACGCCGGCCGCCGCGATCAGCGAGATCATCGCGTTGATCACGCGGGTGCCGTACATGATCATGCGGCGCGCCGACGACGCACCGTACTGCGCGGTGTCCAGCAGCTTGTGGAAGGCGTGGTCCTCGATCGCGGACAGCTCCACGGCCGCGGCACGCTCCAGATACAGCTCGGTGGCCACCCGCTCCACCTTGGGCTCCAGCCGGCCGGTCGCGTACGTCGACGCGGCACCCAGCAGCGTGGTGATGAGCGCCACCGCGGCCATGACGATCAGAGCGGGGGCGGCGCCGCGCAGCCGCTCCTCCAGGGCACCGCCGCCGATCAGCCGGCCCAGCACGCTGTTCACCGCCAGCAGGCTCACCGCCTGCGCCACGCCCCGGCCCGCCTCGGCGGCCAGCACCGTACGGGCGGCCTTCGGGTCGGCCTCGCGGGCCAGCCGCAAGCTGCTCGCGAGCATGCCGGGCAGCCGGGTCACCATGGCCCGGAAGTCCAACTCCAGGAAGGCGTCCGTGTGCTGGTTCCACCCCATGTCGTAACGCAACGGCCCGCCGAACAGCAGCCGCTCCGACTCGGACACCTCGGGCCCCGCCGAGCCGTGCCTCTCACCCACCGTCAACCTCCCCCGGGTCATGACCGAACGGCCACTATCGCGGGCGCGAACGCGCACGGGGCAGAGCGCGAGCCGAATCGCCGGGGGCACGCGGGCGTACACCACCCGGCTCGCTGAGAGTCAGCCCCTCCGCGTTCGAGGAGCGGGGTCGGGGGCGGAGCCGCAGGCGGAGTCGAAGGGGCGCAGCCCCTGGAGGACGGGAAGGGCAGGCGCGGCGGGGGCGGAACCGACTGCCGCAACCCCGCGGAGCGCTACGCGCTGAGGGGGCGCGACCAGTCCGGCGTGGTGTCGGTGACCCGGCACAGTGCGAGGTACAACGGGATCGGCGGGGTGTACGGAACCGTGCCCTCCGGCCGGTGGATGAGGCGGGCGGCCCGGGGGACCGGGGCGCCGGCGGCGTAGTGGGCGGGGGCGGGCCACGACAGGGCGTAGTCGGAGTCGGACGGGACGATCCACCACCAGTGGACGCCGTCGGTGTACACGCACCCCACGCGCGGCAGCATGGGCACGATCACCGGTCCGAAACGGGCGGGGACGGCCACCGCGTCGCAGCCCAGCGGGGCCGTCATGCCGTCGGGGACGGCCGTCGGCTGGGCGTCGCCCACGCCCCCGGCACGCCCCGAGGGGCCCTGCTCACGCCGGATGCGCACCAGAGTGTCCAGGCCCATCGCCTGGCCGGGGCGAGAAGTGCCGGTCACAGCCTTCCCCACGTCCGGTCCCGCTCGCGCGGGATCCTTCCCAAGGCGCCCAGGTCGTGCCGCGCCTTCGCCTGCTCGTCCTCGCCCGGTCCACGCCCCGAGCCGTGGCCCGTGCCGTGGCCCGTGCCATGCGGTGCGGCCGGCTTGGAGCGGGCGCCCCAGCCGAGGTCGTTGCGCGGTCCGTCAGCGTCGTCGTGCGGTGCGTCACCCCTGCGCGGCAGCTCGGCCCAGACCATCAGGCCTGACCCGAGCTCCTGCGCACCCCACGCCCGGCACATGGCGTCGACGAGAAGCAACCCCCTCCCGTGCTCCTCGTCGGGCCGCTGCGGGGACGGGTGGGGCTCACCGGGGGCACAGCCTTCGTCCTGCACGGCTATGCGCACGGTGTCCTCGTGATCGTGCAGCTCGCACACGACGCGACTGCTCGCGGTGTGCACGATCGCATTGGTGACCAGCTCGGATATCACCAGAACCGCGGTGTCGCAGGTGTCCGCGCAGACCTGCCAGCCCGTCAACCGGGCACGCGCCAGACGTCTCGCCTGTGCGGGCGAACCCGGATGTGCGGCCAGCTCGAAGCGGAACCGGCGCCCGGCAGCGCCCCCACCTGGGGCGACTCCCGTGGCGGCACCGAGACCGAAACGGCCTGCGGCGGCGTCTGTTCCTAAGGGCGCGGACGGAATCACGCTTGCCACTATCGCCCCGCCGCGAACACTTGGCAAGTGTCACTCTGAAAATTGCAGAGTGCTGTGTGACTCGGTCAAACGCCGTGGCACACTGCTCGCAACAGCACGTTGAGCGGCGCCAGTTGGGATCGTCGAGGATCCACATGATCTTCGAACGTGATTTCGAATGGCGCCGTAGGTCTGTCAGATTTCCTCGGCTTTCCGTCGCGTTCGGCGCGTTGAGCCGTGGTTGAGCCGTATTCGTCCGTGGAGGTGGGAGCGTGAGCGAGCCACGGTCCGCGCCGACGGTGGGCCAGGTGGTCCTCGGCCGGCGCCTGCTGGACCTGCGGGAACGCGCCGGGCTCAAGCGGGAGGAGGCCGCCCGGATCCTCCGCGTCGCCCCCGCCACCGTCCGCCGCATGGAGATGGCCGAGGTCGGCCTCAAGATCCCCTACCTCCAACTGCTCCTGAAGGCCTACGGAGTCTGCGACGAGGAGGCCGAAGCCTTCGTCCGGCTGGCCGAGGACGCCAACAAGCCCGGCTGGTGGCAGCGGTTCCACGACATCCTGCCGGGCTGGTTCTCGATGTACGTGAGCCTCGAGGGCGCGGCAAGCCTCATCCGGTCGTACGAACCGCACTTCGTGCCCGGTCTGTTCCAGACCGAGGACTACGCGCGCGGGGTCCTGAGGTCGGGCGCCATCGGACAGACCCGCCCCGAGGACATCGAGCGGCACGTCGCGCTGCGCATGGAACGCCAGCAACTGCTCACCCGTTCCGACGCGCCCCGGTTCTGGGCCGTCATGGACGAGACGGCCCTGCGCCGTCCGGTCGGCGGCCCGGAGGTGATGCGCGCGCAGCTCGACAGGCTGATCGAGGCCACGAAGCTGCCCAACGTGACACTGCAGGTCGCCCCGTTCGCCAACGGGCCGCACCCCGGCACGTACGGGCCCTTCGTGCTGTTCCGATTCGCCATGCCCGAACTTCCGGACATGGTCTACAGCGAGTACCTGACCGGTGCCGTCTACCTGGACGCGCGTACCGAGGTGGCGACCCACCTCGAGGTCATGGACCGCATGGCGGCGCAGGCCGCTACGGCACAACGCACGAAGGAGATCCTCCGGGATCTCCGCAAGGAGCTGTAATGGATCGCATCAAGCCGCGCAGTCGCGTCTACAACGGCATGCCCGCGCGGGAGTTGGGCAGCGAGGGGTGGCACAAGCCCTGGAGCGGCGGCAACGGCGGGAACTGCCTGGAGGCGATGAAGCTCGCCGACGGCCGGATCGCCGTACGCCAGTCGACCGACCCGGACGGTCCGGCGCTGATCTACACCACGGACGAGATGACCGCCTTCATCGAGGGCGCCAAAGCGGGGGAGGCCGACTTCCTGCTGTCCTGAACCTCCTGAGTCGCCTGTTCTAATCGAATGTTCTAACCGACTGTTGTTTTTGTTACTTGCTGAACTCCCCCCTTACGGGTAATGACTTGAACACCTTACGGAGTGCCTCATGACCGGGCAGGACCCCACGGCCGCCACCCAGATCGACACCAGCAGGCCACACCCCGCGCGCATGTACGACTGGTACCTCGGCGGCAAGGACAACTACCCCGTCGACGAGGAGATGGGCCGGCAGATGCTGGCCCTCGACCCCAGGGTGCCGGTGATGGCCCGGGTCAACCGCGCGTTCATGCACCGCGCGACACGGTGGCTGGCCCAGCACGGCGTACGGCAGTTCCTGGACGTCGGCACCGGCATCCCGACCGAGCCGAACCTGCACCAGATAGCCCAGCGGGTGGCACCGGACTCCCGGGTCGTCTACTGCGACAACGACCCGATCGTGCTGGCCCACGCGGCGGCCCTGCTGCGCGGCACGCCCGAGGGTGCCACCGAGTACCTTCAGGCCGACGTGCGCGACCCGGCCGCCATCATCGAGGGCGCGAAGAAGGTACTGGACCTCGACCGTCCCGTCGCGCTCTCGCTCGTCGCCCTGCTGCACTTCGTCTCCGACGAGGACGGCGCGCACGAGCTGGTCGGCCGGCTGCTGTCCGAACTCCCCTCCGGCAGCTACCTGGTGATGACCCACGCCACCGCCGACTTCACGCCCGAGGAGTCCGCGGCGGCCACCGAGAAGCTCAAGGCCGCGGGCGTCACGCTGGCGTTGCGCTCCCGCGAGGAGTTCGCCCGCTTCTTCACCGGACTCGAACTGGCCGACCCCGGCGTCGAGATCGTCCACAAGTGGCACCCCGAGCTGGGCGATCCGGTTCCGGGGCAGGACGACGGGGTGATCCCGGGCTACGGGGCGGTGGGCCGCAAGGCGTAACCCCGAGTGGTCCTCGAGGGCCTCGGGACCCCGGGACGGTTCATACCCTCATGGGCCGGTCGTACGGGCCTATCGGCGCCGGCAGCCGCGAACTCCCCGTCAGATGACGGTCGACGGCCGCCGCCACCGCCCGCCCCTCCGCGATCGCCCACACGATGAGCGACTGCCCGCGCGCGGCGTCCCCGGCGGCGAACACGCCGGGGACGTTGGTCGCGAAGCCGGAGTCCCGGCTGATCGTGCCACGTGGCTCCAGCGCCAGCCCCAACTGGTCGACCAGGCCGTCCCCGCGGTCGGGCCCGGTGAACCCGAGGGCCAGCAGAACGAGATCGGCGGGGATGTCCCGCCCACTGCCGGGCAGCGGGCGGCGCAGCGCGTCCACCTCGACCAGGTGCAGCGACCGCACGTGCCCGTCCGCGTCACCGGTGAAACGCAGCGTCGACGCGGCGAACAGCCGCGCGTCGGCATCCGCGGCCGGCGCGGTCTCCAGGTCGCGCGCCTCCTCGTGCGCGGCCGACATCCGGTAGATCTTCGGATACGTCGGCCAGGGCTCGGTGTCCTCGTCGCGCTCGGCGCCTGGCTGGGCGTAGATGTCCAGCTGGGTGACGGAAGCGGCCCGGTCCCGCACCGCCGTGCCCAGGCAGTCGGCCCCCGTGTCGCCGCCGCCCACGATGACGACGTGCTTCCCGGCGGCCGAGAGCGGCGACACCTCCAGGTCGCCCTCGCACACCCGGTCGGCCAGCGGAAGGTACTCCATCGCCTGGTGTATGCCGGCCAACTCCCGGCCCGGAACGTCCAGTTCACGCCAGGCTGTGGCTCCTGTGGCGATGACGACGGCGTCGTACCGTGCGCGCAGCTCGGCCGCGTCGACATCCCGCCCGACCGCCGTCGACGTGCGGAACTTGGTGCCCTCGGCGCGCATCTGCTCCAGCCGCCGGTCCAGATGCCGCTTCTCCATCTTGAACGCCGGGATGCCGTAGCGCATCAGCCCGCCGATCCGGTCGTCCCGCTCGTACACCGCGACCGTGTGCCCGGCCCGCGTCAGCTGCTGGGCCGCCGCCAGCCCCGTCGGACCCGAGCCGATCACCGCGACGGTCCACCCCGACAGCCGCTCCGGAGGCCGGGGCGGCGCGAAACCCTCCTCCCAGGCCCGGTCGGCGATCGCGCACTCGACGTTCTTGATGGTGACGGCCGGCTGGTTGATGGCCAGCACGCACCCCGCCTCGCACGGCGCCGGACACAGCCGCCCGGTGAACTCGGGGAAGTTGTTCGTGGCGTGCAACCGGTCGCTCGCCGCCCGCCAGTCCTCGCGCGAGACCAGGTCGTTCCACTCGGGGATGAGATTCCCCAGCGGGCAGGCGTCGTGGCAGAAGGGGACACCGCAGTCCATGCAGCGGTCGGCCTGCTTGCTGATGATCGGCAGCAGGGCTCCCGGGACGTACACCTCGTCCCAGTCCTGGACGCGCTCCGCCACCGGCCTGCGCGGCCACTCCTGGCGGGGCGTGTTCATGAAACCCTTGGGATCGGCCATGGCCGTCTTCCTTGCTCGGGCGTAGGACGGGCCGTGCGTCATCGGGCGGCACACTCTTTCGGCCACTTTACGTCCCCTCCGCCTCGCCCGCAGAGGGGTGGACAGCGCTTTCTGCGGGGATTCCTCAGGTGTCTGCGGTGAGCCGCTCAGGCAGGGGCCAGGGTTCTCCGAGGCCCCCCCGAGACCTCCCTCAGGTGAGAGCCAGCACGTACACGAGCGCGGCGGCGGCCGAGGCGGCCGTGCGCAGGTGGTTCCAGAAGGTCCACTCGCGCACGTATCCCGGCCAGTAGGCGGCCGCCTCCGCAGTGCCCGGATCCAGCCGCAGCAGCGTCTCGTTGCGCGGCACGTTCGCCACGACGGTCAGCCCGAACGAGCCGCACAGGTACAGCGCACTGCCCAGCAGCAGCTCCACCGTCCCGTCGGCAGGCCACAACACGAAGGTCACCACGGCGATCACCGCACACAGCACCGCCGACCCCACGAAGACGGCCATGAAGGCCGGTGTCACCGCCGCCACGTTGATCGCGTTCATCGCCGCGACGCCCTGCGCGGGCGGCAGGGCGGCGAGCCCTCTCATCACGAACGTCGAGAACGCGCAGAAGACCCCTGCCACCAGCCCGGTCCCCAGCACACCCAGCACGACCAGTACCAAGTACGGCCCGTGGATCATGCTCCACCCACCTCCCGCCTCGAATCGGGCGCCGTCCCCGCCTGCCCGCGACGACCGCGGCCCGCCATGGACCGGCCGACTCCCGCCCCCATGTCACTCATCTCACTTGTCTCGCCTGTCTCACTCATCTCACCCGACGTCCGCCCCGGCCGCTCGCCACCCGCCCAGCACGGTCTCCACGGCCGCCGCGATCCGCCGCCGCGCCTCGTACCGCGGCACCCCGCTCATCAGCAGCTGGTCGTACGGCGTGTCCAGGTGCCGTACGGACGCCACGACCGCCGAGACCACCGCCCCCTCGGTCAGCGCCCGCCCTGCCGCGCTCCGCCCGACCCGCCCGCTGCCCCGCAGGGAGGCGTGCAGGGCGATCGCCCGGGCCCGTTCGGCCGGGCATTCCGGGAAGAGCCGCCGGACCTCCGCCGCGAACGCCTCCGCGAACCGCGTGTCCTCCGCCGCCCTGCGCCGCGCGTCCCGCGCCCGGCGCCGCCGCCGCGCCTCCGCGTCCGCCAGGCACCGTTCCTCGGCCCGCGCCAGTGCCCCCTCCTCGACGAGGACGCCCTGCCGCTCGTACCGGCTCCTGCGCCGGTTGAAGCGCACCACCACCGCCGACAGCGTGCTCTCCTCGCGTGACCTGCGCGTCAGCGCGGTGTCGCCGCGCGGCAGGAAGACGAGATGCCCCAGGTCCGCGCAGTCGAGACAGCGCGGCACGCCCTCCTCCAGGACGAGCAGTGACAGCGGCCCGCGCCGGCACGTGGCGCAGCGTTTGCGCCGCAGCGGCTGGATGACGAGAAGTCCGGCGTGGAACGAGGTGGTTGCGGGTCGCACCATATTCGGTTTCTTCCCCCTGGCGCCCGGGCTGCCACGCCACGGGCGTGGGACCGCGCGGCATCATGGGCCCTGTGCGACTCGAAGCGATCACCTGGGACCGGCTCGGCGAGCTGCTCGCCGACCGGCTGGCCGAGCTGAAGCCCGCCGACGGCGGTTCCTGGCCACGCGTCGCCTTCGACGGGGCCCCGGCGGCCCGGCCGGGAGACCTCGCCGAACGCGTCGCGCAGGCCCTGCGGGTACGCGGTCGCCCTTCGCTGGTGGTGGGGACGGAGGGTTTCCTGCGCCCGGCCTCGCTGCGGCTGGAGCACGGCAGGAGGGACGTGGAGTCGTACTACGGCGGATGGTTCGACACCGGCGCCCTGTGGCGCGAGGTCTTCGCCCCGCTCGAAGCCGGCGGCACCGGCCGCGTCCTGCCCGACCTGTGGGACCCCGGCACCGACCGGGCCACCCGCAGCCCCCATGTCCAGCTCCCGCCCGGCGGTCTTCTGCTGCTGCACGGACCCCTCCTCCTGCGCCACTGGTTCCCCTTCGACCTGACCGTCCATGTCCTCCTCTCGCCGGGCGCCCTGCGGCGCCGCACCCCCGAGGCCGACCACTGGACGCTCCCCGCCTTCGAGCGCTACACGGCCGAGACCGACCCCGCCGGGACCGCCGACGTCCTGGTGCGTGCCGACGATCCCCGGCATCCGGCGTGGAACGGCTGACCGGCGCGGCGGCCGGGCGCGTGCGTACATGAGGGCGTACGTGCGGGGGTCGTGCGGGGGTTCGCTTTCCGCGAACCGCTTTTGTATGCACGCGCATGTAACTATGCTGGCGCCATGACGATCTCCACAGACGATCACGTCTCCTTCGACGACTCCGTCCGCGCCCTCCTCGACGGCAGGAACTTCGCCGGCGTCGCCACGCTCGGCCCCGACGGAGCGCCGCAGAACTCGGTGGTCTGGATCAAGCGCGAGGGCGACACCGTGCTCTTCTCCTCCGTGGACGGACGCCAGAAGGTGCGCAACCTCCGCCGCGACCCCCGCGTCAGCCTCTCGGTGTTCGACCTGGCGAACCCCTACACCTCGGCCGAGATCCGCGGCACCGCCGAGATCCTTCCCGACGAGGGCAAGCGGCTCCCGTACGAGCTGTCGCACAAGTACCTCGGCATAGACCCGCCCGCGGAGAAGGACGACGAGGTCCGCGTGATCGTCAGGATCGTCCCGACGAAGGTCGTGGCCTTCTCGGTCTGACCGGCCCGTCCGCCGTGGTCGGAGCCGGCCGGGGTCAGAGCCAGCCGTTGCGCCGGAAACCGCGGTACAGCGCCAGGCACGCCACGGATATGACACCGATGACGAGCGGATAGCCGAACCGCCAGTGCAGCTCCGGCATGTGATCGAAGTTCATGCCGTACACCCCGCACACCATGGTCGGTACGGCGATCACCGCCGCCCACGCCGTGATCTTCCGCATGTCCTCGTTCTGTGCGACCGTCACCTGCGCGAGGTGCGCCTGAAGAATGGAGTTGAGCAGTTCGTCGAAGGCCGCGATCTGCTCCTTGGCGCGCATCAGGTGGTCGAAGACGTCACGGAAGTAGGCCTGTATCTCCGGTGCGACCACTCGTATCGGCTTGGTCGCGAGGTCCTCGATCGGGCGGCCGAGGGGCGCCACGGCCCGCTTGAGTTCGAGGAGTTCGCGCTTCATCTGGTAGATGCGGCCCGGATCCACCCGCGCGCCGTTCTCCGCGAACACATCCGTCTCGACCTGGTCGATGTCCGCCTGCACCGAGTCAGTCACGGTCAGATAGTCGTCGACCACATGGTCCGCGATCGCGTGCAGCACCGCCGCCGGCCCCTTGGCGAGCTGCTGCGGATCCGACTCCAACTCCTCGCGCAGCGGACCCAGGGAGCCGTGTCTCCCGTGCCGCACCGTGACCACGAAGTCCTGGCCCACGAACACCATGATCTCGCCGGTGTCCACCACCTCGCTCGTCGCCGTCAGTTGCTCGTGCTCGACGTAGCAGACCGTCTTGAACACCGCGAACAGCGTTTCGCCGTACCGCTCCAGCTTCGGCCGCTGATGGGCCTCGACCGCGTCCTCGACCGCCAGCGGGTGCAGGTCGAACAGCTCGGCGAGGCCCGCGAACTCACGGTCCGTCGGCTCGTGCAGCCCCAGCCAGACGAAGCCGTCGCCGCTCTTGCGCACCCGCTCCACGATGTCCACCAGATCGCCGTCCCCGGGGACCCGGACGCCGTCCTGGTACGTCACGCAGTTCACCACCGAGGAGCCCAGCGGGGAGCGTGCGGGATGACTCAGGTCGACCTTCGGCCGCCGCCGGGCCAGCCGCGCCACCCGGCGCAGACCGCCGACCCTGCCGAGGCCCGTGACCTTCCGCAGATTCCCTGCCATGGACATATGGATCTCCTTGCGTGGATCTCCTCGCGTAACGCTTCAGCGCCTTGCCGAGCCAGTTTGCCAGTCCTGCCCGAGCAGCGGGTAAGCCTGTGGAAACGGGTGATTCCGCTTGGTTCCCGGCTGTGGACAAAACGTTGGATGATCTCGGTATGACGCCATCCGACTCGACGCCGTCCGATGCGCCGCCACACGACTCAACGCCGTCCGACGGGTATCTCCTCGACAACCGGCAGGACGAGGCGGGACAGCGCTTCGACGCCTTCGCCACCCTCTTCGACCCCACCACCTTCCGGCATCTCGAAGGACTCGGCATCGGCCCCGGCCTGCGCTGCTGGGAGGTGGGAGCCGGCGGAACCTCCGTGGTCTCCTGGCTGGCCGAGAAGGTCGGCCCCACCGGCACGGTGGTCGCCACCGACATCGACATCTCGCGGGTCGCCGCGGCCGCCCGCCCACCGGTGGAGGCGCGTGTCCACGACGTCGGCGCCGACGAGCCGCCGGGGCAGGGCTTCGACCTGGTGCACGCCCGGCTCGTCCTCGTCCATGTGCCCGACAGGGAAAGAGCGCTCCGGTCGATGGTCGAGGCGCTGAGGCCCGGCGGACGGCTCCTGATCGAGGACGCCGACCCGGCCCTGCAACCGCTGCTCTGCCCCGACGAGCACAGCCCCGCGCAACAGCTCGCCAACCGGCTGCGGCACGGCTTCCGCAAGCTGCTCGCCGACCGCGGTGCCGACCTGTCCTACGGCCGCAAGCTTCCGCGCCTGCTGCGCGAGGCCGGCTTGCGCGACGTGCGGGCCGACGCCTTCTTCCCCATGACCTCACCCGCCTGCGCCGCTCTGGAGTCCGCCACCGTGCGCCAGATCCGCGGGCAGCTCGTGGCCGCGGGCATAGCCACCGACGAGGAGATCGACCGGCACCTGTCCCACATCGCCTCCGGCTCCATGGACCTGGCCACGGCACCGATGATCTCGGCGTGGGGGTGGAAGGCGTAGAGCTCGCCGGGCAGAGGACCTCTGGCAGAGCACCCCCGGACCGACCGGGTGCCGTCACCCGGGCGTCGGCGGCCTGCCGCCCACCCGCTCCACAGCCCGAGCTCCCGCCCGGCAGCCCGCGACCGCCGCCTCCTCGGGGGCCGCGCCCGAGACGAGCGAGGCGAGGAACGCGCCGGTGAAGGCGTCCCCGGCGCCCGTGGTGTCCCTCGGTGTCGCAGGCGCGGCCGGGACCCTGGCGAGCAGGGCGCCGGACCGGGCCACCAGCGCTCCGTCCGCGCCCGCCTTGACCACCACCAACGGGACATGGCGGCTCAGCTTGGCAGCCGCGTCCACCGGATCCGGCAAACCGGTCAGCAGAGCCGCCTCGTCCCGGCTCGGCAGCAGCACGTCCAGCCGCTCGGCGAAGGCGAGGAACCGGTCCACTCCCAGTCGCACGAGGAAACCCGCCGACGCCGGATCCAGGCTCACCGGCACACCACGGGCCCGCGCCGCCCCGAGGGCCACCGCCGCCAGCGCCCGGCTCGGCTCGGAGAACAGCAGGTAGCCCGACAGATGCAGCCGGGCGACTCCGTCCAGCAGCGCGTCGGACCAGTCGGCGGGTTCCAGCCGGAGCGACGCGCCGCTGTCCGTGAGGAACGTACGCTCGGCCGCTGCCCCCGCGTCGACCAGGCAGACCACTGTCCCGGTGGCCGCCTCCGGGTCGACGACGAGCCGTGGCCGCACGCCGGCCGAGACCAGCTCACGCTCGTGCCAGGCCCCCGCGTCCACGCCCACCCGCCCGAGCAGCCGTACGTCCGCGCAGCCCGTGTAGGCGGCCCAGCAGGCCACATTGGCGCCCGCGCCACCCGGCAGCGTCCGGATCGCGGCCGCCGTGTCGGTGCCGGCCGCGAGCGGCCCCCGGTGCCGGGCGACGACGTCCGTGACGACGTCCCCGACCACCAGCAACGCCCCGCTGCCGCCCGCCGGGCCCCCGGAGCCCGCTGTCACCCCCGCGCCCAAGCCGTCGCGATCCGCGCCGCCAGCCGGACGTTGCCGCGCACCGCGGCGAGGTTGGCGCTCAGCGACGCCCCGTCGGTGTGCCGGACCAGATAGTCGAGCAGGAACGGTGTGACCGCCTGGCCGGTGACGCCCTCCGCCTCGCAGGCGTGCAGCGCGTCGGCGAGCACGCGCGCGTGCAGCGCGGGGTCGAGCTGCTCCTCCTCGGGGACGGGATTGGCGACGATCAGCGCCGACTCCGGCACACGCAGGCCGTCCTGTGCCCGCATGACCTCCGCCACCTGCTCGGGGGTCTCCAGCGTCCAGTCGACTGGGTGCCCGGAGTCGGAGAGGTAGAAGCCGGGGAAGCGGTCCGTGCCGTATCCGGCGACGGCCACACCCAGCGTCTCCAGCCGCTGGAGGGTGGCCGGCACGTCCAGGATCGACTTCACCCCCGCGCACACCACCGTGATCCGAGTCCGCGCCAGCAGGCCCAGGTCCGCGGACTCGTCCTGTGTGGCCGTCCATTCCCGGTGCACACCGCCCAGCCCGCCCGTCGCGAACACCCGGACGCCCGCCAGGGCCGCCAGCAGCGCGGTCGCCGACACCGTGGTCGCCCCGCTCGCCCCGGCCGCCACCGCGAGCGGCAGGTCCCGGTGGCCCAGCTTGCGTATCCCGTCCTCGTTCGCGACCCGCTCCAACTGCTCCTTGTCGAGGCCGACATGGGGCCGCCCGTCCAGCACCGCGATCGTCGCGGGTACGGCGCCCTCCCGCCGTACGACCTCCTCCAGTTCCCGGGCCACCTGCAGGTTGCGCGGACGCGGCAGCCCGTGCGCGATGATCGTGGACTCCAGCGCCACCACGGGCCGACGCGCGTTGAACGCCTCACGTACTTCCTCGGAAACCACCAGCACCACGTGCCTGCCTCCTGTCAGTCCGTCTTCCCTCATCTCTGGCGGGCCGTGCGCCCGGATAAACGCTTGCGGCCTGTGGTGGCCGCCACCAGCCTTGGCCGTATGACCGACAACAGCACACGTCTCGACCACGTCGTCCTGTGGGTGAGCGATCCGGCTGCCGCGGCCGACTTCTACGAGAAGGCGGTCGGCCTGGAGCCCCTCAGGGTCGCCGAGTTCACCGCGGGAAAGGTCTCCTTCCCCTCCGTGCGGGTCAACGAGGAGACCATCCTCGACCTCGCGCCCCGCACCCTCGCGGAGCGCATGAACATGCTCCCCGGCTCCGCCGACAGCGCGGGCCACCCCGTCAACCACGTCTGTCTCTCCCTGCCGCCGGACGCGTTCGACGCGCTCCGCGCCCGGCTCGAGGAACGCGCCGTCCCGGTGTCCGAGATCGCGCACGACTCCTATGGCGCCCGTGGCGAGGCCAGGCGCAGCTTCTACTTCCGCGACCCCGACGGCAACGTCTTCGAGGCCCGGCACTACGCGTGACCGCCGCCCGAGCCGCCCGGGCCGTCAGAACAGCGGCTCGGGCAGTACGCCCTCCAGGGCCAGCAGCTTGCGCTTGGTCTCCAGCCCGCCCCCGAACCCGCCGATCCCGCCGTCGCTCTCGACGACCCGGTGGCACGGCACGACGACCGGCAGCGGATTGGCGCCCATCGCCGCTCCCACCGCCTGCGCCGCGCCCGGCTGCCCGACCCGCCCGGCCAGGTCGCCGTACCCGACGACCGCGCCGTACGGAACGGCGGCCGCCAGCTCCCGCAGCACCTGCCGGTTGAAGCCGGATATCAGCGACCAGTCCAGCGGCAGCTCGAACGTGTGCCGCTTACCCGCGAAATACGCCCGTATCTGGCGCGTCGCCTCGGCCAGCAGTGGAGAGCCGGGCGCCTCGACGGGGTCGGTGCCCAGCCGGGCCGCCAGCCGCTCCAGCGCCCGGTCGCGCACCGCGTCGGTGGCGTGGAACACGACGTTGACCAGGCCGTCGCCCGTTGCCGCCAGCAGCAGAGGGCCGATGTCGGTGCCGACGACGGCCCACACGACCCGCTGCTCGTACTGCCCATGGCTGTCCATGAGCCCCACGGTACGACCCGCCACTGACAACGCCGCCGACCACCGGTCGCGGACTCAGGACCCTTCGAGCGCCGCCCGCACCACGTCGGGCCTGTTCGTGATCAGGCCGTCGACGCCGTAGCGGGCCACGCTCCGGGCGGTGACCGCGTCGTCGACGGTCCAGGCGAACACGCCCATGGGCCTGCCGTGCGGCCCATCGAACATGTGTACGGAGGTGACGTAGCCGGCGGAGATCGACCCGTACGAGGGGTTGATCAGGTCGGCGAAGCCCGCGTACCGCTGGAGGCTGCCCACCGACGGCGTGCCGAGGAAGCCGGTCGTGATGCCGGGCTTCAGGTCGTGGACGACGCGCAGGCTGTCCGCGCTGAAGCTCTGCACGATCAGACGTCCCCGGTGCCCGTGGTCCAGCCAGCCCTCGTTGCTCAGGAGCTTCAGGGTCTGCCGCTCGATGCCCGGGTACAGCTCGGGGTTCTTGATCTCCAGGAGCAGCTTCTGGTGGTTGTGCTCGACCCGGCGCATGTACTGCTCCAGTGTCGGCACGCGCGTGCCCCGGTACGCGTGGCTGAACCAGCTGCCCGCGTCCAGCCGGGCGATCTCGGCGGCCGTGAAGTCCTTCACCTTCCAGGGTGCCCGGCCGGGGAAGAGGTCCTCGACGTTCGTGGTGCGGGCGAGGCTGTCGTCGTGGATGACGACCAGTTCGCCGTCCTTGGTGCGCTGGACGTCGTTCTCGACCCAGGAGAAGCCCAGGCCGGCCGCCTTGTCGATGGCGGGCAGGGTGTTCTCCGGGGCATAGGCGGAGGCGCCCCGGTGGGCGATGACCTCGGGATGCCCACCGACGTCGTCCGTCCGGGCGTGGGAGGTGGGGGTCAGCAGGGTGGCAGCTCCCAGGAGTGCGGTGGTCGTGGCGGCGACTGCGCGCGCGTGCATGCGTACTCCTCGCGTCGAGACGGATGCCGACGGTACCGACGGATGATGATGAATACCCACGGATGCCGTGGATACCGATGAATGCGGACGGCACCAGCCTGACAGCAGAGCGGCAACAGCGACGGTGCGTGCGATGGCCGCGGATTGAACGGACTTGCCCAAGTCCGCTCACGGGTGCCGCACAAGTGGGGCAAGGGTGTGTTTCTTTGCCGGAAAATCGTTCGACCATTCCGGTGGGGGTCATACTCTCAGCGACAACCCTGACCGCTGGAGCGGTCCTGGGCGGGGGCGCTTGTCATACATTCCGGAACGCAAGAGGGCGGAAGGGCAGCCGCGCATGCAAGGCACGGTCGACGGTTTCAGCTACGGGGTCGTCACCCCCTTGGTGGCCTATCTGATGGCCTGCCTGGGCGGCGCCCTCGGCCTGCGCTGCACCACGCGCTCGATGCTGGTGGCCCACTCCTGGCGCCCCGCCTGGCTGGCCCTCGGCTCGGCCGCGATCGGCTCCGGCATATGGACCATGCACTTCGTCGCGATGATGGGCTTCAGCGTCAAGGAGACGCCGGTCCACTACGACAAACCGACGACGTACGCGAGCCTCGGCCTCGCCATCGTCATGGTCGGCGTCGGGATCTTCATCGTCGGCTACCGCGGCGCCACCGGCACGGCCCTGTTCACCGGCGGCACGATCACCGGTCTGGGTGTCGCCTCGATGCACTACCTCGGCATGGCGGGCATGCACCTCAACGGCACGCTCGGGTACAACACGCTCACCGTCGCCGCCTCGGTGGTGATAGCGGTCGTGGCCGCCACCGCCGCGCTGTGGGCCGCCGGACAGGTCCGGGGATTCCTGTGGAGCGTGGGCGCGAGCCTCATCATGGGCCTCGCGGTCAGCGGCATGCACTACACCGGGATGGCCGCCCTCAGCGTCCACCTGCACGGCACCTCCGGGACGCCCGAGGGCGAGTCGCCCGCCGCCCTGCTCGCGCCCATGCTGATCGGCCCCCTCGCCTTCCTCCTCCTCGCGGGTGTCGTCGTGATGTTCGACCCGCTGATGGTCATGGGCAAACCCGACTGGACCCGTGTCGAGCACAAGCCGGGCGTCCCGGCCGGCACCATGGCCCACCCGGACCGCCGCCCGCCGCTGCGTACGGCCCGCCCGCAGGGCCACCGAAGCTCCCGCGTCCCGCAGAACCGCTGATCAGGCCCCGTTGTCAGTGCGGGGTCGTACGGTTGATGTCATGCGGCCCGTTTCCCACATCGAACGCACGGTGGCGCCCTTCGAGGTCGTCAGCCCCTACCAGCCGAGCGGCGACCAGCCGACGGCCATCGCCGAGCTGGCCCGACGCATCGAAGCAGGTGAGAAGGACGTCGTCCTGCTCGGCGCGACCGGCACCGGCAAGTCCGCCACCACCGCGTGGATGATCGAGAAGCTCCAGCGCCCGACACTCGTGATGGCGCCGAACAAGACGTTGGCCGCCCAGCTGGCCAACGAGTTCCGCGAGCTCCTCCCGAACAACGCCGTCGAGTACTTCGTCTCGTACTACGACTACTACCAGCCCGAGGCCTACGTCCCGCAGTCGGACACGTACATCGAGAAGGACTCCTCCATCAACGAGGAGGTCGAGCGGCTGCGCCACTCGGCGACCAACTCGCTGCTCACCCGCCGCGACGTCATCGTGGTCGCCTCGGTGTCCTGCATCTACGGCCTGGGCACCCCGCAGGAGTACGTGGACCGGATGGTCCCCCTCCGGGTCGGCGACGAGATCGACCGGGACGAGCTGCTGCGCCGCTTCGTGGACATCCAGTACACGCGCAACGACCTGGCCTTCACCCGCGGCACCTTCCGGGTCCGCGGCGACACCATCGAGATCTTCCCGGTGTACGAGGAGCTGGCCGTCCGCATCGAGATGTTCGGCGACGAGATCGAGGCGCTCTCCACGCTCCACCCGCTGACCGGCGAGATCATCAGTGACGACCAGCAGCTGTACGTCTTCCCGGCCTCCCACTACGTGGCCGGTCCCGAACGCATGGAGCGGGCCGTCAACGACATCGAGAAGGAGCTGGGGGAGCGCCTGGCCGAGCTGGAGAAGCAGGGCAAGCTCCTGGAGGCCCAGCGCCTGCGGATGCGCACGACGTACGACATCGAGATGCTCCGCCAGATCGGCAGCTGCTCCGGTGTGGAGAACTACTCGATGCACTTCGACGGCCGTTCGCCCGGCTCACCGCCCAACACCCTGCTGGACTACTTCCCGGACGACTTCCTGCTCGTCATCGACGAGTCGCACGTCACGGTCCCGCAGATCGGCGCCATGTACGAGGGCGACGCCTCCCGCAAGCGCACCCTGGTCGACCACGGCTTCCGGCTGCCTTCCGCGCTGGACAACCGCCCCCTGAAGTGGGAGGAGTTCCAGGAGCGCATCGGCCAGACCGTGTACCTGTCGGCGACCCCGGGCAACTACGAGCTGTCGCGCGGGGACGGCGTCGTGGAGCAGATCATCCGCCCCACGGGCCTGGTCGACCCCGAGGTCGTCGTCAAGCCCACCGAGGGCCAGATCGACGACTTGGTGCACGAGATCCGCGAGCGCACGGAGAAGGACGAACGCGTCCTGGTCACCACGCTCACCAAGAAGATGGCCGAGGACCTCACGGACTACTTCCTGGAGCTCGGCATCCAGGTGCGCTACCTGCACAGCGACGTCGACACGCTGCGCCGCGTCGAGCTTCTGCGGGAGCTGCGCTCCGGCGAGTTCGACGTCCTGGTCGGCATCAACCTCCTGCGCGAGGGCCTCGACCTGCCCGAGGTGTCCCTGGTGGCGATCCTGGACGCCGACAAGGAGGGCTTCCTGCGCTCCGGCACCTCGCTGATCCAGACCATCGGCCGCGCGGCGCGCAACGTCTCCGGCCAGGTCCACATGTACGCCGACAAGATCACCCCGGCGATGGAGCGGGCCATCGAGGAGACCAACCGCCGCCGGGAGAAGCAGGTCGCCTACAACAAGGCCAACGGCATCGATCCGCAGCCGCTGCGCAAGAAGATCAACGACATCGTCGCCCAGATCGCCCGCGAGGAGGTCGACACCGAACAGCTGCTCGGCTCCGGCTACCGGAAGCTGAAGGACGGCAAGGGCGCCAAGGCCCCGGTGCCGGCGCTCGGCGACAAGGCCGCCAAGGGCGCGAAGGCCGCCAAGTCCGCGAAGGGCAAGGCCAAGGACGCGGTGCCCACCGACCGTCCCGCGGCCGAACTCGCCGAGCAGATCGAGGAGATGACGGAGCGCATGCGCGCCGCCGCCGCTGATCTCCAGTTCGAGATCGCGGCCCGGCTGCGTGACGAGGTCTCCGAGATGAAGAAGGAACTGCGTCAGATGAAGGAGGCCGGCCTGTCCTGAGCCCGGGCCGCCTCGGCCGGCCCCGGTGTCCGCGTGGAGTGCGGTGTGTTGCAACACCGACACAAAGCCCGGGCCGGGGGTCGGCACTGTCAGTGCCCCTGCGTAGGGTTTCGGTCAACCGCGCGCACCGCGGCAACAGGGGAAATCCGAGAGGGGAAACCGCCGTGACCGTCAACATGACCAAGGGTCAGGCCATCAGCCTGGAGAAGAAGGACGGGGGCAGCCTGACCGCGGTTCGCATGGGTCTCGGCTGGCAGGCGGCTCCCCGACGCGGTCTGTTCGGCTCGCGCACCCGGGAGATCGACCTGGACGCCTCCGCGGTGCTGTTCGCCGACAAGCAGCCCGTGGACGTCGTGTTCTTCCGCCACCTGGTCAGTGACGACGGATCCGTGCGGCACACCGGCGACAACCTCGTCGGCGGTGTGGGCCAGGGCGGCGACGACGAGGCCATCCTCGTCGACCTCCAGCGCGTCCCGGTCCACATCGACCAGATCGTCTTCACCGTCAACTCCTTCACCGGCCAGACCTTCCAGGAGGTGCAGAACGCCTTCTGCCGCCTGGTCGACGAGACCAACGGCCAGGAGCTGGCCCGCTACACGCTGGCGGGCGGCGGGGCGTACACCGCCCAGATCATGGCCAAGGTGCACCGGTCGGGTTCGGGGTGGACGATGACCGCCCTGGGCACCCCGTCCAACGGCCGCACCTTCCAGGACCTGATGCCGGCGATCCTGCCGCATCTGTAGCCGGCTCTACGACCCGCGCACGACATACGACCAGGGGGGACAGGCGATGACGGCCGAGCTGGTGCGGGGGCAGAACCACCCGCTCTCGCAGGTGCGGCTGGAGATCCGGATCGCGGCCGGCGTGCCGGTCGTGGCCGGGGCCACGCTCAGCGACGACAGCGGCAAGGTGCGGGGCGTCGAGTGGGTCGCCCACCCGGGTGCCCCCACCCTGCCCGGCCTGGAGGTCTCCCGCCAGGCAGCCACCGAACACCGCCTGGCGGTGGACCTGGCCGCCATGCCCGAGCACGTGCACCGCGTCGACGTGCTGCTGGCCCTGCCGACGGGGACGGGCGGACCGCTCCGCTTCGGCACCGTCGCCACCCCCTCGGTCGCCGTCACCGACCTCGACGGCACTCAGGTCGCGCGCTACACACTCACCGGCCTGGACACCGAAACGGCCGTCGTCGCCCTGGAGCTGTACCGCAGACAGGGCGCCTGGAAGGTACGTGCCGTCGGCCAGGGCTACGCGGGCGGTCTCGCCGCGCTGCTCACCGACCAGGGCCTGCCCCAGGCCGACGAGCTCGCCGGCAGCATCCAGGAGGCGGTGGCGCGAGGCCTGGCCCGCTCCATACCTGCGCCCGAGCCGCACACGGCGGACGCGGACCGTTCGCGGCAGGCGACGACTCCCGCGCCCGGCTTCGACCAGTCCGGCCCGGCACCCCAGGGTGCCCCGGAGGCGATGCCGCCGTGGACCACGCGACCCCACGACGGTCAGCCGCCGGGCGCCGGTGCCGACCCGTCCGGGCCCTTGGGCAACGTCGACTACACGCACCCCCGGCGCCACGCTGCCCCGCCGCCTCCCGCACCAGAGCCGCCCCCTGTCCCGACGGGGCAGCCCGCGGTGCCGGTCGCGGGTGACGCTGTCGGCTGGTCCATGGACGAACGGCTGTACAACCAGGTCTGGGGCATGTTCGAGGACCTGGCCCGCACCACGGCCGCTTACCGCAGCGCGGTCGACTTCGCCGACGCGCGCCTGGAGAAGGAGCTCGACCAGGTCCTGTCCGACCCGCGCAGCCGGCTCGGTTCGGCGGGCGAGACGGCACGCGAGGCGGCCCGGGCCAAGCGCGACGGCATCGTCGACCAGGCACGGGCGGCCCTCGACCGGGACCTCGACCAGCTCACCGCCGAGGCCGAGGTCGTCGAGCCCGCCCTCCCGCCGGCCTACGCCGGCTGGGACAACCCCGTCTGGCACGGCTACCAGGTCCCGACAGAGCCGCCGCTCGCCCTGCGCCTGGGCGACCTCCACCTGCCCGAGAGCGCCCCGCTGCGCGTCCCGATGCTGGTCCGGCTGCCGCTGGAACGCGGCCTGTGGATCGACAGCGGCCGAGTGACGGCGCCCGACGGCACGGTGACCGAGCCGCACGAACTGCGGCACCTCGCCATGGAGGCGGCGGTGGCGCTCGCGACCCGGCTGCTCGCCGTACACCCGGCGGGGGAGTTCGGCGTCGAAGTGATCGATCCGGCCGGTTCGGCGGTCCAGGCGCTGGTCCCGTTGGTGCGCAGCGGTGTCCTCGCCACTCCGCCCGCAGCCGGTGCCGCGGGAGTGACGGACGTCCTGGAGCGCCTCACCCGTCGTGTCGACCTGGTGCAGATGGCGGTGCGTGGTGGCGCGGCCGAATCACTGCCGCCCGGTCTGGACACGGCCCGGCAGCTGCTGATCGTGACCGACTTCCCGCACGGCTTCGACGACCGGGCCGTGACCGCGTTGCGTTACCTGGCGGACGAGGGCCCGGCCGTCGGCGTGCATCTGCTGGTGGTCGCCGACCGCGAGGACGCCGCCGCCTACGGACCTTTGCTCGATCCGTTGTGGCGTTCCCTCATGCGACTCACTCCGGTGCCCGACGACCATCTCGCGGACCCTTGGGTCGGCCATGCCTGGACGTACGAGCCGTCACTGGTGCCGCCGGGCAGCGAGGTGCTCCACCACGTGCTCGCCAAAGTGGCAGCAGCTTCTCCCAAGCAAAGGTAAAGGCTCCCTGAACAGGAGTTTTGATCTTTTCTTTGCCGATCACTTTACCTTTCCTTGGTGAATGGGGTACTGTCTTTCGTACGGAGGGGAGTACTCCCTGACTGCGGCGTACCCGTCAATACGGATCGGACGAGATCCCGGGGCGTCGGCCCATCGCGGGTGGAAGAGACCTCCGGCAGCGATGACGCTGACTGTTTGCCGTTACGTACTGCCGGAGGCGCAGTGGAAGTCACCACCACCCTGTGGGTCCTGACCATCGTCGGCCTCGCCGCTCTCATCGCGGTCGACTTCTTCATCGGGCGCAAGCCCCATGACGTGTCCATCAAGGAAGCCGGGATCTGGACCGTCGTCTGGATCGCCCTGGCCGGGCTCTTCGGCGTCGGCCTGCTCGTCTTCGGCGGCGGACAGCCCGCCGGAGAGTTCTTCGCCGGCTTCATCACCGAGAAGTCGCTGAGTGTCGACAACCTCTTCGTCTTCGTCCTGATCATGGCGAAGTTCGCCGTGCCCTCGCAGTACCAGCAGCGGGTGCTGCTCGTCGGAGTGCTCATAGCCCTGATCCTGCGGGCCGTCTTCATCGCCGCCGGAGCGGCGATCCTCGCCAGCTTCTCGTGGGTCTTCTACCTCTTCGGTGCCTTCCTGATCTGGACCGCCTGGAAGCTCATCAAGGAGGCCCGGGCCGACGAGGAGGACGAGGAGTTCGAGGAGAACAAGCTGCTCAAGGCGGCCGAGCACAAGTTCGGTGTGGCCGACCGCTACCACGGCACCAAGCTGTGGATCCAGCAGAACGGCAAGCGCGTCATGACGCCGATGCTCGTCGTGATGCTCGCGATAGGCACGACGGACGTGCTGTTCGCACTGGACTCGATCCCCGCGATCTTCGGCCTGACGCAGGACCCGTACATCGTCTTCACCGCGAACGCCTTCGCCCTGATGGGCCTGCGCCAGCTGTACTTCCTCATCGGCGGTCTGCTGAAGAAGCTGGTCCACCTCTCCTACGGGCTGTCCGTCATTCTCGGCTTCATCGGCGTGAAGCTGGTGTTCCACGCGCTGCACGAGTCCGGGGTGCACGTCCCGGAGATCAGCATCCCGGTCTCGCTCGGCGTGATCTGCGCGGTCCTGGCGGTCACCACCGTCACCAGTCTCATGGCGTCCAGGAAGCAGGCGGCGCTCGAGACGGCGCAGGCAGGCGACGAGAGCGCTCCGAAGGACAGCATCGACGCCTGACCCCGTCGGACGTAGGAACAACCAGCACGGGGAGCGGTGCGTGGCGCATTGCCGACCATCGCTCCCGGTGCTTCGTTGGGTGCTGAGCGCGTCCCCGGCCGGGGACGCCGTTGCCCGGGGGGAGACGTCCGTGACGTTCGTCCAGATCATCGAGTTCGAGACCGACCGCATCGAGGAGATGAGGCAGCTTTCCGAAGACATGGACAACCGCTCGGCAAACCGCGAGGACGGCCCCACCCGCCGGCTCGTCCTCGCAGACCGCAATCAGCCGGGCCGCTACCTCGCGGTGATCGAGTTCGACTCGTACGAGGAGGCCATGCGCAACAACGGCGATCCCGAGACAAGCAAGTTCGCCGAGCAGATGGCCGCCCTGTGCACCCGGCCGCCGTCCTTCACCGACTGCGACGTCGTGGACATGAGCGAGTTCGGGTAACCGACGCGCTGCACACCCGGTCCGCCGGGGGTCCTTACCGCGTCGGCAGAGGCCCCCGGCAACGAAAGGACTGGAATGCGAACCGTGTACACCTCTGCCACCATCACCGCATGATCGCCAAGCTCAGGTCGCTCACCACCCAGTGGACGTTCCTCGTGCCGGTTCTCGCGGTCGTCCTCCTCATCCTGACCTGGGGCAAAGATCTGCCCGGAGTGGTCGTCGCGCTGGTCACCGTGGTCCTCGCCGGTTCCGTGCTGGCCGCGGTGCACCACGCCGAGGTGGTCGCCCATCGCGTCGGCGAACCCTTCGGTTCCCTCGTCCTGGCCCTGGCCGTGACGGTCATCGAGGTCGCGCTCATCGTCACGCTCATGGCCGACGGCGGCGACAAGAGCGCGACGCTGGCCAGGGACACGGTCTTCGCGGCCGTGATGATCACCTGCAACGGCATCGTCGGCCTGTGCCTGCTGGTCGCCTCGCTGCGGCACGGCACAGCGGTCTTCAACCCCGAGGGCACCGGTGCCGCCCTCGCGACCGTGGCCACCCTGGCCACGCTCAGCCTCGTGCTGCCGACGTTCACCACCAGCAAGCCCGGCCCGGAGTTCTCCTCCATGCAGCTGACCTTCGCGGCGTTGTCCTCGCTGATCCTCTACGGCCTGTTCGTCGCCACCCAGACCGTGCGGCACCGGGACTACTTCCTGCCCATCGCCCGGCAGGGCGGGGTGATCGAGGCGGACGACCACGCCGACGTGCCGACCGTCCGTACCGCGTGGATCAGCCTGGCCATGCTCGGCCTCGCCCTGATCGGTGTGGTCGGACTGGCCAAGGGGGTGTCGCCCACCATCGAGTCGGGCGTGTCGGCCGCCGGTCTGCACCCGGCCGTCGTCGGTGTGGTCATCGCTCTGCTCGTGCTGCTGCCCGAGACGATCGCCGCCCTCCGCTCGGCCCGCCGCGACCGCGTGCAGACCAGCCTCAACCTCGCCTACGGCTCGTCGATGGCCAGCATCGGTCTCACCATCCCAGCCGTCGCCCTCGCCTCCGTCTGGCTCTCCGGTCCGCTCGTTCTCGGCTTGAGCGCGATCCACATGGTGCTGCTCGCCCTGACGGTGGTGGTCAGTTCCCTGACGGTGGTGCCGGGGCGGGCCACACCGCTGCAAGGAGGCGTCCACCTGGTGCTGTTCGCCGCCTACCTGGAGCTGGCGATCAACCCGTAGCGGTTCGACCGGTGACCGGTTCCACCGCCGCGACCACCGGCACCGGACGCGTCTCGGGCAGCAGCGCGAAGCACCCGAGGCTGAACAGTGCGACCCCGGTCAGATAGGCGCCCACGCCCCAGGGCACACGGCCCGAGTGCTCGGCGAGTGCGGTGGCCACGATGGGGGTGAGCGCGCCGCCGAGCACCCCGCCGAGGTTGTAGCCGACCGCGGCGCCGGTGCAGCGCACCCTCGGCTCGTACAGTTCGGGCAGATACGCGGCGATCAATGCGAACATGGTGATGAACGCGAGCAGCGCCCCGAGGAAGCCGAGGAACATCAGCGCGGGCGCACCGGTCGCCAGGAGCGCGACCATCGGGAACATCCACAGCGCGGCCGCCGTACAGCCCGCCAGGCACAGGGGCCGCCGCCCGAACCGGTCGCCGAGCAGCGCCATCAGTGGGGTGAACGCCCCCTTGACGGCCACGGCGGCCATGACACAGGTCAGCATGACAATGCGGCTCACTCCCAGCCGTTCCGTCGCGTAGGCCAGGGACCAGGTCGTCACGGCGTAGAACACCGCGTAGCCGACCGCGAGCGCGCCGGCCGTCAGCAGCACCAGCCGCCAGTGGTCACGTACGACCTCGACGAGCGGCACGCGGGCGTGGTCCTCGATCTCCAGGAACCGGGGGCTCTCCACCAGCGAGCGGCGCAGCCACAGCCCGGCCACGGCCAGCACCCCGGCGGCCCAGAACGGCACCCGCCACCCCCACTGCGCGAACTGCGCGTCGGACAGCAGCGCCGACAGCGCCAGCATCAGGCCGTTGGCCAGCAGGAATCCCAGAGAGGGACCCACCTGCGGGAAGCTCGACCACAGCGCGCGCCGCCCGGCCGGTGCGTGCTCGGCCGTCAGCAGCACCGCCCCGCCCCACTCACCGCCGAGCCCCAGCCCTTGCAGGAAACGCAGGAGCAGCAGCGACAGGGGTGCGGCCACGCCGATCGTGCCGTACGTCGGCACGCAGCCGACCGCGACCGTGGAGGCGCCGGTGAGCAGCAGCGAGACGACGAGGACCGGCCGGCGCCCGTGCCGGTCCCCGATGTGCCCGAACAGCACCGAGCCCAGCGGCCGGGCCACGAACCCCACCCCGAAGGTCACGAAGGCCGCCAGCGTCCCGGCCAACGGCGAGAACGTCGGGAAGAACAGCGGCCCCAGGACCAGGGCGGCCGCCGTTCCGTAGGCGAAGAAGTCGTAGAACTCGATCGCTGTCCCGGCGAGCGAGGCGGCCCCGAGCCGCAGCATGGAGGGTGCCCTTACGGTGCGTACGTCGCGCATGCCGCGTCAACTACCCACGGTGACCGGTGGTTACGGGGGCGTGCGGGGGTACGTCCCTGTGTCAGTAGGTGACCGTGATGCGCCGGGCCGGGCCGTCGACGCGGACGGTGCCCCCGTAGGGGATGACCAGTTGCGGATCCGTGTGGCCGAAGTCCACGTCGAAGACGGCCAGTGTGCCCGGGGCGTACGCGCTCAGCGCCCGCCGCACTGCCTCGCGTTGCTCGGCGGCGTACCGCGCGCCCTCCTCCGGGCCGTTGCGGTGCTCGAAGGACCAGGTCTTCGCGCGGCCCATGAGGAGCGCCGGGAAGCGCTGCAAGAGGCCGCGCTCGCCCATGCCGCGCAGGATCCGGAACACCTCCGTGGCGCTCGGCAGTTCCTCCGAGGTCTCCAGGAACAGCACGCCGCCGTCGTACAGGGACAGGTCGTGCGACACCTCCCGGTCGGCCATCAGCAGCCAGGAGAGGATCTCCAGGTTGCCGCCCCAGGCCCGGCCCTCCACCACGCGGTCGGCGCCCAGCCAGGTCCAGCCGGTGCCCGGCCGGGTCGCCGGTTCCGCCTCGAAGGTCGCGGGGTCGGCCCAGTCGCGGTCGACGTCGTTCCAGTGCTCGGCGGGGCGCAGTTCGTACGGGCCCGAGGTGAACAGCGCCGCCCGCAGGGAGTCGGCGGTCCACGGGTGCATGGCTCCGGGTCGGCCCAGTTCGCACATCACCCTCGCGCCGTGGTAGGCGACCACGCCGGCGTTGTACAGGAACGCGAGCAGGTTGGTGTTGTCGCTCATCCCGAAGAAGGGCTTCGGGTTGGCCCGCAGCAACTCCCGGTCCAGCAGCGGCAGGACGGTGATCTGGTCGTCGCCGCCGATCGACGCGATGACCGCCTTGACCGACGGGTCCGCGAAGGCCGCGTGGATGTCATCGGCCCGCTCCCGGGGGGTGGTGCCCATCTTCCGCGTCGCCGGGTACTCGACCGGTTCCAGGCCGAACTCCTCGCGCAGCCGGCGCAGGCCCAGTTCGTAGGGGCGCGGGAAGAGCTCGGGCAGGCCGTCGGAGGGCGAGACGACGGCTATGCGGTCGCCGGGCGAGGGCTTGGGAGGGTACTGGGGGGCGGTCATGCCCGGGAGCGTACGGCCTGCGTCCGCCTCGTTTCACCGTGATAAACCGGGGGTGAGCAGCGGTCCCCGGCGGGCCGCTCACGCCGAACGGACCGGAGGAACCGTGACCCGCACCCTGGCCAACTCCCCGATCATGATCCTCAACGGGCCCAATCTGAACCTGCTCGGCCAGCGTCAGCCCGAGATCTACGGCTCCGACACGCTCACCGACGTCGAGGCGCTGTGCGTCAAGGCGGCGGCCGCGCACGGCGGCACGGTCGACTTCCGGCAGTCCAACCACGAGGGGGAGCTGGTCGACTGGATCCACGAGGCGAGGCTGGGCCACTGCGGGATCGTCATCAATCCCGGCGCCTACTCGCACACGTCGGTCGCGATTCTGGACGCGCTCAACACCTGTGACGGCATGCCCGTGCTGGAGGTCCACATCTCCAACATCCACCAGCGCGAGTCGTTCCGGCACCACTCGTACGTCTCCCTGCGCGCCGACGGCGTCATCGCGGGATGCGGCGTGCAGGGCTATGTGTTCGGGGTGGAGCGGGTCGCGGCGCTGGTTGGGGCGGCGCGGACCGAGGCGTAAGCCCCGGGCGCCATGGCGCCCGCCCCTTACAGGCGGCCCGCTTCCACGATCCGCCGCAGGAACCGCCGCGTGCGCTCCTGCTGCGGATCGCCGAAGACCTGCTCGGCGGTGCCGCGCTCCAGCACGACCCCTCCGTCCAGAAAACAAACCTGGTCCGCGACATCGCGGGCGAAGCCCATCTCGTGCGTCGCCAGCACCATGGTCATGCCGTCGTCCTTCAGATCGCGCACCACGGTGAGCACCTCGCCGACCAGTTCCGGGTCGAGGGCCGCGGTGATCTCGTCGAGCAGCAGCAGCCGGGGACGCACCGCCAGGGCACGCACGATCGCCACCCGCTGCTGCTGGCCGCCGCTCAGCCGGTCCGGGTACGCGTCCGCCTTGCCGCCCAGCCCGAGCCGCTCCAGCAGCTCCCTGGCGCGTTCCTCGGCCTCCGCGCGGGGCACGCCGTGCACCCGGCGCGGGGCCAGTGTGATGTTCTCCAGCACCGTCATGTGCGGGAAGAGGTTGTACGCCTGGAAGACCACGCCGATACGGCGCCGGACGGCGTCCTGGTCGGCCCGCGGGTCGGTGATCTCCTCGCCGTCCAGCCAGATCGCGCCGTCGTCGATCTCCTCCAGCAGGTTGGCGCACCGCAGCAGCGTGGACTTGCCGGAGCCGGAGGCACCGATCAGCGCGGTCACCGTGTGCGGGGCGACCTCGAGGCCGACGTCCCGCAGCACGACCGAGCCCCCGAAGGTCTTGCGGACGGACTCCATCCGCAGGACGGGCGCGTCGCTCATATGGCTCCTCCCTGGGCCCGCTGCCGGTCCATCCTGGCCGTCACCCAGTCCGTGAGACGGGTCATCGGGATGGTCAGCGCCACGAAGACCAGCCCGGCGACGATGTACGGCGTGTAGTTGAGGCTGCGTTGGGCGATGATGTCGGCCGCCCGTACGGCATCGATCGCGCCGCCGATCGAGACGAGCCCGGTGTCCTTCTGGAGCGACACCAGGTCGTTCAGCAGGGGCGGCACCTGACGGCGTACGGCCTGGGGGAGCACCACGTACCGTAGCGCCTGCCGATTGGTCAGACCCAGCGAGCGGGCCGCGGCGCGCTGCGAAGGGTGCACGGACTCGATGCCCGCGCGGAACACCTCGGCGACGTACGCGGAGTACGTCAGTGTCAGCGCCGTACCGCCCAGCAGCACGGGATCGACGGTCACGCCCTGGAGGCGCAGCGCGGGTACCCCGAAGACCACGATCATCAGGTTGATGATCAGCGGGAGACCGCGGAAGAAGTCCGTGTACGCCGCCGCCAGCACCCGCAGGGGGAAGAACACCGGCCCCGGCAGTGTGCGTGCGATGGCGATCAGCATGCCCAGGACGAGCACCAGTACGCCGCAGATCAGCAGCAGCCGGACGTTGAGCCACAGACCGTCGAGAACCTTGGGGAAGGCCTCGCGCGCGTAGTGCCCGTCGAAGAAGGTCTCCTTGGTGCGCTGCCAGCCCGGCGCGCTGACCACGACCACGTACAGGACGACGGCCGTGACCAGAGTCGACAGCGCGGCGATCGCGGTCGCGCGGCGGGAACGTGCGCGCTTGTGGCGCTCCCGCTCCAGCCGTCGCTCCGAGGGGACGTAGGCGTCCCCTCGCATGTCGTCGTCGCCGGAGTCCTCCCCGGCCTCTTCCTTCGTGACCGTCACTTGAGCACCGGAGCGTCGACGGCGTCCGACAGCCACTGCTTCTCCAGCTTCGCCAGGGTGCCGTCCTCGCGCAGGGCGTCCACGGCCGACGTCACGCAGGAGGTGAGGTCGCTGCCCTTGTCCAGGACGAGCCCGAACTGTTCGGGCGTGCCGCCCTGGTTCTCGAACTGGCCGACGATCCTGGCGCTCGTCACCTGGGCCGCGGTGACGTAGAAGGCAGTCGGCAGGTCGACGACGATCGCGTCCACCTGGCCGTTCTTGAGCGCCGAGACGGCCTGGTCGTTCTTGGAGTACGCGGCCGCCTCCTGAGACGGCTTCACCACGTCGTCGATGTAGTCGAGGCTGGTGGTGCCCACCTGGGCGCCCAGCTTGAGCCCCTTGAGGTCCGCGATGCCCGTCGCCTTCGCGGCCTTGCTGCCCTTGAGCGCGATGACGGCCTGGCGGACGTCGTAGTACCCGGAGGAGAAGTCCACGGCCTTCTTGCGCTCGGCGCTGATGGACACCTGGTTGATGTCGAAGTCGAAGGTCTTCACGCCGGGCGCGAAGGCCTTGTTGAAGGGGACGCTCTGCCAGACGACGGCGTTCTTGCCGTAGCCGAGCCGCTGCGCCACGGCGTAGGCGACCGCCGACTCGAAGCCCTTGCCGTTGGCGGGCTTGTCGTCCTTGAACCAGGGCTCGTACGCCGGCTCGTCGGTCGCGATCGTCAGCTTGCCGGAGGTCTCGGTGGCCAACTTGCCCTTCGCACAGCTCTTCCCGGCCGACCCGGACGGAGAGGCGGCGGCCTTCTCCGCGGGCTGCGGAGCGCAGCCGACGGCGGTGGCGAGCAGGGCTATGGCCGCCGAGGCGACGGCGCGGCGCAGTGCGCGAGGGGCGAGTTGCATGGCGGGAGAGTGGCAGCACGGCGCCCGTTTGTCGAGGTCAAAGCGCCAACTGTCCGCATATTGGGAGCGGGTGTTGCATTTTCGTGAACACGTCCCCGCGGGGCTCGCCTGAGCCGCCGGCCGAGGGCGGGGAAAGGTAGGCCGGCGGCCCGTTCCGCGCGGGTGCCGTCTTCCCGCGCGTGGCTCCTACCAGTTGAGCGCGCAACAACGCGCCCCGCGAGCGCGCACGCGCCGTCAGCATGTGTGCGCGGTTCACACGGGGCGCGCGCGAGGCTCGCGCGGGGCGCTCGTACGCACTCGCGCGGGGCGCGGGGGCGCGGCGTACGCGCCGCGGGCCGGACGGTGCCTCACCACCCGCGCGCGTGCCACTCCGGCAGATGCGGTCGCTCGTCGCCCAGGGTGGTGTCGTTGCCGTGGCCCGGATAGACCCAGGTCTCGTCCGGCAGCACCTCGAAGATCTTCGTCTCCACGTCGTGGATCAGGCTGGCGAACGCCTTCGGATCCTTGAACGTGTTGCCCACGCCGCCCGGGAAGAGGCAGTCGCCGTCCCCGAGGACCGACCCCGGCGGCCTCGCCGGAAGCGCGCCGGACCCAGCGTGAGCGAGGAGCGGCGGCTCTCCTGCGCCGGCACCGGTGCTGGCCGCCGCCATCCACCGCGCAGGGCTGCCCTTCCGGCACATCGCCCACGCCTCCGGCGTTCGGCTCCTTCGGGGCACTCGCCGCAGCCTCCGGCGCGTCTCGCCGGTCGCGCGTGATGACGGTGAGAGAGCGGCCCTACTCGGGGTCGAGCACGGCTTGGATGGCCGGGGCCAGCCCTCTTTCGATCTCGTCCGGTGTCAGGGTGGTCACTGCCGGAAGGCGCAGCAGATAGCGGGTGAGCCCGAGGCCGAGGAGTTGCGCGGAGACCAGGCCGGCGCGCTGTGCGGCGACTTCTGGGCCCAGGGCGGCGGCCAGCGTAGGAGCGACCTGCGCCGCGAAGATCTCGTGCATCCGCGCCGCGGCCTGTTCGTTGGTGACCGCCGAACGCATCATGACGAGCAGCGCGTCGTCGGCAGGGTCGCCCTCCCAACGTTCGAGGAAGTGCCGCACCAGGGCTTGGGCGAGCTTGTCCGCCGGGACGCCCGAGAGGTCCGGCAGGCGCAGGTCGATGGCGAGTGTCGCGTCGAAGAGCTGGGCCTTGTTTCCGAAGTAGCGCATGACCATCGACGGGTCGATGCCGGCATCGGAGGCCACGGCTCGGATGGTGGTGCGCTCGTAGCCCTGGGCTGCGAATCGTTCTCGTGCGGCGCGCAGGATCGCGGCCTTGGTGCGATCCGAACGCCGATCGCTGCTGGTGATCTCGGTGGGTCGTGTCATGCCAACGACTGTAGGCCAACGCGTGTTGACCTTCCAGCGTGAAGTCACGCATGATGTCAACGAACGTTGGCCTACAAACGTTGGCAAACGGCTGTTGACTCACGTCCTGAAGGAAAGAGACATGAACACCACCGCACTCCCTGACCGTACGGAGGTCGCCATCGTGGGCGGCGGCCCGACCGGGCTCGCGCTCGCCGTCACGCTCGCCTCGGCCGGCATCGACTTCGTCGTCCTGGACCGGCTGGCCGAGGGTGCGAACACATCGCGTGCCGCCGTCGTCCACGCCCGCACCCTGGAGGTCCTGGACGAGCTGGGAGCCTCCGAGGAACTGATCGCGCGAGGCGTCCAGGTCACCCGGTTCGCCGTCCGCGACGGTGCGCGGAGACTGTTGACCGTGCCGTTCGACCGGCTGCCCACGGCGCACCCGTACACGCTGATGGTTCCCCAGTACGAGACCGAGAGCGTGCTGCTGGAGCGGTTGCGCGCGCTCGGCGGCGACGTGCACCGCCCCTACGAGGTCGCCTCCGTCGTCCACGACGAGGACGGTGTCACGCTCACCATGACCACCGGCGAGACGCTGCGCGCCGCGTACGCCGTCGGCGCCGACGGTATGCACAGCACCGTGCGCGAGGCCGCGGGCATCGGGTTCACCGGCAACGCCTACGCCGAGTCCTTCGTGCTCGCCGACGTCATGATGGACTGGGCCCCGGGCCCCGAGGAGGTCTCGCTCACCTTCGGCACCGCGGGACTCACCGTCGTGGCGCCGCTGCCCGGAGGGCACTACCGGGTCGTCGCCACCGTGGGCGACGCGCCCGCCACACCGGACATCGACTTCGTCCAGCGGCTGCTCGACGAACGCGCCCCCGGCCAGGCCAAGGTCACCGGCCTGGCATGGTCGTCACGGTTCCGGGTGCATCACCGGGTCGCCGACCACTACCGTGCCGGCCGTCTGCTGCTGGCCGGCGACGCCGCTCACGTGCACAGCCCCGCCGGCGGGCAGGGGATGAACACCGGCATCCAGGACGGCTACGCCCTGGGCCAGGCGTTCGCCACCGGGCAGCTCGACGGCTACGAGGCGCGGCGTCGGCCCGTCGCCCAGCGGGTGGTCGCCTTCACCGACCGGATGACCCGTGTCGCCACCACGCGCAACCCGATGGCCCGTGGGGTACGCAACATCGTGCTTCCCCTGCTCGGCCACACGGCGATGCCCAGGAAGCTCGCGACCGAGCTCGCTGAGCTCAACTACCGTTAGGACAAACGTTGTTCGGGGACGTTTCAGGCCGTCTTCTCCTCGAAGGCCAGCACGTGGTGGCCGGTGTCCCACAGCAGGGTCAGCAGGGCGCGTACCGACGCCTGGTCGACGTTGTCGACGACCAAGACGGTGCCGTCCGCGCCCGGTGTCGACACGTGATCGAACCTGGTTTCGATCACGTCCAGAAGGCTGCGGGAGATCGGCCGGTGCAGGGTGAGCTCGTAGCGGGGAGGGGCCATGAGCCCAGGGAACCCTTCGCCCGGGTGGCCGCGCACCACCCGCCGGGAGAAGCACCCGGGGTGGGGTCAGATCAAGCCGAGCTCGCGCCCCGCTGTGACGGCGTCGTGCCGGGAGGCGACGCCGAGCTTGCGGTACAGGCTCTTGTTGTACGCCTTGACCGTGTTGATGGACAGGAACATCGCGGCTCCGATCTCCCGCTGGGTGGCCGGCCCCTGCAGTGCCCGCAGGATCGACAGCTCGCGGTCGGTCAGTTCCTCCGCGAGGGCGCCGGAGCGTACTGCGGTACGGGCGCCGGCCCGGCCCAGCCGGGCCTCGCTCTGCTCGAGCCGCCGCTTCGCGTGGGTGCTCACCGGCTCTTCGTCCACCACCTCGCGGGCCCGGGCCAGTGCGGCGCGGGCGGCGGGCCGGTCGCCGCGGGCGAGTTCGGCGTCCGCGAGGTACAGCAGGCCGAGAAAGAGTGTCGTCGGCCGCGGGTGGAGTTCTGCGAGGGCGACGGCACGGCGCAGCAGTACCGCGGCCCCCTCCACGTCGGCGTTCAGGTAGCGGAGCCGGCCGGCGGCGATCCGCAGCGCGGCGAGCCCTGGGGTGCTGGCCTCCCTCCCCTCACGCTCGACGGCGTCGGCTGTGGGACCGGCCTCGCGCAGCACTCGGCCGCACTCTTCGCCGCGGCCGGCCTCGACAAGGCTGACCGCCAGCATGCCCGCTACAGCCATCACGGTCCACAGGGGCCAGGAGTCGCGGTGGCGGTGCTGCCACATGTCGAGCAGCAGGGCCGCTGCCTCGTCGAACCGGCCGTCGCGAGCCAGCACGCCACCGAGCGTCGCCGGGACGTGGGGGTGCGCGGAGACACCGCCGGTGGTTTCCAGTTCGAGAGCCTGCCGCGCCAGGGCCACGGATCGCGCGGCCTCGGCATCCGACATGCCGAAGCCCGCGCGCACGGTGAGCACGGCACCGCGGAAGCTGTGCCAACCGGCCATGACGGTGTCCGGGGTGGCGCGCACCTCGCAGACGTCCAGCCAGCGGTTCACACGGTCCTGGTCGCCGCAGAGCGCCGCCGCGAAGGCCAGCGAGTAGGCCAGCTCCGGGCCCACCGCTCGTCCGGGCAGCCGCTCGCCGAACTGCAAGTACGTCGCCGCGGCCCCGCGGCGGAAGAACCAGCTCTCCGCGTTGTGCAGCATCAGTTCGGCGGCCTCTTCGTCGCGGTCGGCCCGCAACAGGTGGTGCACCGCGTCGTCGATGCGGTCCTGGTCGGCGAACCAGATGGCGGCATGGCCCAAGACCTCACGCGAGTCCGTCGTGGACTCACGTCCCAGAACCTCCCGGAGCAGATGATGACACCGGTACCACTGCTGCTCGCCGTCCAGGGCTGCCACGAACAGATCGGCCCTGACCAGATCGGCCAGCACCCCGGCCGATCCGGTCACCTGCAGTGCGGCGTCGCACAACGGACCGGAGAGCCGTTCGAGCGGCGCGGCCCGCACCAGCAGGTCGCGATGGCTCGGCGCGAGGCCCGGCAGAACCTCCGCAGCGAAGTAGTCCAGCAGATGCCGGTCGTCGGCGTGGGCCTGCGCCGAGTCCGCGCGCAGGGCGAGAGCGGCCAGCTGCAGGCCGGCCGCCCATCCTTCCGTCCGTTCCCATACGGCTGCCGCGACCGCTTCGTCGAGGTCGTGCCCCGACACCGCGGCCACCAGGGCCGCCGCCTCGGTGGGCGAGAAACGCAGCTGTGCCGCCCGCAGCTCGGTCAGGTCACCGCGGGCCCGCAGCCGTGCGATCGGCAGTGGCGGGTCGGTGCGCGAGGCGATGACGATGCGCAGCGAGGCGGGCAGGTATGCCACGAGGTACTCGACCGCCTCGTGGATCCGGCGATCGGCGAGCAGGTGGTAGTCGTCCAGGACCAGTACGTGCGGCACCGCGGTCGCTGCCAGTTCGTTCAGCAGCATCGGCAGCGCGAGGTCGATGGGGGAGACGCTGGCCGCGTCCAGTGCCTGCAGCGGGCCTGCGCTGATCGCGTCGCCGGCGTTGTGCAGCGCGGTGAGTACATAACTCCAGAACCGGACTGGTTCGTCGTCGTTCTCGTCGAGCGAGACCCAGGCGATGCGGCGCTTCTCCTCGGGGTCCGCCGCCCAGCCGCTGAGCAGACTCGTCTTGCCCCAGCCGGCGGGCGCCACCACCACCGTCAGACGGGTTTCAGCCAGACGCAACTGCCGCTGCAGGCGTTCACGAGGGACCGCGCCGGCCCGGGCCGGCGGGATCACCTGCTTCACGGCCAGCAGAGGCCGCGTAGGACTGTCCGACGTCACGACGCTCCCGACCTGCGGCCCGGTACCGCAACCCGACGCCGATTCTGCCAGCCCCACCACCCCGGGTACATCTCGCGGCAGGGTGGTGCGCCGACACCCTGTCCGACGCGAGTCTCCTGCCACAACCCGAGGCCGCGCGACAGGAGAGACGCAATGGCCATTGACACCGTCCCAGACGAACCCCCGGAGATCGCCTTCACCCGCAGGGACGCGCTGAAACTGGCGGGCCTCGGCATCGGCTCGGTAGCCACCCTCGGTGTGGGCGTCGGCGGACTGCGGGCCGTCACCAACGGCGCCTTCAGCGCCGGATCCGGCGACCCGTACGACCTCTGGCACGACTGGACCACGATGTCCGGCATCGAGCAGGTGGTCGCCGCCGGTGTCCTGGCGTGCAACCCGCACAACACCCAACCCTGGCGCATCCACGTCGACGGGGACACCATCGACGTGCACTCCGACCCCAGCCGGCGGATGCCGCTCAACGACGCCAGTGGCCGCGAGCACTTCGCCGGGCTCGGCTGCGCCGTGGAGAACATGGTGATCGCCGCTGGACCGGCCGGCTTCACCACCGAAGTCGTCCTGTTCCCGGACGGCGTCGCTGCGGAACACGTCGCGCGGATCGTGCTGCGGGAAGGCGGCACCGTGCGGGACCGCGACCTCGCCGCCGCGATGCCACACCGGCACACCAACCGCGGCCCCTACACGTCTGCGGCCGTCGACCTCAGCGGCTTCACCGGGCAAAGCTCCCGCATCGACGGGGCGAGCGTGCTCTGGATCACCGACGAGCAGACGCGGGAACGGCTGGGACGGCTCTACGTCGAGGCCACCGAGGCGATCACCAAGGACACCGCTCAGTCGAGCGAGGCGTTCAGCTGGTTCCGCAGCTCGCGCGACAGCATCGATAAGCACCGCGACGGGCTCACCCTCGACGGTCAGGGCCTTAGCGGGCTGACCCTGTTCGCCGCGAAACTCCTGCCGGCGCAGTCCCGCAAGGACGGCGACGCCTACTGGGTCAAGGCCACCCGCGAGGTGCACACCGCGACCGCCGCCGCCTACGGCGTCATCGCCGTGGACGACGTCACCGACCGCACCGCCCAGGTCAACGGCGGACGGCTGCTGGCCCGCATCCACCTCACCGCCACCACGCTCGGCCTCGGCCTGCACCACATGAACCAGATCACCGAACGCATCGACCGCGACACCGCGGCCGCCACCCCCGACGTCTTCTCCGCCCGCTGGGCCGCCCTGCTCGGCCGCCCCGCCTCGACCGGCCTGCTGTCCTTCCGCATCGGCCACCCCGAGCGCACACCGGGCCTCAGCCCGCGCCGCCGCCTCGACGACGTCGTCACCAGCTGACCCATGCCCGGGCGGCGAGTCTGAAGCGCCGCCCGTCCACCAGTTTTCGTACATAGGAGATTCCCCATGCCCGCCTCACCCGCCACGGGCCCGGCCACCGGTCCGGTGCGCGCACTGCGCCCCGGCGCCGTCCTCGCCGTGACCTGCCTGGCCCTTGCCACCGTCGTGTCGGCGATGGCATCGCTGAGCGTGGCGCTGCCCGACGTCGCCCGGGAGACACACGCCAACCAGACCCAGCTGTCGTGGATCATCGACTCCTACAGTCTGATCTTCGCCTCACTGCTGCTGTTCGCCGCGACCCTCGGCGACCGCTTCGGCCGCCGCAAGGCCCTGCTCGGCGGCGTCGGACTTTTCGCCGCCATATCGTTCGCCGCGACCTTCACGGACGAACCGGGCGTCCTGATCACCTTGCGTGCCCTGCTCGGCGTGGCCGCCGCGTTCGTCATGCCCGCCACCTTGTCCACGATCACCAGCACGTTCCCCCGCGATCAGCTGGCGCGTGCCATCAGTGTCTGGGCTGCGGTCGCCGGCGCGAGCGCGGCGCTGGGACTGTTCGCCTCCGGGCTGCTGCTGGAGGTGTGGTCGTGGCGATCAGTGTTCTGGCTGAACGCGGTGATGGCCGCCGTGGCGTTCTTCGGCACCCACTTCTTCGTCCCGGAGTCCGCGCAGCCGGGCAAGCACCGGGTGGACGTGGTCGGAGCGGTGCTCACCGTGGCGGGGCTGGGGGTGCTGGTCTACTCGGTGATCGAGGCGCCCGAGCACGGCTGGGGCAGCACGCGGACCCTGACCGGCATGGCCATCGGGCTCGTCGTCCTGGCCGCCTTCGTCGCCTGGGAACTGAGGCACCCGCATCCCCTGCTCGACCCGCGGCTGTTCCGCCACAAGGCGTTCGCGGCCGGGTCGATCTCGACCACGCTGCAGTTCTTCGCATTCTTCGGGTTCATCTTCGTCACCATGCAGTACCTCCAACTGGTGCGCGGTGACAGCGCCCTGATGGCCGCGGTGAGCGTGCTGCCGATGTCCGCGGCGATGATCCCCAGCGCCCGGCTCGCCCCGCGCCTGGTCGCCCGGCGAGGCGCCCGCGGCCCGTGGACCGTCGGCCTTCTCCTGGTCACCACCGGCCTGGTCGTGCTGGCCCAGCTCGACGCCGGCAGTTCGTACTGGCTGGTCGCCGGCGGGCTGGTGCCGCTCGGTGCGGGCATGGGCCTGGCCACCACGCCGGCCACCGCGGCAATCACCGACGCCCTGCCGCCCCGTCTGCAGAACGTGGGCTCGGCCGTGAACGACCTCTCACGCGAGCTCGGCGGCGCTCTGGGCATCGCCGTCCTCGGCAGCCTCATGAGCGCCCAGTACCGCGACGAGCTCGACACCAGCGGGCTCCCCGCCCCGATCGCGCACGCGGCCCGCTCCTCCCTCGCCGCCGCCAACCACATAGGCCAAGCCACAGGCAACCCGGCACTGATCGAGCGGGCCCGGGACGCCTTCGCCTCCGGGATGCACCTCGCCCTCGTCAGCGGCGCCGCGACCACCCTCCTGGCCGCCGTCGTCGTCACCCTCCTGCTGCGCCGAAACGGCAAACCGGCCACGGCCGCCGCAGAGACGCAGACCGATGGCGCGGACCGGGACACGGCGCAGGCGACGGCGTAGGCCGACTGCCGGACACATCCACCAACGACGGGCGGCGCGAGGGACCACGATCCGTCCCGCGCGCCGTACCGGGAAGGGAACCGACATGGCACCACCGCGTACGCAGGCGGTGCACCAGCCCGGCCCTGAGCCGTTGCCGGAGCCTCTGGAAGCCCTCACCCGGGCCTTCGCTCTCCTCGGCACACGTGGCACCGGGCTCGTCATCACTGCCCTGGCCAAGGGCCCGGCCGACCTCCACCTCATTCACGAACGCGTTCCCGGCCTCAGCGACGGCCTGCTCACCCGACGCCTTCGGGAGATGACCGCCCTCGGCCTGGTGGCCCGAACCGACCACCCGGGCACCCCCGCACCCACCGTCTACACGCTCGCCTCACACGGCAAGGCGCTCCTCATTCCCCTGGCCGCCCTGACCGTGTGGGCACAGGACCACCTCCCTGCGAAGGCCCCCGGGGAAGCGCGACCTCCGCAACGCGACCGGGCGGGGGCGGGCCGCAGTGGCCCGAGCGGTCGCGCGAAGGCCAGGGGTGACAGCGCCTCGTCGTTAGCGCCGACGAGCACCATCGACATCCACAGAACTGGAATTGGGAAAATGAGCGCACACGAAAACGTCGACCTGGGTCATACGGTCGCCGGCTGGACCGGAACAGCCGTCGCACTGGTCGGCTTCTGCGTCGCAGGTCTCGGAGTCATCGCAGTGTCCGCGGCCTTGGTGATCTCCGGCGTCGCAGTGATCGCCCTGGCCGCGGTCATCACCTGGCTTCTCCACCTGGCGGGCTGGGGGAAGCCCAGCGGCCCCCGCCCGGCCGACCAGTGGGACTGGCGGGTGAAGGACCTCGGCGCCCGGCAGGGGCACCCGGACTGCCTGGGGTGCCGTATGGCCGGAAGGCGAGTCAAGGCGGTCGCGACGAGCGCACAGCCGACGTCCGTGGCAGCCACCTTGCCGCCGCCGCGCCAGAACCCGCACAGCTCGGGCGTCCAAACAGCGGGGCCTGTGGAAGAGGGCCAGCCGCTCCTCTAGCGGCTACGCCGCTGACTGCCCGTCGGAAAGCATCTTCAGAACAGAGACAAAGAGCAAAGGAGAGGCCGGTAATGGCTGCTGAGAACACATTCGACGACCTATGCGCCCGCGAGGACGGCGTGGCGATCGACGACGGCCTCGCGGCCAACCGGGCCCTGTGGGACGACCTCGCCGCATTCCACGGCACCGATCCTGAAGACCGGTCGTACGATGTGCAGGCATTCCTCGCCGACGGGCAGACGCTGCGCGGGATCGAGCGGGAACTCGCGGGCGACGTGGCAGGCAAGGATCTGCTCCACCTGCAGTGCCACTTCGGTATGGACACCCTGAACTGGGCGCGCCTGGGCGCACGCGTCACCGGCGTGGACTTCTCCTCCAGGGCGATCGCACGGGCACGAACCCTGGCGGAACAGGCCGGTCTGGCCGCGGAGTTCGTGGAAGCGGACACCCAGCGCCTCCCCGACGCCCTGGCGGGCAGGTTCGACCTGGTCGTCGCCACCTACGGGGTCCTGTCCTGGATCGGGGACCTCGGTGCCTGGATGGGCGGTGCGGCGACAGCGCTGCGGCCGGGCGGCCGACTCGTTCTCGTGGACCTTCACCCCGTCTTCCAGACGGTGCTCACGTTCGACCCCTTCGTGGCCGACTGGCCCTACGGTGGCGGCGCACCGCAGCACGACGCGATGACAGGCACCTACGCCCACGCCGACGCTCCCCTCCAGCCGAAGAGGTCCACCCAGTATCCGTATTCGGTCGGCGAGATCGTGACAGCGGCCGCTTCGGCGGGGCTGGTCGTCGAGCGCCTCGGCGAGCACACGGAAACCGAGACCGACGGGCGCCACATCCTGCCGCAAGGCCCGGACGGCCTGTACCGGTTCCCGTTCAGCGACACCTACCTGCCCATCCTGTACTCGCTCAGCGCAGCTCTCCCGCCCCCACCCGATGGACACCCGAGGGACGCCGGCTGCCGAGGGCCCCGCCCCGCAGAGGTCACAAAATCCTCGAGCCTGTGACAGACCGGAGTTTCCGAAACATGCACTACTTGCACGTCGATGTCTTCAGTTCACAGCCCTACAGCGGCAACAGCCTGGCGGTGTTCCCCGACTCCGCGGGGCTCAGCGGGCAGCAGATGACGCGCATCACCCGGGAGATGCGGCATTTCGAATAGGTCTTCCTCGCCTGCCACCCCGCCCATGAGCGGACCTGGGGTGCGCGCGTCTTCGACCTCGCCGGGGAACTCGACTTCGCCGGCCATCCCCTCATCGGGGCGGCATCTGTCCTGCACGCGCTGCACGGCGCCGATGACACCGAGACCTGGCCCCTGGAGCTGAAAGCCCGAACGGTCGACGTCACCACCCGACGCCGCGCAGCGGGCCGCTACACCGCCGTTCTCGACCAGGGCCCCGCCGCATTCCTCGGCCGCCCCGACATCCCCGAGCTGGCCTCCTGGTTCTCCTTGGACGCCGACGACCTGGACCCGGACCTGCCTCCGGAAGTGCTCTCGACGGGACTCCGATACCTCATGGTCCCCGTGCGCGGTGACGCGCTGGAACGCGGCCGAATCGCCCATGACCTCGAAGCCCCGCTCGCCGAGCTCGGCGAGCAGTTCGCCTACCTGCTCGACGCCGCCGCGCTGGAAGGACGCCACTGGAACAACGACGGCCTCCTGGAGGATGTGGCCACCGGCTCCGGCGCCGGCTGTGCCGCCGCCTACCTGCGGCGGCACAGCCGGATCGGTGACGGAGAGACCGTCACCCTGCACCAGGGGCGCCTCACCGGCCGCGCTAGCCGGATGGCAATCAGCGCACACGGCGAAGGGCAGGACATCCGCTCAGTGAGGGTTGGCGGCGAGGTGGCGTTCGTTGCCGAAGGGCACCTCAGGGCGCTGCCCGCATGAGCCTCTCCGCATTGCCCCGACGCCATCCGCGCCGCAGTCGGACCTGATGGGGTCCGCAGGATGCCGGACGCCCGAGCGGGTCGGCCCAGGAACCGCAGGCGTCGACGTTGACCATGCCTCTGCGATCCCGGGGGGATGAGGACCTGCGGCCGGGTGGCTGGCGGGCACATGGATCACCAGCCTCGTGCGCGCCACTCCGCGAGGTGGGGCCGCTCCGTGCCGATGGTGGTGTCGTTGCCGTGGCCGGGGTAGATCCACGTCTCGTCGGGCAGGATGCCGAACAGCTTGGTCTCCAGGCCGTCCATCAGGGAGTTGAACTCTTCCGGACGTGTTGTCCTACCAGGACCGCCGGGGAAGAGGCAGTCGCCGGTGAAGACGTGCGGGTGGCCGTGCGGGTCGTCGTAGACCAGCGCGATGGAGCCCGGGGTGTGCCCCACCAGATGGCGCGCGGTGAGTTCCACGCGCCCCACCCGGATGGTGTCGCCGTCGTCCACGAGGACGTCCGTCGGCACGGGGATGCCGGCGGCGTCCTCGCGGCCCGCGTACGTCCGGGCGCCGGTGGCGGCGACGACCTCGGCGAGCGCCTGCCAGTGGTCACCGTGCCGATGCGTGGTGACGACGGACGCGATGCCGTCGTCACCGATCATCCCCAGCAGTGTCCGCGCCTCGTTGGCGGCGTCGATCAGCAGCTGCTCGTCCGTGGCCCGGCAGCGCAGCAGATAGGCATTGTTCTCCATGGGACCCACCGCGATCTTGGTGATCATCAGGTCCTTGAGCTCGTGCACATCGGCCGGTCCGCCGACCGTCACCTCTCCGCTGTACGTCATGACGATCAGCCTATAGCGGGGGAGCGGTCCACAGGCCGCTCAAGTGCTACAGCGGCGGCAGCGACGGCAGCGCGCCGCCCTTCACCGCGAGCCCGGAGCCGTCGCGGCGGCCGGCGAGCCAGCCGAGCAGGCCGGCGGCCGTCCCCTCGACCACGACCGGACCGCCCTCGGCGCCGCCCCCGGTGGTCCAGGTCCGGCCGTCGTCGGTACGCAATCCGGTCGAGGGCACGTCCTTGTGCCCGTCGAAGCGCTCCGCGAGGAAGTCGATCTCCCGTTCCGCGAACTCCGCCGGGACATCCTCCAGCTCGTACCCGATCCCGAGGTCGACATGGTGCAGCTCGACCTCGATCCAGCGCCGGAAGGGCACCCGGGCCGCGGAGTCGGTGACCCCGTTGCGCAGCTCCACGGTGCGCGACCAGTCGGCGGGGGCGGCCCCCGTCTCCTGGAAGCGGCCGGCCGTCGCGCGCAGGTCGGCGAGCTGGACGTCCAGGGGGCGCGGGGCGTCCCGCTCGATGTCGGCGTCCCGGGCGGTCGCCGACTCGTACATGGGACGGCCCTCCAGGACGTTGACGAGGGCGTCCGCGTTGCGGGCGAGGTGGGCCAGGATGTGACCGCGGGTCCAGCCGGGCAGCCGTGACGGCTCGGTCACAGCCGCGTTGTCCAGTCGGGCCGCTGCGGTGAGGAGCCGCTCGGTCGCCTCGTGTACAGAGGCCAGGTCACGTGCGTGATCAATCATGCTGCTGACACTAGCCCCGCCACTCATTCGGGTGAAGGTGGTGAAGCTGTGCCGTAAATCGAATGCGCGTGCTATATGGTCGGGTGTGGCGTCGGGCATGCTGGATGGCCGGGGATTGTTATGCAACCGGGAATCCGACCGGCGTTGTCAGTGGCTCCCCCTAGTCTGAAGAAGCACGGGGGCCCCGCCCCTGTCACTTCTCTCAAGAAAGGTGCGGACCGGCGTGGCCGACCGTCTCATCGTCCGTGGCGCGCGCGAGCACAACCTCAAGAACGTCTCGCTCGACCTGCCTCGGGACTCGCTCATCGTCTTCACGGGCCTGTCCGGGTCGGGCAAGTCCTCCCTGGCCTTCGACACCATCTTCGCCGAGGGCCAGCGGCGCTACGTGGAGTCGCTCTCCTCGTACGCCCGCCAGTTCCTCGGCCAGATGGACAAGCCGGACGTCGACTTCATCGAGGGCCTCTCCCCGGCCGTCTCCATCGACCAGAAGTCGACCTCGCGCAACCCGCGCTCGACGGTCGGCACCATCACCGAGGTCTACGACTACCTGCGTCTGCTGTTCGCGCGCATCGGCAAGCCGCACTGTCCCGAGTGCGGCCGCCCCATCTCGCGCCAGTCGCCGCAGGCCATCGTCGACAAGGTCCTGGAGCTGCCGGAGGGGAGCCGCTTCCAGGTGCTCTCGCCGCTGGTGCGCGAGCGCAAGGGCGAGTTCGTCGACCTCTTCGCCGACCTCCAGACCAAGGGCTACAGCCGCGCGCGCGTGGACGGGCAGACCATCCAGCTCTCCGAGCCGCCCACGCTGAAGAAGCAGGAGAAGCACACCATCGAGGTGGTCGTCGACCGCCTCACGGTGAAGGACTCCGCCAAGCGCCGGCTCACCGACTCCGTGGAGACCGCCCTCGGCCTGTCCGGCGGCATGGTCGTGCTCGACTTCGTCGACCTCCCCGAGGACGACCCCGAGCGCGAGCGCATGTACTCGGAGCATCTGTACTGCCCGTACGACGACCTGTCCTTCGAGGAGCTCGAGCCCCGCTCCTTCTCCTTCAACTCGCCCTTCGGCGCCTGCCCCGAGTGCACCGGCATCGGTACGCGCATGGAGGTCGACCCGGAGCTGATCGTCCCCGACGAGGACAAGTCCCTCGACGCGGGCGCCATACACCCCTGGTCGCACGGGCACACCAAGGACTATTTCGGCCGTCTGGTCGGCGCCCTCGCGGACGCGCTGGGCTTCCGGACGGACATCCCCTTCGCCGGTCTGCCGCAGCGCGCGAAGAAGGCCCTGCTGTACGGCCACAAGACGCAGATCGAGGTCCGCTACCGCAACAGGTACGGCCGCGAGCGCGTGTACACCACCCCCTTCGAGGGCGCCGTCCCCTTCGTCAAGCGCCGGCACAGCGAGGCCGAGAGCGACGCCAGCCGCGAGCGCTTCGAGGGCTACATGCGCGAGGTGCCCTGCCCCACCTGTGAGGGCACGCGCCTGAAGCCGATCGTCCTCGCCGTCACGATCATGGAGAAGTCGATCGCCGAGGTCTCCGCGATGTCCATCAGCGACTGCGCGGACTTCCTGGGCGAGCTGAAGCTGAGCGCCCGCGACAAGAAGATCGCCGAGCGCGTGCTGAAGGAGGTCAACGAGCGGCTGCGGTTCCTGGTCGACGTCGGCCTGGACTACCTCTCGCTCAACCGCGCGGCCGGCACCCTCTCCGGCGGAGAGGCCCAGCGCATCCGCCTGGCCACCCAGATCGGCTCCGGCCTCGTCGGCGTCCTGTACGTCCTCGACGAGCCGTCCATCGGCCTGCACCAGCGCGACAACCACCGGCTGATCGAGACCCTGGTCCGGCTGCGGGACATGGGCAACACGCTGATCGTCGTCGAGCACGACGAGGACACCATCAAGGTCGCCGACTGGGTGGTCGACATCGGCCCCGGCGCCGGCGAGCACGGCGGCAAGGTCGTGCACAGCGGCTCCCTGAAGGAACTGCTCGCCAACGCCGAGTCGCAGACCGGCCAGTACCTGGCCGGCAAGAAGTCGATCCCCGTGCCGGACATCCGCCGCCCCCGCGACCCCTCGCGGCAGCTCACCGTGCACGGCGCCCGGGAGAACAACCTCCAGGACATCGACGTGTCCTTCCCGCTCGGCGTGTTCACGGCCGTCACGGGTGTGTCCGGCTCCGGCAAGTCGACGCTGGTCAACGACATCCTGTACACGCACCTGGCCCGCGAGCTGAACGGCGCGCGCAACGTGCCGGGCCGGCACACGCGCGTGGACGGAGACGACCTGGTCGACAAGGTGGTGCACGTCGACCAGTCGCCCATCGGCCGCACCCCGCGGTCGAACCCGGCGACGTACACCGGCGTCTTCGACCACGTCCGCAAGCTGTTCGCGGAGACGACCGAGGCGAAGGTCCGCGGCTACCTGCCCGGCCGCTTCTCCTTCAACGTCAAGGGCGGCCGCTGCGAGAACTGCGCCGGTGACGGCACGATCAAGATCGAGATGAACTTCCTCCCGGACGTCTACGTCCCGTGCGAGGTCTGCCACGGCGCCCGGTACAACCGGGAGACCCTGGAGGTCCACTACAAGGGCAAGTCCATCGCCGACGTCCTGAACATGCCGATCGAGGAGGCCACGGACTTCTTCGCGGCCGTCCCGGCGATCGCCCGCCACCTCAACACGCTGAAGGACGTCGGCCTCGGCTACGTCCGTCTCGGGCAGTCCGCGACCACCCTGTCCGGCGGTGAGGCACAGCGCGTGAAGCTCGCCAGCGAGCTTCAGCGCCGCTCCACCGGCCGCACGGTCTACGTGCTGGACGAGCCGACCACCGGCCTGCACTTCGAGGACATCAGCAAGCTGCTCAAGGTCCTCTCCGGCCTGGTCGACAAGGGCAACACGGTCATCGTCATCGAGCACAACCTCGACGTGATCAAGACCGCCGACTGGATCGTCGACATGGGCCCCGAGGGCGGTGCCGGCGGCGGCCTCGTCGTCGCGGAGGGCACCCCCGAGCAGGTGGCCGGGGTTCCGGCCAGCCACACCGGCAAGTTCCTCCGGGAGATCCTCCAGCCGGAGACGATCAGCGACGCCACACCGCCGGCGAAGACACCGGCGAAGACACCGGCGAAGAAGACCGCGACGGCCCGGACCGCCAAGGCCGCCAAGGCCGCCAACAACACGGCGACCGGCAAGGCCGCCGCGGCCACGAAGAAGGCGGCACCCGCGAAGAAGACGACGCGGGCGCGCAAGGCCACGTCCTGATCCGTCGCCGGAACACGACAGAACACGGTGCCCCGCGGCGACTCACCGCGGGGCACCGCCCGTTCCACCGTCAGATGTCCCCCAGCTCGGCGGCGAACGGCGGCTCGGCTCCCGCCCGTGAGCAGGTGATCGCCGCCGCGCGCGCCGCGTACCGCAGCAGCCGCGTCCAGCCGTCCGCGCCCAGGGCGGCGAGGGCCCCGGGGGAGAGGGCGTCCTGGCCGGCCAGGCCGTGCAGCAGGGCGGCGTTCACCGTGTCACCGGCGCCGATGGTGTCCACGACGTCGACCTGCACACCCGGCACGGAGTGCTCCGCGCCCTCCCGGGTGAAGACGGTGAGACCGTCGCCGCCCCGGGTGATCACGACGGCCGAGGGGCCCGCGGCCAGCCAGTCTCCCGGGGTGCCGCCCAGCCACCGGGCGTCCTCCTCGGAGAGCTTGAGCAGGGTCACCGACGGCAGCCAGCCCTTGAAGCGCGCCCGGTAGGCGTCCGCGTCGGGGATCAGGCCCGGCCGGATGTTCGGGTCGAGCGCGGTGAACAGACCCTCCCCGGCCGCGGACCGCATCAGTTCCTCGTAGGCGCTCGCCCCCGGTTCCAGGACGAGGGAGCAGGTGCCGAACGACACCGCGCGGGTGCCGGCGGGAAGGCGGGCGGGAGCTGTGAACAGGCGGTCGGCGGTGCCCTCGACGTAGAAGGAGTAGGCGGCCGAGCCGTCGGTGCCGACGGTGGCGACCGCGAGGGTGGTCGGTTCCGTGCCGCGCTGCACGTCCGAGACGTCCACGCCCGCCTGCCGCAGCCCGTCGAGCAGGGCCTCGCCGAAGGCGTCGAGGGAGGTGCGGGAGCAGAAGGCGGTGGGGGAGCCGAGGCGGCCCAGCGCCACGGCCGTGTTGTAGGGGCCGCCGCCGCGCGCCGGCTGTAGCCCCGCGAGGGGTCCCGGGCCCCGCGGTACCAGGTCGATCAGTGCCTCACCGGCGACGACGATCACGAGTCGGTTCCTTTCTCGGGGCACCCGCACGACGTGCGATGGACGAAGGAGCAGGGCAGCCGGAGGGTCCGGGCCGGACCGTCCGGTGCGGCGAGGCGGTCGAGGAGCACCCGGACGGCCCGTGCCCCGATGTCCCTGCTGGGTTGGGCGACCGCGGTGAGCCGCGGGGAGAACAGATCGGCCCACGCGAAGTCGTCGAAGCAGCACAGGGCGATGTCGCCGGGCACGGACAGGCCCCGCTCGCGCAGGGCGCGCAGGGCGCCGATGGTCATCGCGTTGTTGGCGGTGACGAGCGCCGTCGGCGCGGGGGCGAGTGCCAGCAGGGCCGCGGTCGCCCGCTCGGCGCCGGCCGACTCGGAGTTGCCGCAGATCTCGAGGCGTTCGTCGCGGGCCAGCCCGGCGGCGGCGAGGCCGTGCCGGTAGCCGGCGATCCGCTCGCTGGTGGTGCTCAGCCCGGGCAGTCCCGCGACCAGCCCGATCCGGCGGTGGCCGAGCCCGGCGAGGTGGGTCACGAGCCGGGTCATCGGTTCGGTGTTCTCCGCGCAGACCTGGTCGAAGCGCGGGCCGGTGCCGGTGCCGGTGCCGGTGCCGGTTCGGTCGTCGCTCACCCGCGCGACCACCCGGTCCAGGAACACGGTCGGTACGTCGTGCCGGCCGAGGTAGGCGACGAGGTCGCGGGGGGCCGCGGACGGGGCGACGATCATGCCGTCGACGCGGCGCTCGTGGAGGAGCTGGACGACCTTGCGTTCGTGCTCGGGGTCGTCGTGCGGATCGGCGATGAGGAGGCTGTATCCCTCCTCCAGGGCGGCGGCCTCGACGCCCTGGAGGATCTCCGTGAAGTACGGGTTGCTGATCGCCGACACCGCGAGCCCGATGGAGCGGGTACGGGAGGTCACCAGGGAGCGGGCGAGGGTGTTGGGCGTGTAGCCGAGTTCGTCGACGGCGTCCAGGACGGCCTGGCGCGTGTGCGGGAGCACCGGGCGCGTTCCGTTGAGCACGTGCGAGACGGTCGCCACGGAGACTCCGGCGCTCCGGGCGACATCGGCCATGGTGGGCATGGGACGGGTATATCCCATCCGGACGCCTGACGTAAACGCTTGCGCAAACGTTTACGTCTCGGCCGACCGGACTCAGCACCAGTCCCAGCAGATGCCCACGATGCCCGGCCGGGTCCGTGGCTCGACCAGATGCACCGAGCGGTGCAGCCCGCTGAGCGGCAGCTCCTGCCGCCCGCTGCGCGGGGCCGCCGTCGAGTGCTGGGCGAACCGGTGGCACCGCACCGGCACCGCCCCCGCGGCGAAGCGCACCTGGAGGGCGTACTGGCCGCCGGGGAAGCCGAAGCCGCGCGCGTACTCGCGGGAGACCCCGGCCGTGCCGTCCTCGACGCCGTACCGGAAGAGGAAGGTGTCGCCGGACCGCAGCCGGGTGTCGAAGAGCAGCTCCGCGACGAGCAGCCCGCTGTCCTGGTCCCAGCGGATGCGGCCGGTGCGGCAGTTCTCCAGGGCGTGCACCGTCATGCGCCGCGGCACGCAGCCCGGGTCCCCGTGGTGGACGGCCACGAAGCGGTCCACGCCGTCCTGGTGGGCGCGCACGATGTGGTGCGACTCGCGGCCGGCCAGTTCACGGCGCGGGCCGATCCGTATCCGCTCGTGGTGGCCGAGGGTGTGCAACCCGCCGTCGAGGGCCCAGCCCAGGTCGGCCTGGAGCCGCTCCAGGACGTCGGAGGCCTCGACCAGGGAGCGGTACGACCTGGCCGCCGCCGGGCGTGCGGCGGCCCGGCTCTCCTCGGACTCGGCGAGCAGCCGGATCAGTGACTCGTCCGGCAGCTGAAGGATCTCCTCCAGGGCCCGCACGGCGCGCAGCGACTCGGGGCGCTGCGGGCGCCGGGCACCCTGCTGCCAGTAGCTGAGGCTGGTCACGCCCACCTTGACCCCGTGGCGCGAGAGGTGGTGCTGCACGCGTTGGAGCGGAAGCCCACGGGCGGCGATCGCGGCGCGCAGGGCGACGTGGAAGGGGCCGCCCCGCAGGGCCGTGTCCAGTTCCGCGGTGGCGACGCCCGCGCGCTGTGTGACGTGCGGCATGCAGAGGGGCCTTTCTGTGAAGGTTCACTACGGCTGGTCAGACCGTTCGCAACAGGCCCTCGGGCCCGGTCGGGGCCACCCCGTCGGCGCCGGTGCGTCCGCACATCCGTACGCCGTATCCGTGCGCCGTCGTTCACGGCCCCCGAGTTCCCCCGCATTGAAGCGTGTTGACCTTGCTCCGACAACACCTCGCGTCCGGCCGCCGTACACACCTGGCCGAGGCGCGACCCCCCGGGCGGCCGGTAGGCGCACGGCGTTGTCCACAGGCCCGTCGCGGTGTCGGTCCTCGCCAGTAGGGTGTGAGACATGGCCGACCCCTCCAGCTACCGCCCCACCCCGGGAGACATCCCGGACTCCCCCGGGGTCTACAGGTTCCGTGACGAGCACCGCCGGGTGATCTACGTCGGAAAGGCGAAGAGCCTGCGCCAGCGCCTGGCCAACTACTTCCAGGACCTGGCGAACCTCCACCCCCGCACCCGGACGATGGTCACCACCGCCGCGTCCGTGGAGTGGACCGTGGTGTCCACGGAGGTCGAGGCGCTCCAGCTGGAGTACTCGTGGATCAAGGAGTACGACCCCCGGTTCAACGTCAAGTACCGCGACGACAAGAGCTACCCGTACCTCGCGGTGACGATGAACGAACAGTTCCCCCGGGTCCAGGTGATGCGCGGTCACAAGAAGAAGGGCGTCAGGTATTTCGGCCCGTACGCGCACGCGTGGGCGATCCGCGACACCGTCGACCTGCTGCTGCGCGTCTTCCCGGTGCGCACCTGCTCGGCCGGCGTCTTCAAGAACGCCTCCCGCACCGGCCGCCCCTGCCTGCTCGGCTACATCGGCAAGTGCTCGGCCCCCTGCGTCGACCGGATCTCCGCCGAGGAGCACCGCGAACTGGCCGAGGAGTTCTGCGACTTCATGGCCGGCCGCACCGGCACGTATCTGCGCCGTCTGGAGAAGCAGATGATGGCGGCGGCCGACGAGATGGAGTACGAGCGGGCCGCCCGCCTGCGCGACGACATCGAGGCCCTGAAGAAGGCCATGGAGAAGAACGCGGTCGTGCTCGCCGACGCGACCGACGCCGACCTCATCGCCGTGGCCGAGGACGAGCTGGAGGCGGCCGTCCAGATCTTCCACGTCCGTGGCGGCCGGGTGCGCGGCCAGCGCGGCTGGGTGACCGACAAGGTCGAGGAGGTCACCACCGGCGCCCTGGTCGAGCACGCCCTCCAGCAGCTCTACGGCGAGGAGAGCGGTGACGCGGTCCCCAAGGAGGTCCTGGTCCCCGCCCTGCCCGAGCCGGTCGAACCGGTCCAGGAATGGCTGACGGGCCGCCGCGGCTCGAACGTCTCGCTGCGCATCCCGCAGCGCGGCGACAAGAAGGCGCTCATGGAGACCGTGCAGCGCAACGCCCAGCAGGCCCTCGCCCTGCACAAGACCAAGCGCGCCTCCGACCTCACCACCCGCTCCCGCGCCCTGGAGGAGATCGCCGGGGCCCTCGACCTGGACAGCGCGCCCCTGCGGATCGAGTGCTACGACATCTCGCACCTACAGGGCGACGACGTGGTCGCCTCCATGGTCGTCTTCGAGGACGGCTTGCAGCGCAAGAGCGAGTACCGGCGCTTCCAGATCAAGGGCTTCGCCGGTCAGGACGACGTCCGCTCCATGCACGAGGTGATCACCCGCCGCTTCCGGCGCTATCTCGCCGAGAAGGAGCGGACCGGCGAGTGGGTCGACGAAACCTCCGAGGACGGCGTCACGGGCGACGATGCCATGGGGAACGGCGCCATGGGGAACGGCGCCATGGGGAACGGCGCCATGGGGAACGGCGACGTCAGGGAGGGACTCAAGGACGACGACGGCCGCCCCAGGAAGTTCGCCTACCCCCCGCAGCTCGTCGTCGTCGACGGCGGGCCGCCTCAGGTCGCGGCCGCCCAGCGGGCGCTGGACGAGCTCGGCATCGACGACATCGCCGTCTGCGGCCTCGCCAAGCGCCTGGAGGAGGTCTGGGTGCCGGGCGAGGACGACCCGGTGGTCCTGCCCCGCACCAGCGAAGGCCTCTACCTGCTCCAGCGCGTCCGCGACGAGGCGCACCGGTTCGCGATCACCTACCAGCGGACCAAGCGCGCCAAGCGGTTCCGCGCCGGCCCCCTCGACGACGTGCCCGGCCTCGGTGAGACCCGCAAACAGGCGCTGATCAAGCACTTCGGCTCGGTGAAGAAGCTGCGGGCCGCCACCGTCACCCAGATCCAGGAGGTGCCCGGCATAGGCCGCAAGACGGCCGAGACCATCGCCGCGGCACTCGCACGGGCGGCCCCGGCCGCACCCGCCGTGAACACGGCGACCGGAGAGATCATTGAAGACGAGGAGCCCGAGACGACGGCGGGTGACTCGGGGGAGCCCGTACCCGCGGGCGCCCCGGACGAACGACGGGGGCAGGAGACATGAACGAGCACGACGCACAGCCCACAGCGGACCGAGATCCGGCACACAAGGACACCGGTGAGGATCAGCCGCAGCAGCAGGTCCAGGACAACGGAGCACAGGTGAGTACGGGCAGCGAGACAGCCGGGGCCCCCGACACGGCCATCCCCGAGCTGGTGATCATCTCCGGCATGTCCGGAGCCGGCCGTTCGACGGCCGCCAAGTGTCTGGAGGACCTCGGCTGGTTCGTCGTCGACAACCTCCCGCCCGCCCTGATCCCCACCATGGTGGAGCTCGGCGCCCGCTCCCAGGGCAACGTGGCGCGGATCGCGGTCGTCGTCGACGTGCGCGGCCGGCGTTTCTTCGACAACCTGCGCGAGTCCCTCGCGGACCTCGACACCCGGGGCGTCACCCGCCGGATCGTCTTCCTGGAGTCCTCCGACGAGGCCCTGGTGCGCCGCTTCGAGTCGGTGCGCCGCCCGCACCCCCTCCAGGGCGACGGCCGGATCGTCGACGGCATCGCCGCCGAGCGGGAGCTGCTGCGCGAGCTGCGCGGTGACGCCGACCTGGTGATCGACACCTCCAGCCTCAACGTGCACGAACTGCGCGCCAAGATGGACGCCCAGTTCGCCGGTGAGGAGGAGCCCGAGCTGCGGGCCACCGTGATGTCCTTCGGCTTCAAGTACGGCCTCCCCGTCGACGCCGACCTGGTCGCGGACATGCGCTTCCTGCCCAACCCGCACTGGGTCCCGGAGCTGCGCCCGTACACCGGTGTCAACGAGGAGGTGGCCGCGTACGTCTTCAACCAGCCCGGCGCCAAGGAGTTCCTCGACCGGTACGCGGAGCTGCTGCGGCTCATCGCGGCCGGCTACCGCCGTGAGGGCAAGCGCTATGTGACCATCGCCATCGGCTGCACCGGCGGCAAGCACCGCTCGGTCGCCATGTCGGAGAAGCTCGCCGCGCGCCTCGCGGCCGAGGGCGTGGAGACGGTGGTCGTCCACCGGGACATGGGACGGGAATGACGGAACGTACACCGCGGCTGAGCAGGCTGCGCCGGATGGTGCCCGAAGCCAGGGCCGGCCGGCCCGCGGAGGTCCGCGGCGGCCGGCCGCGCCGTCGCGGCACCCAGCCCAAGGTCGTCGCCCTGGGCGGCGGCATGGGCCTGTCCGCCTCGCTCGCCGCGCTGCGCCGGATCACCGGCGACCTCACCGCCGTCGTCACCGTGGCCGACGACGGCGGTTCCAGCGGGCGTCTGCGCGACGAGCTGGGCGTGCTGCCGCCCGGCGACCTGCGCAAGGCGCTGGCCGCGCTGTGCGGCGACGACGACTGGGGGCAGACCTGGGCCCGGGTCATCCAGCACCGCTTCCAGTCCCAGGGCGACCTGCACGAACACGCCGTCGGCAACCTGCTGATCGTCGCTCTGTGGGAACAGCTCGGCGATCATGTGCAGGCCCTGGACCTGGTCGGCAAGCTGCTGGGCGCGCACGGGCGCGTGCTGCCCATGTCCGCCGTGCCGCTGGAGCTCCAGGCCCTGGTCAGGGGGCACGACCCGGAGCGCCCGGACGAGGTCGACACCGTGCGCGGGCAGGCCACCGTCGCCCTCACCCCGGGCGAGGTGCAGTCCGTGCACCTGGTGCCGCACGACCCGCCCGCCGTCCCGGAGGCCGTCGCCGCCGTCCTGGACGCCGACTGGGTGGTGCTCGGCCCCGGCTCCTGGTTCTCCTCGGTCATCCCGCACCTGCTCGTCCCCGAACTCCTGGACGCCCTCACGGAGACCAAGGCACGCCGGGTACTCTCGCTGAACCTCGCCCCGCAGCCCGGAGAAACCGAGGGCTTCTCTCCGCAGCGTCATTTGGAGGTTTTGGGGCGACACGCCCCTAAACTCGCCCTGGACGTGGTGCTGGCCGACGAGGCCGCCGTGCCCGACCGCGACTCGCTCACCGAGGCCGCCAAGCGGCTGGGAGCCGCGGTCGAGCTGGCGCCCGTGGCCCGGACCGACGGGACCCCGAGGCACGACCCGGAGCTGTTGGCCGCCGCGTACGACCGTATTTTTCGGATGCATGGAAGGATCGGCCCATGGCGATGACGGCAGCGGTGAAGGATGAGATCTCCCGGCTCCCCGTCACCCGGACCTGCTGCAGGAAGGCGGAGGTCTCCGCCATTCTGCGGTTCGCCGGCGGCCTCCACCTGGTGAGCGGGCGCATCGTGATCGAGGCGGAGCTGGACACCGCGATGGCGGCCCGCCGCCTCAAGCGGGACATCCTGGAGATCTTCGGCCACACCTCCGAGCTGATCGTGATGGCGCCCGGCGGGCTGCGCCGCGGCTCGCGGTACGTCGTGCGGGTGGTCGCCGGCGGCGACCAGCTGGCCCGGCAGACCGGTCTGGTGGACGGCCGGGGCCGCCCGATCCGCGGCCTGCCCCCGCAGGTGGTCTCCGGTGCGACCTGTGACGCAGAGGCGGCCTGGCGCGGGGCCTTCCTGGCGCACGGCTCGCTGACCGAGCCCGGCCGTTCCTCCTCCCTGGAGGTGACCTGCCCGGGACCCGAGGCCGCGCTGGCGCTGGTCGGCGCCGCCCGCCGGCTGTCCATCGCCGCGAAGGCCCGCGAGGTGCGGGGCGTGGACCGGGTGGTCGTCCGGGACGGCGACGCGATCGGTGCCCTGCTCACCCGGCTCGGCGCGCACGAGTCCGTGCTGGCCTGGGAGGAGCGCCGGATGCGCCGCGAGGTGCGGGCCACCGCGAACCGGCTCGCCAACTTCGACGACGCCAACCTGCGCCGCTCGGCCCGCGCCGCCGTCGCCGCCGGTGCCCGCGTGCAGCGCGCTCTGGAGATCCTCGGCGACGAGGTCCCCGAGCACCTCGCGGCCGCCGGGCGGCTGCGCATGGAGCACAAGCAGGCCTCCCTGGAGGAGCTGGGCGCCCTCGCCGACCCGCCGCTGACCAAGGACGCCGTCGCCGGCCGTATCCGCCGTCTGCTGGCGATGGCCGACAAGCGCGCCTCCGATCTCGGTATCCCGGGGACGGAGGCCAACCTCTCCGAGGAGCTGGCCGACAACCTCGTAGGATGATTGACGGCTTGTCAGATCGCCGGTGTCCGAGCCCACTTGGGTGATCGGCACCGGCGTTTTGCTGTCCGTGAGGCGCCCTTGACTCGATCATGATGTGTCATGAGCCTGGCAGATGTTCGCCGCTGTGGCGAACCACGGCAAGGGGGGTTCATGAGACACAGAGCGAGATCGATCCTCGCTGTCGGCGCGCTCCTCATCGGCGGAGCGAGCCTCGCACCCATCGCCCAGGCACAGAGCGGTACCCCGGCCAAAGCTGACGCCAACAGCGACAACGAGGTCAAGGTGTTCCGCGCCGAAGTCACCCAGAAGCAGGTGCCCCTGCTGCTCGCGGCCGGACAGGACGGCAACGAACTCGGCGAGCAGACGGCGGGACCCGGCAAGCACACCGTCGAGGTCTACCTCACCGACCAGCAGGCGAAGAAGCTCGAGAAGCAGGGCGTCGACCTCACCGAACACACACTTTCCGCCAGGGCCGCCACCCGCGTCGAGGACGCGGCCCAGGGTGTGTTCCGCCCCTACAGCGGCAGCGGCGGCCTGAAGGAGGAGATCCTCCGGACCGCCCGGCAGAACCCCGGCCTCACCAAGGTCGAGTCCATCGGCAGGACCGTGGGCGGCCAGGACATCCTCGCGCTCAAACTGACCAGGAACGCGAAGAGGTCCAAGGACGGCTCCAAGCCCTCCGTGCTGTACATGTCCAACCAGCACGCGCGCGAGTGGATCACGCCGGAGATGACCCGTCGGCTGATGCACTACTACCTGGACGGCTACAAGACGGACAAGCGGATCAAGAAGATCGTCGACTCGACCGAGCTGTGGTTCGTCCTCTCGGCCAACCCCGACGGCTACGACTACACCTTCAAGAACTCCGCCACCCGCCTGTGGCGGAAGAACCTGCGGGACGTCAACGGCGACGGAGTCATCTCCACCGGCGACGGCGTCGACCTCAACCGCAACTTCGCCTACAAGTGGGGCTACGACGACGAGGGTTCGTCACCCAACCCCACCAGCGAGACCTATCGGGGCGCGAGCCCGGAGTCCGAGCCCGAGACCAAGGCCCTCGACGGCTTCGAGAAGCGCGTCGGCTTCACGTACGCCATCAACTACCACTCCGCCGCCGAACTGCTCCTCTACGGCGTCGGCTGGCAGGTCGCCACCCCGACCCCGGACGACGTCGTCTACAAGGCACTCGCCGGAACCCCCGACCACTCCGCGATCCCGGGCTACCACCCGCAGGTCTCCTCGGAGCTGTACACCACCAACGGCGAGGCCGACGGCCACGCCTCCAACGTCAACGGCATGGCGATGTTCACCCCCGAGATGTCGACCTGCCAGACCGCGTCGAACCTCGACCCGAACGACGCCTGGAAGGCCTCCGACTGCCGGTCGGTCTTCAACTTCCCCGACGACGAGAAGCTGATCCAGCAGGAGTTCGCCAAGAACATCCCGTTCGCGCTCTCCGTCGCCGAGACCGCCGCCCACCCCGACAAGCCGTCCTCCTCGGTCGGGCTGAGCGCCGCCGACTTCACCCCGGCGACGTTCTCCACGTCGTACTCGCGCGGCGCCGACCAGCAGGTCTCGGTCGTCGTCCGCAAGTCCGTGCGCGACAAGGAGCTCAAGTACCGCGTCGACGGCGGCCGTACGCAGGACCAGGCGCTCAGGCACTGGAAGGGCGGCGAGACCTACGGCGGTGAGGACAACCTCTACTTCGACGAGTACCGGGCCAAGGTCCGGGGCGGCAAGCCCGGCGACAAGGTCGAGGTGTGGTTCACCGGCAGGACCAGGAGCGGCAAGCGCACCTCCAGCACGCACTTCACGTACACCGTGGCCAAGCGGCCCGCGGCGGACACCCTCGTGGTCGCCGAAGAGGGCGCGGCCGCCACTCAGGCGCAGAAGTACGTGGACGCGCTGAAGGCGGCCGGCCACAAGGCGGTCGTCTGGGACGTCGCCACGCAGGGAGCGCCCGACGCGCTCGGCGTGCTGAAGTACTTCAGGACGGTCGTGCACTACTCCGGCACGAACGGCCCGGGCAACGCCACCCAGCTCCAGCTGCGCGCCTACCTCAACGAGGGCGGCAAGCTGATCGAGGCCGGTGAACTGGCAGGCGGCAACGTCGCCCTCGCCGACGGCACCCCGTCGGACGACTTCAGCCAGTACTACCTCGGCGCCTACTCGCGCACGTCGCTCACCGGAGCCACCGGCTTCACCGGCTCCGGCGCACTCGGCGGCTTCACCGGCGCCCTCGGCGACGCGCCCGGCAACCCGCTCGACAAGGCCGGCACCTACTCCGTCACCTCCGACGAACTCCCCAAGGCCGGCTACCCGCAGTTCGCCAGCGCCGGGGCGGGCCAGTTCGCCGGGACCGTCAACCCGTACGGGCCGTACACGGGCTCGTACATGGCCGCGGCGGTGCACACCGACGACGCCTACAAGCGGCTCACCCGCACCATCGACCTCACCGGTGTCAGCGCGGCCGACAAGCCGACGCTGCGCACCCGCCTGCTGTGGGACACCGAGCCCGGCTACGACCACGCGGTGGTCGAGGCGCACACCACCGGTGCCGACGACTGGACGACACTTCCGGAGGCGGGCGGCGCCACCTCCACGGCGGTGCCGGCCGACTGCGAGGCCGGGTTCCTGGTCAACGAGCACCCGTGGCTGGGGCACTACCTGACCGTCGCGACCGGCGGCTGCACCGCGACCGGCAGCAGCGGCTCCTGGAACAGCCTCACCGGCAGCTCCAACGGCTGGCAGTCGGTCGGCTTCGACCTGAGCGCCTACGCCGGGAAGTCCGTCGAGGTCTCGCTCGCCTACATCACCGACCCGGGCACCGGCGGCCACGGCGTACTCGCCGACGACGCCTCGCTCGTCGTCGGCGGCACGGCCAAGGAGACCGAGGGATTCGAAACCTCGCTGGGCGCGTGGAAGGTCTCCGGACCGCCTCCGGGCAGCCCCGCGGTCCTCAAGGACTGGACGCGCACTGGAGCCTTGTTCAAGACGTACGGAGCGGTCACCACGGACCGGACCGTGCTGCTCGGCTTCGGCCTGGAGCAGGTCCCGGCGGCGGCCGACCGGAAGGCCCTGGTGAAGAGGGCCCTCGCGGCACTCGACAAGTGAGCCGACGCGCTCACGAACGAGTGATCCGGGCACTCGACCGGCCCTGACACTCCATAGCGAAACGGGGTGATCCCGGCGCAGAACCGGGGTGGTCCGTACCCCTACTGGCGGGTACGGGCCACCCTGCCGTGTATGGGGTATCTGGATGTCACCACCAGGGCCCCAGGGAGGTAGGGTCGGGGGTGGTCGGGGACATCCCAAACACAGCTCGCCGGCACCGCATGGCCGGCGTACCAACGAGGAGATCGGTTCGTGACGATCCGCGTAGGCATCAACGGCTTCGGCCGCATCGGACGTAACTACTTCCGCGCGCTGCTGGAGCAGGGTGCAGACATCGAGGTCGTGGCTGTCAACGACCTGGGTGACACCGCGACCACCGCCCACCTGCTCAAGTACGACACGATCCTGGGCCGCCTCAAGCAGGAGGTCTCCCACACCGCCGACACGATCACCGTCGACGGCCACACCATCAAGGTGCTCTCCGAGCGCAACCCGGCCGACATCCCGTGGGGTGAGCTGGGCGTCGACATCGTCATCGAGTCGACCGGCATCTTCACCAAGAAGGACGACGCCGCAAAGCACATCGCCGGTGGCGCGAAGAAGGTCCTCATCTCGGCCCCGGCCAAGGACGAGGACATCACCATCGTGATGGGCGTCAACCAGGACAAGTACGACGCGGCGAACCACCACGTCATCTCCAACGCCTCCTGCACCACCAACTGTGTGGCGCCGATGGCGAAGGTCCTCGACGAGAACTTCGGCATCGTCAAGGGCCTGATGACGACGGTGCACGCCTACACGAACGACCAGCGCATCCTGGACTTCCCGCACAAGGACCTGCGCCGCGCCCGTGCCGCCGCCGAGAACATCATCCCGACCACCACGGGTGCCGCCAAGGCCACCGCGCTGGTCCTGCCGCAGCTCAAGGGCAAGCTGGACGGCATCGCGATGCGCGTCCCGGTCCCGACCGGTTCGGTCACCGACCTCGTCGTCGAACTCGGCCGCGAGGTCACCAAGGAAGAGGTCAACGCCGCCTTCCAGAAGGCCGCCGAGGGCGAGCTGAAGGGCCTCCTCGACTACACCGAGGACCCGATCGTCTCCTCCGACATCGTCAACGCCCCGGCGTCCTGCACCTTCGACTCCTCCCTGACCATGGTCCAGGAGGGCAAGAACGTGAAGGTCATCGGCTGGTACGACAACGAGTGGGGCTACTCCAACCGCCTCGTCGACCTGACGGTCTTCGTCGGCAACCAGCTCTGATCGCCGAAGCAGGCACCTCGGTGTGAGGACAGGGCTCGGGCAGCGCACGGTCGCGCTGCCCGAGCCCTGACTCACGTGCGGATCAGGCCCTCTTTACGATCACGAGCATCACGAGCCCTCCTCTAGGAGTCCCCCTCAATGAAGACGATCGACGAACTTCTCGCCGACGGCGTGGACGGCAAGCGGGTCTTCGTCCGCGCCGACCTCAACGTGCCGCTCGCCGACGGCACCATCACCGACGACGGCCGTATCCGCGCCGTCCTGCCCACCGTCAAGGCGCTCGCCGACGCGGGCGCCAAGGTGGTCGTCGCCTCGCACCTGGGCCGCCCCAAGGGCGCCCCGGACCCGGCCTTCTCGCTGCTGCCCGCCGCCGAGCGGCTCGGTGAACTCCTCGACGCGCCCGTCGCGTTCGCCCAGGACACGGTCGGCCCCGCCGCCCACGACGCCGTGGACGGCCTCCAGCCCGGCCAGGTCGCGGTCATCGAGAACCTGCGCTTCAACCCCGGCGAGACCTCCAAGGACGACGCCGAGCGCGGCGAGTTCGCGGACCGGCTCGCGGCCCTCGCGGACGTCTACGTCGGCGACGGCTTCGGCGCCGTGCACCGCAAGCACGCCTCGGTGTACGACCTGCCGGCCCGTCTGCCGCACTACGCCGGCTACCTCATCGCCACCGAGGTCGGCGTCCTGAAGAAGCTCACCGAGGACGTCCAGCGCCCCTATGCCGTCGCGCTCGGCGGGGCCAAGGTCTCCGACAAGCTCGCCGTCATCGACGAGCTGCTCGGCAAGGCCGACCGGATCCTCATCGGCGGTGGCATGGCGTACACCTTCCTGAAGGCCAAGGGCTACGAGGTCGGCAGCTCCCTCCTCCAGGAGGACCAGCTCGCCGCGGTCACCGAGTACATCGAGCGCGCCGAGAAGACCGGCGTCGAGCTCGTCCTGCCCGTCGACACCGTCGTCGCCCCCGAGTTCCCGGACCTGAAGACCAAGGCCCCGGGCAATCCCACCACCGTCGCCGCGGACGCGATGCCGGCCGGTCAGATGGGCCTCGACATCGGTCCCGAGAGCGGCGCGCTGTACGCCGCGAAGCTCGCCGACGCCCAGACCGTGTTCTGGAACGGCCCGATGGGCGTCTTCGAGCACCCCGACTTCGCCGACGGCACCCGGGCGGTCGCCCAGGCGCTCGTCGAGTCCAAGGGCTTCACCGTCGTCGGCGGCGGTGACTCCGCCGCCGCCGTGCGCATCCTCGGCTTCGACGAGAACGCGTTCGGACACATCTCGACCGGAGGCGGCGCCTCCCTCGAATACCTCGAGGGCAAGACGCTCCCCGGCCTCGCCGCACTGGAGGACTGACCCCGCATGACCACTCGCACGCCGATCATGGCGGGCAACTGGAAGATGAACCTCAACCACCTCGAGGCCATCGCGCACGTCCAGAAGCTCGCCTTCGCCCTGGCCGACAAGGACTACGAGGCCGTCGAGGTCGCCGTCCTGCCGCCCTTCACCGACCTGCGCTCCGTGCAGACCCTGGTCGACGGCGACAAGCTCAAGATCAAGTACGGCGCCCAGGACCTCTCGGCACACGACTCCGGTGCCTACACCGGCGAGATCTCCGGCCCGATGCTGGCCAAGCTGAAGTGCACGTACGTGGTCATCGGCCACTCCGAGCGCCGCCAGTACCACAACGAGACCGACGAGCTCGTGAACACCAAGGTCAAGGCCGCCTACAAGCACGGTCTGACCCCGATCCTGTGCGTCGGCGAGGAACTGGACGTGCGCGAGGCGGGCAACCACGTCTCCCACACCCTCGCCCAGGTCGAGGGCGGCCTGAAGGACCTCCCGGCCGAGCAGGCCGAGTCCATCGTGATCGCCTACGAGCCCGTCTGGGCCATCGGCACCGGCAAGGTCTGCGGCGCGGACGACGCCCAGGAGGTCTGTGCCGCCATCCGCGGCAAGATCGCCGAGCTGTACTCGCAGGAGGTGGCCGACCAGGTCCGCATCCAGTACGGCGGCTCCGTGAAGTCCGGCAACGTCGCCGAGATCATGGCCAAGGCCGACATCGACGGCGCCCTGGTCGGCGGCGCCTCGCTGGACGCGGACGAGTTCGTCAAGATCGTGCGTTTCCGCGATCAGTGAGCCCGGCCGTGAGTAGGCGGTAGCGGCGATCCGTCGTACTCTTGCGGGGGCACAGCGAGTGCGCCGTGCCCCCGTCGTCCATCCGAATCCGAGGAAGTTGGTCCAGCCGTGGTTTTGGGGTTCTCGATCGCCCTGATCGTCTTCAGCCTGCTGATGATGCTGCTGGTGCTGATGCACAAGGGAAAGGGCGGCGGCCTCTCCGACATGTTCGGCGGCGGCATGCAGTCCTCCGTCGGTGGTTCCTCGGTCGCCGAGCGCAACCTCGACCGGATCACGATCGTGATCGGTCTGCTGTGGTTCGCGTGCATCGTCGTCCTCGGCCTGCTGATGAAGACGAACAGCTGATCCCAGCCGACCAGCGTCTCACAAGCACACATATTCCGTACGTAAGGCCCCATGTTCGGTACGCGCTCCTGAGCGCGGCCTATCATGGGGCTTGCGTCTTTGGAGCGGGGCTCTTGTAACTCCAATCACTGGACGCGCGTTGGGCCTTACGTAGACTGAGGCGCTCGCAGCGAAGCGGAAACGCCGACTCGCTTCGCGGCACCATCACGCAGGGAGTTACGACCGTGGCAAGTGGCAACGCGATCCGAGGTAGCCGGGTCGGGGCGGGGCCGATGGGCGAGGCCGAGCGCGGCGAGTCCGCGCCGCGTCTGCGCATCTCCTTCTGGTGCTCCAACGGGCACGAGACACAGCCCAGCTTCGCCAGCGACGCGCAGGTGCCCGAGACCTGGGACTGCCCGCGTTGCGGCTTCCCGGCCGGTCAGGACCGGGACAACCCGCCGGACCCGCCGCGCACCGAGCCCTACAAGACGCACCTCGCGTACGTCAGGGAGCGGCGCAGCGACGCGGACGGCGAGGCGATCCTCGCCGAGGCCCTCGCCAAACTGCGGGGCGAGATCTAGGAGTTGAGAACCGGCCGGGTGCCTGCGGGCGCCTGGCCGGAGCTGTTTCTCCTGCCGGCTTTTCCGCCGGTTCCTCCGTCGGTTCCTCCGTCGGTCCTCCGCCGGTTCTCCGTCGGTGCGCGCTCTGCCGACGGCCGATTGTCAGTGGTGTCCTCTACGGTTCGTGTCAGGTCAGCCGTGAGGGGGAGTCGTGACGACGGTCGAGAGCGCGGGCAAGGCCGCGCCCGCGTGGCGTGGGGGTTTCGGGCGGTTGTGGACGGCCGCGGTGGTGTCCCGGTTCGGGGACGCGTTACGGACGGCCGCGCTGCCCCTGCTCGCCGTGCGGCTCACCGACGAGCCGCTCGTCATCGCCTCGGTGACCGCCTGCGGGTACGTTCCCTGGCTGCTGTTCGGGCTGCTGGGCGGTGCCGTCGCGGACCGGGTGGACCAGCGGCGCGCCATGTGGGCGGTGGATACGGTACGGGGCCTGATCGTCGCCGGTTTCGCCCTCACCGTGGGACTCGGACACGCTTCGATCCCCTTGCTGCTGGCGCTCGCCTTCGCGCTGACCACCCTCCAGACCCTCTTCGACAACGCCTCCACGGCCCTGCTTCCGTCCCTGGTGGACAAGGAGGCCCTGGGCGCTGCCAATGCCCGCCTGATGACCGGCCAGCAGCTCGCCGGCGGCCTCCTGGCGGGCCCCTTCGTGCCGCTGCTGCTGACCGCGGGCGCCTTCATGCCGTTCGCGGCCGACGCGGGCACGTACCTCGTCGCCGCCGCCCTCGTGGCCTCCCTGCGGACACGGCCGGCCGAGCGGGAGCCGCGCCCGGCCGGCAGCACCCTGCGCGCGGAGATCGGCGCGGGCCTGCGCGCCCTGTGGCGGGACCGGGCGCTGCGAGCGGTCTGCGTGGCCACGCTGCTGTGCAACATCGGCATGGGCGCACTGATCGCCACGCTGGTGTTGCACGTGACCCGCTGGCTGGACGCGGGCAACGCGGGATACGCGGCGGCCATGACGGCGTACGCGGCCGGTAGCCTGCTCGGCGGCTTCGTCGCCCAGCGGATCGCGCGGCGCACCGGGCGCGTCGGGGCGCTGCTGGTCGCGGGCGCGGTGCAGACCTCGTCCCTCGTCCTCATCGGCACCGTCCGGCACCTCGGCGCCCTCCTCGCCGGGATGCTGCTGTTGGGCGCGATGGGCATGGTGTGGAACGTCAACCAGGTCACGCTGATGCAGCAACGCAGCCCCGCGTCGATGGTGGGGCGCATAGCGTCCGCGTTCCGCACCGCCTCGACCTCCGGCGCGCCGCTCGGCGCCCTGCTCGGCGGCGTGGCGGCCCGGGCCTGGGGGCTGAACGGGCCCGCCTTGTTCGCGGCCGTGCTCTTCGCTCTGGCCGTCACCTCGTTGATACCGGCGCGTCGGCCGGACGTACCTGTTGTTGCAGCGGACGACGGTGCGACGACCGCTCACGTCACGCGCTGATCAACTAGGTTGGAACCGGCAGCGGGGCAAGGTACGCAGCAGGGACAGGTAGGAAAGAAGGCTGAAGTCCGAAATGAACGCAGACGGCCGTACCAGGCTCAACCAGACGCCCGAGTGGACCGCTCTCGCCAAGCACCGGGAGGAGCTCACCGACACCCATCTGCGGGACCTGTTCGCCGCGGACCCGGGTCGCGGCGCCGGGTACACCCTCCAGGTCGGTGACCTGTACATCGACTACTCGAAGCACCTGGTCACCGACGAATCGCTGCGGCTGCTGCGCGAGCTGGCCGCCGCCACCGACGTCTTCGGCCTGCGGGACGCCATGTTCCGCGGCGAGAAGATCAACACGACCGAGAACCGGGCGGTCCTGCACCTGGCGCTGCGAGCCGCGCGCGACGCGGTGATCGAGGTCGACGGGGAGAACGTCGTCCCGGCGGTGCACGCCGTGCTCGACAGGATGAGCGACTTCGCCGAGCGGATCCGTTCGGGTGAGTGGAGGGGGCACACCGGCAAGCGCATCAAGAACGTCGTCAACGTCGGTATCGGCGGCTCGGACCTTGGTCCGGCGATGGCGTTCGAGGCGCTGCGCGCCTTCACCGACCGCGACCTCACGGTGCGCTTCGTGTCCAACGTCGACGGGGCGGACCTGCACGAGGCCACGCGTGACCTGGACGCGTCGGAGACGCTGTTCATCATCGCCTCCAAGACCTTCACCACCATCGAGACCATCACCAACGCCACCTCGGCCCGCGCGTGGCTGCTGAGCGAGCTGAACGCCGGGCCGGAGGCCGTCGCCAAGCACTTCGTGGCCCTGTCGACGAACGCCGAGAAGGTCGGTGAGTTCGGCATCGACACCGCCAACATGTTCGAGTTCTGGGACTGGGTCGGTGGGCGGTACTCGTACGACTCGGCGATCGGGCTCTCGCTGATGATCGCCATCGGCCCGGACCGGTTCCGGGAGATGCTGGACGGTTTCCGGATCGTCGACGAGCACTTCAGGACCGCGCCGGCGGAGTCCAACGTGCCGCTTCTGCTGGGGCTGTTGGGCATCTGGTACAACAACTTCTTCGACGCCCAGTCGCACGCGGTGCTGCCCTACAGCCACTACCTGTCCAAGTTCACCGCCTACTTGCAGCAGCTGGACATGGAGTCCAACGGCAAGTCGGTGGCGCGCGACGGGCAGGAGGTCGAGTGGCAGACCGGACCCGTGGTGTGGGGGACGCCGGGCACCAACGGGCAGCACGCCTACTACCAGTTGATCCACCAGGGTACGAAGCTGATCCCGGCGGACTTCATCGGCTTCGCCGAGCCGGTCGCGGAGCTGCGGGACGAGCTGAAGGCGCAGCACGATCTGCTCATGGCCAACTTCTTCGCCCAGACGCAGGCGCTCGCCTTCGGCAAGACGGCGGACGAGGTGCGGGCCGAGGGGGTGCCCGAGGAACTGGTGACGCACAAGACCTTCAAGGGCAACCGGCCGACGACCACGATCCTCGCGCGTGAGCTGACGCCGTCCGTGCTCGGTCAGCTCGTCGCGCTGTACGAGCACAAGGTGTTCGTGCAGGGCGCGGTGTGGAACATCGACTCCTTCGACCAGTGGGGCGTGGAGCTCGGCAAGGTCCTCGCCAAGCGGGTCGAGCCCGCGTTGACGGAAGGGGCCGAGGTGCCGGGGCTGGACGCGTCGACGACGGCGCTGGTCGCCAAGTACCGGGCGCTGCGCGGGCGTTGAGGGAGGGGTGAGGTTGCCCCGGCCCCTGGGGCTCCGCCCCGGACCCCGGCGGGGGGCTCCGCCCCCTGCACCCCCGGGCCGGGCTCGTCCCTGCTCCTCCTGCCGGGCTCGCCCATGCGCCCCCGCGCGGCCCTCAGGCCACCGCGCTCAACGTGTCCGCCAGCCTCCGGCGGGCCGCCCGGGTTGCCGGGAGGGTGGCCAGGGTGGCGGCGCCCAGGACTGCTGCCAGCGCGAAGGGCAGGAGGAGCAGCGCGGACGGGGACTGCGCGATGCCCGCGCCGATGCCGCTGGAGCGGCCCTGGGTGTCGATCAGCCAGTGGGCCAGGGGGAGGCCCAGGGCCGTGCCGGTGAGGACCGCGGCCAGGGCCGTGCAGCTCGTCGCGGTGACGGTGATCGCGGTGATCTGGCGCGGGGACATGCCGATCGCCTTGAGCGCCAGCAGGTCCCGTTCGCTCTCGCGGACCGTGCCGCCGATCGCGGTCAGCAACTCGATGAGGCCGATCGACGCCAGCACCGCGATCAGCCCGACCACGACACCGCGCAGCGCGGACAGGCCGTCGGCCGGGTTGGTGACGGCGTGGACATCGAGGTGGCCGCGGCCGGCCCTGGTCAGGTCGGCGGCGGCGCGCTGCGGGTCGGCGGACGGCCGCAGACGCAGCTGGTACAGGGTGGGGGCCAGCCGCGGGTCGTTCTCGCGGAGGGTGTCCAGGGACGTGGAGATGACCCGGCCGGCGTTCTCCGGTTCGATGCTGCGGCCCACGATGTGCAGGATCTGCGGCTGGTCGCCGACCGTCATCCGCACCCAGTCGCCGACGCGTACGTCCAGCAGGTCCAGCAGGCCCTGCCCGGCCACCGCCTCGTCGGGGCCGGTCGCGGGGCGGCCCGCGGCGAGCGCGTACGGGTAGGGGGCGCGGTGGGTGCCGAGGCCCCGCAGGGCGATGGTGGCGGTCTGGCCCGGGACGAGGGCGGCCACCTCGACACCCGGGTAGACGGCGGTGACCCGGGGATCGTGGTCCAGCAGGGACCGGGCCTCCCCGTCGCTCATGCCGCTGTCCGCGCGTACGGTGAGCGCCGCCGGCAGGCCCATCCGCTCGGGGCTGCGGTGGAAGCGGTCGATCGTGGTCCAGGCGCTCATCGCCACCACGATCAGCAGCAGGGGCAGGGCCAGTCGCCCGATCGTGGCGAGCGTGCGAGGGCGGCGGGTGAAGGCCTGGTGCCAGCCCAGGACGAGCGCCGGTGGCAGGCGTAGGCCCAGGGCCCGGCGCGCCAGGCCCGTCAGGCGGCCCCCGGCCGGAGCGGCGGGCCGGGGCACCGGCACCGGGGGCACCCGGCCCGCCCGCCAGGCCGCGAGCCCGGTGACCGCGCCGATGAACAGCACCGCGCCCACCGGCACCGCGAGCAGGGCGACCGCGTGTCCGGGCAGCCCCTGCCACACGCCGACCGCGTCGCCGAGCCGGCCGGGGATGGCAGTGCCCAGCGCCTGGATCAGGCCGGCGGCGGCCACGGCGCCCAGCACGGCGTACGCGACGTGCTGGAGCAGGAAGATGCGGACGACCTGGGCGGGGGTGAAGCCGATCGCCTTCAGCACCGAGATGTCCCGCAGATGACCGCGGATACGGGTGGCGATCGCGCCGTGCACCGCGAACCCGGCGGCGAGGAGCGCACCGAGGCCGAACAGGCCCAGCACCTGGCCGAGCAGCCGGTTGTCGCCCTGTGCCTCGGCCCGCGCCTGCCGCCAGGTGGAGACCTCGCCGACCGCGCCCGCGCCGAGCACGGTGACGGCGCGCTGGACGGCGTAGTCGGTGTCGTCGGGGTCGGTGAGGCGGAGTCCGATCACCCTGCCGCCGGGACCTCGTAGGGCGGGCGGCGGGGCCCAGACCAGGCCGGGCTGCTCGCCCGCCCGGTAGCGGGGTTCGGCGCTGTCGGCGACGCCCACGACGGTCAGTGTCCGGGAGGTGCCGGGCAGGGTGAGCGTGTCCCCGGGCTCGGCCAGCAGCGCACGGGCGAGACGGCTCTCCAGGACCACACCGTCGGGGTCGCCGGCGTCGAGCCAGTGGCCGGAAGTGAGCAGCGGGCGGCCCACGGAGGGCTTCCCGGACGTCGCACGCAGTTCCACCAAGGCGCGGGTGCCGCGCGAGGAGACGGTGGCGGACTCGGTCCGGTAGGGACCGGCGACGGACGCCACGCCGTCGAGCGAGGCGAGGCGGCCGGTGTCGGCGGACCGTACGGTGTGGATCCACACGTGGGCGCCGCGGGACTGGGTGAAGACCCGCTGCCAGGGGTTGGTCGCGTAGCCGAACAGCGCCGTGGCCAGCAGCAGCGCGCCGACGATGCCGGCGGTGGCCAGCACGATGAACAGCGCTTCGCCGCGGTGCGCGCGCAGATCGGAGTGCGCCCAGCGCAGGGTGGCTCGCACGGGTGGTCAGTCCTTCAGTTCCAGCACGCCGGCTGTCCCCGTGCGCCGGCGCGACGGTGTGCCGTCGAGTTCCGCGTCGTCGGCGATCCGCCCGTCGAAGAAGCTGATCACGCGGTCGGCGGCGCTCGCCAGCCGGGCGTCGTGGGTGACAAGTACGATGCTCTGCCCGCGCTGGTGGAACCGGGACAGCAGCCGCATCACCTCGCGGGTGCCCTTGCTGTCCAGGCTGCCGGCGGGCTCGTCGGCCAGCAGCAGCGGGGGATGGTTGACCAGGGCGCGGGCGAGTGCGACCCGCTGCTGCTCACCGCCGGACAGCTCGCCCGGCATGCTGCGCTCCTTGCCCTCGAGGCCGAGCTCTGCGAGCAGTTCCTCCCGCTCGGCCCGTGCCTGCTTCGGCGAGCGGCCGACCAGCAGCGCGGGCAGCTCGACGTTGTCGGCGACCGACAGATTGGAGACCAGGTTGAAGAACTGGAAGACGATCCCGATCCCTTTCCTGCGCTCCTCGGCCCAGCGCGCCTCGCTGTAGCCGTCCGTGCACCGGCCGTCCAGCCAGATGCTGCCCTCGTCGGGCCGCTGGAGCCCGCCCAGCAGGTGCAGCAGCGTCGACTTGCCGGCCCCGGACGGGCCGGTGACCGCCACGAACTCGCCCGGCCGCACGGACAGGCCGACCCCGCGCACGGCACGGGCGGGCGCGCCCTCGCCGTAATGGGTCTTGGCCAGGCCCTCGGCGCGCAGCAGCGGAGCGGGGCTCTCGCTCACTCCAGCTCCTCCAGTTCCTCCTGGCACCGCTCCAGCCAGTCCAGGTCGGCCTGAAGGTGCAGCATCGCGCCCTCGATCAGCAGATGGGCGATTCGGTTGTCCCGGCTCTCGGCCGCGGCCAGCTTCGACAGATCACGCATGGTGTTGAGGTACTGGCGCCGCTGCTTGTTGATGAGGGCGATCTGGTCGACGAGACCGGTCTGCGGGGCGAGGGCGAGTTTCATGAAGAACTCGTCCCGCACCCGCGGTTCGTCCTCGGGCTCCTCGAACCAGACGCGCAGCGCCTCACGCCCGGCTTCGGTGAGGTTGTAGACCTTCTTGTTGGGCCGGCTCGACTGCTCGACGTCCTCGCCCTCGATCAGTCCCGACTTCTCGAGGCGGCCGAGGGTCACATAGATCTGGCCGACGTTCGGCTGAGGGTACGCGGAGCCCAGCAGTTGCTCAAGGGCCTGCTTCAGCTCGTAGCCGTGGGCGGGGCCGCGCGCGAGGAGTGCCAGGAGGGGCAGGCGCACTCGTGCTGTCCTCCTAGTCTGCGTAATGTGCTCCAGGCCCTAGTATCGCCCATACCTAACAGGTATACATGGCCTCTGACCCGTCGGCGAAGATGCCCGTGGGCCGGTGTACGTGTTCAGGGAGGAACCTATGCGGTGGATACACGCCGCCGGTAGGGGCCTTCTCGTCCTCGTCGTGGTCATGACCGGGTACACCGTCTCGGGTTCCCATGCCGACGAGGGCGGCACCGGTGGCCGCGGCCCGCTCACCCTGGCCACCGCCGGGGACCTCACCGGCTATCTCGGCCCGCTGCTCCAGGGCTGGAACCGTACCCACCCCGGCGAGAAGGTCAAGCTCGTCGAGCTGCCGGACTCCGCCGACGAGACCCATGCGCAGATGACCACCGACCTGCGCGGCGGCGACCGCAGCCGGTTCGACGTGCTCAACATCGACGTCAACTGGACCTCGGAGTTCGCCGCCGCCGGCTGGATCCGGCCGCTGCCGAGAGACCGCTTCCCCCTCGGCACCTTCCTGAAGCCGGTCGTCGACACGGCCACCTACGACGGACACCTGTACGCCGTCCCGTACGTCACCAACGCCGGCCTGCTCCTGTACCGCAAGGACGTCCTGGACAAGGAGGGTGTGCCGCCGCCGCGCACCTGGGCCGAGCTGGAACACGACGCGAAGACCATCGCGCCGAAATACGGGCTCGACGGGTACGCGGGCCAGTTCCTGCCGTACGAGGGCCTCACGGTCAACGCGGCCGAGGCCGTCTACTCGGCGGGCGGGACCATCCTCGGAGACGAGGGGGAGCGCGTCACGGTGGACTCCGCCGCCGCCCGTGAGGGCATCGGTTTCCTGGCGCGCGGCATCCGCGAGGGCTGGATCCCGAAGCAGGCGCTGACGTACAAGGAGGAGGAGTCCAAGGACGCCTTCCAGGACGGACGTCTGCTCTTCCTGCGCAACTGGCCCTACGCGTACGCCGTCGCCTCGGCCAAGGGCTCCGAGGTCGCCGGGAAGATCGGCGCCGTACCGCTGCCCGGGCCGGACGGGCCCGGCAGTAGCGTCCTGGGCGGCTCCGATCTGGCCGTGAACACACACGCCCGGCACCCCGACTCCGCCGCGCGCCTCATCGCGTACCTCACCAGTGAGCCCGTCCAGCGCCAGGTCCTCACGCGCGGCTCGCTGCCGCCCGTACGCGCCGCGCTGTACAAGGACCCCGAGCTCGTACGGGAGTTCCCGTACCTGCCGACCCTGCGCGCCGCCCTGCGCGCCGCCAAGCCGCGGCCCAAGAGCCCGCACTACGACCAGGTCAGTCTGGTGGTGCAGGCGGTCGTGCACGACGCGCTGACCGGGCGGGAGACGCCCGAGGTGGCGGTGGCGCGGCTGGCGCGGGAACTCGACGCCGTCGCCCGTCGATAGTTTCCTAGTTACTTGTTAGGTAACGCGGACGTCTCATCTGGGCTCGCAACGCCCGGATAAGTCCGGATTTGATTCACCAACTCCTCAGTAGCCTCCGTTCTTTTCATTGACACCTCTGTGAAGCGCCTACTTAACATGCATGCATAACTGCTGCCCTTCACAGAGACAGGCCACAGGGTTGAACAGGCATCATTGGTGGCGTGACGCGGTGATCTACCAGGTCTACGTCCGCAGCTTCCTCGACAGCACCGGCGACGGCGTCGGCGATCTGGCCGGCGTCCGGGCCGGGCTGCCGTACCTGAAGAAGCTCGGTGTCGACGGCATCTGGCTGAGCCCCTTCTACCCCTCGCCCCAGCACGACCACGGCTACGACGTGGCCGACTACTGCGGCGTCGACCCGCTCTTCGGCGACCTCGCCGAGTTCGACCTGCTGGTGGCCACGGCCCGGCGGCTGGGCATCAAGGTGCTCCTCGACATCGTCCCCAACCACTGCTCCAGCGAGCACCCGTGGTTCCGCGAGGCGCTGGACAGCGCGCCCGGCAGCCCGGCCCGGGCCCGCTTCCACTTCGCCGACGGCCGCGGTCCCGACGGCGGCGAGCCGCCCAACAACTGGCACGCGATGTTCGGCGGCCCGGCCTGGACCAGGGTGGGCGACGGCCAGTGGTACCTGCACATGTTCACGCCCGAGCAGCCCGACTGGAACTGGCGCGACCCCGAGGTCCCCGCCGAGTTCGACCGGATCCTGCGCTTCTGGCTGGACCGCGGTGTGGACGGCTTCCGCATCGACGTCGCCGCCGGCCTGTTCAAGCACCCGGACCTGCCCGACTCCGACGACCCGGAGGCCGACGCCCGCACCCGCGACTCGGTCAATCCGCTCGCCTGGAACCAGCCCGAGGTGCACGAGGTGTGGCGGCACTGGCGGTCGGTGTGCGAGGAGTACACCGCACGCGACGGCCACGAGCGTCTCCTCGTCGGCGAGGTCTCGGTCCCGTCCGCCCGCGAACACGCCCAGTACGTCCGCCCCGACGAACTCCACCAGGCCTTCTTCTTCGACCTGCTCAGCGCCCCCTGGGACCCCGACGCCTTCCGCAAGGTCATCACCGAGGCCATGGCGGACATCGCCGGCACGGGCTCCACGGTCACCTGGGTGCTCAACAACCACGACCAGGTCCGCACCGTCACCCGCTACGGCGAACCCGCCACCGAGGGCAGCGGCCTCGGCACCGCCCGCGCCCGCGCCGCCGCGCTGCTGATGCTGGCGCTGCCCGGAGCCGCGTACATCTACCAGGGCGAGGAGCTGGGCCTGCCCGAGGTCGTCGACCTGCCCGACGACGTGCTCACCGACCCGATCTTCCGGCGCACCGGCAGCCGCGCCCGTATCCGCGACGGCTGCCGGGTGCCGCTGCCCTGGTCCGGGCAGGCCTCCCCGTTCGGCTTCACGCCGGGAGCGGAGAGCGCCAAGCCGTGGCTGCCGCAGCCCGAGTACTTCGCCGAGTACGCCACCGACCGCGCCCTCGCCGACACCCGCTCCTTCTGGCACCTGTACCGCGACGGCCTCCAACTGCGCGCATCACTGCCCCAGTTGGGTGAGGGCTCGCTGCGCTGGCTGGACACCCCGCCGGGCGTCCTCGGCTTCGTCCGCGGCGACGGCCTCGTCTGCGCCGTCAACTTCGGTACGGCGCCCACACCCGCGCCGGTCTCCGGCACCCCCCTGCTGTCCAGCGGCCCCTGCCCGGCCGGGGTGCTCCCCGGTTCCACGGCCGCCTGGTGGATCAACGATCTCTGATCGCCCGTCATCTCACCCGTCATCTCGCCCGTGATTTCGCCCGTCATTTCCCCACCCCTCGAAGGGACATCAACGATGATGCGACGACGCACCACCCTGCTCACCGGCTGCACCGCCCTCGTCCTGGCGCTCGGCGCGACCGCCTGCGGCGGCGGCCCGGTCTCCTCCGGCGGCGGCGACAAGGCGCTCAGCGGCCAGACCGTCACCGTGGCCGGTGTCTGGTCCGGCAGCGAGCAGAAGAACTTCCAGAAGGTGCTGGACGCGTTCAGCGCGAAGACCGGCGCCAAGACCCAGTTCGTGTCCACGGGCGACAACGTCTCCACCGTCGTCGGCAGCAAGATCGAGGGCGGCAACGCGCCCGACGTCGTGATGGTCCCGCAGGTCGGCGTGCTCCAGCAGTTCGCCAAGAAGGGCTGGCTGAAGCCGCTGTCCGCCACCACCGAGAAGTCCGTGGACGCCGGCTACGCGCCGGTCTGGAAGAAGTACGGCAGCGTCGACGGCAAGCTGTACGGCCTGTACTTCAAGGCCGCCCACAAGTCGACCGTCTGGTACAGCCCCGACGCCCTCACCCAGGCCGGCGTCAAGCCGCCGAAGACGTACACCGAGCTGCTGAAGGCCGGGCACACCGTCTCCGACTCCGGGCTCGCCGCCTTCGCGGTCGCCGGGCAGGACGGCTGGACGCTGACCGACTGGTTCGAGAACGTCTACCTCTCCCAGGCCGGTCCCGGGAAGTACGACGCCCTCGCCGCGCACAGGCTGAAGTGGACCGACGCCAGCGTGGTCAAGGCGCTCGGCACGCTCGGCAAGCTGTTCAAGGACAAGCAGCTGATCGCGGGCGGCCAGAAGGAAGCCCTCAACACCGACTTCCCGGGCTCGGTCGAGAAGGTGTTCGGGCCCAAGCCCGAGGCCGGCATGGTCTACGAGGGCGACTTCGTCGCCGGCGTCGCCCACGACCAGTTCGGCAAGGCCATCGGCAAGGACGCGAACTTCTTCCCGTTCCCGGCCGTCGACGGCGGCAAGGCGCCGGTCGTCAGCGGCGGTGACGCGGCCGTGGTCCTGAAGGACGGCAAGAACTCCAAGGCCGGCATGAAGCTCCTGGAGTACCTCGCCACCCCCGAGGCCGCCGCCGTGTGGGCGAAGGCGGGCGGCTTCCTGTCCCCGAACAAGCAGCTCGACCTGGCCTCCTACGGCGACGACGTCACCCGCGCCACCGCCAAGTCCCTGATCGCGGCGGGTGACTCGGTCCGCTTCGACATGTCCGACCAGGCACCCGCCTCCTTCGGCGGCACCAAGGGCGTGGGGGAGTGGAAGCTGCTCCAGGACTTCCTGCGTGACCCGTCCGACCCGAAGGGGACCGCGGCGAAGCTCGAGGCCGCTGCGGCCAAGGCCTACCAGGACTGAGCCGGCAGATGACCGCAACCACACTCGTGAAGCAGAAAGGGGCGGGCTCCCCGCCGCCGGGCTCGCTCGCCGAGCGCGCCCGGCGCTCGCGGCGGCGCGGCCGGATCATCGCCCTGCTCTTCGTCTTCCCCGCACTGCTCCTGCTCGGCGCGCTCGTCGTCTACCCGGTGCTGTTCTCCGTCGGCCGGAGCTTCTTCGACGCCTCCGGCTCGCGCTTCGTCGGCGCGGACAACTACACGGAGATGTTCCGCGACCCGGCGACGCTCAAGGCCGTCCGGAACACGACCATCTGGGTGGTCGTCGCCCCGGCCCTGCTGACCGGGCTCGGCCTGATCCTCGCCGTCCTGGTGGAGAAGGTCCGCTGGGCCACCGCGTTCAAGCTGCTGCTGTTCATGCCGATGGCGGTGTCCTTCCTCGCGGCGGGGATCATCTTCCGCCTCGCCTACGACCAGGACCCCGCCAAGGGGGTGCTCAACGCCGCCGTGGTCTCCGTGCACGACGCCTTCAAGGGCGCCTCGACCTATCCGACGGCACGCGCTCGGGTGGGACAGGACCTGACCCAGGGGAGCGACGGCTCGTACGAGACGAAGACCGGTGTGTCACCGGGCGGCCTGGTGACGTTCCCCATGGTCGGCGTCCTGCCCAAGGACCTGCCCCAGGGCGCCGCGCCCGCCTACCCGGCGGCCGGCGGCAAGGCCACCGCCGATGAACTGCGCGGCGTCGTCTACCTGGACTTCACACCCGGCGGCGGAGGCAGGCAGGGCAAGGTCGACCGGCGGGAGAGCGGGCTGCCCGGCATGAAGGTCGAGGCGGTGCGCGGCGGGAAGACGGCCGCGAGCACGACGACCGCGTCCGACGGTTCCTTCCGCTTCTCCGGGCTGGACACCGGCTCGTACACGCTGAAGCTGCCCGGGTCGAACTTCGCACCGCCCTACCAGGGAGTCTCCTGGCTCGGCCCGACCCTCGTCACGCCCGCGATCATCGGCGCGTACCTCTGGATCTGGACCGGATTCGCGATGGTGCTGATCGGCGCCGGACTGTCGGCCCTGCCCCGGGACGCCCTGGAGGCGGCCCGGATGGACGGGGCGAACGAGTGGCAGATCTTCCGCAGGATCACGGTCCCGCTGCTGGCCCCCGTGCTGACCGTCGTATTCGTGACCCTGGTCATCAACGTGATGAAGGTCTTCGACCTCGTCTACATCATCGCGCCCGGTCCGGTGCAGGAGGACGCGACCGTCCTCGCGACCCAGATGTGGCTGGTGTCCTTCGGTGGCGGCAACAACCAGGGGCTGGGCAGCGCGCTCGGTGTGCTGCTCCTGCTCCTGGTGATCCCCGCGATGGTCTTCAACGTCCGCCGTTTCCGAAGGAGTCAGCGATGAACGCGGTAAGGCGTGGGCTGGGCAACGGTCTGGTCCAGGCGTTCCTCGTGGTGATCGGCCTGGTCTGGCTGACCCCGCTCGCCGGCCTGTTCCTCTCCTCCCTGCGCTCGGCGCAGGACACCGCCAAGGGCGGCTGGTGGACGGCGCTGGCGAGCCCCGGGCAGCTGTCCTTCGACAACTACTCGGCGCTGCTGAAGAACGCCGGGATGACCCAGGCCTTCTGGAACACGGTGCTGATCTCGGTGCCGGCGACCGTCCTCGTCGTCGTCATCGCGTCCCTCGCCGGATACGCCTTCGCCTGGCTGGACTTCCCGGGCCGCGAGGCCGTCTTCCTGCTCGTGGTGGCCCTGCTGGTGGTGCCGGTGCAGATCGGTCTGCTGCCGGTCGCCAAACTCTTCGGGCAGCTCGGCCTGTTCGGCACGATTCCCGGCGTCGTCCTCTTCCACGTCGCCTACGGCCTGCCGTTCGCGGTGTTCCTGCTGCGCAACTACTTCGCCGAGATGCCCAAGGAGATGCTGGAGGCGGCCCGCATGGACGGCGGCAGCGAGTGGCGCATCTTCACCCGCCTCGTCCTGCCCGTGGGCCGGCCCGCCATCGCCAGCCTCGCCATCTTCCAGTTCCTCTGGGTCTGGAACGACATGCTGGTGGCCCTGCTGTTCGCCGACAGTTCCTCCCAGCCGCTGACGGTCGAACTCCAGTCCCAGATCAGGCAGTTCGGCAGCAACATCGACGTCCTCGCACCCGGTGCGTTCCTGTCGCTGATCGTGCCGGTGGCCGTGTTCTTCGCCTTCCAGCGGCACTTCGTGCAGGGGGTGATGGCGGGCTCCGTCAAGTAGTGACGACGAACAAGTAGTGACGACGAAGGGGCGGCGCGGGCATCGCCCGCGCCGCCCCTTCGTTCACGGCGAGTCCGGTCTCACGGCGAAGCCGGCGGATACAGCGACCGCGGCAGCTGGGAGGCCGCCGCCGAGTCCAGCAGCCACAGGGTGCGGGACCGGCCGCGGGCCCCCGCGGCCGGGGCCTGGATCTCACCCGCGCCCGACAGGGCGATCGCGGCGGCCTGGGCCTTGTCCTCACCGGCGGCCAGGAGCCAGACCTCGCGGGCCGCGCGGATCGCCGGCAACGTGAGGGTGATCCGGGTCGGCGGCGGCTTGGGCGCGCCGTGCACGCCGACCACCGTCCGCTCGGTCTCCCGGACGGCGGGCAGCTCGGGGAAGAGCGAGGCCACATGGGTGTCCGGGCCGACGCCCAGCATCAGCACGTCGAAGGCGGGAACGCTGCCGTGGTTCTCGGGGCCGGCGGCCTTGGCCAGCTCCGCCGCGTACGCCTCCGCCGCCGCCTCCACGTCGGCACCGTACGGACCGTCCGAGGCGGGCATGGCGTGCACGCGCTCCGGGTCCAGGGGCACCGCGTCGAGCAGCGCCTCGCGGGCCTGGGTGACATTGCGCTCCGGGTCCCCCTCGGGGAGGAAGCGCTCGTCACCCCACCACAGGTCCAGCCGCGCCCAGTCGACGGCGTCCCGGGCGGGGGCCGAGGCCAGCGCGGCCAGCAGGCCGTTGCCGTTGCGGCCGCCGGTGAGCACCACGGACGCGGAGCCACGCGAGGACTGCGCGTCCACGATCTTGGTGATCAGCCGGGCCGCGGCGGCCTGCGCCATCAGCTCCTTGTCGTGGTGGACGACCAGCTGGGGGGCGCTCACTTCGCCGCCCCCTTCTTCACCGGAGCCTTCGCCGCCGCTTCCTTCGCGGGAGCTTTCGCAGCTGCTTCGACAGGGGTCTCGACGGCGACCGCGTCTCCTTTGGGGGCCGCCTCTCCTTTGGGCGCCGCGTCCGGTGCCGGAGGGGCGGCCGGAGCCTGGTCGGTACCGCCGGCCGAGGCGCCCAGCCGCTCCACCCCGAACCGCAGCGCCGACGCGTACGTGTCGTCCGGGTCGAGCCGCCGCAGCTCCTCCGCGATCAGCTCGGCCGTGTCCCGCCGCTTCAGCGCCACCGCGCGGTCCGGCTGGCCCTCGATGGACAGCGTGGCCAGCGAGCCGTCCGCGCGGTCCAGCGTTATCGGGCCGCCGCTGGTGTCCATGCGGACCGCGGTGAGCCCGGGGCCGGACGACAGGGAGCGCTTGACGGGCACGTCCAGCCGGTCCGCGAGCCACATCGCCAGCAGCTCGCAGCTCGGGTTGAACTCCTCGCCCTCCACCTCGACGGCCTTGACCTCGCACACGACCTGGTCCAGCGCGGCGGCCAGCATCGACCGCCAGGGCGTGATCCGGGTCCAGGACAGGTCCGTGTCGCCGGGCGTGTAGGCGGAGGCCCGGGCTGACAGGTCCCGCACCGGCTGCTCGGCGGTGTAGGTGTCGGTGACCCGGCGCTGGGCGAGGGCGCCCAGCGGGTCGTTGGCCGGGTCGAGCGGGGCGTCCACCGGCCACCAGACGACGACCGGGGCGTCCGGCAGCAGCAGCGGCAGGACCACGGAGTCGGCGTGGTCGGACACCTCGCCGTACAGCCGCAGCACCACCGTCTCGCCGGTGCCCGCCTCCGCGCCCACCCGCACCTCGGCGTCCAGCCGGGACTGCGTGCGGTCGCGGGGGGAGCGGGAGACGCGCTTGATGACCAGCAGCGTCCGCGAGGGATGCTCGTGGGAGGCGTCGCCGGCCGCCTTCAGCGCGTCGTAGGCGTTCTCCTCGTCGGTGACGATGACCAGGGTGAGCACCATGCCCACGGCGGGCGTGCCGATGGCCCGGCGGCCCTGCACCAGCGCCTTGTTGATCTTGCTGGCCGTGGTGTCCGTGAGGTCTATCTTCATGGCCGGCGCCAGCTCCGTCCGTCTCGTGCGAGCATCTCGTCGGCCTCGACGGGACCCCAGGTGCCCGACTTGTACTGCGCGGGCCTGCCGTTCTTGTCCCAGTAGTCCTCGATCGGGTCGAGGATCTTCCAGGACAGCTCGACCTCCTCGGTGCGCGGGAAGAGGTTGGCGTCACCCAGCAGCACGTCCAGGATCAGCCGCTCGTACGCCTCCGGGCTGGACTCCGTGAAGGACTCGCCGTAGGCGAAGTCCATGGACACGTCCCGGATCTCCATCGAGGTGCCCGGCACCTTCGAGCCGAAGCGGACCGTGATGCCCTCGTCGGGCTGGACGCGGATGACGACCGCGTTCTGGCCCAGCTCCTCCGTCGCCGTGTGGTCGAAGGGGGAGTGCGGGGCCCGCTGGAAGACGACCGCGATCTCGGTGACGCGGCGGCCCAGCCGCTTGCCGGTGCGCAGGTAGAAGGGGACGCCCGCCCAGCGGCGGTTGTCGACCTCCACCTTGATCGCCGCGTAGGTGTCGGTCTTCGACTTGGCGTCGATGCCGTCCTCTTCGAGGTAGCCGATGACCTTCTCGCCGCCCTGCCAGCCCGCCGCGTACTGACCGCGCACGGTGGCGCTGCCCAGGTCCTTGGGCAGCCGGACCGCACCGAGCACCTTGGTCTTCTCCGCGGCCAGCGCGTCCGCGTCGAAGGAGGCCGGCTCCTCCATGGCCGTCAGGGCCATGAGCTGGAGCAGGTGGTTCTGGATGACGTCACGGGCCGCGCCGATGCCGTCGTAGTAGCCGGCCCGGCCGCCGATGCCGATGTCCTCGGCCATGGTGATCTGAACGTGGTCCACGAAGGACCGGTTCCAGATCGGCTCGAACATGGTGTTGGCGAAGCGCAGCGCCAGGATGTTCTGGACCGTCTCCTTGCCGAGGTAGTGGTCGATCCGGAAGACCTGGTCCGACGAGAACACCTCGTGCACGACCCGGTTCAGCTCCTCGGCCGACTTCAGGTCGTGGCCGAACGGCTTCTCGATGACCGCGCGGCGCCAGGAACCGCCGGTCTGGTCGGCCAGCCCGTGCTTCTTCAGCTGCTGGATCACCACGGGGAAGGACTTCGGGGGCACCGACAGGTAGAAGGCGAAGTTGCCGCCCGTGCCCTGCGCCTTGTCGAGTTCCTCGATGGTGGAGCGCAGCCGCTCGAAGGCGTCGTCGTCGTCGAAGGTGCCCTGCACGAAGCGCATCCCCTGGATGAGCTGCTGCCAGACCTCCTCGCGGAACGGGGTGCGGGCGTGCTCCTTGACGGCGTCGTGGACCTCGGCGGCGAAGTCCTCGTTGGCCCACTCGCGGCGGGCGAAGCCGACCAGGGAGAAGCCCGGCGGCAGCAGACCCCGGTTGGCGAGGTCGTACACGGCCGGCATCAGCTTCTTGCGGGACAGGTCACCGGTGACGCCGAAGATGACCAGGCCCGACGGCCCCGCGATACGCGGGAGCCGTCGGTCGGCGGGATCACGGAGCGGGTTCGCCCCGGAGCCGGAAGAGGGGGACAATTCAGCCCTCCGAGGGGGCGAGGCGCTGGAGCTCCGCCTCGGTCGACTTGAGCAGGTCGTTCCAGGACGCCTCGAACTTCTCGACGCCCTCGTCCTCCAGCACCTGGACCACGTCGTCGTACGAGATCCCGAGCTTCTCCAGCGCGTCGAGGTCGGCGCGCGCCTGCTCGTAGGTGCCGGACACGGTGTTGCCGCTGATCTCGCCGTGGTCCTCGACGGCCTCCAGCGTGGCCTCCGGCATGGTGTTCACCGTGTTGGGCGCCACCAGGTCGGTGACGTACATGGTGTCCTGGTACGCCGGGTCCTTCACGCCGGTCGACGCCCACAGCGGACGCTGCTTGTTGGCGCCCGCGCTCTCCAGCGCGGTCCAGCGGTCGGAGGAGAAGACCTCCTCGTACGCCTGGTAGGCGAGCCGGGCGTTGGCGACGGCGGCCTTGCCGCGCAGCGCCTTGGCCTCGTCGGTGCCGATGCCGTCCAGGCGCTTGTCGATCTCGGTGTCCACGCGGGAGACGAAGAAGGACGCCACGGAGTGGATCTTCGACAGGTCCAGGCCGCGCTCCTTGGCCTTCTCCAGGCCGGTGAGGTACGCGTCCATGACCGCGCGGTAACGCTCGAGCGAGAAGATCAGCGTGACGTTGACGCTGATGCCGTTGCCGATGGTGGACGCGATCGCCGGGATGCCCGCCATGGTGGCCGGGATCTTGATCAGCGTGTTCGGGCGGTCGACCAGCCAGGCCAGCTGCCTGGCCTCGGCGACGGTCGCCTTCTCGTTGTGCGCCAGGCGCGGGTCGACCTCGATGGAGACCCGGCCGTCCTGGCCGCCGGTGGCGTCGAACACCGGGCGCAGGATGTCGGCGGCGTCGCGGACGTCCGCCGTGGTGATCATGCGGATGGCCTCTTCGACGGTGACCTTGCGGGCGGCGAGGTCCGAGAGCTGCTGGTCGTAGCCGTCGCCCTGCGAGATCGCCTTCTGGAAGATCGTCGGGTTGGTGGTGACGCCCACGACGTGCTGCTGGTCGATCAGCTCGGCGAGGTTGCCGGACGTGATCCGCTTGCGCGACAGGTCGTCCAGCCAGATCGCGACGCCTTCTTCGGAGAGGCGCTTGAGTGCGTCTGTCATGGAATTACATCTCCTACGTGTCGTATGTGAGCGTCAGCGCTGGGCGGCCGCGATGGATTCCCGGGCCTTGGCGGCCACGTTCTCGGCAGTGAAGCCGAACTCGCGGAAGAGGACCTTGCCGTCGGCGGAAGCACCGAAGTGCTCCAGGGAAACGATGCGACCGGCGTCCCCGACGTACTTGTGCCAGGTCAGACCGATACCGGCTTCCACGGCGACACGAGCCTTCAGGGACGGGGGCAGGACGCTGTCCCGGTACCCCTGGTCCTGCTGCTCGAACCACTCCACGGACGGCATGGACACGACCCGCGTGGGGACCCCGTCGGCCTGGAGCCGCTCGCGCGCCTCGACGGCGACGTGCACCTCGGAACCGGTGGCGATCAGCACGACCTGGGCTTCGCCGCCGTCGGCCTCGAACAGGACGTAACCGCCGCGCGCTGCGTCCTCGTTGGGCTCGTACGTGGGCACGCCCTGGCGGGTCAGCGCGAGGCCGTGCGGCTGGCCCTTGCCGAACTCCTTCGTCCAGCGCCCCAGGATCTCGCGCCAGGCGATCGCGGTCTCGTTGGCGTCGGCCGGGCGGACCACGTTCAGGCCCGGGATGGCGCGCAGCGAGGCCAGGTGCTCGACGGGCTGGTGGGTCGGGCCGTCCTCGCCGAGGCCGATGGAGTCGTGCGTCCACACGTACGTCACCGGCAGGTGCATCAGGGCCGACAGACGCACGGCGTTGCGCATGTAGTCGGAGAACACCAGGAAGGTGCCGCCGTAGATGCGGGTGTTGCCGTGCAGGGCGATGCCGTTCATCTCCGCGGCCATGGAGTGCTCGCGGATACCGAAGTGGACCGTGCGGCCGTAGGGGTTCGCCTCCGGCAGCGGGTTGCCCTCGGGGAGGAAGGAGCTGTCCTTGTCGATGGTGGTGTTGTTCGAACCGGCCAGGTCTGCGGAGCCGCCCCACAGCTCGGGGACGATCGCGCCGAGCGCCTGGAGCACCTTGCCGGACGCGGCGCGGGTGGCGACGGACTTGCCGGGCTCGAAGACCGGGAGCTTCTCCTCCCAGCCGGTGGGCAGCTCGCCCGCGGCGATCCGGTCGAAGTCGGCGGCACGCTCGGCGTTGTTCTCACGCCACAGCTGGAACGACTTCTCCCACTCGGCCTTGAACTCGCGGCCCCGGTCGAGGGCCTGGCGGGTGTGGGCCAGCACCTCGTCGGCGACCTCGAAGCTCTTGTCCGGGTCGAAGCCGAGGACGCGCTTGGTGGCCGCGACCTCGTCGTCGCCGAGCGCCGAGCCGTGGGCGGCCTCGGTGTTCTGCGCGTTCGGGGCCGGCCAGGCGATGATCGAGCGCATCGCGATGAAGGACGGCCGGTCCGTGACCTTCTTCGCGGCCTCGATCGCGTTGTAGATCGCGTGCGGGTCGAGGTCGCCGTCCGGCTTCGGGGCGATCCGCTGCACGTGCCAGCCGTAGGCCTCGTACCGCTTGGCGGTGTCCTCGGAGACGGCGGTCTCGGTGTCGCCCTCGATCGAGATGTGGTTGTCGTCCCACAGCAGGACCAGGTTGCCCAGCTTCTGGTGCCCGGCCAGCGAGGAGGCCTCGGCGGAGATGCCTTCCTGGAGGCAGCCGTCACCGGCGATGCAGTAGATGAAGTGGTCGAAGGGGGACTCGCCCTGCGGGGCCTCGGGGTCGAACAGGCCACGCTCGTAGCGGGCGGCCATCGCCATGCCCACCGCGTTGGCGACACCCTGGCCGAGCGGGCCGGTCGTCGTCTCGACACCCTTGGTGTGCCCGTACTCCGGGTGGCCCGGGGTCTTCGAGCCCCAGGTGCGGAAGGACTGAAGGTCCTCCAGCTCCAGGCCGAAGCCGGCCAGGAAGAGCTGCGTGTAGAGGGTCAGGGACGAGTGGCCGGCGGACAGCACGAAGCGGTCGCGCGCCACCCAGTCGGGGTCGGCGGGGTCGTGCCGCATCACCTTCTGGAAGAGGGTGTAGGCGGCGGGCGCCAGGCTCATTGCCGTACCCGGATGGCCGTTGCCGACCTTCTGTACGGCGTCGGCGGCCAGGACACGGGCGGTGTCCACGGCCCGCTGGTCCAATTCGGTCCACTCGAGGTCTGTGGTGGTCGGCTTGGTGCTCACCCTGGGTCAGGGCTCCTCTCCACATGATCGAATACCGGCGTTCTGGGCGCGCGCCCACCGGCTGCCGGTGCACTGGGTGCCCACCGGCCGTTGTCGAGCCTACCCCTGTAGGTACGTGCGTTTTTTCGAGCCATTCCAGACTGACGGGCATGTCGTCGATCCGCCTCCCGACTGGCCGGAACGGCATTCGGCACATGAATACGGAGCCGCTCATCTGACTGCTCAATCGAGCCTCCCCACGCACGCTCGGCGGCCCCCGCCAACACGAACGGACCCCCGCGAATGTCCGGGTCTGGGCAACGTCTAAAGTGGCGTGGTACGCGCGAGCCTTTACCGTCAGTTCACACGGCGGGGCTCGCTGGGAGTCTCTGTCAGGGGTGTGCGTGACGGCCGTCGAATCCCGTCCAGCGGGGCTGCTCGGTGCGAGCGAGAGCCCGGTTCACCGGCCGTTCGGGGCCCGTGTCAAGGCGTTCGTGGCTCTGACCAAGCCGCGGATCATCGAGCTGCTGCTCATCACCACCGTTCCGGTGATGTTCCTGGCTCAGCAGGGCGTGCCCGACCTGGGCCTGGTGCTGCTGACCTGCCTCGGCGGCTACCTCTCCGCGGGCGGCGCCAACGCGCTGAACATGTACATCGACCGTGACATCGACGCGCTCATGGACCGCACCTCGCAGCGCCCGCTGGTCACCGGAATGGTCAGCCCGCGCGAGTGCCTCGCCTTCGGCATCACACTGGCGGTCGTCTCGACGCTGCTGTTCGGACTCACCGTCAACTGGCTGTCGGCCTGGCTGTCGCTCGGAGCGCTCCTCTTCTACGTCGTCGTCTACACGATGCTCCTCAAGCGGCGTACGTCGCAGAACATCGTGTGGGGCGGCATCGCCGGCTGCATGCCGGTGCTGATCGGCTGGTCCTCCGTCACCAACTCGATGTCCTGGGCGCCGGTCATCCTCTTCCTCGTCATGTTCTTCTGGACGCCGCCGCACTACTGGCCGCTGTCCATGAAGGTCCGCGAGGACTACGCGCGCGTGGGCGTGCCGATGCTGCCGGTCGTCGCCTCCAACAAGGTCGTCGCCAAGCAGATCGTGCTCTACAGCTGGGTCATGGTCGTCGTCTCCCTCCTGCTGAACCCGCTCGGCTACACCGGCTGGTTCTACACGGCGGTCGCGCTGCTCGCGGGCGGCTTCTGGCTGTGGGAGGCGCACGCCCTCCAGAACCGCGCCAAGGCCGAGGTGACGGGCGCGAAGCTCAAGGAGATGCGCCTGTTCCACTGGTCCATCACCTATGTGTCGATCCTGTTCGTGGCGGTCGCGGTGGACCCGTTCCTTCGGTAGCCCCGTTCATGCGCCGGTACGGGCGGGGTGCGTGGCAAAGGCCACGCACCCCGCCCGTCGCCGTTTGATCTACCCGTCGGTAGCATCCTGACCATGGCAGACACGCAGCAGGTTGACCCGAAGGCCGAACGCAGGGTGGCGAAGCTCGCCAAGCAGATCGACGCCTTCTCCAAGGCGCACGGCGGGGCCGAGGGCCAGGTGGCCCACATCGGCGAGCGCGGCGCCCGGATCGTGCTCGTCGGTGAGGACGGCGGCTGGGGCGACCTGGTGGCCCCCAGCCCCGCCATCGCCGAGCAGGCGGTGCGCAAGGCCGGCATCACCGTCCACGAGGCGTTCGACGGCGAGTTCGCGGCCAAGGTGAGGACGGGCCCGTACGAGTGGACGCGCATGGCCGGAATCCAGGTGGGTGGGCCAAGCAACTCCTGAGCAACACCTGACACCCGGTTCACCCGTTAGGACTTCAGGAGGACGAGGTCCAGTCACGGGGAGTCCGGATGATCGAAACGCCGTCCCTGGTGGACCAGTACTGCCACGGCGTGCTGCGCACGGAGCTGGGCCTCGGCACGTTCGAGGCCCAGCTGGCCCGTACCGAGGGGCCGCCCGCCCCCGGGACCACGCTCTTCGACACGCAGACCGGTTTCGCCGTGCGGCGCTGGTGCCCGCCGCTGCTCGGCCTGGAGCCGCACTGCGCCCCCGCGCGGTATCTCGCCCGCCGCCGTGAACTGGGCGTGCTGGAGGCGGGCCGCCGTCTGCTGCGGGGCAGCGGCATCACCACCTACCTGGTCGACACCGGGCTGCCGGGCGATCTGACCGGACCCGCGGAGCTGGCCTCCGCGGGTGACGCCGACGCCCGTGAGATCGTCCGCCTGGAGCTCCTCGCCGAGCAGGTCGCCGACACCTCCGGCACCGTCGAGTCGTTCCTCGCCAATCTCGCCGAGTCGGTGCACGGCGCCGCCGCGCAGGCCGTCGCCTTCACCTCGGTGGCCGGGTTACGGCACGGCCTCGCGCTGGCGCCCGAGCCACCCGGGCCGGGCGAGGTGCGGGGCGCGGCGGGCCGCTGGCTGGCCGGGCGGCGGGTCGGCGGCGAGCTGAGCGACCCGGTGCTGCTGCGGCACCTGCTGTGGATCGCGGTCGCCTCGGGCCTGCCGCTCCAGCTGCACGCCGGGCTCGGGGAACCGGGCGCGCGCATCGACCGCACCGACCCGGTCCTGCTGACCGACTTCGTGCGGGCCACGGCGGGCCTCGGGACCGACCTGGTCCTGCTGCACGGCTACCCGTACCACCGCCACGCCGCCCACCTCGCCGCCGTCTTCCCGCACGTCTACGCCGACTCGGGCGCCGCCCTGGTCCGCACCGGCGCCCGGGCCGCGACGATCCTCGCGGAGGTGCTGGAGCTGGCCCCGTTCGGCAAGATCCTGTTCTCCAGCGGCGCTCACGGCCTGCCCGAACTGCACGTCGTGGCCGCCCGGCTGTTCCGCGAATCCCTCGGACGGGTGCTGGGCACCTGGGTGGCCGAGGGGGCGTGGTCCCTGGGGGACGCGCAGCGGGTGGCCGCGATGGTGGCGGTGGGGAACGCCCGCAGGATCTACGGACTCGGGTGAGACGTAGCGGCGTACGGGTGACTCACGCGCTCGTGGCCACCGCCGCCCCGGTCGTCGGACCGGGCACCTCGGGCACCGCCTCCGGCCGCTCGCGCAGCGCCAGCAGGACGCGCAGCACCCCGATCCACACCAGGCACGAGCCGAGCATGTGCAGGCCGACCAGGACCTCGGGCAGGTGCGTGAAGTACTGGACGTAGCCGATGACACCCTGCGCGAGCAGGATCAGGAACAGGTCCCGCGTCCGGTCCAGCGGCCCCTTGGGCGCGTCCACCGCCTTCAGGACGAACCACAGGGCGAAGGTCAGCGTCACCACGATCCAGGCGAGCACCGCGTGCAGCTTGGCGACGGTCTCCCAGTCGATCGGGATGCGCTTGACCTCGGTGGAGTCACCCGCGTGCGGACCGGCCCCGGTCACCACCGTGCCCACCGCGATGAGCAGCACGGACGCGGCCACCAGGAACCACACCAGCTGTTGCACGGCCTTGCCGGCCAGCAGGCGCGGCGCCCCGTCGCCCTCGCGGGTGCGCTGCCACATCACCGTGGCGACGGTGATCAGCGCCGTGGTGAGCAGGAAGTGGGCCGCGACGGTGTACGGGTTCAGACCGACCAGGACGACAATGCCGCCGAGCACCGCGTTGCCCATGACCACCCAGAACTGCGCCCAGCCCAGCCGGGTCAGGCTCCGCCGCCACGGCTTCTGCGCCCGCGCGGCGACGATCGCCCAGCCGACGGCCGCGCACAGCACGTACGTCAGCATGCGGTTGCCGAACTCGATGGCACCGTGGAAGCCCATCGCCCGGGTCGTGGTGAGCGAGTCGTCGGTGCAGGTGGGCCAGGTCGGGCAGCCCAGGCCCGAGCCGGTCAGCCGTACGGCACCGCCGGTCACCACGATGATCACCGACATCACGAGGGCGGCCAGCGCCGCCCGCCGGACCGTCCGGGGGGCGGGCGTCCAGCGCGCGGCGATGAAGGAGAGGGGGTTGCGCAGGGCAGCTGCGGCGTCTGTGGGGGTCAGCTTAGGCACGGGTCCATGGTAGGCGGGACGCTTGTGCACGCTTTCACGAGGGTCCCGTCCGGGGCCTCCCGGGGCACTGCCAGCGCCTCCCCGCGCTACTCCCAGCGGAAGAACCGCCCCGCCGCCGCCAGCCCCACGACCGCCCACACGCCCAGGATCCCCAGGTCGCCCCACGGCACCCCGGCCCCGTGCTGGAGCACGTCCCGCAGGCCGTCGGAGAGCGCCGAGATGGGCAGCAGCCCGAGCGCGTCCTGGACGCCGGAGGGGAACTTGTCGAGCGGGACGATGACCCCGCCGCCCACGAGCAGCAGCAGGAAGACCAGGTTGGCGGCGGCCAGCGTGGCCTCCGCCTTCAGCGTGCCCGCCATCAGCAGGCCGAGCCCGGAGAAGGCGGCGGTGCCGAGGACCAGCAGGAGCAGGACGGCGGCGGGGTTGCCGTGCGGGGACCAGCCCAGCGCGAAGGCGATCACCGTCAGCAGGACCACCTGGAGGATCTCCGTGACCAGCACGGACGCCGTCTTCGCGGTCATCAGCCCCCAGCGGGGCAGCGGGGAGGCGGCCAGCCGCTTCAGTACCCCGTAGCGCCGCTCGAAGCCCGTCGCGATGGCCTGCCCGGTGAACGCCGTCGACATCACGGCGAGGGCCAGGATGCCGGGGGCGAGGAAGTCGACGGCCTCGCCGGCGCCGGTGTCCACGATGTCCACGGAGCTGAAGAGGGCCAGCAGCAGGGTCGGGATGACCACCGTCAGCAGCAGCTGCTCGCCGTTGCGCAGCAGCATCCTCGTCTCCAGCGCCGCCTGGGCGGCGATCATGCGGGGCAGGGGCGCGGCGCCGGGCTTGGGGGTGAACGTGTCCACAGCGGTCACGACCGCAGCTCCTTACCGGTGAGCTCCAAAAAGACGTCTTCGAGAGTGTGCCGCTCCACCGAGATCCGGTCCGGCATCACCCCGTGCTGGGCGCACCAGGAGGTCACCGTGGCGAGCAGTTGGGGATCGACCTTGCCGACCACCCGGTAGGCGCCCGGGGTCAGCTCGGCGGCCGTGCAGTCGGCCGGGAGGGCCTTCAGCAGGGAACTCACGTCGAGGCCGGGGCGGCCGGTGAAGCGGAGCGTGTTCTCGGCGCCGCCCTTGCACAGCTCCTCGGGGGAGCCCTGGACGATGACCCGGCCCGCGTCGATGATCGCGACGTCGTCCGCGAGCTGCTCGGCCTCGTCCATGTAGTGCGTCGTGAGGATGACGGAGACGCCGTCGGCCCGCAGGTCCCGCACGAGGTCCCAGGTGGCCCGGCGGGCCTGTGGGTCGAGCCCGGCCGTCGGCTCGTCGAGGAAGACGAGCTCCGGGCGGCCCACCACGGCCATGGCCAGCGCGAGCCGCTGCTGCTGGCCGCCTGACAGCCGTCGGTACGCGGTCCGGCCGCACGAGCCGAGGCCGAGGCGCTCGATGAGGGCGTCCACGTCCAGCGGGTGCGCGTGCAGCTTGGCCACGTGGCGCAGCATCTCGTCGGCCCGGGCGCCGGAGTACACCCCGCCCGACTGGAGCATCACGCCGATCCGGGGTCGCAGCTCGGCCGACTCCCGCACCGGATCGAGGCCCAGGACGCGCACCGTGCCGGAGTCCGGCCTCCGGTACCCCTCGCAGGTCTCGATCGTCGTCGTCTTGCCGGCCCCGTTGGGGCCGAGCACGGCGGTCACACCGGCCCTGGCCACCAGTTCGAGGCCGTCCACCGCGGTCTTCGTGCCATACCGTTTGACCAAGGCGTGGACCTGGACCACGGGCTCACTTCGCATGGGTCCAGAGTCTAGGTAGGCGCGCCGGGACTCAGGCGGCCGGGTGCGGAATCCGCTTTCGCGGGGCAGGTCGGGGCTCGGGTGGATGACGGCGGTGGTCGTCCGAGAGGCCGTGCGTCGGTGGTGCCGCTGTGTTCCGGTGCGGGCGGGTGGGTTCCGCCGGTGGGCCGGCCTGGGCTCGCCGGGCGTGGGGCCGGTCGTGCCGGGCTCAGGCGGGCGGGTGCAGGATGTCCTGCTCGCGGGGCCGGTGCAACGCCAGCCACCGTTCGGCGTAGGCCACCGCGTCCGCCACCGGGAACAGCCGTGCGTCGGCCGCGCCCGCCTTGCCCAGCCGGACGGGCCGGTCCCGTTCGAAGTCCTGGCCCAGCTCGTCGAAGCGGTCCGAACTGATCGACACCTCGGTCATCGTCTCCCAGCCGCCACCGGCCACCGGCCGGCCGACCCGTTCGAGCGGCGCGGGTATCCGGTACTCGGCGAGGTGGAAACTCGTACAGCTGTCGTATCCGGCCCCGAGCAGCAGTACCCGGGCGCCCCGCTCCTCCAGTCTGGCCAGCGGACTGCGCTCGCCGAGCCGGCAGTCGGGGGCGTGGCCGTCGACGATCCCCGCCGCGCGCGGTCCCAGCGCCGCGAACGAGGCGTGCGGGTGCGCGCTGCGCAGGGCGCCCGGCCAGGTCCGAACGGTCTCCGGGATCACGCCGACGCCGTGCGAGGGGGTGATCAGCGGGTCGTACGCGGGCATGGCGGCCCGGATCCGCTCCCACCAGGCCTCCGGCACCGGCGGCCTGCTCCACAGAGCCGGGTCGGACAGGTTGCCCGAGTGGGTGGGGACGACGATCGTGCCGTCCGGGCCGACGCAGTCCAGCAGGCTTCGGACCACGGCGACGGCGCCGCCGCACACCCAGCCGAGCGAGCTGAGCGAGGAGTGCACCAGGAGGATCTCGCCGCGTTCCACGCCCAGCGCGCGCAGCTCCGCGCAGAGGGTGTCGCGGGTCACGAGTGGGCCGGTCGGAGGGCGTGTCGGCATGGTTCGGCAGTCTCTTGGACCACGGCCGGACGCGCCACCCGTTCGATCGATCGATGATCGTTTCCGCAGGTCGGATTAGGTATACCTAAGTGACGCAGGGCACCGTCGGTCCACTCGGACGCCGCTTGCCTGCCTCTGCGGAATTACGCAACAATGGCGTTGTGAAAAACGTCGGCGAGGCTCGGGAGACCCCCACGGGGGCCCCTCAGGAGGAGCTCGCGACCGGGGAGCGGTCCACCCGCAACCGGGTCGCGCGGTCCATCCTGGACCACGGCCCGTCGACCGTCGCGGAGCTGGCCGGACGGCTGGGACTCACCCAGGCGGCCGTACGGCGTCACCTGGACGCGCTCACCGCCGACGACGTCGTCGAGGCACGCGAGCAGCGGGTGTACGGCACGCGCACGCGCGGCCGTCCCGCGAAGGTCTTCGCGCTCACCGACTGCGGCCGCGACGCCTTCGACCAGTCGTACGACAAGCTCGCCGCGGAAGCGCTCCGCTGGATCGCCGAGCGCGAGGGCGGGCAGGAGGCGGTCACCGCCTTCGCCAGGGCCCGGATCGCCGCGCAGGCGAGGGCGTACCGCAAGGCGATCGAGGCCGTCACCCCCGACAAACGCGCCGAAGCCCTGGCCAAGGCCTTGAGCGTGGACGGGTACGCTGCTACGGCGCGCAGCGCACCGGTCGGCGAACAGCTGTGCCAGCACCACTGCCCGGTCGCGCACGTCGCGGAGCAGTTCCCGCAGCTGTGCGAGGCGGAGACGGAGATCTTCGCCGAGCTGCTGGGTACCCACGTCCAGCGACTGGCGACCATCGCGCACGGCGACGGCGTCTGCACGACGTTCATCCCAAAGATTTCCACTGACGCAACCGACGCATCTGCAAGCACGGCCGGGAGGAACCCCGCATGACTCTCCCCACGGAGACTGCCCACCCCGAACTCGAGGGCCTGGGCAAGTACGAATACGGCTGGGCCGACTCCGACGTGGCCGGTGCCTCTGCAAGGCGCGGCCTGAACGAGGACGTCGTCCGTGACATCTCGGGCAAGAAGTCCGAGCCCGAGTGGATGACGAAGCTGCGCCTGAAGGGTCTGAAGCTCTTCGAGAAGAAGCCCATGCCGAACTGGGGCTCGGACCTGTCGGGCATCGACTTCGACAACATCAAGTACTTCGTGCGCTCCACGGAGAAGCAGGCGGAGTCCTGGGAGGACCTGCCCGAGGACATCAAGAACACCTACGACAAGCTGGGCATCCCGGAGGCCGAGAAGCAGCGCCTCGTCGCCGGTGTCGCCGCCCAGTACGAGTCGGAGGTCGTCTACCACCAGATCCGCGAGGACCTGGAGGAGCAGGGCGTCATCTTCCTCGACACCGACACCGCGCTCAAGGAGCACCCGGAGCTCTTCAAGGAGTACTTCGGCACCGTCATCCCGGCCGGTGACAACAAGTTCGCCGCCCTGAACACGGCCGTGTGGTCCGGTGGCTCCTTCATCTACGTGCCGAAGGGCGTGCACGTGGAGATCCCGCTCCAGGCCTACTTCCGGATCAACACGGAGAACATGGGCCAGTTCGAGCGGACCCTGATCATCGTCGACGAGGGTGCCTACGTGCACTACGTCGAGGGTTGTACGGCCCCGATCTACAAGTCGGACTCGCTGCACTCCGCGGTCGTCGAGATCATCGTCAAGAAGAACGCCCGCTGCCGCTACACGACCATCCAGAACTGGTCGAACAACGTCTACAACCTGGTCACCAAGCGCGCCGTCGCCTACGAGGGCGCGACCATGGAGTGGATCGACGGGAACATCGGCTCCAAGGTGACGATGAAGTACCCGGCCGTCTACCTGATGGGCGAGCACGCCAAGGGCGAGACCCTCTCCATCGCCTTCGCGGGCGAGGGGCAGCACCAGGACGCCGGCTCCAAGATGGTCCACATGGCGCCGAACACGTCCTCCAACATCGTCTCCAAGTCGGTGGCACGCGGCGGCGGCCGCACCTCGTACCGCGGTCTGGTCGAGATCGGCGAGGGCGCCGCCGGATCGAAGTCGAACGTGCTGTGCGACGCGCTGCTCGTCGACACCATCTCCCGCTCCGACACGTACCCCTACGTGGACGTCCGCGAGGACGACGTGTCCATGGGCCACGAGGCGACCGTCTCCAAGGTCTCCGAGGACCAGCTGTTCTACCTGATGAGCCGCGGTCTGAGCGAGTTCGAGGCGATGGCGATGATCGTGCGCGGCTTCGTCGAGCCGATCGCCAAGGAGCTGCCCATGGAGTACGCCCTCGAGCTGAACCGGCTGATCGAGCTGCAGATGGAAGGCGCGGTCGGCTAAGACCCCCTTCCGGACGACAGCTATCGAAATCTGACGCAGGAAAGAGAGCAGACCGACAGCCATGGCTGAGGCCCAGAACATCCCCGTGGGGTCCACCACCGCGGGCCAGATCGCGGTGGCCGCCGAGTCGACCGTCGCCACGCGCATGAGCGCGCCCCCGTCCTTCGACGTGGCGGACTTCCCGGTCCCGCACGGCCGCGAGGAGGAGTGGCGGTTCACGCCGCTGGAGCGGCTGCGCGGGCTGCACGACGGCACGGCGGTCGCCACCGGCGACGGCGTGAAGGTGGACGTCCGGGCCCCCGAGGGCGTGACCGTCGAGACCGTGGGCCGCGACGACGCGCGCCTCGGCCGGGCCGGCACCCCCGTGGACCGCGTCGCCGCCCAGGCGTACTCGGCGTTCGAGAAGGCCGGCGTGGTCACCGTCCCCAAGGAGACGGTGCTCACCGAGCCGATCCGTATCGCCGTGCACGGCGAGGGCGGGACCGCCTACGGCCACCAGGTCGTCGAGCTGGGAGCCTTCGCCGAGGCCGTCGTCGTCATCGACCACACCGGTGACGCCGTACTCGCCGCCAACGTCGACTACGTCCTGGGCGACGGCGCCAAGCTGACCGTCGTCTCCGTCCAGGACTGGGACGACAAGGCCGTCCACGTCGGTCAGCACAACGCGCTGATCGGCCGGGACGCCACCTTCAAGTCGTTCGTGGTGACCTTCGGCGGTGACCTCGTACGCCTGCACCCGCGCGTCGCCTACGCCGGCACCGGCGGCGAGGCCGAGCTGTTCGGCCTGTACTTCACCGACTCCGGCCAGCACCAGGAGCACCGTCTCCTCGTCGACCACAACACCCCGCACTGCAAGTCCAACGTCGCCTACAAGGGCGCGCTCCAGGGCGACGACGCGCACGCCGTGTGGATCGGCGACGTGCTCATCGAGGCCAAGGCCGAGGGCACGGACACGTACGAGATGAACCGCAACCTCGTCCTCACCGACGGCGCCCGGGTCGACTCCGTGCCGAACCTGGAGATCGAGACCGGCGAGATCGTCGGAGCCGGCCACGCCAGCGCCACCGGCCGCTTCGACGACGAGCAGCTCTTCTACCTGATGGCCCGGGGCATCCCCGAGCACGAGGCCCGCCGCCTCGTCGTCCGCGGCTTCTTCGCCGAGCTGGTCCAGCAGATCGGCGTCGCGGACATCGAGGAGCGCCTCATCGCCAAGATCGAGGAAGAGCTGGAGGCGTCGGTCGCATGAGCGACGCATTCGTGCGAGTCTGCGGGCTGAGCGAGCTGGAGGACGACACCCCCAAGCGGGTGGAGATCGACGGCACGCCCGTCTCGGTCGTGCGGACCGAGGGTGAGGTGTTCGCCGTCAACGACATCTGCTCCCACGCGAACGTCTCGCTGTCCGAGGGCGAGGTCGACGACTGCCACATCGAGTGCTGGCTGCACGGCTCGCGCTTCGACCTCCGCTCCGGAAAGCCCGACAGCCTTCCCGCGACGCGCCCCGTCCCCGTATACCCCGTAAAGATCGAAGGGGACGACGTTCTCGTCTCCCTCAAGGAGTCCTGAGGCACCCATGGCAACGCTTGAAATCCGAGACCTGCACGTCACCGTCGAGGCCGACAACGCCACGAAGGAGATCCTCAAGGGCGTCGACCTCACCGTGAAGCAGGGCGAGACGCACGCCATCATGGGCCCCAACGGCTCGGGCAAGTCGACCCTCGCCTACTCGCTCGCGGGTCACCCGAAGTACACGATCACCAGCGGCACCGTCACCCTCGACGGCGAGGACGTCCTGGAGATGTCCGTCGACGAGCGCGCCCGCGCGGGCCTGTTCCTGGCGATGCAGTACCCGGTCGAGGTCCCCGGCGTCTCGGTCTCCAACTTCCTGCGCACCTCCGCCACCGCCATCCGCGGCGAGGCCCCCAAGCTGCGCACCTGGGTGAAGGAGGTCAAGGAGGCCATGGAGCGCCTCAACATGGACCCCTCCTTCGCCGAGCGCAACGTCAACGAGGGCTTCTCCGGCGGTGAGAAGAAGCGCCACGAGATCCTCCAGCTCGAACTGCTCAAGCCGAAGGTCGCGATCCTCGACGAGACGGACTCCGGCCTGGACGTCGACGCGCTGCGCATCGTCTCCGAGGGCGTCAACCGCGTCCGCGAGACCGGCGAGGTCGGCACCCTGCTGATCACCCACTACACGCGCATCCTGCGCTACATCAAGCCCGACTTCGTCCACGTCTTCTCCGCCGGCCGGATCGTGGAGTCCGGCGGCGCGGAGCTCGCCGACAAGCTGGAGGACGAGGGCTACGAGGCATACACGAAGGGTGGCGTATCCGCGTGACACAGCTGCCGGGCCTCCTCACCGGGACACCCCAACTGCTTGACGAGGCGATCCGCAAGGACTTCCCCGTCCTGGACCGGCTGGTCCACGACGACAAGAAGCTCGTGTACCTGGACAACGCGGCGACCTCGCAGAAGCCGCGCCAGGTGCTGGACGCCCTGAGCGAGTACTACGAGCGCTACAACGCCAACGTCCACCGCGGTGTGCATGTGCTCGCCGAGGAGGCCACGGCGCTGTACGAGGGCGCGCGCGACAAGGTCGCCGCGTTCATCAACGCGCCGAGCCGCGACGAGGTGATCTTCACCAAGAACGCCTCCGAGTCGCTCAACCTCGTGGCGAACATGCTCGGCTGGGCCGACGAGCCCTACCGGGTGGACTCGGACACCGAGATCGTCATCACGGAGATGGAGCACCACTCCAACATCGTGCCGTGGCAGCTGCTCGCGCAGCGCACCGGCGCGAAGCTGAAGTGGTTCGGCCTGACCGACGACGGCCGCCTGGACCTGTCCAACATCGACGAGATCATCACGGAGAAGACGAAGATCGTCTCCTTCGTGCTGGTGTCGAACATCCTGGGCACCCTGAACCCGGTCGAGGCGATAGTCCGCCGCGCCCAGGAGGTCGGCGCTCTGGTCTGCATCGACGCCTCCCAGGCCGCGCCGCACATGCCGCTGGACGTACAGGCCCTCCAGGCCGACTTCGTGGCCTTCACCGGCCACAAGATGTGCGGCCCGACCGGCATCGGCGTGCTGTGGGGCCGCCAGGAGCTGCTGGAGGACCTGCCTCCGTTCCTCGGCGGCGGCGAGATGATCGAGACGGTGTCGATGCACTCCTCGACGTACGCCCCGGCACCGCACAAGTTCGAGGCGGGCACCCCGCCGATCGCCCAGGCGGTCGGTCTGGGCGCCGCGATCGACTACCTGTCGTCGATCGGCATGGACAAGATCCTCGCCCATGAGCACGCGCTCACCGAGTACGCCGTGCGGCGGCTGAGCGAGGTCCCGGACCTGAGGATCATCGGCCCGACCACGGCCGAGGACCGCGGGGCCGCGATCTCCTTCACCCTGGGCGACATCCACCCGCACGACGTGGGCCAGGTCCTCGACGAGCAGGGCATCGCGGTCCGCGTCGGCCACCACTGCGCGCGACCCGTCTGCCTGCGGTACGGAATTCCCGCGACCACGCGAGCGTCGTTCTATCTGTACTCCACGCCGACCGAGATCGACGCACTGGTCGAGGGGCTGGAGCACGTTCGGAACTTCTTCGGCTGAAGGGCGTGAGCTGAAACCGTGAAGCTGGACTCGATGTACCAGGAAGTCATCCTGGACCACTACAAGCACCCGCACGGGCGGGGCTTGCGGGATGGCGACGCCGAGGTGCACCACGTGAACCCGACCTGCGGCGACGAGATCACCCTCCGAGTGAAGTACGACGGCATGAAGATCGAGGACGTCTCGTACGAGGGCCAGGGCTGCTCCATCAGCCAGGCCTCCGCCTCCGTGCTGAACGATCTGCTGGTCGGCAAGGACCTGGCGGACGCGCGGAAGATCCAGGAGACCTTCCTGGAGCTGATGCAGTCCAAGGGCAAGATCGAGCCCGACGACACGATGGAAGAGGTCCTGGAGGACGCGGTCGCGTTCGCCGGTGTCTCCAAGTACCCCGCCCGGGTCAAGTGCGCCCTCCTGAGCTGGATGGCGTGGAAGGACGCGACGGCTCAGGCCCTGGGCGGAGCCGACGCCGAAAGGAAGACGGCATGAGCGACACCGTTGAGATCAAGCCCGCCTCGGAGGAGGAGCTCCGCGAGGCCCTGATGGACGTAGTCGACCCCGAGCTGGGCATCGACGTCGTCAACCTCGGCCTGATCTACGGCATCCACGTCGACGACGCCAACATCGCGACCGTCGACATGACCCTGACCTCGGCGGCCTGCCCGCTGACCGACGTCATCGAGGACCAGGCCAAGTCCGCCACGGACGGCCTGGTCAACGAACTGCGCATCAACTGGGTCTGGATGCCGCCGTGGGGCCCCGACAAGATCACGGACGACGGGCGTGAGCAGCTGCGGGCGCTCGGCTTCAACGTCTGAGACCTCCTGCACGCGTGAAGCGGCGGCACCCGAGGGGTGCCGCCGCTTCCGTGTGTTCGGGCCGGTCAGGGTGTTCAGGCGAGGCCGTCGACCAGCTGGAACGCCGAGTCCGCCCAGTACAGGTTGCTGTTCTGGTACGAGTCCAGCTTGAGCTGGAAGTTCTGGTGACGCAGGAAGCGGCCGGGGTAGTTCACCGACTCCAGCATCACCGAGCCCGAGTACATGGACGTCCGCGGGCAGAAGGTGGCGTCCTGCTTGAACAGGGACGAGCCGTCGTCGCGCTCGGAGCGCAGTACGAAGCTGCGGTGCCGCAGATAGGTGCCGTCGGCCGTGGCGAAGGAGTAGCAGGAGCCGTTGGCCAGGCCCTCGACCACCTTGAAGGTGGCGTCGCGGCGCGCGGAGGCGGAGCCGACGGGATCGAGCTTCACGTAGCCGCCGCTGACGTGCCAGTAGCGGTTCGGATAGTTGACCGACCGGACCGACTTCCATGCGGACGAGGTCTTCGAGCCGTGCGAACCGCCGTCCGAGCCCTTTCCGTCCGAGCCCTTTCCGGACGAGTCCGACGAGCCCGAGGACTTGGACGGCTCGGCGGATGCCTTGGACCCGTCCTTGCCGTCGTCCGGGGACGCGGTCGAGCCCGTGGCGGTGGGCGTGGCCGACGACGGAAGGCTCTTCGTTCCGGGCGCGGCCTTGGTGCTCGCCGAGGGCGAGGCGAAGGAGAGCAGGCCGGGACCGCCGTCGGTGGGGCCCGCCGACTTCGCCTGGGGCGACGACCTGTCAGGAGCGTTGTGGTTCACGGCTATCGCCGTCAGACAGGCGGCGATCGTCGCGGCGGCCAGCCCGCCGGCCAGCCAGAGTCTTCGCGTTCCGGGAGCCCGGGACGTATCGGGGGCCCAGCCGTTCTCCCAAGGCTCGTTCCGAGGGGGCTGGGGCGTGGTGTCTTGCATGCGCTGATTTCCTCCAGCGGCGCGCGGGGCGGCGGCCGGGGGTGTGAGGGTGAGGTATGTGAGCGGTGAAACACTAGTGGAGCCGACGGGGCGTCGGGAGATGTTTGAGCGAGCGGTTTCCATGAAATTGAAACCACCTCATGTTCCGCGTGGGACTTCACATTTCCTTCTCCGCGCCCTCCCGGTCCCGGCTCACGACGAGGCCGGCACGGTGGGCGGGCAGCGCGCCCGCTGGACCACGGGCTGACGGGAAAGCCGTTTCCGTTCCATCGGAACGGCGTACGCCGTCCGGGCCTGTGTGGGCACCGCGACCATCGCCGCGAACATCGCGGGTCTGAGCCACCGCCCGGTCGCCGCGGACCTCCCGCTGGGCTCCACGACGTACCACTTCGCGACGCTCGACGACGGCCCCGGCGGCGACCTCGCGGCGCGGCTCGCGCGGGTCCTCGGGGACTGGCTGGGCGGGGACCGGCCGGGCGTGGAGCTGGAGTACGAGCTGAAACCGGCGGCCCTGCGCCGCCCCGCCCTGCGTCCCGTCGCCGCGGAGTGGACCGACGAGACGGCCCGGCGGCTGGTGGTGCGCGCTGGTCCGGTGACGGCGAGGGCACTCCTCGTGCTGATGGACGAAAGCAGCCTCCAGGTGCTGCTCACGGGAGCGGAGTACGACGAGGAGTACGCGCGGGACGCGCCGGCGCGGCTGATCGACGGGGCGACCGTGTGGCGCGGGCCGGTATCCCGCGGCTCGGCACGTGAGACGCGGTTCGCCCAAGCGGCCCAGGCCACGTTAGGTTTCCCTTATGACCGACAAGAACGCACGCACCACCGGTGCCGTCGCCGCGGGCCTCGCCACGATCGCCGCCGACGGGACCGTCCTCGACACCTGGTTCCCCGCGCCGGAGCTCTCGGAGGAGCCCGGCCCCTCCGGCACCGAGCGGCTGACCGCCGAGCAGGCCGCGCAGCTGCTCGGCGGCGGCGCGACCGCGGCGATCGGCCCGGACGCCCGCCGGGGCGTCGAGGTGGTCGCGGTCCGCACGGTCATCGCCTCGCTCGACGACAAGCCGATCGACACGCACGACGTCTACCTGCGCCTGCACCTGCTCTCCCACCGCCTGGTCAAGCCGCACGGCCAGAGCCTGGACGGCATCTTCGCCCACCTCGCCAACGTCGCCTGGACCTCGCTCGGCCCGGTCGCCGTGGACGACGTCGAGAAGGTGCGGCTCAACGCCCGCGCCGAGGGCCTGCACCTCCAGGTCACCTCGATCGACAAGTTCCCCCGCATGACGGACTACGTCGCCCCCAAGGGCGTCCGCATCGCCGACGCCGACCGCGTCCGCCTGGGCGCCCACCTCGCCGAGGGCACCACGGTCATGCACGAGGGCTTCGTCAACTTCAACGCGGGCACCCTCGGCACCTCCATGGTCGAGGGCCGTATCTCCGCGGGCGTCGTGGTCGGCGACGGCTCGGACATCGGCGGCGGCGCCTCCACCATGGGCACGCTCTCCGGCGGCGGCAACGTCCGCATCACCATCGGCGAGCGCTGCCTGATCGGCGCCGAGGCGGGCGTCGGCATCGCCCTCGGCGACGAGTGCGTGGTCGAGGCCGGCCTCTACGTCACCGCCGGCACCCGGATCACCATGCCCGACGGACAGATCGTGAAGGCCCGCGAGCTCTCCGGCGCCTCCAACATCCTCTTCCGCCGCAACTCGGTCACCGGCACGGTCGAGGCCCGCCCGAACAACGCGGTGTGGGGCGGCCTGAACGAGATCCTGCACAGCCACAACTGATCACCGGCGGCTCCGAGCGCCCTTCCGGCCCCGAGACGGCCCGGAAGGGCGCTTTCGTACTCACTGACCCGCCGCGAAGTCCGCCAGGATCGTGAAGTCCTCCTCGCGCAGCCCGATCCTCGGATCGACGTGGTGGAGCAGTGCCGGCCCGGCATGGTGGGTCCGCACGTACGCCGTGTCGGCCGGGGTCTGTTCGTCGTCCACCCAGGCGAAGGGGCGGTCGGCGGCGTGGGCCACGATGGCCTCGGTCTTCCAGTGGACGCCGTCGGGCCGCATCGCGAACAGGCCCGCGCCGAAGTCGACGTACGGCAGCTCGGGCAGGCCGACGACCGGGCCGATCCAGCGGTTGGCGGCGTCCATCCACGTGGTCGCCCAGCACAGGTCGTAGCCGAGGTCCAGGAGCGCCGGGCCGTGGGCCGGGTTCAGCCAGACCCGCAGGGCGCGGCCGGGGCGCAGGGCCACCCGGATCGTCGTGTAGCCCTCGGGGCGCCGCTCGGGCTGTGCCGCGTACGGGTTGAGGGGGCCGTCGACGTCCAGGTACAGCAGAGGGCGGCTCACGGGGACAACGTACGGCACCGGGCGCCGCGGACCGGCGGGACTTTCCTCGCGGTGCTCAGGCATAGCGGCGGGCGGCCGGCCGCGTCACAAGGGGTACAGGGGCCGGGCACGGCGTCCGCCCCGGGGGAAAGAGAAGGTGACGATGGATGCCGAAGCGCAGGACAGCTTCCGGGACTTCGTGGCGAACCGGTCGTCCGCGCTGCTGAAGACGGCCGTCCTGCTGACCGGCGGGGACCGGCACGCCGCCGAGGACCTGTTGCAGAACGCGCTGGTCAAGGTGGCGGGACGGTGGCGGCGGATCGACGAGCCCGAGGCCTATGTGCGGCAGATCCTGTACCGGCAGCAGATCAGCCGCTGGCGGCTGAAGTGGAGACGGCGGGAGTTCAGCGTCGCCGAGCCGCCCGAGGCGCCGGCGGGCACCGACAGCTCGTCCGCCGCCGAGTTGCGGCTGCTGATGCGCGGGGCGCTGGCCCGGCTCACCGACCGGCAGCGCACCGTGCTGGTGCTGCGCTACTTCGAGGACCTGCCCGAGGGTGACGTGGCCCGGATCCTGGGCTGCTCGGTGGGCACCGTACGGTCCACCACCCACCGTTCCCTGGCCCGGCTGCGCGCCCTCGCGCCGGAGCTGGCCGGGCTCGGCCCGGCCGACAAGGGGCCGCAGCCGCGCTCCCGTGACTACTCGCCCGTGGAGGTACGCCCGTGAACGTCGAGGAACTGGTGCGTGACACCCTGCGGGAGCTGGCCGCCGAAGAGCCCGCGGAGGGGCCCCGGTTCGCCGACCGGGTGCTGACCTTGCGCAGGCGCCGCCGTACCCGCAGGCTCGCGTCCGTCGCCGCCACCGCGGCCGCCGTGGTCGCCATCGCCGTGGGGGTGCCACTGCTGCACCACGGCAAGGACGACGTACGTCCCGCGCAAGTCCTGAACCAGGGCGGCGTCCACGCCCACCCGGACCAGTCGCCGCCGCGCGACCTGATCGGGGCCGGGGACACGCTGCTGGCCGCCTACTACACGGCGGAGCCCCACCCGCAGACGAAGCAGCGGGCCGTCTACGAACGCACCTACTGGCTGCTCGACCAGAAGACCGGGAAGTACGAGAAGGACACGCGCTGGTCCTTCGTCGCCGTCGCCCCGGGCCTGCGGACCGCCGCCGTGCTGGAGCGGAACCTGCCCGCCCACCGGATCGGGCTGCTCGACCTCGCGACGGGGAAGGTCGAACGGTGGATCCCGGTCGGGCACGGGGTCGGCGGGCTCGCGTTCTCCGCCGACGGCACCAGGCTCGTCGCGACGGCGTACGGCGAGAACCCCGACCTGCGGGTCAAGGAGAAACTGCACGGAGCCGACGGCGAGGACAAATGGATCTGGGCGGCGAGGTTCGGCGAGTCGAGCCGGTCCGGCTTCTATGTCCTCGACGTGGTCTCCGGCCGGCGCTCCTGGAGCCCGGTCGCACACGGACGCGATGACAACGCCCGCCAGGACTTCTCGTTCAGCCGGGACGGCGCCCGGGTGTACACGCCGTTCGTCGGCGGTAAGGACGGTCTGCAGCAGTTCTACGACCTCAAGGGCAACAAGGTCGCCGCGCCCGCGGCCGAGGGGTACCTGCGCGCGGACGTCCCCGCGCGGCTGTCCCCGAACGGCAGGCTCGCCGCCTGGGGCCTGACGAAGGAGGTCTCCGGCAACCCCGGGAAGTCTTACTCCTCGCTCCGTGATCCCCGTACGGGCAAGGAGATCACCAAGGTCCGCGGCGACAGTCTGCTCGCCTGGGTGGACGACAAGCGGCTCATCGCCTGGGAGCGGGTCACGAGCCTGAAGGAGGACTACCGGCCGCAGCTCGTGCTGGTCACGATCGGCAGTGACAAGGTCGTGCCGCTCAGTGGTGCCAAGGACCCGAACAAGTACTTCGACCGAGAGGAGTGGCAGCCCCTCTTCGTCCGCCGCTGATCAGGCGGCCGTGAGCTCCTCGTACGCCGCCAGCAGCCTGTCGACCGCCTCGCGGCCGGCGGGCAGCAGCGGTGAGCGGACAGGGCCCGCGGGCAGGCCCAGCGCGTCCAGCAGGCCCTTGGCGGTGACCGTGCCGGGCAGACCGGACGCCGTCATCAGCTCCATGAGGGGCGTGGCGCGTTGCTGGAGGCGGGCGGACACGGGGGTGTCGCCCGCCTCGAACGCGTCCAGGATCTCGGCGATCCGGCGCGGGACGACGTTCGCCACCGTGCTGACACAGCCCGCGGCACCCACCGCGTACAGGGCGAGGATGTGCTCGTCGCAGCCCGCGTAGTAGGCCAGGCCGGTGCGGGCCAGTACCTTCTGCGTGCCGAGGAAGTCGTAAGAGCAGTCCTTGACCGCCACGATCCTGGGGTGGTCCGCGAGCCGGATCATCGTCTCGGGCTCGATGCGGGTGCCGGTACGGCCCGGGATGTCGTACAACATCACCGGCAGTCCGCCGGCGTCGGCGACCTGGCGGAAGTGGGCCTCCAGCGCGTCCTGCGGCGGCCGGCTGTAGTACGGCGTCACCACCAGCACGCCGTCCGCCCCCGCCTTCTCGGCCGCCAGGGCCAGCTCCACGGTGTGCGGGGTGTCGGAGGTGCCCACGCCCGCCACGATCGGTACCCGCTCGCCGACCGCCTCCCGCACGGCCCTGATCAGGTGTGCCTTCTCGGTGTCGCTCGTGGTCGGCGACTCGCCCGTCGTGCCGTTGAGGACCAGGCCGTCGCAGCCCTCCGCCACCAGCCGCTCGGCCAGACGCCCCGCGCCGTCAAGGTCGAGCGCGCCGGCCTCGGTGAAGGGGGTGATCATCGCGCAGAGCGTGCGGCCGAACGGGCGGGGGGAGGGGTACGGAGAAGGGTGCGGGGCGGTCGTCATGGCGGTCGTCATGGGAGTAGTCTCGGCACGACGAAGATGAAGCTCCACTTAATTCTTCTACCATGTATTGCTAAGTGTTGCTGCGACGTGGGGTCAGGTGCGCGGCTCTGCCCTGTGTCCAACTCGGCCCTTCATGGGTCACTATGGCCAGGACGGTACCCACGGCAGTCATGGGAGGCACCATGAAGCTCGGCAAGGCACTGGCCACCGGAGTCGCTGAGGAGCAGCCGGTCGTCCACGAGGAAGAACTCGACCTCACCGAGGAGATCCGCGAACCGCAGGACTCCGTGCCCGAAGAGGTCCCGGCCGCCCGATGAGACTGCGGCTCCCCACGGAACGCCCGACGGAGCCGCCGACCGGATACAAGATCGCCCACCCGGTGCTGTCCCAGGACGGCACCCGGGCCGGGTTCACCGGTGTGTCGCTCGGCGGCGCGCTGCCGTACGCCGTCCTGGACGACGCGTCCTGCGTCTACGGGCGCCGGCACCGCCCGCCCGCACGGCTGTGCGACTGCGGCTTCCACTGTGTGCACGACCGTACGGCCGCGGAGGCGCTGCTCACCACCACCGAGCACCGGACGGCGGTCCTGCTGGAGGTCTCCGTCCTCGGCGTCTACATCCGCTTCGAGCGCGGCTTCCGCTACGCCCGGCAACGGGTGCGGACGGCCACCGTCGGCCCCTGCGCCTGCGGCGCGCCCCCGGCGGCCCTCGCCGACGCGGGCTGGGGCAGGCCCGGGTGGCGGGCCCTGACCGCCTCCTGCCCGCTGTGCCTGCGCGGCCGTACGTCCGTCTCGCTCGCCTCCTTCGCCCGGCTGGCCGGGGACCGGCTGCGGGTGGTCGCGGGCGGGACCGCCCCGGCCGCGGGCGACGGCCCACCCGGACCCGAGGGGCTCGGCGTGCCCGAACTCGTCGCGGAGGCCGCCCTGTTGCAGGCCCGCCTCGACTGGTTCCAGACCCAGCTGGCCCGCCTCGGCGAGCGCGGGGCGGGCGGTGGGCCGCCCCCTTAACGGCCGCCGGCCGGGGTACTCGGATGTTCCGGACCGAGAGGAGGCGGAGCGCCGTGACCGGGACCATGAACGTGCGGCCCACCACCGATGAGCACCCTTCCGTGGGCGAACTCGTCAGCCGGGCCACTGAACAGCTCTCGCAGCTCGCGCGGCAGGAAGTGGCCCTCGCCAAAGAGGAGTTGGCGCAGAAGGGGCGGCGGGCCGGGCGCGGCGGCGGACTGCTGGGCGCGGCGGGCGCCGTCGCCTACGCCGGTTTCCTGGGCCTCGCCGCAGCGGCCGCCGCCGCCCTCTCGCTGACGCTGCCCGTGTGGGCCGCGGCGCTCATCGTCACGGCGGTGCTCTTCGCCGTCGCCGCGGTGCTCGCCGCGACCGGCCGCGCCCAGCTGCGGCGCGCCGCACCGCCCACACCCGAGGAGACGCTCGGCAGCGTCAAGGCGGACGTCGAGGAGATCAGGGAAAGGGCGCACCGATGACGAACAGGAGCGGACCCGGCGGGGGCGGCGCGAAAGGCCCCGACGAGCTGCGGCAGCAGATCAAGCACACCAGGAGCCAGCTCGGCAGCACCGTGGAGGAGCTGGCCGCCAGGGCGGACGTGAAGGGCCGCGCCCGGGCCCGCGCCGCCGACCTCAGGGACAAGGCGGGCGCGATGACCGTACAGCTGCGCAGCAGTGCCGCGCAGGCCGGGCACACCGTGCAGGAACGGGCGGCCAAGGCCGGACACACGGTGCAGGAGCGGGCGCTCCGGGCGGGCCATACGGTTCAGGAACGGGCTGGGCACGCCGGACACCTCGCGCAGGACAGGGCGACGCACGCCGGGCACGCCGTCGAGCAGCGCGTGCCGCGCCAGGCACGCTCCTTCGTCCAGGCGGGTGCGCGGCACCCGGTGCCGACGATGATCGTCGGCGCGGCGGGCGCGGCGCTCCTCGCGGCGGGCATCTGGTGGAGCGTGCGCCGCACCCACCGCTGAGCGGGCGCCACGGCCGCGGTGGCCGCGGGATCCCACGATCCCGCGGCCCCCGCGTCGTCCGGCCCGTGGCCGCTACGGACGGAACCGCAGCACCTGCGGGTCGTGGTCGCTGATCTGGTCGTTGAACTCCGAGTTGATGTGCACGCTGTCGTAGTCGAAGTCGCAGCCGCGCCGGATCGAGGGGCTCACCAGGATCTGGTCCAGCACCTGCTGGTTGCCCTGGTAGTCGTAGGTGTAGCGCTCCTTCGTCGGCAGCGACTTGATCGCCGACCACAGCGCGCCGTCACCTTCGAGGATCTTGGCGGTACCGGAGAACTCGAAGTCGTTCATGTCGCCGAGCGCGATGACCTCCGCGTTCTTCTGAACGTCGAGGATGTTCTTGACGAACGCGTTGACCAGCGTCGCCTGGGCGTGCCGCTGGACCTCCGAGCTGCGCACCGGCGGCTGGTACTGCGCGGTCAGGCCCTGGTCGCCGCCCTTGGAGTTGAGGTGGTTGGCGATCACGAACACCGTCTTGCCGCGGAAGACGAACTCGCCGGCCAGCGGCTTGCGGCTGGAGTGCCAGGCCGCGTCGGCGGGGGCGATCCGGCCCGGGGAGGCCGTCAGCTGCGCCTTGCCGTGCACCTTGGTGACACCCACCGCGGTGGTGGAGTCGCCGCCCGCGCGGTCGGTGAAGGAGACCCGCTCCGGGTTGAAGAGGAACACCTGGCGGATGTTGCCGCCGGGCTCGCCGCCGTCCTGGTCGTTGACCGGGTCGATCGAGCGCCAGTCGTACTTCGGGCCGCCCGCCGCGACGATCGCGTCGATCAGCTTGTTCACCGTCACGTCGGCGGCGACCGTGCCGTCGTCCTTCGCGCCGTTGTTGTCCTGGATCTCCTCCAGGGACACGATGTCCGGCGACTGGAGGTTGTTCACGATCGCGGAGGCGTGCTTGTCGAAGGTGGCGTCGGACGGGTCGAGGTTCTCGACGTTGTACGTGGCCACCGCCAGCTCGCCGTGGGACTGCTTGCGGGTGGTCTCCCGCTCCAGGCCGCCGCTCTTGAGGGTGCCGAGCTGCCCGGCGACGAGGGTGTAGCCGCCGAACTGGTTGTAGTCCAGCGGGCCGCTGGTGGTGCCGGTGAGGGTGTCACCGACGTTCGCCTTCGGGAAGTCGGCGGTCGAGCCCAGCGACTGGATCTGGATGCGGCCGGTGTTCTGCGAGGTGTAGGAGCCGTAGATCGTGCCGCCGCGGAGGCTGCGGTGCTCGTGCGGCTTCACGGTGACCCACAGCTCGCTGTAGGGGTCGGTGGCGGTCACCACGCGGGCGTCGGCGACCTGGACGTTCATGCCCTCCAGGGACTCGTAGTGGTCCAGGGCGTACTTCGCCGGGTCCAGGGTCAGGCCGTTGACCGAACCGTTCGCGGCGGTGTCGCCGGCCGGGGCGTACCGGTCCGGCACCGACTTCGCGTCGATCACCGTCGGGGCCGGGACCGCGTTGCCCGTGGAGACGGTGGTGACCGTCGGCTTCGTGATCTCGGTCAGCGACTGGTTGCCGGTCGAGGTGCCGCCGGGCACGTACTCCGAGACCGTGCCGGTGACCGTGACCGAGTCGCCGACGGCGACCTTCGGGGCGGAGCTGGTGAAGACGAACACGCCCTCGCTGGTCGCCGGGTTGTCGTCCGGGGTCGGGTCCTGGATCCAGAAGCCTCTGGAGGAGCCATAGGTGCGGGTGGCCGTGACGATGCCGGGTACGTCCGTCACCTTCTGGCCGGCGTACGGCGATATGCGGGTGGAGCCCTGGACGTCGTGGATGCGCACGGAGTCGGCGAGCGCGGGGGAGGTGAGGGCGACGGTGGACGCCGCGCCACAGACAGCGGCGACGGTGAGCGCGGCGAGGCGCGCGGAAGACCTGCTCGGCAAGGGATCCCTCCGGGGACGTACGTGAGCGCCGGGACGAGGGTGGGACAGCGTGCCCTGAGTGGAACGACGTGACACGCGTAGAGCCGCGTGAAACAAGTGAGTGAACAGTTGTCCCCCCGTTTCTACGCGCGTCAATCTCCTGCCTGGCCAGGCCAGTTGTCAAGGTTTCGGCCATGTACGCCCGTCGACGGGGAGATGAACCGGGCGGCATGGGGCCAAATCCGTCTAGGCTGAGCGGTTGAACCCCTGACAACCGCGAGGAGTCCGATGTCAGACAGCTCCCCCCTGCCGCCGGTCAGGCTGCACCCCGAAGCGGAGCTGGCGCGTGACGCGCTGTCCACGCCGTTGCTCTCCCGGGCCGCCCGGCTCGCCCGCTGGGCCGGACCCGGCACCCGCGTGGACGCCGGCGGGGGGCTCGTCGACGAGCAGCTCCCGGCCGCCGCCGAGGTGCTCTCGCTGAGCGGGGACGACGCGGCCGCCCTCGCGAGCGAGGCCTGGCGGGTCGCCGTGGACACCGGTCTGGTCGAGATCCTCGACGAGGAGGCCGGCACCGTCGCCACGGGGCAGGAGCTGGCACGGCTGACCGGCGGGTCCCCGCAGGATGTCCTCGCGGTGTGGCTGACCGCACTGGAGACCGTGGCCGCCGACGCGAGCGTGCCCGACCTCGACGACCTGGCCGAGGCGATGGAGGCCGGCGGCGAGGTCGATTTCTCGTCACTCGACTGGGACCCCGAGGCGGAGGCCGCGTTCCTCGACGGGGTCCTCAGGAACCTGTACCTGCTCACCGTCAGCGAGAACGGCCCCGGCGACGCGGCCGTCCCGCTGCCCGCGCTGGCCGCCTCGGTGATCGTGCCCGGTGACATGGGCGAGCCCACCAACGACATACTCGAGCAGGTCTCCGACGCGATGATGCGGCTCGACGACCAGTTCCGGGTGCTGGAGCCGATCGGGCTCGTGGAGTACCAGCCGGTCGACGAGGCGCTGATGGCGGACCCCGACGGCACCGGCGGCGCCGCCGAGGACGCCACCGGGCCGGTCGACGACACCGACGTCACCCGCTACGGCATGGTCCGGCTGACCCCGCTCGGCGTCTACGGGCTGCGGGCCCGCCTGCTGGAGGGCGGGCTGGAGGCACCCGCCGTCGGTGACCTCGCCGACAAGGGCGCGGACGTACTGCTCGACGGCACGTCCGCCTATCCGCCGGCCGCCGCCCAGGCCGAGACCGAGCAGTGGCTCACCCGCCGGGAACCGCTCGACGCCGCGACCGAACTGCTCGCCGCCGCGCGGGGCTCGGACCCCGGCGCGCCCCTGCGCAGGCTGCGCTGCCAGCAGGCGCTGTCCCTGGTCGGCCCGCAGGCCGAACCGGCGCTGCGCGACGTGCTCGACGACGCGGAACTCGGCGGACTGGCCCGGGTGTGGCTGAGCGAGCGCGGCGCGGCCGACGTGCCGCCGCCGTCCGAGCGGATGGTCTTCTGGCTGACCATCGACACGGTCGCCGCCCAGCTCCAGGCCGAAGGCAACTCCGAGGAACTGCAAGCCCTCGTCGAGGGCCTCGCCCGCCAGCACAGCAGCTTCTTCGCGGCGGCCTGGCGAGTGGACCACCCGGCCACCGCGGACGTCCTGGAGGCCATGGGCCGCCTGCACCCGGACAAGCGGATAGCGAAGGAGGCCCGGAAGGCGGCGTTCAAGGCGAGGTCCCAGCAGGGAACTTGAGCCCGGTGTGACCCGGGGGCTGCGAAGTCCTGGGCAACGGCCGGAAGTCGGCGGGACTTTTGGCGCCCGTGAGGGAGTAATTACGGATTCATGGAAGTGGGTCCGGTGAAGTCGCCCGGTGTTCAACCGCCGTTCAGGGGCGGGCGGGACTGTTTCGCCGACCCGAGGTCCGCCACCCTCCACGGCACGCACACCATCACGGGAGACACCATGTCGCTCACCCGCAGGGACTTCGCCAGGAAATCCGCGATCACCGGTGCCGGAGTCGCGCTGGCGGGCAGCGTCGGCGCCCTCGCCACCGCGCCGAACGCCCTCGCGTCCACGGAGACCGACGGCGCGGACGCGGAAGCGCACGGCGGGCACGGATCGGTCGGCTACGGGCCGCTGCTCCCCGACCCCGACGGCATCCTTGCGCTGCCCGCCGGCTTCGAGTACCGCGTCATCACCTACAGCGGCAGGACCAAGCTGGAGTCGGGTGAGTTCACCCCGTCCAACCACGACGGCACCTCGACCTTCCACGGCCCGCGCGGCGCCACGCTCCTGGTCAACAACCACGAGCTGAAGGGCCCCCGCGCCAACTGGAAGTACCCGGTGCCGCTCACCGAGGGTCTGGTCTACGACCCCGCCGCCTCCGGTGGCTGCACGGTCGTCGAGGTCCGCCGCGACCACGTCGCCGAGTGGGTCGGCATCGCCGGCACCTCCACCAACTGCGCGGGCGGCAACACCCCGTGGGGCACCTGGCTGACCTGCGAGGAGACCGAGGACAAGGCCGGCCAGAACGGCATGACCAAGGACCACGGATACGTCTTCGAGGTCGACCCCGAGGACCGCCGTGCCAACCGCGACCCCAAGCCGATCAAGGCCCTCGGCCGCTACGCCCACGAGGCCGTCGTCGTCGACCCGGGGCGCGGCCACCTGTACCTCACGGAGGACGCGGCCGGCCCCAACGGCCTGCTCTACCGCTGGACCCCGCCGGCGGGCTTCCACCACGGCCGCGGCAAACTGCGCACCCTCGCCGACGACGCCGGTGCGTTCCAGGCGTTCAAGTGCTTCGACTCCGGCGGCAAGTTCGTCGACGACCTCTCCCGCGCCACGAAGACCGGCACGGTCTACGGCGTCGACTGGGTCGACGTCCCCGACCGTGACGCCAGGACCACCTCCGTCCGCAAGCAGTTCACCGACGGGCAGATCACCCGCGCCCGCAAGCTGGAAGGCATGTGGTGGGGCGACGGCGGCGCGTACATCGTCTCCTCGTACGCCCGTGAGGAGAGCCCCGTCCAGCACGACGGCCAGGTCTGGTTCTACGACCCCAAGCGGCGCACGCTGACCCTGAAGGTCCTGCTCGGCGTGAACCCCGACCCGGCCGAGGACGGCGCCTTCGACGGCCCGGACAACATCACCGTCTCCCCCTACGGAGGCCTGGTCATCGCCGAGGACGGCGAGGGCGTCCAGCACCTGTTCGGCGCCACCGACAGCGGACGCACGTACCCCATCGCCCGCAACGAGCTGAACATCGGAACCGCCGAGGAGCCGGAATACAGCGAGTTCACCGGCGTCACCTTCTCACCCGACGGCAGCACCCTGTTCGCCAACATCCAGACGCCCGGCATCATGCTGGCCATCACGGGCCCCTGGAAGCGCCAGAAGCGGTAAAACACGCACGGGAATTAATTCGCTCGCCCGTCCCGCGGGCCGCCTCCTAGAGTGATGCACGTCCAGGTGCGAAGGCAGGACCTACTTCCACTCATAATGGGGCGGCCGCGGGTTCGAGTCCCGCCGCCGGCACAACAGGCCGGTGTAGCTCAGGGGTTAGAGCACCTACGTCGGTTCCGCCGACTTCGATCTCTGGACACCCAAAACTTCATGCACCTCCCGGTGCGAACACGATCTCGGGGGGCGCAGCTCATGGTGGGTGCCCGGTGCGCAGGCAGCGGATACTTCAGGGATCTGGTCCCAGGGAACAGGGATGCGGGTTCGAATCCCGTCATCGACTCAGGGTCGGTGTGGCGGAAACGGAAGACGCGCCAGATGATAAGTCCCGTCGCCGACTCCTGATCTCGGGCACCCTCCTTTTGCTGCGCCTCCCTCCGAAACTCCAATGAATTCGGGGGAATTCACCATGGCGCGATTCAACCGCAAGTCCGCCCGCGCGCAGCCCACTTCGTGGGTCACCTCGACGGGGCGGGTGCTGCGCACCTTCGAGGGCGGCCGCGGCCGTGAGCGCGACGCGCGCTCCGAGCTCTTCCTGCTCGCGGTCGCCAACTTCGTCTCGCAGCGGGCCTTCTACGAGACCGGCGGTGACCGCGACGACCGCTTCGCGAAGCTCGTACGGCAGCTCGCCGTCGAGGATCCCACGTGGACGGCCGGCCTGCTCGGCTGGCTGCGGGGCGAGGGCGGCATGCGGACCGCCTCGATCGTGGGCGCCGCCGAGTACGTACACGCACGCCTGACGGCGGGTGCCACCGACGGTCCCTCGAACCGCCAGGTCGTGGCCTCCGTGCTCCGGCGGCCCGACGAGCCCGGCGAGCTGCTCGGCTACTGGACCGCGACCTACGGCCGCAGCATCCCCAAGCCCGTCAAGCGCGGGGTCGCCGACGCCGTACGCCGCCTCTACAGCGGCAAGTCGCTGCTGAAGTACGACACCGCGTCCAAGGGCTACCGCTTCGGCGACATCCTCAACCTGGTGCACGCGGCGCCCGACCCGGACAAGCCGTGGCAGGGCGAGCTGTTCCAGTACGCCCTCGACCGCCGGCACAACCCCGACACCGCCGTGCCGCCCGCGTCGAACCGTGTCCTGACCGCGCACCGCGAGCTGATGGCGCTGCCGGTGCAGCGGCGGCGCGCGGTGGTGACGTCCGAGGGCGGTGCCGAGCGGCTCGCGGCGGCCGGGATGACCTGGGAGGCGCTGGCCGGCTGGCTCCAGGGTCCGATGGACAAGGCGGCCTGGGAGGCCGTGATCCCGTCCATGGGCGCCATGGCACTGGTCCGCAACCTGCGCAACTTCGACCAGGCCGGCGTCTCGGACGAGGTCGCGGCCCGGGTCGCGGCGAAGATCAGCGACCCGGCCGAGGTCGAGCGCTCGCGGCAGTTCCCCTTCCGGTACCTGGCGGCGTACCGGCACGCGCCCTCGCTGCGCTGGTCGTACCCGCTGGAGCAGGCGCTGGGCCACTCGCTGGCCAACGTGCCGGCGCTGCCCGGCCGCACCCTGGTCCTCGTCGACCGCTCCGGCTCGATGTGGGCGCCCCTGTCGGACCGCTCGGAGCTCAACCGGGCCGACGCGGCGGCGATCTTCGGCACGGCGCTCGCGCTGCGGGCGGCGGACGCGGACCTCGTCGAGTTCGGCACCACGAGCCGGCGCCTGGATCTCCGCGAGGGCGAGTCGGTGCTGAAGATCCTCGACCGCTTCCGCGACCTGGGCGGCACCGACACCACCAGCGCGGTCCGCGCCCACTACCGGGGGCAGGACCGGGTGCTGATTGTCACCGACGAGCAGTACGCCTTCAACCACTACGGCGACCCGACCGAGCAGGTCCCGGCGCACGTGCCGGTCTACACCTGGAACCTCGCCGGCTACCGGGCGGGCCACGGCCCGTCGGGCAAGGCGAACCGGCACACGTTCGGGGGCCTCTCGGACGCGGCTTTCCGGATGGTGCCGCTGCTCGAAGGGGCCCGCAACGCCGACTGGCCCTGGGCTGCCTGAGCCCCTGAAGCGTGGCCCGCACTTCTACGGGGGGTGCGGGCCACACCCTTCTCGGTGCCCGTGCCCTCAGGGGCTGCAGCGCGAGTCCCAGGCATGTACCTCAGGCATCCGCGCGCCGCCCCCTGATCGTGAACGCCGCCACCAGCAGCGCGGCCAGCGCGATCAGTGCTCCGGTGCCGAAGGCGCGGGACGCCCCGTGGGTGAGGAGGGCGGCCGGGGAGCCCGTGGCGTGCCGGGTCGCCGTGCCGAACACCGTGACCAGGACGGAGAGTCCGAGGGTACCGCCGAGCCACTGGAGGGTCTGGAGCAGGCCGGAGGCGGCGCCCGCTTCCCGGGGTTCGATGCGGGCGAGGATCGTCGCGTTCAGCGGCATGAAGCTGAGGCCGACGCCCAGCCCCATCAGCAGCAGAGGGCCGAGCAGACCGGTCACGTAGCCGTCGTCGGGTCGCAGCCACCACAGCCACACGCTCGCCACGGTGATCAGCGTCATGCCGGTGAGCAGCACCGGCCTGACGCCGAACCGGGCCAGGAGCCGGGGCACGAGGCGCACGATCGTGAACATCACCAGTGTCAGCGGCAGGAAGGCGAGCCCCGCGCGCAACGGGCTGAAGCCCAGGACCTGCTGGCCGATCAGGGTGAGGAAGTAGAACGCGCCGAACAGCCCCGCGGGCAGCAGCATGATGCTCACGTAGCCGCCGGCCCGGTCCCGGTCGGCGAACAGGCGCAGCGGCATGATCGGTTGTCCGGCGCGGGCCTCGATCACGACGAACCCGGCGAGCAGCGCGGCCGCCGCGCCGAAGCCGAGCAGCGCCTGGCCGTCGCTCCAGCCCTGCTCCGAGACCCGGATGAACGCGTACACCAGCGAGGTCATCCCGGCCGTTCCGGTCAGCGCGCCCGCCGCGTCGAACCGGCCCGCCTGGCGCGGGGTCTCGGTGACGAAGCGGGGCAGGGCCAGGGCGAGGGCGAGGCCGATGGGCACGTTGATGAGCAGGGCCCAGCGCCAGGAGGCCCAGGAGGTCAGCATGCCGCCGAGGACCAGGCCGACGGAGCCGCCGATGCCGGCCATGGAGGCGTAGACGCTCAGGGCGTGGTGGCGGCGCGGTCCCTCCGGGAAGTTGGTGGTGATCAGGGCGAGGGTGCTCGGCGCGATGAGGGCGGCGCCGACGCCTTGCAGCGCGCGGGCCGCGAGCAGCCAGCCGCCCTCGCCGGCGAGCCCGCCGAGCAGCGAGGACAGGGCGAAGACCAGGACGCCGGCGGTGAGCGTGCGCCGGCGCCCGAGGATGTCGCCGGCGCGTCCGCCGAGCAGCAGCAGACCGCCGAAGGTGAGCGTGTAGGCGTTGAGGACCCAGGACAGGCCGGTGCGGCTGAAGTGCAGGCCCCGCTGGATGTCGGGGAGCGCGACATTGACGACGGTCGAGTCGACGCCGACCATCAAGTAGGCGGTCACGATCACGAGAAGGACGGTGCCGAGTCTGGCGGGATGCGGTGGTGCGGAGAGGGTGCCGACGGTCGTGGGCGGCGCGGACGGGCTGGACGGGGTGGACATGGGTTCTCCCGTTGTGGCGTCCCCGGTGAGGCGCGAAAGGGCAGGTCGGACTGCCCGCGGAGCACACGAAAATAAGCGGGGACGGTCTCCGTTTGGTGTTCGATAAGATACGGAGAGGGTCCCCGGTTTGCAAGGAGTAACTGGATGACGCAGGTCAAGCCCATGCGTGCGGACGCTCGGCGCAACTACGAGCGGTTGCTGAAGGTGGCGGCGGAGGCCTTCGCCGAGCATGGGGAGAACGCGTCGCTCGACGACATCGCCAAGCGGGCGGGAGTCGGTTCGGGGACGCTCTACCGGCACTTCCCGACCCGGCAGGCGCTGCTGGAGACGGTGTACGTCGACGCCATTGAGGCGCTGGCGGCGCGGGCCGACGAGCTCGCGCGGGAGCTGCCGCCCGGCGAGGCGCTGGCCGAGTGGCTGAACGAGCTCGGCGCGGGAATGATCCAGGTCCGTGGCCTGAAGGCGCTGCTGGGCTCCGCCGTCACGGACGGCAGCTCCGCCGTGGTCACGGCCTGCGGCAACTCGGTGAAGGCGGCGGCTCAGCGGCTGGTGGAGGCGGCGCAGCGGGAGGGAACGCTGCGCGGGGACGTCGAGTCCATCGACATCCTGCGGCTGGCGCACGGCGTGGCCACGGCGTCCGAGCTGGCGAACGGCGAGGGCAAGCACATCCGCCGGTATCTGTCCCTGCTGACGGAGGGACTGCGGCCGTAGGCCGACGGCGGGCGCCCCGGCCCGAGGGCGCCCGCCGGTGTCGTACGACTGCTCGCCCGGCCGCTAGGCCCTGTCGTTTGGATCAGGCCGGCCTTGGGCCACGGTGCCTTGCAGCCGACCCGAGCGGGGTCTGGTGCGTGCAGCTGCAAGGCGGAGGAGGGCGCCGACGCGATGGGGGTCCCCCCGCTCGAGCGAAGCCGAGAGTGGGGGAGTTGGCAACCGACGACAACGCCGCAGATGTGCGTGCCAGGCCCCGCGACGCCGGGATGATCCAAACGACAGGGCCTAGAGGGCCTCGGCGGCCGGTTTCACCATGTTCCGTACCGTACGGGCCTTCACGAAGTCGCCCATCGCGGTCATGTCCCACTCGCCGGAGAACTGCCGGACGAGCTTGGCCATCATCACGCCCGTCTGCGATTCGGCGTTGGTGAGGTCGAAGCGGACCAGTTCCTCGCCGGTCGCGGCGTCCAGGAGACGGCAGTAGGCCTTGGCGACCTCGGTGAACTTCTGCCCGGAGAAGGAGTTCACGGTGAAGACCAGGCCGGTGACCTCCTGCGGCAGGCGCCCGAGGTCGACCGTGATCACCTCGTCGTCCCCGCCGCCCTCGCCGGTGAGGTTGTCCCCGGAGTGCTTCACCGCGCCGCTCAGGATCGTGAGCTTGCCGAAGTAGCAGCTGTCGATGTGGTTGCGCTGCGGGCCGTAGGCGATGACCGACGCGTCCAGGTCGATGTCCTTGCCGCGGAACGCCGGCTCCCAGCCGAGGCCCATCTTGACCTGCGACAGCAGCGGGCGGCCGCCCTTGATGAGGGAGACGGTCTGGTTCTTCTGGAGGCTGACCCGGCCCTTGTCGAGGTTGATCTTCCCGGCGCCGGGGGCCGGCGGGGCGGGGGGCGCGGACGGGACCGGGGGTGTGGCGGGGGTCGGCTGCGGGGTGGGGGTCGGCTGCGGGGTGGGAGGCGCGGCCGGGGCCGGTTCCTCGACCGTCACACCGAAGTCGGTCGCGATGCCCGCCAGGCCGTTCGCGTACCCCTGGCCGACGGCGCGGGCCTTCCACTGGCCGCCCCGCAGATAGACCTCCACGACCACCAGCGCCGTCTCCGTGCCCAGCTGCGGTGGGGTGAACGTGGCCAGCACGGACCCGTCGTCCGCGTTGCGGACGGTCGCCGTGGGCTCGATGCCCTGGAAGGTCTGACCCGCCGCGTCCGGGCTCGCCGTGACGACGATCTTCTCGATGCCGGGCGGGACGGCGGCGGTGTCGACGATGATCGCGTCGGGGGCCGCGCCGCCGCCCGAGCGGTACGTCACGCCTGGGCCGGCGGGCTGGTTGTAGAAGATGAAGTCGTCGTCGGAGCGCACCTTGCCGTCGGCGGTCAGCAGCAGGCCCGACACGTCGAGCCGCACCGGGGCGGCGACGTCCACCGCCACGCGGGAGACGGAGAGAGGGATGTTCGAGCCAGGGGTCATAGCTGTCATGCCGGGTGAACGAGCGGGGGCGCTTTACCGTTCCCTTACCGTGGGCGCCGGGGCCGATGGATTTCGCCCCCGCCGCCCCTACCCGTCCCATCCCGGGGCGCTGCCCCGGACCCCCGCTGGGGGCTCCGCCCCCAGACCCCCGTTCGGCCCTGAACGGGCCTCGTCCTCAAACGCCGGACGGGCTGAGATGTCAGCCCCTACGGCACCACCACGATCTTGCGCCCCACCCCCGCCGCGAACTGCTCCAGCGCCTCCGGGTAGCGCTCCAGGGGGATCCGGTCGCTGATGAAGAGCTCGGGATCCAGCACCCCGTTCGCGAACAGTTCGGCCGCGCGTTCGAAGCTGTGGAGTACGGCCATCGAACCGGTGATGGTGATCTCCTGGTTGTAGATGCGGTACGGGTCGATCGTCACGCGGGTCGCGTAGTCGGCGACGCCGAACTGGAGGAACGTGCCGGCCTTGGCCACCCGCCCCAGCCCGTCCTGGATCGCCGCCGCGTTGCCGGTCGCGTCGACGACGAGGTCCCAGCCCTGGGGCCGGTCCAGCTCGTCGGCGTTGCCCGCGGTCGCCGAGGCGCCCAGCCGCCGCGCCGTCTCCAGCCGGGCCGGGTTGACGTCCACCACGTCCACGCTCGCCGCGCCCGTGCGCTTGGCGAGCTCCAGCATCATCAGGCCCATGGTTCCGGAGCCGTAGACGAGCACGTGGGCGCCGAGGCGGGAGCGCAGGACGTCGTAGCCCCGTACCGCGCACGACAGGGGCTCCACCAGGGCCGCGTCCTGGGTGCGGACGTGCTCGGGGAGCCTGACGCAGTTGGCCACCGGGGCGACCGCGTACTGTGCCGCACCGCCCGCCGTGGTCACGCCGATCGCGGCCCACCGCTCGCACAGGTTGTTGTGACCGGTGCGGCAGTAGCGGCATTCGTGGCAGTACAGGGAGGGGTCGACCGCCACCCGGTCGCCGACCGCGACCTCGGTGACCTGGGTGCCGACCCCGACGACCTCGCCGGCGAACTCGTGCCCGGGCACGATCGGCAGCTTGGGCGCGAACTCGCCCTGGAGGATGTGCAGGTCGGTGCCGCACAGTCCGCAGGCCGCGACCTCGACGACGACCTTGCGGGGGCCGGGCGTGGGGTCGGGGACCTCGGTGACGACGGCGCGGCCCACGGACTCGATGACGGCGGCCTTCATTTGACGGCTCCCAACGACAGGCCCTGGACCAGCTTGTCCTGGGCGGCGAACCCCGCGGCGAGCACCGGCAGGGAGATGACGAGCGATGCGGCGCACACCTTGGCCAGGAACAGGCCCTGGCTGGTGATGAAGCCGGTCAGGAAGACCGGGGCGGTCTCCGCCACCACGCCCGTGAGGACCCGGGCGAACAGCAACTCGTTCCAGCTGAAGATGAAGCAGATCAGGGCGGTGGCGGCGATCCCGGGCAGGGCGATCGGTGCCACCACGCGCGTGAGGATCGTCGGCAGGCGCGCGCCGTCCACCCGGGCGGCCTCGATCACCGCCACGGGGACCTCGGCCAGGAAGGACTGCATCATCCAGACCGCGATCGGCAGGTTCATGGAGGTGTAGAGGATGACCAGCAGCCAGATGTTGTCGAGCATCCCGGCGTTCTTGGCGAACAGGTAGATCGGCAGCAGGCCCGCCACGGCCGGCAGCATCTTCGTGGACAGGAAGAAGAACAGCACGTCCGTCCACTTGCGCACCGGCCGGATCGACAGCGCGTACGCCGCCGGCAGGGCCAGCACCAGGACGAAGAGGGTCGACACGACCGAGGCCACGGCGGAGTTGATCAGCGCGGGCCAGGGGCTCGCCCCGCCGCCCGTGCCGAAGAACTCGCGGTAGCCGTCGAGGGTCAGCGACGCCGCGAAGGAGGGCGGGTTGGTGGCCGCGTCGGCTTCCGAGTGGAAGGACGTCAGGGCCATCCAGGCGATGGGCAGGAAGAACACGATGCCGGCCAGCCAGGCCACCAGGCCGAGGCCCGTGCCCTTGCGGCGGACGCGTACGGCGCCGGCGCTCATGCGCGGGACACCTCCTCGCGGAACAGGGACGACACCACGCGCAGGGCGAAGGTGGCGATGACGATCGAGCCGATGACCACCAGGACGCCGGCGGCCGAGGCGAGGCCGTTCTCGTGGGCCTGGTAGAAGCTCTGGTAGACGGTGTACGGCAGGTTGGCGGTGCCCAGGCCGCCGGACGTGATGGTGAAGACCGCGTCGAAGTTCTGGACGATGTAGACCGAGCCGAGGAGGGCGCCCAGCTCCAGGTACCGGCGCAGGTGCGGCAGCGTGAGGTGGCGGAAGATCTGCCAGTCGCTCGCGCCGTCCACCCGGGCGGCCTCGATCTGCTGCTGGTCGCGGCTCTGGAGTCCGGCGAGCAGGATCAGCATCATGAAGGGCGTCCACTGCCACACCAGGGAGGCCTCCACCGCGAGCAGCGGGGTGCGGGAGATCCAGTCGGGCTGTGGGCCGCCCAGGTAGTGCAACAGTCCGTTGAGCAGGCCGTACTCGGGGTTGTAGAGGACGTGCTTCCAGAGCAGGGCCGCCGCCACCGGGACCACCAGGAACGGGGCTATGAGCAGGGTGCGGACCACGCCCCGGCCGCGGAACCTGCGGTCCAGCAGCAGCGCGAGGCCCAGTCCCAGGACCAGGCTGGCCAGGACCACCGCGACCGTCAGCAGCACGGTCGTCCACACCGAGTGGCGCAGGTCGGCGTCGGTCAGCACCTGGTGGTAGTTGTCGAGGCCGGTGAAGTGGCGGGCCTTGGGGTAGAGGGCGTTCCAGTCGAAGAAGGAGATCACCAGCGTGGCCAGGAACGGCAGCTGGGTCACGGCGATCATGAAGACGAGCGCGGGGAGCAGCGGGGCTCGGGTGGCCCAGGCGCGCAGCCGGGCGGAGGGCGGCCGGGTGGCGCGTACGGGAGCGGCGGCCACGGGGGCCGTGGTGGTGGCGGTCATCGTCCCTCGTACTCCTTGGAGATCCGCTCGGCGAGCTGCTGGGACTTCTTCAGGGCCGAGTCTGTGGACTGGCGTCCGGCGATGGCCGCGCTGATCTCCTGGGAGACCTTGGTGCCGAGGTCGGTGAACTCGGGGATGTCGACGAACTGGATGCCGGGCGCCGGGCGCGGCTGGACTCCGGGGTCGTTGGGCCGGGCGTTCTCGATGGCGTCCTTCGTCATGTCCTGGAAGGCTGCGGCCTCCTTGCGGTAGGCGGCGTTGGCGTACGTCGACGAGCGCTTGCCCGCCGGGACGTTCGACCAGCCGCTCGTGTCCCCGACGAGCTGCTCGTACTGCTTGCTGGACGCCCAGGAGACGAACTTCCAGGCCTTGTCGGGGTTGCGGGAGGCCTTCTGGATGCCCCAGGCCCAGGTGTAGAGCCAGCCGGAGGACCTGGTCCGCTCGACCGGGGCGGGGGCGTAGCCCAGCCTGCCCTTGACCGGGGAGCCCTTCGCCTCCAGGGATCCGGCCGCCGAGGTGGCGTCGTACCACATGGCGACCTTGCCCTGGGTCATGTTGTTGAGGCATTCGGCGAACCCGGACTGGGCGGCGCCGGACTCGCCGTGCGCGCGGACGAGGTCGACGTAGAACCTGGTGGCCTTCTCGAACCCGGGGGAGTCGAGGCGGGCCTTCCAGTCCTTGTCGAACCAGGTGCCGCCGAAGGTGTTCACGACGGTGGTGAGGGGGGCCATCAGCTCGCCCCAGCCGGGCAGACCGCGCAGACAGATGCCCTTCATGCCGGGCCGGGCGCCGTCCGCCTTCGCGGCCAGGTCCGCCACCTGGGTCCAGGTCGGGTGCGCGGGCATGGTGAGGCCCTTCGCCTCGAAGACGTCCTTGCGGTACATCAGGAAGGACGACTCGCCGTAGAAGGGCTGGCCGTAGAGCTTGCCGTCGTCCGCGGTGAGGGACTGGCGCATCGGCCCCAGGACGTCCTGTTCGTCGTACGCCGGGTCCTTCGCGACGTAGCCGTTCATCTCGTGCAGCCAGCCGTTGCGGGCGTAGATCGGTATCTCGTAGTTGGAGAGGGTGGCCACGTCGTACTGGCCGGCCTGGTTGGCGAAGTCCTGGCTGATCTTGTCGCGGACGTCGTTCTCGGGCAGGACCGTGAAGTTGACCTTGATGCCGGTCTCTTTCGTGAAGTGGGCGGCGGTGAGCTTCTGCAACTCGGTCATCTGGGGGTTGTTGACCATCAGGACGTTGATGGAGTCGCCGCCGGAACCGGACCCGCCCGCACCGACCCAGCAGCCGGAGAGCAGCGGGGCGAGCAGCGTCCCTGCGGCGGCCAGGGCGAGCGTGGCTCGCGACGGCCGTCGTCGGCTCTGGGTTCGCATGGATCGCTCCTGGACATATGAGGAGATAAGGGGCCGGGTTGAGGTGTGAATGTGCCATGCAGGGGTGGGTGCGGTCTACGGAGTCAGTCGGGATTCAGACCCGGATCACCTGTGGTCCGAGAAGTGCGTACCGATGGGCCTCGGCCGCCGGGAGGAGCGTGCTCGTCACGATCGTCTCCAGGGCGCCGATCTCGGCGAACCGGCAGAAGCTGACCGCGCCGAACTTGGTGTGCACCCCCGCGAAGACGGTGCGCCGGGCGGCACGGATCGCCTGGGCCTTCACCTCGCTGACCGCCGGGTCGGGAGTGGTCAGGCCGTGCTCGCGGGAGATGCCGTTGGCGCCGATGTAGGCGAGGTCGAGGACGAAACCGGCGAGCATCTTCGTCGTCCAGTGGTCGACGGTCGCCAGTGTGCCGGGGCGGACCCGGCCGCCGAGCAGCAGGACGGAGACGTTCTCGGCCTCGGCGAGCGCGCCGGCGACCGGCAGGGACGCGGTGACCACGGTCAGCGGCCGGTCCCCGGGCAGGTTCTCGGCGATGAGCTGCGGGGTGAAGCCCTCGTCGACGAAGACGGTCTCCGCGTCCCCGACCAGTTCGGCCGCGGCGGCCGCGATCCGGCGCTTCTCGGGCACGTGGCTGGTGGCGCGGAAGGCGAGCGTCGTCTCGAACCCGGCGCTCTCCACGGGGTAGGCGCCACCGTGTGTGCGGCGCACCAGGCCGTGGTCCTCCAGGGCGCGCAGGTCGCGCCGGATGGTCTCCTTGGCCACGCCCAGCTCGGCGGCGAGGGCGGTGACGTCGACCGCGCCGGTGGCGCGCGCCGTCCGCACGATCTCGCGCTGGCGTTCCTCCGCCGTCCTGCCGTCCATACCCCGCACCTCCCGCCGTGTGCCCGTTCGGGCCCTGTGAGGCCCATGAGGGAATTTGTACAGCGGGGTCCGGGCAGTGAACAGGCCTGTCGCCTGCCCGATACTGCCCGGGTGTGCCCGTTCCCGGCCGGGTGTGCCCGGCTCGGACCTGCGGGGCTGTCCGTCCGGGCGTGGGATCGGGCGGGGTCCGTGCCCGAACGCGGCGGCGGGCGGGCCCGTTCGGTGCCCGCCCGCCGCGTGCGGGGTCGTTCGCCGCCGGTCAGTACGGCCAGATCGGCGGGTCGCTGACGAAGGGGCCGCCCAGGTGGGTGTGCGCCGGGTTGTCGGGATCCAGCTCGCCCTGCTCGGCGACGAGCTTCTCGGCGTAGGGCTCGGAGTCGTCCTGGGGTTCGTAGCCGAGCGCCCGCGCGCTGGTCAGGTCCCACCACAGCCGGGTGTTGGCGGAGGAGCCGTAGACGACGGTGTGGCCGACCTCCTCGGCGGTCAGCGCCGCGTGGAAGAGGCGGGCGCCGTCGGCCGGGCTCATCCACACCGAGAGCATGCGCACGTTGGTCGGTTCGGGGAAGCAGGAGCCGATGCGGACGGAGACTGTCTCCAGGCCGTGCTTGTCCCAGTAGAGCTGCGCCAGGTCCTCGCCGAAGGACTTGGACAGGCCGTAGAAGGTGTCCGGGCGGCGCGGGGTGCCGATCGGGATCAGCGCGCTGTGGTCAAGAGGTGTGTCGCCGCGCGGGGCGGGGGTGAAGCCCACCGCGTGGTTTGAGGAGGCGAAGACGATGCGCGGGACGCCCTCCTGGCGGGCCGCCTCGTAGAGGTTGTAGGTGCCCTCGATGTTCGCCCTGAGGATTTTCTCGAAGGGCGCCTCCAGGGAGATGCCGGCGAGGTGCAGGACCGCGTCGACGCCCCGGACCGCCTCGCGCAGCGCCTCCTGGTCGGCGAGGTCGGCGGTGATCGCCTCCGGCGCGTCCTCGATGGGGCGCACGTCGAACAGGCGCAGGTCGTAGCCGTACTCCGGGAGCAGCCCGCGCATCAGGGTGCCGAGCCCGCCTGCGGCGCCGGTGAGCAGAACGGTACGGGGTGCGGGCATCCTTGAGTCTCCTTGGCTCGGGCGGCGCGTCCACATCCGGCTACATATCCGGCATTCACATGCGTGGACACGTTAAGGACGGGTCGCGCACCGGGTCAAGTGTGCCGTGGAGTGCGGAAATCCGCTCGCGTGTTGCGCATTTGCGTGCTTGACCCGCGTTGAGTGGGGCCCTTAGCGTGGCTGTGTTCAGAAATATAGACGTCGATCAGAAGTATGCACCGACAGGGAGAGCCCGTGACGTCAGCCCCGCTCGCCGCTCGTCTCAGCGACCCCCGGGGGCCGCTGTTCTTCCCCGTCACCGCGTACGGTCCGGACGGCTCGATCGACCTCGACGTCTACCGCACGCACGTGCGCCGGGGCGTCGACGCGGGGGCCGCCGCCGTGTTCGCCTGCTGCGGCACCGGCGAGTTCCACGCCCTGCTGCCCGAGGAGTTCGAGGCGTGCGTACGGGCGGCCGTCGAGGCGGCCGGGGGGCGCGTACCGGTCGTCGCCGGCGCCGGATACGGCACCGCGCTCGCCGTGCGCTACGCGGCGCTGGCCCGGGCGGCCGGGGCCGACGGCCTGCTCGCCATGCCGCCGTACCTGGTCGTCCCCGGCCAGGAGGGTCTGCTGCGCCACTACCGGCAGGTCGCCGCGGCCACCGAGCTGCCCGTGATCGTCTACCAGCGCGACAACGCGGTGTTCACCCCCGAGACCGCCGTCGAGCTGGCCCGCACCGAGGGGATCATCGGCCTCAAGGACGGCCTGGGCGACCTGGACCTGATGCAGCGGATCGTCAGCGCCGTCCGCACCGAGGCCCCCGGCGACTTCCTGTACTTCAACGGCCTGCCCACCGCCGAGCAGACCCAGCTCGCCTACCGCGGCATCGGAATCCGCCTGTACTCCTCCGCCGTGTTCTGCTTCGCGCCCGAGATCGCCCTCGCCTTCCACCGGGCCCTGGAGACGGACGACCAGGACACCGTGCGCCGCCTGCTGGACGGCTTCTACCGCCCGTTCGTCGACCTGCGCGCCCAGGGCCGCGGCTACGCCGTCGCCCTCGTCAAGGCGGGCGTACGGCTGCGCGGCCTGGACGTGGGGGAGGTGCGGCCCCCGCTGCACGGGCCGACCGAGGATCATGTCAAGCAGCTCGCTCAGCTGATCGAGCGCGGATACGCACTGCTGGAGGAGGACGCGTGAAGGCGTCGGCGTTCGTCTACCCCTGGGACGTCAACGGGGACCCGCGGGCCCCCGAGCGGATCGCCGGACTCGGCGTGGAGCAGGTGACCCTCGCCGCCGCCTACCACTCCACGCGCGCGCTGACCCCCCGCCACCCCCGCCACCGCATCGTCACCGCCGAGCACGCGGCGGTGCTCTACCCCGCCGACCAGCGGCGCTGGGAGGGCCGCACCCCGCGCCCCTACCCGGCCGGCGACTGGGCCCTGGGCGACGCCTACGGCGAGGCCGCCGACGCCCTCGCGGCGGCCGGCCTGGAGGTGCACACCTGGGTGGTCCTCGCGCACAACTCCCGCCTCGGCGCCGAGCACCCCGCCACCTCGGTCGTCAACGCCTACGGTGACCGCTATCCCTGGGCGCCCTGCGTCGCCCAGCCCGCCACGCGCGCGTACCTCGTCGACCTGGCCGCCGAGGCCGCCGTACGGCCCGGGGCACGCGGCACGGAGCTGGAGTCCCTCGGCTGGTACGGACTCCAGCACCTGCACGCCCACGACAAGACCTCCGGCGTCGGCCTGGGGGAGGCCGGGCAGTACCTGATGGCGCTGTGCTTCTGTCCGGCCTGCCGCGAGGGCTACGCCGAGGAGGGCCTGGACGCCGACGAGCTGGCGGCCTCCGTACGGGCCGCGCTGGAGCCCCTGTGGCAGGGCGCGGCGGCGGCCGACGACGGGGGCTGGGCGGGCGTGGAGAAGCTCCTCGGCGGGGAGACGGCGGCCGCCACGCGCGCGTGGCGCGACCGGACCGCCCGCACGCTCCAGGAGGACGCGGTCGCCGCCGTCCGCGCCGCCGCGCCCGAGGGCTTCCAGGTGCTGCTGCACGCGGACCCCGTGTCCTACCACTGTGGTGCCAACCCGGGCGTGGACCCCGCGCACATCCTGTCCGTCGCGGACGGCGTGGTCGTCCCCTGCGCGGGCGGTACGGAGCCGCTGGTGCCGTTCGCCGAACAGGGCCGGGCGGGTGCGGTGATCGCCGCCAACTTCACCGTGGTGTCCGGCATGGGCGGCAGCCCGGGCACCCTCGCGGCGGACGCGGCGCGGGCCCGTGCGCTGGGCGCGACGGAACTGCGGCTCTATCACGCCGGGTTGGCGTCGGACGGGGACCTGGCGGCGGTGCGGGAGGCACTGCGCTGAGCCAGTGACCCGGCGGTGGCGAGCAGCGCGCCGCCGAGGAGCACCAGCAGCAGCCGGTGGTCGACGAGTTCGACGAGGGCGGCCCCGACGGCCAGGCCGATCACATTGGGCGTGAACATCAGCGTGCCGGCGGTCGCGGTCGCCCGCCCCAGCGCGTCGGCCGGGATCTCCCGCTGTACGGCGGTGTAGGCGGCGATCAGCACACAGGGCAGCCCGAGCCCGCCCGCCGCGGCGCACGCCAGCACCACCGCGTCGTACGGCACCGCCCGCGCGGCCACCGCGACCGCCGTCAGCGCGATGCCGTACGCCGCGAACCGGCGCTCACCGAGCCGCCGCAGCGCGGGCCCGGACACCAGCCCGACCGCGACCGACCCGACACCCTGGACGGCGTACATCACGCCGGTGTAGGCGGGGGAGTGGCCGAGGGCGTCCACGACGGCGTAGTTCAGGCTGCTGCCGAGCGAGGTGAGGCACATGGTCGTCCCGCCGGCCAGGACGAGCGGGCGGAGCGTGGTGTGCGCCCACAGACCCCGGGCGCCCTCGACGGTCTGCCGCCACCAGTCGCCGCCGGCCGGCCCGGGGCGTTCCTCACGGACCCGGAGCAGCGCGCACAGCCCCGCCGCCAGTACGAAGGTGCCGGCGTCCAGCATCGCGACGCTCGGCCCGCCGTACGCCGTGTACAGCGCGGCGCCGGTCAGCGGGGCGAGAAGCTTCATGCCCTCGCGGGCGGTCATCCGCAGTCCGTTGAAGTCGCCGAGCAGGGCGGGGTCGACGGCGGCGGCGACCAGGGCGGAGTTGGCCGCGTCCTCGACGACGCCCGCCGCGCCGTAGCAGACGAGGACGGTGAGGAGCAGCGGGACGGAGGCGGCGGAGTCGACGGTCCACAGGGGGAGCAGGAGGCCGGCGAGGCCGAGGTTGACGCAGATCAGCAGGGGTTTGCGGCGGACCCGGTCGGCGAGGGTGCCGAGGGCGGGGCCGGCGAGGGTGGGGGCCCACAGGGCGGCGGTGCACAGGGCGGCGAGGCCGTTGGAGCCCGTGAGGTCCTTGACCCAGACGCCCGACACGAGCCAGAGCGCGGAACTGCCGAAGCCCGACACCACGACGCCGGTGAGGTAGAGGGCCGCGTTGCGGTCGCGGAGCAGGCGGGCCACGGTCCAGGAGGTGGTCATGCCTGGTCATCGTGGGTCTAAGGCCTGCCCGGGAGCATCGGGCAGGTGCCTTAGAAACCCCGGCAAGAAGCCCAGGGAAGAAGCCCGGGCAAAAACCCCCGGCGAAAAAACCTCCGGCCCACCGATGAGTTTCCCGGCGCCGCCCGGTCCACCCTCCGTACCGGTACCGCACGCCCGAAGGAGCAGGACCATGACCGACACGATCCTCGACCTCGGCCCGCAGGCCCGAGCCGTGGCGCTGCTCGCCGAGAGGGTGACCGACGAACAGCTGTCGGCCGTCACACCGTGCCCGGACCTCGCGGTGCGCAACCTGCTGGGCCACCTCGCGGGCCTCGCCGCCGCCTTCCGCGACGCGGCCCGCAAGGACCTGGGCGTCACCACCGACACCCGCCCGGACGCCGCCGTGCCGGACATCGGCCCCGGCTGGCGCGAGGAACTGCCCAAAGTGCTCGACGAGCTCGCCGAGGCATGGCGCGACCCGGCCGCCTGGACCGGCATGACCCGCGCGGGCTCCGTGGACCTGCCCGGCACGGTCGCGGCGGCCGTCGCCGTCGACGAACTGGTCATCCACGGCTGGGACCTGGCACGCGCCACCGGCCAGGAGTACACCCCCGACCCGGCCGCGCTGGACGCCTCGTACGGCTTCCTCCGCGCGGCGGCCGACGATCCGGGCCGTGGCGCCATCTTCGGCCCGGTCGTCCCCGTCCCGGCCGACGCACCCCTGCTGGACCGGGCGGTGGGGCTCAGCGGACGCGACCCGGGGTGGACGACGAATGCCGTGAACTGAGTCAGGACGGTACGGCGGCACGTACTCTCCTGGCGTGCCCCTCACCCTCACCGTCCTCGGCACCGCCTCCCCGCACCCGGGTCCCGGCCGCCCCTGCTCCGGGTACCTGCTGCGCGGCGGGGGCGCCGAGGTGTGGGTGGACGCCGGGACCGGAACCTTCGCGGAATTGCAGCGGCACACGGACCCGGCACGGCTGACGGCGATCTGGATCTCACATCTGCACGCCGACCACAGCGCCGACCTGCTCGCCGCCGCCTACGCCTTCGCCTTCGGCGGACTCACCCCGCCCGCGCCGATCCCGGTCTACGCGCCCCAGGACTGCGCGCGCCGTCTCGCGGGCTTCTTCGGCCGGTCGGACGTGAGAGGGCTGAGCCACGTCCTGGACTTCCGTCCCCTGTACGACGGCCACGTCGTCCAGCACTGGAACCTCCGCCTCAGCACCCGCGCCGTCGTCCACGACGCCGAGGCGTACGGCCTGCGCGCCGAGTCCCAGGGGAGCGTCCTGGCGTACTCCGGGGACAGCGGCCCCTGCGCCGCGCTGGGCGAACTCGCCGTCCACGCGGACCTGTTCCTGTGCGAGGCGGACATCGACGAGCATCGCGAAGGCGAACAGGTTCATCTGACACCGGAGGACGCGGGGCGTGTCGCCCGGGCGGCGGGTGTGGGGGAGTTGCTGATCACCCATGTCGGACCGACGCTCGGCCGCGAGACCGCGACCGCGCGCGCTGCCGTGATCGCCGGCCGGCCCACGGACACCGCCCGCGAGGGCGAGACGCGAACCGTCTGACCCGCCGCCCCTCCCGCCTCGGCAGCCTCAACTTCCTTTGTCGGAAGCATTGACGAAACACAGGCTCCCTCCTACCTTCATCGCGTCGTACTTCGTACGTCATATATGAGACGCGATACGCGAGATCAGATACGCGACACCCGAGAGGCGCGCATGACCTCTGTGCCCACGCCGATCCCCTCCCGCACGCAGTTCGTGCTGGAGGGGATCAAACACCGCATCCTCACCGGGCAGCTGACGCCCGGCCAGGCCCTGGTCGAGACGGAGCTCGCCGCGCAGTTCGGGGTGTCCAAGACCCCGGTGCGCGAGGCGCTCAAGACGCTGGCCGGGACCGGGCTGGTGGTGATGAACCAGTACAAGGGCGTCACGGTGCGCATGGTGGACGCGGACATGGCGAGCGAGGTCTACGACGTGCGGCTGCTGCTCGAACCGGAGGCCCTCAGGCGTGCCGTGCGCCGGGGCGCCTCCTTCGACGACGCCCGGGACGCCCTGCGGCGGGCCGACGCGGCCGGCGACACCGCCGAACGCTCGCTGGCCAACCGGGAGTTCCACCGCGCGCTGTACCTGCCCTGCGGCAACCCGCTGCTCGGCCGGATGCTCGACGAGGTCCGCGACCAGGCCGCCCTGGTCTCGGCCGTGGCCTGGGCCGCCGACCCCTCCTGGGAGCGGGAGGCCGACGAGCACCGGGAGATCCTCCGGCTCGCCCTGGAGGGCGAGGCGGACGGCGCGGCGGCCGCCCTGCACGGGCACATCGCGTCGTTCGTGCGGCGCGCGTTCCCCCACTCCCAGGAAGAGGAAGGTCAGGAATGAGCGCGACGTTCGAGACCCAACGGGCCGCCCTGGCCGACGTGGTGGCGATCCCGGTGACCCCGTTCACCGCGGACGGCGACGTCGACCGGAACGCCCACCGGGCCCTGCTGCGTCGCCTGCTCGACGGCGGCATCACCACCCTCACCCCGAACGGCAACACCGGCGAGTTCTACGCCCTCACCCCCGAGGAGCGCCGTCTCGTCACGGAACTGACCCTGGTGGAGGCCGGGGAACGCGCCGTCGTCCTGGTGGGCGTCGGGCACGACGTGCCGACCGCCGTCGCCTCCGCCCGGCACGCCCGCGAGCTCGGCGCGCGGATGGTGATGGTCCACCAGCCGGTCCACCCGTACGTCTCCCAGTCCGGCTGGGTCGACTACCACCGCGCCATCGCCGAGGCCGTCCCCGAACTGGGCGTGGTCCCGTACATCCGCAACGCCCAGCTCACCGGCGCCCGTCTCGCCGAACTCGCCGACGCCTGCCCGAACGTGATCGGCGTGAAGTACGCGGTGCCGGACGCGGCCCGGTTCGCCGCCTTCGCCCGGGACGCCGGCCTGGACCGCTTCGTGTGGGTGGCGGGCCTGGCCGAGCCGTACGCCCCCTCGTACTTCTCCGCGGGCGCCACCGGCTTCACCTCGGGGCTGGTCAACGTCGCCCCGGCCGTTTCGCTGAACATGATCGAAGCGCTTCGATCCGGTGACTACCCGGCCGCCATGAAGGTCTGGGAGCAGATCCGCCGCTTCGAGGAACTGCGCGCCGCCAACGGGTCCGCCAACAACGTCACCGTCGTCAAGGAGGCCCTCGCCTCCCTCGGACTGTGCCGCCGCGACGTCCGCCCGCCCAGCAGGCCACTGCCCGAGGGCGAACGCGCCGAGGTCGCCGCCATCGCCGCCGGGTGGGCCATATGAAGAAGCCGGAAGAGCTCAGGAGCCACCAGTGGTACGGCACCGAAGGACTGCGCTCCTTCAGCCACCGGGCCCGCACCCGCCAGCTCGGCTACCTGCCCGAGGAGCACCTGGGCAAGCCCGTCATCGCGATCCTCAACACCTGGTCCGACATCAATCCCTGCCATGTGCATCTGAGGGACCGGGCGCAGGCCGTGAAGCGCGGCGTGTGGCAGGCGGGCGGCTTCCCCCTGGAGTTCCCGGTCTCCACCCTCAGCGAGACCTTCCAGAAGCCGACCCCCATGCTCTACCGCAACATGCTCTCGATGGAGACCGAGGAGCTGCTGCGGTCCTACCCGGTCGACGGCGCCGTCCTCATGGGCGGCTGCGACAAGTCCACTCCCGCCCTGCTCATGGGCGCCGCGAGCGTCGACCTGCCCACCGTCTTCGTGCCCGCCGGGCCCATGCTGCCGGGGCACTGGCGCAGCGAGGTCCTCGGCTCCGGCACCGACATGTGGAAGTACTGGGACGACAAGCGCGCCGGCCTCATCGGCGACTGCGAGATGACCGAGCTGGAGAGCGGCCTCGCCCGCTCGCCCGGCCACTGCATGACCATGGGCACGGCCTCCACCCTCACCGCCGCCGCGGAGGCGCTCGGCGTGACCGTGCCGGGCGCGTCCAGCATCCCCGCCGTGGACTCCGGGCACGACCGGATGGCCGCCGCATCCGGTCTGCGCATCGTCGAACTGGTCCACAAGGACCGCAAGCTGTCCGACATCCTCACCCGGGAGGCCTTCGAGGACGCGGTGACCACGGTCCTCGGCCTCGGTGGCTCCACCAACGCCGTCATCCACCTGATCGCCATGGCCGGACGCGCCGGGATCCGCCTCACTCTCGACGACTTCGACCGCGTCGCCCGCACCGTCCCGGTCCTGGCGAACGTCCGCCCCGGCGGACGGACGTACCTCATGGAGGACTTCCACTTCGCCGGCGGCCTCCCCGGATTCCTCTCCCGGATCACCGACCTGCTCCACCTCGACCGGCCGACCGTCTCCCATGACTCACTGCGCGAGCAGCTCGCCGGCGCCCAGGTGCACAACGACGACGTCATCCGGCCCCGGGACAACCCGGTCGCCGACGAGGGCGGGGTCGCGGTGCTGCGCGGCAACCTCTGCCCGGACGGCGCGGTCATCAAGCACATCGCCGCCGAGCCCCACCTGCTCAAGCACACCGGTCCCGCCGTCGTCTTCGACGACTACAAGACGATGCAGCGCACCATCGACGACCCCGCCCTCGGCATCACCGCCGACAGCGTGCTCGTGCTGCGGAACGCCGGCCCCAAGGGCGGCCCGGGCATGCCCGAGTACGGCATGCTCCCGATCCCGGACCACCTGCTCGAGCAGGGCGTGCGCGACATGGTGCGGATCTCCGACGCCCGGATGAGCGGGACGAGTTATGGCGCCTGCGTGCTGCACGTGGCACCGGAGTCCTACATCGGCGGCCCGCTCGCGCTGGTCCGCACCGGGGACCTGATCACCCTGGACGTCGAGGCGCGCACCCTCCGGCTCGACGTGGACGACGCGGAACTGGACCGGCGCCGGGCGCGGTGGACGCCGCCGCCCACACGCTACGAGCGCGGTTACGGCGCGCTCTACGACGACCAGATCACGCAGGCCGACACCGGCTGCGACTTCGAGTTCCTCGCCCGCCCCGGCAAGGTCGCGGACCCCTACGCGGGCTGACCCGCGCACCCGGGGCACGCCCCGGCCCCGCACACGCATGCACACGGAGAAAGCGCTTCACCCGCTTCACCCGCCTCACCCGCACGAGACCGCACGACGCACCAGAACGGAGAACAGTCATGGCCCAAGCCGCAGCCGTGGCGAAACCGCCCGCGCCACCCCGGCGACGCCGTGCCTCCGCGACGCCGCGCAGGCTCCCGTACCTGCTGATCGCCCCGGCGGCCCTGCTCATGCTGGGCTTCATCGCCTACCCGGTCCTCAGCGTCTTCTACTACAGCCTCCAGAACTACAACCCCACCAAGCCGTGGCGGAACGGGTTCGCGGGCCTCGACAACTTCACCCAGGCCTTCGCGCACGACCCCCAGTTCTGGGACACGCTCACCTTCAGCGCGAAGTGGGTGGTCGTCGAGGTCGGACTCCAGCTGCTCTGCGGTCTCGCCCTCGCCCTGATCGTCAACCAGACCTTCGCCGGACGGGCGCTGGGCCGGGCGCTGGTCTTCTCCCCCTGGGCGGTCTCCGGTGTGCTGACCTCCGCGATCTGGGTGCTGCTCTACAACTCCCAGACCGGCATCACCCGTTACCTCGCCGACGCGGGCATCGGCTCGTACGGGACCAGCTGGCTGTCGGACACCTCGACCGTGTTCCCGGCGGCGGTGGCCGCCGACCTGTGGCGCGGGGTCCCGTTCTTCGCGATCCTCATCCTCGCCGACCTCCAGTCCGTCTCCAAGGACCTGTACGAGGCGGCCGAGGTGGACGGCGCGAGCCGGCTCAAGCAGTTCTGGCACATCACGCTGCCGCACCTGAAGGACGCCATCGTCCTGTCCACGCTGCTGCGGGCGGTGTGGGAGTTCAACAACGTCGACCTGCTCTACACCCTGACCGGCGGCGGCCCGGCGGGGGAGACCACGACCCTCCCGCTCTACACCGCCAACACCAGCGTCGACGCCCACAACTTCGGCTACGCGTCCGCCCTCACCACCGTGGCGTTCGTGATCCTGCTCTTCTGCTCGATCGCCTATCTGCGACTGAGCAAGTTCGGAGGTGACGGGAAGTGATCACCGAGATCGCCCCCGCGGAGGACGAGCGCGTGGCCCCCGAGCCCGCCCGTGCGCGCCGCGGCAGGCGCCGCGCCTGGGACGAGGCCCCGCGCTGGCAGATCTACCTGCCCCTGTCCGTCTACCTGCTCTTCACCCTGATCCCCTTCTACTGGATCCTCCTCTTCGCCCTCCGCCCGGCCGGCTCCACCTCGCTGGTGCCCTGGCCGGTCACCTTCGAGCACTTCCACAAGGTGTGGAGCGAGCGGAGCTTCGGCACCTACTTCACCAACAGCGTGTACGTCGGCGTCGCCACCCTGGTCCTGACCACCGTGGTCGCGCTGGCCGGCGGTTACGCCCTGGCCCGCTTCGACTTCCGGCTCAAGCGCGCCTTCATGCTGGCCCTGCTGTGCTCCCAGTTCGTGCCGGGCGCGCTGCTGCTGGTGCCGCTGTTCCAGATCTTCGCCAAGCTCCAGATGATCAACTCGCTCGGCAGCGTGATCCTCGCCGAGACCGTCTTCCAGCTGCCGCTGTCGATGATCCTGATCAGCGGCTTCATCCGGAACGTGCCGTACTCCCTGGAGGAGGCAGCCTGGGTGGACGGCTGCAACCGCTTCACCGCCTTCCGCATCGTCGTCCTGCCGCTGCTGCGGCCCGGGCTGATCGCCGTCGGCTCCTTCGCCTTCGTGCACGCCTGGAACCACTTCCTGTTCGCCCTGATGTTCCTGTCCGACCAGAGCAAGCAGACCATCCCGGTCGGCCTCAACACCCTGATGAGCTCCGACAGCGTGGACCTGGGCGCCCTGGCGGCGGGCGGCATCATCGCGGCCGTACCGGTGGTGATCGTGTTCGCCTTCATCCAGAAGTGGCTGATCACCGGCTTCAGCGCGGGGGCGGTGAAGGGATGAGCATGAGCACAGCCGTACCGGTCGTGCTGGCCGGCGCGCGCGGCCACGGCCGCTGGCACCTCGACAACGTCCGCCGGCTCCAGAGCGAGGGCGTCGTCCGGCTGGCAGGCGTCTGCGAACTGACCCCGCTGGCCGCCGGCGAGATCCCCGAGGGTCTCGGCACGCCCGAGCAGTCCGCCGACTTCGGCGCGCTCCTCGACTCCACCGGCGCGCGGGCCGCGGTCGTCTGCACGCCGATCCCGACCCACACCGACCTCGCCCTGACGGCCGCCCGCAAGGGCGTGCACCTGCTGCTGGAGAAGCCGCCGGCACCGTCGTACGCGGAGTTCCGCCGGATGGCCGACGGGGTCACCGCGGCGGGCGTGGCCTGCCAGATCGGGTTCCAGTCGCTGGGCTCGCACGCCGTGCCCGCGATCCGCCGGCTGATCGCCGAGGGCGCGGTCGGCGAGGTCATGGGGGTCGGCGGCGCCGGGGCCTGGGCGCGCGAGGAGGCCTACTACCGGCGGGCGCCCTGGGCCGGCAAGCGCCGGCTGAACGGCGTCGACGTGATCGACGGGGTCCTCACCAACCCCCTCGCCCACGCCGTCGCCACCGCTCTCGCCCTCCTCGGCACCACCCGCGCCGAGGACGTCACCGGCATCGAGACCGAACTGCTGCGGGCCAACGACATCGAGTCCGACGACACCTCCTGCGTCCGGGTGACCACCGGGCTCGGCCCGGTCACCGTAGCCGCGACCCTGTGCGCCGAGGAGCCGGGCGAGCCGTACGTCGTGGTGCACGGCTCCAGCGGCCGGATCACCTACTGGTACAAGCAGGACCGCGTGCTGCTCCAGCGGGCGGGCCACGGTCCCGAGGAGCACGAGTACGGCCGCACCGACCTGCTGGAGAACCTCGTCGACCACCTCACCACCGGCGCGGCCCTGCTGGTCGAACCCGAGTCGACGGGCGCCTTCATGAAGGTCGTCGAGGCGATCCGGCTGGCCGAGGACCCGGCCGCGCTGCCCGCCGACGCCTGGCACCTCCTCCCGGACGAGAACCGCCGGGTCGTACCCGGCATCGACTCCCTGGTCGCGGCCGCCGCCGACACCCTCGCCCTCTACTCCGAGCTGGGCGCCTCCTGGGCCCTACCGAAAGAGGTGAGCACCCGATGACACCCGACGACACCCACGTCCTGCGGGTCGCGGGCCGCCCGGTCGGCCGCTACGTCACCCGGCCCGAGCTGCCGGCCCGGCTCTCCCCGCGCCCCTACCTGCACCCCGTCACCACCCTGGCCGGCACGGCGGTCACCGAGCTCGGCCCCGCCGACCACACACACCACCTCGGCGTCGGTGTCGCCGTTCCCGACGTCGAGGGGCACAACTTCTGGGGCGGGCGCACCTACGTCCGCGACCAGGGCCCGACCGAGCTGGACAACCATGGCGCCCAGCGCCACACCGGCTTCCAGCTGCGCGACCCGGACGGCTTCGTCGAGGAGCTGCGCTGGGTCGCCCCGGGCGCCGAACTGCTGCGCGAGCGCCGTACCGTGGCCGCCACCGAACTCACCGCCACCGCCTGGGCGCTGGACTTCACCTTCTCCCTCACCAACGTCACGCCGAAGGCGCTGTCCATCGGCAGCCCCGCCACGAACGGGCGCCCCGGTGCCGCGTACGGCGGCTTCTTCTGGCGGGCCCGCAAGGAGGCGTCGGCGCCGGACGTCTTCACCGGCGAGCGGGCGGGCGAGGCCGAGGTGCACGGTGCCCGCGCCGACTGGCTGGCGCTGGCCGGCGCCGGCTGGACGCTGGTGTTCGCCGGGGCCACCGAGGAGACCCGCCGCGACCCGTGGTTCGTGCGCACCGCCGAGTACCCGGGGGTGGGTTCCTCGCTGGCGTCCGCCGAGCGGCTGCCGATCGCGCCCGGCGACACCGTCGTACGGCGGGTCGTCACCGTCGTCGCCGACGGCCGGCTCGGCCGGGACGAGGCGGCCGCGCTGGTGCGGAAGGCCGTGAGTCAATGAGCGTCCGCCCGGCCGAGGAGACGTACCGCAACCCGGTCCTGAACGCCGACTGGTCCGACCCGGACGTCGTGCGCGTCGGCGACGACTTCTACCTCACCGCGTCCAGCTTCGGCCGCGCCCCGGGCCTGCCGCTGCTGCACTCCCGCGACCTGGTCAACTGGACCCTGGTCGGCCACGCCCTGCAACGCCTGCAGCCGGCCGCCGAGTTCAGGGCGCCGCGCCACGACTGCGGGGTCTGGGCACCCTCGTCGCGCTTCCACGACGACCGCTTCTGGATCTTCTGGGGCGACCCCGACCAGGGCATCTTCCAGGTCAACGCGCCCGAGATCCGCGGCCCTTGGACCCGCCCGCACCTCGTCAAGAGGGGCAAGGGGCTCATCGACCCCTGCCCGCTGTGGGACGAGGAGACCGGTGAGGCGTATCTGGTGCACGCCTGGGCGAAGTCCCGCTCGGGCGTCAAGAACCGGCTCACCGGCCACCGGATGCACCCCGACGGCGCCGGCCTCCTCGACGAGGGCAGGACAATCGTCGACGGTGACGCGATCCCGGGCTGGTTCACCCTGGAAGGACCCAAGCTGTACCGGCACGACGGCTGGTTCTGGATCCTGGCGCCCGCCGGGGGAGTGGAGACCGGCTGGCAGGGCGCCTTCCGGTCCCGGGACTTCTTCGGGCCGTACGAGGAGCGGATCGTCCTCGAACAACGGGACACCGGCGTCAACGGGCCGCACCAGGGCGGCTGGGTGCGCACCCGGTCCGGCGAGGACTGGTTCCTGCACTTCCAGCAGCGCGGCGCGTACGGCCGTGTCGTGCACCTCCAGCCGATGCGCTGGGGTGCCGACGGCTGGCCGGTGATCGGGGACGACGGCGCCCCCGTCACCGAGCACCGCCGCCCCGCCCTGCCGCCGCAGCCGCCCGCGGCGCCCGCCACCGACGACGACTTCCCCGGCGGACGGTACGGCCGGCAGTGGCAGTGGACGGCCAACCCCCAGGACGGCTGGGCCACCCAGCACTCCGCCGACGGACTGCGGCTGACCTGCGTCCCCACCTCCGACGCCCACGACCTGCGCAGGCTGCCGCACATCCTCACCCAGCGGCTGCCCGGCACACCGGCGACCGTCGAGGTCGGGCTCCGGCTGCACAGCGAGGAACCGGGGGCGCGGGCCGGGCTGGCGGTCCTCGGGGACGCGTTCGGCTGGATCGGGCTGGAGCGCCGGGCCGACGGGACCGTCCACCTCGTGCACCGGTTCGCCGAGGCGGCGGCGGAGAAGGAGCGGGACGCCGAGCGTCCGCGGCCCGCCGCCGAGGGACACGCCCGGCTGCGCATCGAGATCGGCCCGGACGCGCGCTGCCGTTTCGCCGCCGACACCGGGGACGGCTTCCGCCCGTCGGGCCCCGTCTTCGCCGCCACCCCCTGGCGCTGGGTCGGCGCCCTGCTCGGCCTGTTCGCCACCGCGCCGGCCGGAACCGGGCACGCCGGTTCGGGCACCTTCACGCACTTCCGTATCCAGCCCTGCTGATCACCTGCCTGGTTCAACCCGCACGCCTCTTGGGAGCCGCAATGACGCACCTCCGTAGCAAGCGCTTGCCCCTCATGTCTCCGCTGAAGACAGAAGAACTGAACCCGGAAGAAGAGAGCAGACCGATGAAGAGCAGCATCCGCAGAAGCAGGCGCGCCGCCACGGTCGTCGCCCTGGGCTCCGTGCTCGCGCTGGCCGCCACCGCCTGCGGTGACGACGGCAGCGGCGGCGCGGGGGACAAGGGCGACGAGGGCTCCGGCAAGGGCACGATCACCTTCTGGGACAACAACGGTGGTGTCCGCACCGACATCTGGAAGCAGATCATCGCCGACTTCGAGCAGAAGTACCCGGACATCAAGGTCAAGTACGTCGGCATCCCGGCGGCCGGCGCCCAGTCCAAGTACGACACCGCCATCCAGGGCGGCGGCCTGCCGGACGTCGGCGGCGTGGGCACCGCGATGCTCGCCGAGGTCGGGGCCCAGGGCGCGCTGGAGCCGCTGGACGGCCGGCTGAAGAAGAGCCCGCTGAACGGAAAGCTGAGCCAGAACCTGATCGACGTCAGCAAGGCGGCGGGTGGCGGTGACACGCTGTACCAGGTGCCGACCTCCGCGAACAACGGCACGCTGTGGTACCGGACCGACCTGTTCAAGAAGGCCGGCCTGGACGCGCCGACCACCTGGTCGAAGTTCTACGCGGCCGCCGACAAGCTCACGAACAAGGGCAAGAACCAGTTCGGCTTCACCATCCGCGGCGGCGAGGGCGCCATCGCGCCGGCCCTCGACGCGGTGTACGGCCAGACCGGGATCACGTCGTTCTGGAACGGCGACAAGACCACCGTCAACGACCCCAAGAACGTGGCCGCCCTCCAGAAGTACGTCGCGCTCTACAAGAAGGACACCCCGTCGGCCGACGTGAACAACGACTTCACGAAGATGGTCGCCCAGTGGGACAGCGGCACGATCGGCATGCTGAGCCACAACCTGGGCTCGTACCAGGACCATCTGAAGGCGCTGGGCAAGGACAAGTTCCGGGGCGTTCCCAACCCCACCATGGACGACGGCACCCGGGTGCAGGTGTCCAACCCGGTGGACGGGCTGAGCCTGTTCAAGTCCAGCAAGAACAAGGCTGCCGCCTGGAAGTTCATCGAGTTCGCGGTCTCCGCCGCGGAGAACTCCAAGTTCAACGAGTCGGCGGGGCAGGTCCCGGCGAACACCGACGCGGCCAAGGACGCCTGGATCCAGCAGGCCGAGCCGACGAAACTCGCCGCCGAGGCGTTGAACGGGGCCGGCACGAAGATCGTGCAGTTGCCGTATTACCTGCCGGACTGGAACACGATCTCCAAGGCGGACAACGAGCCGAACTTCCAGAAGCTGCTGCTCGGGAAGATGAGCGCGAAGGAGTTCCTGGACACGCTGGCCGACCAGCTGAACAAGGCGCAGGCCGACTGGAAGAAGAACCACTGAGGTCGTTTCGGCTGCGGGCCGGTTGTGGCTGGTCGCGCAGTTCCCCGCGCCCCTTTGGGGCGCGGGCCCCTCACTCCCTGTTTGAAAGGCACCGTCGTGTCTCCCACCCGCAGACAGGTAACACTGGCGGCTCTCGCCGCCCTCCCGCTCCTCGCCGCCAACGGCACCGCGCAGGCCGCCCCTCACCGTCGCACCCTCTACATCGCCGGTGACTCCACCGCCGCCCAGAAATACGCCGACGCCGCCCCCGAGACGGGATGGGGAATGGCGCTCCCGTTCTTCCTCCGGAAGGAAATCGGCGTCTCCAACCAGGCAGTGAACGGCCGCAGTTCCAAGAGCTTCGTCGACGAGGGCCGGCTCGACGCCATCCTCGCCACCATCCGGCCGCACGATCTGCTGATCGTCCAGTTCGCGCACAACGACGAGAAGTCCGCCGACCCCACCCGCTACACCGAGCCGTGGACCACGTACCAGGACTATCTGCGGCTCTATGCCGACGGGGCGCGGGCCAAGGGCGCCCGGCCCGTGCTCGCCACCCCCGTCGAGCGGAGGAAGTTCGACGCCGACGGCAACGCCGTGCCGACCCACGGCGACTATCCGGCAGCGATGCGTGCCCTCGCCGCGGAGGAGCGCGTGGCGCTGCTCGACGTCGAGGCGCTGTCGCTCGCGCTGTGGCAGTCGCTCGGAGTCGAGGCGACCAAGACGTACTTCAACTGGACGGACACCGAGCAGGACAACACGCACTTCAACCCGCCGGGCGCCATCGCCGTGGCCCGGCTGGTGGCGCAGGAGCTGCTGCGCACCCGGGTGCTGGCCCGGCACGACGTCGTCCGGCTGCACGAGGACATTCCGACGTCCTGGATCACTTGGCCACCCGCATCGGAATCGTGAACGAGGAGACCGCACAGTGCGCACACAGAAATGTCATGGACGTGTCATAGCGGCGCTCGCGGGCTGCACGGCCCTCGTGCTGTCCGTGACCGGGACGGCCCAGGCCGCCCCCCACCGGGTCGCGCCCGACCGCCAGGTGCTGGCCGCGAACGACGGCTGGGGCGCGGCCACCACCGGCACCACCGGCGGCGCCGCCGCCGACCCCGCGCACGTCTACACCGTCACCACCTGGGACGCCTTCAAGGCCGCCCTCGCCGACGGCGGCAGCGCACCCAAGATCATCAGAGTGAAGGGCACCATCGACGCCGACGGGCCCAGCTGCGCGTCCTTCGCGGTGCCGGGGTACGACTTCGACACCTACCTCAAGACGTACGACCCGGCCGTGTGGGGCCGCACCAAGACCCTCGACAGCGAGCCCGACGACAGCCCCGAGGGCCTGCGCCGCGCCTCCGCCGCCCTCCAGGACGCCTACATCAAGGCGAACGTCCCGGCCAACACCACCATCGTCGGCACCGGCAAGGACGCCGGCTTCAGGGGCGCGAGCCTCCAGATCAAGGGCGTCGACAACGTCATCGTCCGCAACCTGGGCTTCGAGAGCCCGCTCGACTGCTTCCCGCAGTGGGACCCGACCGACACCGCCGACGGCAACTGGAACTCCGAGTACGACAGCGCGGTGGTCTACGGCTCCACCCATGTGTGGATGGACCACGACACCTTCACCGACGGCGACCACCCGGACAGCACCCTGCCGTACTACTACGGCCGGATCTACGAGCAGCACGACGGCGAGCTCGACATCGTCAAGGGAGCCGACTACGTCACCGCCTCCTGGAACGTCTTCGAGGACCACGACAAGACGATCCTGATCGGCAACAGCGACAGCGCCTCGACGGCCGCCGTGGACCGGGGGCACCTGAAGGTCACCTTCCACCACAACCTGTTCGCGAACCTGGTGGAGCGCGCGCCCCGCGTCCGCTTCGGCCAGGTGGACTCCTACAACAACCACTTCGTCGCCGGTGACGGCTACGGCTACAGCTACGGCATCGGCATGGAGTCCCAACTCGTGGCCGAGCACAACGCGTTCACGCTGCCCGACGGTGTGGCCGCCGGTTCGATCCTGAAGAAGTGGAAGGAGGCACCGGTCACCGCCGACGACAACTACGTCAACGGCACCCCGACCGACCTGATCGCCGTCCACAACGCCCAGGTCCCCGGCGAGATCCTCCAGCCGGGCGCCGGCTGGACGCCGACCCTGAGGACGAAGGTCGACCGGGCGAAGGCCGTCCCGAAGATCGTCGACCACTGTGCGGGCGCCGGGCACCTGCGCTGAGCGCCGCACGAATCGGCCGGGGCCCCGCACGGGCCCCGGCCGGCATCCCCCGACGAGCCGCACCGCGAAGGAGCATCCGCATGCCCTCGCCCCACCTCCCACCACCCTTCCTGTCCAGAAGGGGTTTCCTCGCGGCGAGCGCCCAAGCCGCCGCGCTCGGCCTCGCGACCGCCACCCCCGCGCACGCCACCGGTGACCGGCGCCCCTTCGGCCGGTACGGGTCACCGGCGCGCCGCCTGACGCCGCAGACCCTGTACGTCGACCCGCGCGGCCGCGGCGACTTCACCACCGTCCGGTCCGCCGTGACCGCCGCGACCGGCACCGGCCGGACCCTGGTCCTCGCGCCGGGCACCTACCGGGAGACCGTCGCCGTCGACGCCACCCGCACCGAGGCGACCTGGATCGGCGCCTCGGAGGACCCCCGGGACGTCGTGATCGTCTACGACAACGCCAACGGCACGCCGAAGCCGGACGGCTCGGGCACCTACGGCACCACGGGCTCGGCCACCACGACCGTCCAGGCCGACGGCTTCACCGCCCGCTGGATCACCTTCGCCAACGACTGGCTGCGCGCCGACCACCCGGACATCACCGGTACGCAGGCGGTGGCCATCAAGGTGCAGGGCGACCGGAGCGCCTTCACCCACTGCCGGTTCCTCGGCCACCAGGACACCCTGTACGCCGACTCGACGGCGCTCGGCGTCTTCGCCCGCCAGTACTACGCCCACTGCTACATCGAGGGCGACGTCGACTTCGTCTTCGGCCGGGCCACGGCCGTCTACGAGCACTGCCACTTCCGCACGCTGAACCGCACCGACCTCACCGCCGCCCCCTACGGCTTCGTCTTCGCGCCCTCCACGGCGGTCGCCCATCCCCGCGGCTACCTGGTGATACGCAGCAGGGTCAGCAGCGGGGCCCCGGACGCCTGCTACAAGCTGGCCCGCCCCTGGGTCCCCGGCTCCGATCCCACCGCCCGCCCGATGCTGACCGTCCGGGACACCCACCTCGGCCCCGGCATCGACGCGGTCGCGCCCTACACCGACATGTCGGCCGCCTACCCGTGGCAGAACCAGCGCTTCGCCGAGTACCGCAACACGGGCCCGGGAGCGGAGGTCACCGTCCCCGAGAACCGCCCCCAACTCACAGACGAGCAGGCCCGGTCGGCGACCCGTGAGGCCTACCTCGGTGACTGGGCGCCGTGGCGGGAGGGCTGCTGACATGCGCCGGCGCACCCTCCTGGCGGGCATCACCGGCGGCCTGTGCGGCCTGGCCGCCGCCGGTGCCCCTCCCGCTCTCGCCGCCGGCCGCCATGTGCTGCACGTCCGCCCCGGCGACTTTGTGCAGCGGGCCGTGGACGCGGTGGACGGGCCCGGCCGGACGATCGTCGTGCACCCGGGGACGTATCGCGAGGTCGTCAACGTCCCCGCGGAAAAGACGGAGCTGACGATCCGCGGCGCCACCCGCGACCCGCGTGACACCGTCATCGTCTACGACAACGCCAACGGCACGAAGAAGCCCGACGGCACGACGTACGGCACCGCGGGCTCGGCCACCTTCACCTCCGCGGCGCCCGGGCTGACCGTCCGCGACCTGACCCTCGCCAACGACTGGCTGCGCGCCGACCACCCGGACATCACCGGCACGCAGGCGGTGGCCGCCTACACCTACGGCGACCGCACCCGCTTCGACAACGTGCGCCTGCTCGCCCACCAGGACACCCTCTTCGTCGACACGACCGCGCTCGACACCTTCGACCGGCAGTACTTCCACCGCTGCCACATCGAGGGCGACGTCGACTTCGTCTTCGGCCGGGCGACCGCCGTCTTCGACCGCTGCCTCTTCCGCACACTCCAGCGGGACGTCTCCTTCACTCCCAAGGGCATGGTGTTCGCCCCGTCCACGGCCCGCGCCAACCCGTACGGCATCCTCGCCGTCCGCTCCCGGATCACCTCGGGCGCCGAGGACGGGGCGTACAAACTGGCGCGGCCCTGGGTCCCGTCGTACGAGACGACCGCCTGGCCGTCCCTCGTCGTACGGGACACCTGGATCGGCCCCGGCATCGACCCGGTCACCCCCTACACCAACATGCGCGACGCCTACCCGTGGCAGTCCATGCGCTTCCACGAGTACCGCGACACCGGGCCGGGCTCAGTGATCACCGTCCCCGAGAACCGTCCTCAGCTCACCCGCTCCGAGGCGAGGTCGCACACCCCGGCGGCCTACCTCGGCGACTGGAAGGTCCCCGCACAACCGCTCTGAAACGACGAAAGGAACCCCACTCCTATGTCTCGTCGAACCTCTCTCGCCGTCGCCGCGGCCCTCGCGCTCGGTGCCGGACTCGCCGTGCTCCCCGGGCAGGCGCAGGCCGCGACGGTCGTCGTCAGCAACTCCACCGACCTGTCCAACGCCATCAAGAACGCCACCGCCGGCACGGTCATCCAGGTCCGCGGCGGCACGTACTACCCCACGGCCACGCTCCAGTCCACGGCGAACGGCACCTCGTCCTCGCCGGTCACGCTCACCGCGTACGGCTCGGAGACCGTGAAGATCGACGGTTCGTCGCTCCCCTCCGGCTCCTGGATCTTCAAGCTGACCGCCGACTACTGGAACGTCTCCGACATCACCTTCCAGAACTCCCCGGACAGCGCGGTCGTCTGCCAGTCCTGCACCGGCACCAACTGGAACAACGTCAAGACCATCAACGGCGGCGACTCCGGCTTCACGCTCACCGGGGACGGCACGGTCAACAACACCGTGAAGAACCTGGACAGTTACGGCAACTACGACGCCGCCAACCACGGCCAGAACGCCGACGGGCTCGCGATCAAGTTCGGCTCCGGCACCGGCAACCTCGTCACCGGGGCGCGGCTCTACAACAACTCCGACGACGGCATCGACCTGTGGTCCTTCTCCTCGCCGGTCACCATCGAGCACACCTGGTCCTTCGGCAACGGCGTCAACCGCTGGGGCGACTCCGCCTTCGAGGGCAACGGCAACGGCTACAAGCTGGGCGGCAACGGCGTCACGGTCGCCCACGTCGTCAACAACTCCGCCGCCTGGGGCAACGCGGGCAACGGCTTCACCGAGAACTCCAACACCGGCGCCATCGTCATCAACCGCACCACCGCCTACGCCAACAGCAAGTGGGGCTACTACTTCGCCACCAGCGCCGCCAGGCTCGGCAAGAACCTCGCGGTGAGCAACGGCAGCGGCCTGGTCAGCAAGGGCTCCAGTGTGGTCTCGGCCGGCAACAACTGGGACTCCGGCATCTCCACACCGGCCTTCAGGTCCACGGACGCCTCGACCGCGTACAACGCCCGCAAGTCCGACGGCTCCCTGCCCGCCACGACGTTCCTGACCACGGGCAGCACCACCATAGGCGCCACCATGAACTGACCCCCGGCAGGGGAAACAGGAGCCCGTTGCCCGGCCGGAAAGGTATCGATCGGGCAACGGGTGTCGCGCTCGGACGGGTGACGCGCGTAGAAAACCTGTCATGCATAAGCCACTTCGGATCGCGGCCCTCACGGCCGCCTGTGCCCTCGCCGGTGGTGCCCTGTACGGCGCCGGTGCGGCCACCGCCGGTCAGTCCACGGCGAACTCCACGCACGAGCCCTACAACATCGGGCAACTGGTGAAGGACATCGACACCTACTACGGGACCACCGCCGACGCAGGCGGCGTCTACCAGGCGTCCCCGGACAGCCCGTACGCCAAGGACCTGGCGCGCCTCGACTCCGACGCCGAGCGGTACATCGACAGGGCGGCGCGCAAGGCGCAGCGCAAGCACGAGAAGCCCGCGGTCGTCTTCGACATCGACGACACGCTGCTGCTCAGCCTCGACTACGAGAAGCGCTACAACTACACCTACAACTCGACCACCTGGGGCGACTACGTGAACCGGGCCGACCGCCCGGCCGTCTTCGGCAGCCCTGAGCTGGTGCGGTACGCCGAGTCCAAGGGCGTCGAGGTCTTCTACAACTCGGGTCTGAGCGAGGCGCAGCGCACCGCCGCCGTCGATAACCTGAAGAAGGTCGGCGCCGATGTGAACCTCGACGCCGACCACATGTTCCTCAAGGACAAGGCGAACCCGCCGGCCTACCTGAGCGCCTGCGCCACCCCGGGCACCTGGAACTGCACCACGGTCCAGTACAAGTCCGGCACCCGTAAGCACATCGAGGACGACCTCGGGTACGAGATCATCGCCAACTTCGGTGACCAGTACTCGGACCTCGACGGCGGCCACGCCGACCGCACGTACAAGATCCCGAACCCGACGTACTTCGTCAGCTAGTCCGCGTGCGCGGCCCGCACGGGGCTGATCGACTCCAGGGTCGGCACGACCGGTTCGATCGTCCCGTCGGCCGCGAACCGCATGCGGTCGACCGTCGTCTCCCGGTGCGTACCGTCACCGCCCGCCCTGCCGGGGCCGTTCAGCGCGAACCGGTGGTAGACGATGTACCAGTCGTCCGTGCCAGGCACGTTCACCACGGAGTGGTGGCCGGTGGCGAGGATGCCGTACTCGGGACGCTTGGACAGGATCGTCCCCCGCTTGGTCCACGGGCCGAGCGGGGACGGTCCCGTCGCGTAGGCCACGTGGTAGTTCTCGCTGCGGGTGTCGTCCTCGGACCACATGAAGTAGTACGTGCCGTTCCGCTTGATCACGAAGGATCCCTCACGGAAGTCGTCCGTGGTGATGTCCTTCACCTTCGACGGGTCGTACGACGTCATGTCGTCGTTCAGCGGGGCCACGTACGCGTGCCCGTTGCCCCAGTACAGGTACGCCTGGCCGTCGTCGTCCGTGAACACGGCCGGGTCGATCATCTGACCGGCCAGCTTCCCCTTGGCGACCAGGGGTTTGCCGAGCGCGTCCCTGAACGGCCCGGCGGGGGAGTCGGCGACCGCCACACCTATCTGCTGCTCCGCGCAGAAGTAGAAGTAGTACTTTCCGTTCCGCTCGGTGATCGCGGGCGCCCAGGCGTTCTTGTCCGCCCAGGAGACGTCGGGGCCGAGGTCCAGGATCACGCCGTGGTCCTTCCAGTGGACCAGGTCCTTCGACGAGTAGGCCTTGAAGCTGGTGCCGCTCCAGCCCTGGAAGCCGTCGGTGGTCGGATAGATCCAGTACTCGCCGTTCAGGTAGTGGACGTCCGGGTCCGCGTTCAGGCCGGGCAGGATCGGACTCCGGGTGCGTACGGCCTCGACCGTCCAGGTGCGACTCGTGCCGTCCGCCGCCGTCACCGTGTACGTCTGCGGCTTGCGGAAGTCGCGGTGCTTGCCGGACTTCGGGCTGATCCTGGCGCCCTCACCCACCCACAACTGGGGCGCCAGCCGGGACAGATCGGCGTCCGGCTCCATCGGGAGCACGACCTTCGACGCCGACTCGGTGACGATCGCGTACCCCTTCTGGCCCTTCGCCGTCGCGTCCACCACGGAGGTGGCCGAGTTGGGGTACGCGGCCAGCAGGCGGTCGTACTCCGCCTGCGTCACCGGCATCACCGTGCCGTGCCGGGGGCTCGCCGGGAGCTGGTAGTCCTTGGACATCGTCCACTTGCCCGAGTCGAGGTCGGTGGTCTCGAAGGGGACGTAGCCGCGCAGACCGTACTCGTCGATGAACAGGTACCACTTCTTCTCGGTGTTCGACTTGAACACCGTCGGTCCCTCGCCGCGCTCGATGGAGCCGCTGCCGATGCAGTCGGAGACGAAGTCGTACTTTGTGCTCGTCAGGCTGGTCGACTTCTCGCCGGTGATGAACTTCGAGCAGGGCGAGCTGGAGGAGGGGTCCCGCTCGTCCTTGGTGTAGCGGTAGTAGGTGTCCTTGTACTTGACCACCGTGGAGTCGATGACCGAGTAGCCGGGGTCGTCCCAGACCTTGGGCGCGCTGAAGGTGCGGAAGTCCTTCGTCGTCGCGTACAGCATCTTGTTGTACGTCGATCCGGTGTGGTCGGGGTCGTCGTCGGCGTACAGCTTCGACGCCCAGAAGACGACGTACTCGCCGAGCGAGTCGTCCCAGTAGGCCTCCGGCGCCCAGGTGTTGCCCGCGTTGTCGGGGGCGACCTTCACCAGGCGCTGGTCGGTCCAGTGCACCAGGTCGGTGGACTCCCAGATCATGATGGACTTGCTGCCGTGCCGCTGGACGTGGTCCCAGCTGCCGCTGCTGTTGTTGTACATCCTGAGGTCGGTGGCGATCAGATAGAACTTGTCGCCCTTGGGGGAGCGGATGACGAACGGGTCGCGCAGGCCCTTCTCACCGATGGTCGAGGTCAGGACCGGCTTCCCGGCGTTCAGCTCGCGCCAGTGCAGCGGGTCGTCGCCCCGGCTGAGGGCGTAGCGGATCTGCTCGCCGTCGGCGGTGCCCTCGCCGGTGAAGTAGGCGAAGAGGTAACCGGCGTACTTGGGGTGTTTCACGGGTGGGGCTCCAGAGTGCGCGGTGCCGGGCGGGGCGGCGAACAGCGTGAGCAGTAGGGCGAGACAGGCGAGGAGCGCGGCTCTTGGGCGCATGGGCAATCCTGTCGGAGATTGGGGGTTTCTGTTGGGTGTTGCGCCCTCGGAGTGTCACCAGTGGGGAAAGGCACGTCAATCGATGAGAGCGGGATGAGAACCGCCGAAACTTTCGCTCGTTTTCGTTCGGCCCGGCAACCCGCTCCGGCGGCGGTGGCGACTGGTGTCCGTAGCATCCCCCTAGGAAAGGAACATCCCGTGCGCCAGAGCACCGGACGCCACCGCAGGACGCGCACCCTCTCGATCGCCGCGACGGTGGCCGTCGCAGCGGGGGCCGGCGGCGTCTACCTCGGCCTGTCGAACGGCGGTGCCCAGGCCGCCACGACGACGGTCACCGTGGCCGGCACCGCCCAGCTGGAGTCGGCCGTGAAGAACGCGGCGGCCGGCACCGTCATCCAGGTGCGCGGGGGCACGTACTACCCGACGGCCACCCTCAAGTCCACCGCGAGCGGCACCGCTTCGAACCGGATCACGCTCCAGGCCTACGGCAGCGAGAAGGTGAGGATCGACGGGTCCAAGCTGCCCGCCGGCTCCTGGCTCGCCGGGATCTACGGCAGCCACTGGACCGTCCAGAACCTCACCTTCCAGCACTCCCCGGCCCAGGGCTTCGTCGTCACCTCCTCCACCGGCGGCGTCTTCAAGAACCTGGTCACCGCCGACAACGGCGACTCCGGCTTCACCCTGCGCGGCGACAACACCGTGGACAACCTCGTCCAGAACCTCGACAGCTACGGCAACTACGACGCCGCCGGGCACGGCCAGAACGCCGACGGCATCGCGATCAAGTTCGGCTCCGGCACCGGCAACAAGGTCACCGGCGCCCGCCTGTACAACAACTCGGACGACGGCCTCGACCTCTGGCAGTTCTCCTCGCCGGTCACCATCGAGCACTCCTGGGCCTTCGGCAACGGCAAGAACCGCTGGAACGACTCGGCCTTCGAGGGCAACGGCAACGGCTTCAAGCTGGGCGGCGGGGGCGTCGCGGTCGGGCACGTCGTCAACAGCAACGCGGCCTGGGACAACACCCTCAACGGCTTCACCGAGAACTCCAACACCGGCGCCATCGTGCTGGGCCGCAACACCGCGTACGCCAACACCGAGGCCGGCTTCTACTTCGCCACCGGCAAGGCCCGCCTCGCCCGCAACCTCGCCGTGGGCAACAAGGGCGGCCTGGACAAGCTGGGGTCCGCCACCGTCTCCGCCGCCAACAACTGGGACAGCGGCGTCAGCACCCCCGCCTTCAGGTCGACCGACGCGACCACGGCGTACGGCGCCCGCAAGTCGGACGGCTCGCTGCCCGCGACGACCTTCCTCACCACGGGCTCGACGACCATCGGCTCGCCCATGAACTAGCGCGGCACTAGCGGGCGCCCGGACCGCCCTTGAACCAGCGTCGCCAGCTGCGGCGAACGGTCAGCGGCAGTGGCGGTGTGTCGGCGGAGACGGGCCCCACGCTGGTCCACAGCGCCGCCTCGTTGAACGGGTCCGGGTCGGGAACGTGGCCGTCCGGGTGGTACGGAGGACCGTCACGCGGCGGTCCTCCGCCTCCCGGAGGCGGTGTCGCGGCATCCCCGGGCCCCTGCCGTGCGGCTCTCGAATCCCACACCTGGACCTCGGTGGTGTCCCACCGCTTCGGCTCTCCCCCCGCCGGGGAGCCGGCAGGTGCGTCCGCCCCGGTGTCCTCGCCGAGGGGTACCGCGCCGCTCGTCCGGGCACCGACGCCCAGGGAGCGGTTCTCGTCCCACTGGCGGACCAGACCCGCACGGTCCGAGGTCTCCCCCTCGATCTCCTGAGGCAGCCACTTCCCGTGCGCCAGAAGACGCGATGCCTCTTCCCGCTCCCGCTCGGGAAGCGCCCGCAGCAGTTCGCCGACCTGAGGACGGTCGCCGGGTTCCTTCGCCAGACAGCCACGCACGAGGGCGGCGATCTCACCCGACAGCCCGTCAAGGTCGGGCGGTTGGTGCACGATGCGGTAGAGCATGGCCTGAGCCTGGCCGGTGCCGAAGGGGACGGTCCCCGAGGCGGCGAAGGCCATGACGCAGCCCAGGGCGAAGACGTCACTCGCGGGTCCCGCACCGCGTCCCAGTACCTGCTCGGGAGACATGTAGCTGGGAGTGCCGAGTACGGTGCCCGAGACGGTGAGCGTACTCGTGTCCGCGAGCGTCGAGATGCCGAAGTCGATCACTCGGGGGCCGCTCGGGGCGAGCAGGACGTTCGACGGCTTCAGGTCACGGTGGACGACACCGGCCGAGTGGATCGACTGCAGAGCTCCCAGCAGCCCCAGCCACAGGGCGAGCAGGGTGGTTCTGGGCAGGGGACCGAACGCGGCGACGGCTTCCGCCAGGGACGGGCCCGGGACGTACTCGGTGGCGATCCAGACCTGGGCGGCATCCACGTCGGAGTCCAGGACGGCCGCGCTGAAACGCCCGCTGACCCTGCGGGCGGCACTCAGCTCCCGAGCGAACCTCTTGCGGAAGTCCGGCTCGTGCGAGAGCTCCGCACGCAGCAGTTTGATCGCGGACAGCTCGCCTGTCACCGAACGCCCCAGGTACACCTTGCCCATACCACCCGCGCCCAGGCGCGCCAGGACCTGATAAGCCCCGACCCGCCGGGGGTCTTCCGCCGTCAGCCCTTCCACGTCGTCGTACCCTTCCGGCCGCCTGCTGCCCGGTCGCCCTTCACCGGCCCCTGCTCCCGGTCCCGTAGAAGATCTGCTTTCTCAACCTCCGGTCCGCCTTGCTCCGCCACATGGCGAGAAGGGCACGGTTCGCCGCGCTCTCCTCATCACTCGGTCCCAGAACCCGTCCGATCTCGGGCAGGACGGCGGTGAACTGGCGCACGGCCTCGCCCACCTCACCCTGTACGCCGGTCCAGTGGGCCAGCCGCGCACGGCTGACCAGCGTGGCACGGTCGTCGGGGCCCAGTACCCAGGCAAGGTCGGGCAACAGCCTGGTGAGAAGACGCACGGCCTCCGCGGGATCGCCGGCCTCTCCCACCCAGTGGGCCAGCTGACCGCGTGCCAGCAGGGTCTCACGGTCGTCGGGTCCCAGTACCCGTTCCAGGTCGGGCACCACAGCCGCCAGCATCCGGTGCGCCCTGCGCCGTCGGCCGACGGCTCCCGACCACTGGGCCATCCGCGTACGGGCGACCAGCGTGTGACGGTCGTCCGGGCCCAGGGCCCAGCACAGGTCCGGCACCAGCCGGGTGAGCAGTCGGACGGCTTCCCCGGCTCCACCGGCCCGGCCCGTCCACTGCGCCTGGTTGATCCGTCCGATGAAGGTTTCGAGATCGTTCGTGCCCAGCACCCGGGACAGGTCGGGTACGAGGTCACCGGTGAGCCGGGCCGCCATCGCCGCGTCTCCCGCCTCACCGGTCCAGCGGGCGAGCCGGCCACGGCCGATCAGGGTCTCGCGGTCGTCGGGCCCGAGGATCCGAGTGAGGTCGGCGACCACGGAGGTCGAGAGGCGAAGCGCGTCCCGAGGCGCGCCCGACTCACCGATCCAGTGGGCGACCTGGCTGCGGCCGACCAGGGTTGCGCGGTGTCCCGGCCCCAGCACACGTGTCATGTCATCGACGACGGCACGGGACAGTCTCAGCGCCTCCCTCGCGTCTCCCTCATGGCCGGTCCAGTAGGCGAGGTTGATACGCCCGACCAGGGTCGCCGGGTCGTCCGGGCCCAGAGTCCGGGTGAGGTCGGGCAGCACCTCGTGCAGCAGCCGGACGGCCTCCCCCGGGCTTCCTTCCACCCCCCTTCGACGGCCGAGATCCGTGCGTGCCACGAGGACGTCGCGGGGGCCCGGAGGACCGCCCGGTCCGGCCGGCGCCGGCGCACCACGCCGGGTGCGCCGGCGCGGGCGGGCCAGGACCAGGAACTCGGTGGTGTCGGTGCCGCATTGCTGCGGCTCGGGAAAGCCATGGGCCGGCAGGCTCTGCTTCAGGTGCCTGAAGAGGGCACCCAGGGTGACTTCGGCCTCTGACATGCCCGGAATGCCGTCGCGCAGGGCCAGCAGCATCGCGCCGGTGAACGCCGTGTGCCGGTCGCGCTCGTTGAACCGGGCCGGTTCGTTGGCGGCCGCGGACGTGAGCGTGTAGGTGCCGGCTATCTCCATCCGGTCGGTGATCGGCTCGTGCACGCCGGAGAGACCGCCCCTGATGGCGCGGCCGGAGAAGCAACAGTCGAGAACGAGCACCCGGTTGCGTGCCCGGGTCGCCAGGAAGGCCTCGCGGACGCCTTGGAACGGGAACGCGGTGAACGAGGGCGCCTCGGCGACGCACTGGGTCAGCCCGAGGTACAACTCGCGGCGTTCGAGGCCGATCAGACCGTGACCGGTGTAATAGACGAGGAAGAGGTCCTGGGCCTCCCGGGCGGCTTCCAGCAGCGGCAGGCCCAGCTCCAGAGGCGTGGCCGGATCCTCCACGACACGGGTGCTCTCCGGTGAGAAGACGGCGGAACGTCCCTCGGTGAGCAGCCTCCACAGATCGCGGAGGTTGTTGTGGACAGCGGGAACCGCCGGCAGTTGCGGGTCCTGTGCGTACGTGGCCGTGCCGACGAGAACGGCACGCGAGCCCGCCCGGTCCGGTGGCCGGGACATGGTCAGTCCGCCCGGGCCGCGGTGCCGTCCCCAGCGGGCGCACTGCCGTCCGTGCCGGAGAGAGAGGCAGTGCCACCGGTGCCGTGGCCGTCGTCGGCGTGCAGCGCCATCCGCAGCAGTCCTTCGACCTCAGCGGCGTTCTTCGCGTGTTGGACCGTCAGCTCCGTACGCGTTCCGTCCGGGGCGACCACCTTCACCCTGACGGTGCTGCGGCGAGGCTGTCTCAGGTACACCGCAAGGGCCTTGGCGAGAGCGGTCAGGACACCACCGGCGCCGACCGCGACCACCAACGTCTCGCTCAATACGCCGAGTTCACCCGGTCGAGGTGCGGATGGGGGAGTGCGCACCCGCCCACGCAGCGCCGCTTCGTCGTTGAGCCAGTCCCGGAGGTCCTCGAGCGCTCCTGGCTCGTCAGAAGCCTCTACCCCAAGTCGGGATTCCATGGCCGCCCCCTCCGCCGCAGGCCTGTCGGTGGGCCCGTCGGCGCACCCCGTGTGTCGTGCCCCACATCGCCAGTGTGCCACTGTCCGCTCCCTGACCGGAGGGTGCGCCGGTAATCCAGCAGAACGCCCCGCCGGTCGTCACCGGCGGGGCGTTCGCGTGGCCGGTCGAGGGGGGCTCGGACCAGCCGTACCGGCCGAGGGGGGCTCAGGCCGACACTTGTATTGACGCTGAAAACGAACACATGGTTGTCGAACGCGTGATTGTTTTCTTGGGCCGGTCAGGAGTCGCCGTCGCCCGAGTCCTGCGCCGCGAAGTCGCCCTTCACCGCGTACCGGGCGTCGCCCGCGGCGCCCGTGACGGTGTAGGTGTCGTCCTTCGCGTCCCGGCCGCCGCGCTCGTGGTTGTACTGCCCGGCGAAGACCCACTCGCCCGCGGGGACCGTGCGGCCCTCCTTGAGCACCCATGTGTAGACCAGGAAGCCGTTCGTCTCCTCGACGGTCTGGGTGAAGTCGCCCTCCGGCAGGGATCGCCAGGCGCCCGCCGTCGACACGCCGCCCGTCTGCGCCACCTTCAACCGCACGGTCAGCGCGCTCAGTTGCTTCGACGTCTTCAGGGTGATGTTGCTCTGCGCCCAGAAGTCGTTGCTGTGCGGGTCGACCGAGCCGTCCGACCACAGCGGGCCGTCCTGCGTACCTTCGGCGGCCGGCGCCTTCGGGGTGGCCGAAGCCTTCGGGGGCGTCGGCGTGGGGGACGGACCGGCCTGGCGGGAAGGGCGCGTGGCGCCGCCGGAGCCGGCCGTCGGGGCCGCCGAGTGGACCGGTGGCCGCATCGTCGCGTCCGGCGAGGGCGTGGGCGTCGGCGAGACCGCGACCGTCTGCCGGGCCGGGGTGTCGTCGTTCTTCACCGCGGAGGCCACCGCGTACCCGCCGACCGCGAGGACACCGGCCACCGCGGCCGTGGCGCTCACCACCCGGAACCAGCCGAACACCGGCGGGCGCGTCGCCCGGTGGTCCGAGCGGCCCTGCGCGGCCATGCCGCGCTCGACCCGGGCCAGGATCCGGGCGCGGTCCGGTTCGTGCTCCTCGGCCGCCTCGTGCAGCCGGGCGCGCAGCTCGTCGTGCACGTCCTGCTGCCTCATCCGTTCCTACCTCCGGTCTCGCCGCCGCGCGCCATCGCCGCGTGCACCTTCTGCGGAGCGCGCTCGGTGCCGAGCAACCGCTGCAGTTCGGCCATTCCCTTCGACGTCTGGCTCTTAACCGTACCCACCGACACCCCCAGGGCCAGCGCGGTGTCCTTCTCCGACAGGTCGAACGCGTGCCGCAGCACCACGCACGCCCGCTTGCGGAACGGCAGCCTGCGCAGCGCCTCCTGCACGTCCACCACGCCGGCCACGTCAGGGTTCTCGGTCTTTTCCTCGCGGTGCGACCAGAACAGCGAGATCCGGCGGCGCTCGCGCACCGCGCTGCGGATGCGGGTACGGGCGAGGTTGGCGACGACACCCCGGGCGTAGGCCACCGGGTGGTCGGCCGCGCGCACCCGGTCCCAGCGGTGCCACAGCGCGAGCAGCGCGTCCGCGGCCAGGTCGTCGGCGGCGTCCGCCTCGCCGGTCAGGAGATGGGCGAGACGGGAGAGTTCGGCGTAGTGCCGTTCGAAGAAGGCATGGAACTCCACGGAGGCGGCGTCGTCGACGACTGTGCCCACGGGCGACCTCTCTGTGTCATGTGACTATGCGTGACACTGTGCGTGTCATGTGAATGACATGTGCTCGTCCGGGGGCGGCCCGGACGAGATCCGGAAGCGTAGCAGTGATCAACCGCTTGGTTTGTACGAGGGTTCGAACGACGTGCGGGTGGCCGAGTCCGATTCCGTAACACGGAGAAAACCTGAAACCGGTTCAACGAGGGAACAATCCAGCCAGCATCCGCAGACCGATCATGAGGCGACAAGGAGCAACACCATGTCCGAGACGCAGAAGGTGGCCGACCGGCCAAGTGCCGCGCCCCCCGCGGCGAACGGCGTCGACCGGTACTTCAGAATCTCCGAACGCGGATCGACGTTCGGCAGAGAGATACGCGGCGGCCTGGCCACCTTCTTCACGATGGCCTACATCCTTGTCCTGAACCCGATCATCCTGGGCAGCGCCAAGGACAAGTTCGGCCACACCCTCGACGCCGGCCAACTGGCCACCGCCACCGCCCTGGTGGCCTGTGTGATGACGATCATCATGGGCGTCGGCGGCAACCTCCCGCTCGCCATCGCCGCCGGCCTCGGCCTCAACGCTGTCGTCGCCTTCCAGCTCGCCCCGCTGATGAGCTGGTCCGACGCGATGGGACTCGTCGTCCTCGAAGGCGTCCTGATCTGCGTCCTGGTGCTCACCGGGCTCCGCGAGGCGATCATGAACGCCATCCCGCAGCAGCTCAAGCAGGCGATCGGGGTCGGCATCGGCCTGTTCATCGCCTTCATCGGCTTCGTCGACGCCGGGTTCGTCAGCCGCATCCCCGACGCCGCGAACACCACGGTGCCCGTGCAGCTGGGCGCCGTCGGCCGGCTCACCGGCTGGCCGGTCCTGGTGTTCTGTCTCGGCGTACTGCTCACCATCGCCCTGCTCGCCCGCAAGGTGAAGGGCGCCATCCTGATCAGCATCGTCAGCATGACGGTCGTCGCGATCGTCATCAACGCCGTCGCCGACATCAAGAGCTGGGGCCTGACCACCCCCAAGGTCCCCGACAAGATCGTGGCCGCCCCCGATTTCGGGCTCGTCGGTCACTTCAGCGTGTTCGGCGGCTTCGCCAAGGCCGGGGTGCTCACCGCCGTCCTGCTCGTCTTCACCCTGATCCTGTCCGACTTCTTCGACGCCATGGGCACCATCGTCGGCATCAGCGCGGAGGCCGGACTCCTCGACGACAAGGGCCAGGTGCCCGGCATCGGCCGCGTCCTGTTCATCGACGGCGCCGCCGCCGTCGCCGGCGGACTCGGGTCCGCCTCCTCCAACACCGCCTACATCGAGTCCGCGGCCGGCGTCGGCGAGGGCGCCCGCACCGGCTTCGCCAACCTGGTCACCGGCGGTCTGTTCGGCCTCGCGCTCTTCCTCACCCCGCTGCTCACCATCGTCCCGCTCCAGGCCGCCGCACCGGCCCTGATCGCGGTCGGCTTCCTGATGATGACCCACGTCAAGCACATCGACTGGGACAAGTACGAGATCGCCATCCCGGCCTTCCTCACCATCGCCGCGATGCCGTTCACCTACTCCATCACCGACGGCATCGGCGCCGGCTTCCTGGCCTACGTCGTCATCAAGTCGGCGCTGGGCAAGGCGAAGGAGGTCAACTGGCTGCTGTGGGCGGTGTCGGCGCTGTTCCTGGTGTACTTCGCGATCGACCCGGTGGAGCAGATCCTGGGCGTGAAGTAGCGCGCCGAGGCGTGCGGCAGCACGTCAACTCCGCAGCGCGGCCCGCATCATCGCCTTGGCCACCGGCGCGGCCAGGCCGTTGCCGCTCACCTCGGAGCGGGCCGCGTCCGACTGCTCCACCATCACCGCGACGGCGACCTCCTTGCCGCTGGAGTCGGACCTGCCGAACGAGGTGAACCAGGCGTACGGCGTCTTGCTGTTGTTCTCGCCGTGCTGGGCGGTACCGGTCTTGCCGCCCACGGTCACACCGGGGATCTTCGCGTTCGTACCGGTGCCGTCCTCGACCACCGTCCGCATCGCCGACTGGAGCTGCTCGGCGGTCGAGGAGCTGACGATCTCCTTGCTGTCCGCGCTGTCGTCGTAGTCCTTCAGTACATCGCCGCCGCCGTCGGTGATCTGCGAGACCATGTGCGGCGAGACCAGCTTGCCGCCGTTGGCTATCGCCGCCGACACCATGGCCATCTGCAGCGGTGTGGCGGTGACGTCGAACTGGCCGATGCCGGACAGCCCCGTCTGCGCCTTGTCCATGTCCGAGGGATACACGCTGGCGTACGCCCGCACCGGAACGTCGAGCTGGTCGTCGTCGAAGCCGAACTTCTCGGCCATCGCCCTCACCTTGTCCTGGCCGAGGTCGACGGCCATCTTCCCGAAGACGTTGTTGCAGGAGTACTGGAGGGCGACGCGGATCGGGGCGTTCTTGCAGGGTGCGGAGGGGTTCTCGTTGGAGAGGGGCCGGGTGGTGCCCGGCAGGGTGTACGGGTCCGGGCTGGCGGTGTGCTCGTCCACGTCCTTGTACAGCCCGTCCTCCAGCGCGGCCGCCGCGACGACCAGCTTGAACGTCGAGCCCGGCGGCAGCGGCTGGCGCAGTGCCCGGTTGGTCAGCGGCTTGTCCGGATCGGCGTTGAGCCGCTTCCAGGCGGTGCCCGCGGTGTTGGCGTCGGTCAGCGTGGACGGGTCGTACGACGGCGTGGACACCACCGCGAGGATCTTGCCGGTCTTCGGGTCGATCGCGACCGCGGCGCCCTTGTTGCCGCCCAGCGCGCTGTACGCCGCCTTCTGCACGTCCGGGTCGATCGTGGTGACCACGTCGCCCGGGTCGGCGCGCTTGCCGGTGACCGTGTCCATGACGGTCTTGAGCCGGGTGTCCGTGCCGTTCAGCAGATCCTGGTAGATGCCTTCGAGCTGGGTCGGCGCATACGCCTGCGAGGCGTAGCCCGTCACCGCCGCGTACAGCTTGCCGTCCTTGTACGTGCGCTTGTACGCGAGGTCGCCGCCCTTCGTGCGCGCCGAGCCGGTGATCGACTCGCCCGCCACGACGATGTTCCCGAGCGGCTCCGCGTACGTCCGAATGACGTTGCGCCGGTTGTCCTTGTCGTCCGCGAGGGCCGTGCCGTCGTAGAACTGCACCCATGTCGCCCTGAGCAGCAGGGCGAGCACGAGCAGCAGTGTGAAGACGGACGCCCGCCTGATCGTCTTGTTCATCCCGTCATGAGGACGAGCGGGATGCGGCAATCGTTCCGCTCCGCCGGGTTTCTCATCGGGCTTTCATGAGCACCGGGCTTTCGTGAGCATCGGGCGTCATGTGAGCATCGGGCGTCATGAGAGCGAAAGCCTTCACGAGAGCAGCAGCACGACCTCCTCGATCTCCGCGCCGCGGGCGTTCGCGTATCCCCGGGCCCGTACGCTCTCCCGGAACCCGCACTTGCGCAGCACCCTGAGCGACCCGGCGTTGTCCGCCGCCGCACGCGCGTACAGCGGGCGTTCCGGCACCTCGGCGAGCAGTCCCCGCAGGGCGGCCGTGGCCAGGCCGCGCCCCCAGTACGCGCGATCGATCCAGTACGCCACCTCGCGCTCGCCCGGCTGCCCGTACACCATCGCGTTCCCCACCACCTCCCCGTCCGCCAGGACGGTGCGCGCGATCCCGTCGGCCGAGGAGCGGAACTTCTCCCAGTGGGCGTCGAAGGAGTCGTGGTCGGCCGGGTTCTCGGGGGTGAAGGCGGCCATCCACACCGCCTCGGGGTCGTTCATCTGCCGGTAGAACACCGGCAGATCGCTGTCGAGGACCTCGCGGAGCACGACCTCCATGCTCACAGCCTACGGGTGGCGAGGGTCAGCCGGTCACGGGCGTCGAACAGGGCGTCCTTGATCATCTGTTCATGCGCGGGCGTCAGCCGGGCCACCGGCACCGAGCAGCTGATCGCGTCGCGGGCCGGGGTGCGGTAGGGGATCGCCACGCCGAAGCAGCGCAGGCCCAGCGTGTTCTCCTCGCGGTCGACGGCGAAGCCCTGCTCCCGGACCTGGCGCAGCTCCTCGATGAGCTTCTCCCGGTCGGTGATCGTGTGCTCGGTCAGCGCCGGCAGCGTCTCCGGCAGCAGCTTGCGCACCTGCTCGTCGGTGTGCGTGGCCAGCAGCGCCTTGCCCAGCGAGGTCGAGTGCGCGGGCAGCCGGCGGCCGACCCGGGTGAAGGGGCGCAGATAGTGCTGCGACTGGCGGGTGGCCAGGTACACCACGTTCGTGCCGTCCAGCCGGGCCAGGTGGATGGTCTCCGTGGTGTCGTCGGAGAGCCGGTCCAGCGTCGGCCGGGCCGCCGCGACCACCTCGTCGCCGTCGATGTACGACGTACCGACGAGCAGCGCCCGCACCCCGATGCCGTACCGCGTGCCCGTCGCGTCCGTCTCCACCCAGCCCAGCTCCACCAGCGTGCGGAGCAGCATGTAGAGGCTGGACTTGGGATACCCGACGGCCTCCTGGACCGCCGCGAGGGAGTGCATACCGGGCCGGCCGGCGAAGTACTCGAGCAGTTCCACGGTCCGTACCGCGGACTTGACCTGCGCCCCGCCGTTTGTCTCGCCTGCCGACATCGCCGTTGACCCCTTCGTTCGACGAGGACCTGAAGATATAGTCTCCAACAGCATATTCATCATCAGAGACGGTGTTCAGTATATCGAACGCCACTGGTCGATGGCGTACATACTGCGGCACTACATGGAGGGACCCGCGGTGGCAGCAGCACCAGTCTGGAGTGTCGACCCGCGCACCGGGAAGCAGCGTGAACAGGTTGCGGTGGAGGCCACAGCCGAAGAGGTCGACGCCGAGGTGAAGGCGGCGCAGGCCGCGCGCGGCGCCCTCGCCGACCGCACGGTCCGCTCCGCGTTCCTGCGCGCCGCCGCCGACGGCCTCCAGGCGGCCAAGGACTGGCTGGTCGAGACCGCCGACGCCGAGACCGCGCTCGGCCCGGTCCGGCTGACCGGCGAACTCGCCCGCACCTGCTACCAGCTGCGGGCCTTCGCGGACGTCGTCGACGAGGGCGCCTTCCTCGACGTCATCGTCAACCACCCCGACGACACCGCGACCCCGCCGATCCCGGACCTGCGCCGCTACAAGGTGCCCCTGGGCGTCGTCGCCGTCTACTCGGCGTCGAACTTCCCCTTCGCCTTCTCGGTCGCCGGCGGCGACACCGCCAGCGCGCTGGCCGCCGGCTGCCCGGTCGTCGTCAAGGCACACCCCGACCACCCGGCCCTGTCCGAGCTGGTCGCCAAGGTGCTGCGCCGGGCCGCCGCCGAGCACGGCATCCCCGAGGGTGTGGTCGGCCTGGTCCACGGCTTCGAGGCGGGCGTCGAGCTGATCAAGCACCCGCTGGTCGCCGCCGCCGGCTTCACCGGTTCCGTCCGCGGCGGACGCGCCCTCTTCGACGCGGCGGCCGCCCGGCCGGTCCCGATCCCCTTCCACGGTGAGCTGGGCTCGCTCAACCCGGTCGTCGTCACCGAGGCCGCCGCCGCCGAGCGGGCGGACGCCATCGGCGCCGGTCTCGCCGGGTCGATGACCCTCGGGGTCGGCCAGTTCTGCGTCAAGCCGGGCCTGGTCCTGGTGCCGTCCGGCGCGGCGGGCGACGGCCTGCTCAAGTCGCTCACCGACGCCGTCAGCGACACCGACGCCGGCGTCCTCCTCGACCACCGCATGCGGGACAACTTCCTCGCCGGCGTCGCCGAGCGCGCCGGACTCCCCGACGTGGAGTCCCCCGTGACCCCCGGCGCGGGCGGCGAGCACACGGTCAGCGCGGGCTTCCTGACGGTACCGGCGAGCAAGCTGGCCGAGGCGGGCGCGTACGACCTGCTCCTCGAAGAGTGTTTCGGGCCGGTCACGGTGGTCGTCCGGTACGACGACGAGGGCGAGGCGACGGCCGTCCTGTCCCGGCTGCCCGGCAACCTCACCGCGACCGTCCACCTGTCCGAGGAGGAGGCGGCGGGCGAGGGCCGCGGCGCGGAACTCCTGGCCGAGCTGACGCCGCTGGCGGGACGCGTGCTGGTCAACGGCTGGCCGACGGGCGTGGCGGTCGCCCCCGCCCAGCACCACGGAGGGCCGTACCCGGCCACCACCTCCACCTCGACCTCCGTGGGCGGCACGGCGATCGAGCGGTGGCTGCGGCCGGTCACCTACCAGAACGCACCCGAGGCGCTGCTGCCGAAGGAACTGCGGGACGACAACCCGCTGGGACTGCCCCGGCGGTTCAACGGCGCTCTGGAGCGGTAGCACCGGACATGGACGTGGAACTTCCCGAACTCCCCTTCGCGCTGCGCACCTACGGCCCCGACGGCAACTGGTCCTACGAGGACGGTGTGCTCACCGGGTGGGCCGGGCCCCGGCAGGACCGGTTCGTGCCGCCCACCGGGGAGGCGCTGGAGCCCGCCGCCGACGCGCCCCGGCTGCTGGGCTCGCCCGAGGGCGACTTCCAGCTGATCGCACGGGTCACCGTCGGGTTCGCCGCCGCCTTCGACGCGGGCGTGCTCTACGTCCACGTCGGCGAGCGGGCCTGGGCCAAGCTGTGCCTGGAGTACTCCCCGGACGTGCCCACCGTCTGCACGGTGGTCACCCGGGGGCACTCCGACGACGCCAACTCCTTCACCGTGGACGGCAGTTCCGTCTGGCTGCGGATCAGCCGCACCGGCCGGGCCTTCGCCTTCCACGCCTCCCGGGACGGCGAGCGCTGGACCTTCGTCCGGTTCTTCACGCTGGGCGAGGAGAAGGAGACCGACGCCGCGCTCATCGGCTTCATGACCCAGTCGCCGATGGGCGAGGGCTGCGTGGTGACGTACGACCACATCGAGTTCCGGGACGGCTGGCCGGACGACCTGCGGGACGGAAGCTGAGCGGTCCCGGAACCGCGGTCGCCCCGGGGCACGTCCTGAGCTGCATGATCGAAGCGCATCGGAACACCGGCCCCCTGGTGATCAGGACCGCCCTGCCCGCGGAGGCCGAGGCCGTCGCCGGGCTGCACGTGCGGGCCAGGTCGACGTACTACCCGGACGGCCTGCCGGAGGACGGCTTCGACTGGGCGGCCCGGTGGCGTGAGGCCATCGGGCGGCCCGACGGGCAGGTGCTGTGCGCGGTGCGGAACGGCGGGCTGGTGGGCATCGCCTCCTTCCGCACCCCCGAGGACACACCCGCCGACACCGTCAAGCTGTTCCAGTTCCACGTCGACCCCGGCCACTGGCGCACGGGCATCGGCGCGGCCCTGCACTCAGCCTGCGTCGAGCAGTGGCAGGCCGACGGCAGGCGGAGCGCGGTCCTCGACGTCCACGTGGACAACGCCCGCGCCCAGGCCTTCTACGCCCGCCAGGGCTGGGTACCGGACCCGGAGAACCCGCCCGCCGAGGGCGACCACCACCTGTTCCTGCGGTACGCGGTGCGGCCCGGGGAATGAAACACGCTGCTTGAACGTTCACGTACCCGGGCGGGGAGAGCCTCCGCACCGGTACGACCTGGAGAGCCGTGAACATGCGCGTCGAGATCTGGACGGACATCGCCTGTCCCTGGTGCTACGTGGGCAAGGCCCGCTTCGACAAGGCGCTCGCGGCCTTCCCGCACCGCGACCAGGTCGAGGTGGTGCACCGCTCCTTCGAGCTGGACCCGTACCGCGCCAAGGGCGACGTCCAGCCCGTGATCACCATGCTCACCCGGAAGTACGGCATGAGCGAGGCGCAGGCCGAGGCCGGCGAGGACAACCTGGGCGCGCAGGCCGCCGCCGAGGGGCTGGACTACCGCACCCGGGGCCGTGACCACGGCAACACCTTCGACATGCACCGCCTGCTGCACTTCGCCAAGGAGCAGGGCAGGCAGGACGAGCTGATCCAGATCCTGTACCGGGCGAACTTCGCCGAGGAGCGGTCGCTCTTCACCGAGGGCGACGAGCGGCTGGTCGCGCTGGCCGTCGAGGCCGGACTGGACGCCGACGCCGTCCGCACGGTGCTCGCCGACCCGGGCGCGTACGCCGACGAGGTGCGTGCCGACGAGCGTGAGGCGGAACAGCTCGGCGCGAGCGGCGTGCCGTTCTTCGTCCTCGACCGCAAGTACGGCGTCTCCGGTGCGCAGCCCGCCGAGGTCTTCACCGAGGCGCTCAGCCAGGCGTGGGGCGAGCGGCAGCCGCTGCGGCTCATCGACTCGGGTGACGCCGAGGCGTGCGGTCCCGACGGGTGCGCGGTGCCGCAGCAGGGCTGAAGAACCGCAGGTCAGGGCGTACGTATAAGCGCCGCTTAGCGGAGTTGCGCAAAAATTCGCAATGGACGGGGACTTCGTCGGGCCGCACAGTGGAGCCATGGAGACCTCCGAGACCTTCGAGAGCCTCGTCCGCGCCGAATTCGCCCCCAAGAGCACCTATCTCAACACCGCGAGCAACAGCCTGCTACCGGCCCGCACCGTCGCCGCCCTGCACGAGGCGGCGATGACGCGGGCCGAGGGCCGGCCGCTGGGCCCGCTGTACGAGGACGTGGAGGCCTGCCGGGCCGGGTACGCCCGGCTCGCCGGCGTCCCGGCCGACCGGGTGGCGGTGGGCGCCTCCGTCGCCGCACACTCCGGTGTGATCGCCGCCTCGCTGCCCGCGGGCGCCGAAGTGCTCACGGCCGAGGACGACTTCACCTCGGTGCTGAACCCGTTCCACGTCCGTGGCGACCTCAAGGTCCGCACGGTCCCGCTGGAGCGGATCGCCGAGTCGGTCCGCCCGGACACCGCGCTCGTCGCGGTCAGCGCCGCCCAGTCCGCCGACGGGCGGATCGCCGACCTGGCCGCTGTGCGCGAGGCCGCCCGGGCCCACGGCGCGCGGACCTACGTCGACTTCTCCCAGGCGGCCGGCTGGCTGCCGATGGACGCCGACGCCTACGACTTCTCCGCCTCCGTGTCCTTCAAGTGGCTGCTCGGCCCGCACGGCGCGGCCTTCCTCGTGGTCCCGGAGGACTTCGGCGGGCTGACGCCGGTGCTCGCGGGCTGGGTCGCGGGGGAGCGGCCGTGGGACAGCTGCTACGGCCCGGTGTCCGAACTCGCCCACTCCGCGCGGCGGTTCGACCTCACCCACGCCCTGTTCACCTGTGCGGGACTGCGCCGCTCCCTCGACCTGATCGAGGAGCTCGGCGTGACCGCCGTCCGCGAACACGACCTGGCGCTCGCCGACCGCTTCCGGACCGGCCTGGCGTCCCTCGGCCACGAGCCCGTCCCCGCCCCCGGCTCCGCGATCGTCTCGGTCCCCGGCCTCGGCGACCGCCAGCCGGACCTGAGCCACGCGGGCATCGAGGTCTCCAACCGCGCCGGCAACCTGCGCGCGTCCTTCCACGTCTACAACACCCCCGCGGAAGTGGACCACCTGCTGAACGCCCTGACGCCCTGACGCGACCGGGCCGGGGCCTCCCGTCCGACACGAGGAGGCTCCGGCCCGGTGGTCAGGGGTTACTTCACCGGGGTGAAGTCCCTGGCGCCGATGCTGTGTTTTCCGGGGGGCGACCCCCGGGCCCCCGGCCGGTCGTGCGGTGTTCGGCCGCGGGTCTGGGGGGCGTTTGACGCGACCGGGCCGGGGCCTCCCGTCCGACACGAGGAGGCTCCGGCCCGGTGGTCAGGGGTTACTTCACCGGGGTGAAGTCCCTGGCGCCGATGAACTCCGGGCGGCGTACCGGGGCCGCGAAGGGTTCCACCGCCGTGTTCTCCACGCTGTTGAACACGATGAAGACGTTGCTGCGCGGGAACGGCGTGATGTTGTCGCCGGAGCCGTGCATGCAGTTGCAGTCGAACCATGTCGCCGATCCGGCCGGGCCGGTGAACAGCTTGATGCCGTACTCGCCGGCCAGCTTGGTCAGCGCCTCGTCGGACGGGGTGCCCGCGTCCTGCATCTGGAGCGACTTCTTGTAGTTGTCCTTGGGCGTGGCCCCGGCACAGCCCAGGAACGTCCTGTGCGAGCCCGGCATGATCATGAGCCCGCCGTTGGTGTCGTAGTTCTCGGTCAGCGCGATCGAGACGGACACCGTCCGCATGTTGGGCAGGCCGTCCTCGGCGTGCCAGGTCTCGAAGTCCGAGTGCCAGTAGAAGCCACTGGCACCGAAGCCCGGCTTGACGTTGATCCGGGACTGGTGGACGTAGACGTCCGAGCCGAGGATCTGCCGCGCGCGGCCGACGACCCGCTCGTCCCGCACGAGGTTAGCGAACAGCTCGCTGATCCTGTGCACCTCGAAGACGGAGCGGATCTCCTGGGACTGCGGCTCCACGATCGACCGCTCGTCGGCGCGGATCTCCGGGGAGTTGACCAGCCGGTCCAGCTCCTGCCGGTAGACGGCGGCCTCTTCCGGGGTGATCAGCTGGTCGACGGAAAGGAAGCCGTCACGCTCGAACGACTGGAGGTCGGTCGTCGAGATCGGGCCGGGGGTGCCGGGGGCGCCCCAGAGGACCGGGTCCTGGCGCGGGGTCGACACCTCGGTGGCGCCCCGGCTGGGGTAGAGGTCGGTGACGGTGGGCGTGGTGGTCGTGGTGGTGGTCATGGTCTGTCACACCTCCTCGGGCTCGGTGAGCAGCGGGTAGACGCCGTTCTCGTCGTGGTCCTCCCGTCCGGTCACGGGCGGGTTGAACACGCAGAGGCAGCGGAAGTCCTCCTTGACGCGCAGCGTGTGCCGCTCGTGCCCGTCGAGGAGGTACATGGTGCCGGGAGTGATCGTGTACGTCTTCCCGGTCTCGTGGTCGGAGAGTTCGGCCTCGCCCTCGACGCAGACGACGGCCTCGATGTGGTTGGCGTACCACATCGACGTCTCCGTACCGGCGTACAGAATCGTTTCGTGCAGCGAGAAGCCGACCCTCTCCTTGGCCAGCACGATGCGCTTGCTCTCCCAGGTGCCGGACGCGGCCTTCACATGCCGGTCGGTTCCTTCGATCTCCTTGAACGAACGGACGATCACGGTGGTGCACTTCCTCCTTGTGCTGGACCTCTGCCAGGTCGTGGCCAGGTCGTTGTCAGGTCGGGTCAGGTCGCGTCGGACCGGGTCAGGCGGTCTCGCGGACGGCACGGGCGAGGACGCGCAGGCCCTCGTCCAGCTCGTCCGGGGTGATGGTGAGGGCCGGCAGCAGTTTGACGACCTCGCTCTCCGGGCCGGAGGTCTCGATGAGCAGCCCCAGCTCGAAGGCGCGCCGCGCGACCTGCCCGGCGCGGTCCTTGTCGTGGAACTCAAGGCCCCAGACCAGACCCCGGCCGCGGTACTCCTTGACGTCGGCGAGGTTCTCCTCGGTGATGGAGATCAGCGCCTGCTCGACCTGCTCGCCGCGGGCCTGGGTCTGCTTCTCCATGGCGGACCCGTCGGTCCAGTACGTCTCCAGGGCGGCGGTGGCGGTGACGAACGCCGGGTTGTTGCCACGGAAGGTGCCGTTGTGCTCGCCCGGCTCCCAGATGTCCAGCTCCGGCCGGAACAGGCACAGCGACATCGGCAGCCCGTAGCCGCTGATGGACTTGGACACGGTGACGATGTCCGGCACGATCCCGGCCTCCTCGAAGGAGAAGAACGCACCGGTACGGCCGCAGCCCATCTGGATGTCGTCGACGATCAGCAGCATGTCCTGCCGCTCGCACAGCTCCTTGAGCGCCCGCAGCCACTCCGGGCGCGCGACGTTGATGCCGCCCTCGCCCTGGACCGTCTCCACGATCACCGCGGCGGGCTTGTTGAGTCCGGATCCCTGGTCCTCGAGCAGCCGCTCGAACCACAGGAAGTCCTGGACCTTGCCGTCGAAGTAGTTGTCGAACGGCATCGGCGTGCCGTGCACCAGCGGGATGCCCGCGCCGGCCCGCTTGAAGGCGTTGCCGGTGACGGCGAGGGAGCCCAGGGACATGCCGTGGAAGGCGTTGGTGAAGGACACGATGGCTTCCCGGCCCTTCACCTTCCGCGCCAGCTTCAGCGCGGACTCCACGGCGTTGGTGCCGGTGGGGCCCGGGAACATGACCTTGTACGGCAGGTCACGCGGGCGCAGCACCAGGTTCTGGAAGGACTCCAGGAAGGCACGCTTGGCGCTGGTCGACATGTCGAGGCCGTGCGTGACGCCGTCCCGTTCGAGGTAGTCGATCAACGCCCGTTTCAGGACGGGGTTGTTGTGGCCGTAGTTCAGCGAGCCCGCGCCGGCGAAGAAGTCGAGGTACTGATGGCCGTCCTCGTCGAACATGCGGCTGCCCTGCGCGCGGTCGAAGACGGTGGGCCAGCCGCGGCAGTAGCTGCGCACCTCGGACTCCACGGTCTGGAAGACGCTGAGGTCGGGCTGGGTGATGGTCACGACGAATCGCTCCTCGTTACGTGGGGGGAGGGGAGTGCGTGGGGGGTTCTTCAGCGTGGGGTTCAGCGCGGGGGTTCAGAAGCTGAGGGGACCGATGCGGTACAGGACTTCCGGCTCGTGCGGTCCGTCCGGGAACAGTCCCGTGTCGAAGAGCACCTCGCGGGAGAGCGCGGCGCCGTGGCGGTCGGCGTACGAGGTGAACAGGCGCTCCGAGGCGGTGTTGCCCGGGGTGATCGTGGTCTCGACGCAGGTGATCCCGCGCTCGGCGCCGAGGCGTGCGGTCAGCCCGTCGAGCAGCGCGGCCGCGATCCCGCGACCCCGGTGGGCCGCGTCGACCGCCACCTGCCAGACGAGCAGGGTGTGCGGCTGCTCCGGCCGTACGTACCCGGTGAGGAAACCGACCGGTGCCCCGTCGGTGTCGCGCGCCACCGCCGAGGTGGCGGCGAAGTCGCGGCACCACAGCAGGTAGCTGTAGGACGAGTTCAGGTCGAGGGTTTTGGAGTCCTTGGCGATGCGCCAGAGCGCGGCTCCGTCCGCCACCACCGGGTGGTCGATGAGCAGGTCTGCTTGTGCGGCAGTCATGCGGATTGAATTTACCGATGGAAATTCAAAAATGCATGGCCGAACAGGGTTACTTCAGTGTGGGTCCTGTGTTATCGCGCGAGCGCGGGCAGGTGCGCGACGAGGCGCCCATATGTCCTGGTTTGTGCGCCATGAAAGGTGCAAAACGGAAGGTTTGTGTAATGCGTCACAGCCATGTAACCCGCTCGGAAAATCCCTGCGTTTACGCCTCGGGAAAGCGGGCAGAAGCACATGGGAAAGCTACCCTGAAATAAGAATTAGCAAATCGCCGTGAATTCATACTCCGGTCATCCCGGCAATACACTCGCTACCGCCAGGTGGAGTCCACGGCCTCGCGTGCGCGCCGCGGGTCCACGTCCAGCCCCTGCTCGGCCAACGCGGCGCCCACCGCTGCCAAGGACGCCCGCACCGCGTCCACCGTCGCGTCCGGCCCGTAGTGGTTGACCCGGATCATCTCCCCCGCCAGCGCGCCACCGCCCGCGGCCAGCGGCAGCGCGGGGTCGCTCGCCAGCGCCCGGGCCACCAGCTCCGACGCCACCACCCCCGACGGCACCCGCAGCGTCGTCGCGACCGGTGCCGCGTCCCGCTCCTCGTGCACATAGGGCTCCAGACCCCCGCCCAGAGCCACCGCCCCGGTCCGCGTGGCCAGCGCGGCGCGCCGGTGCCGGGCCATCACGGCCTCCAGGCCGACCGTCTCGATCCGCTCCAGACAGGCCTCCAGGGCGAGCATCTCCAGCTGGGCGGGAGCGTGCAGCAGCGCCTTGCGGCCGCCGTCGATCCACCGCTCCTTCCAGTCGAGCAGCGACAGGTACGAACGACGCGGCGCCCGCGGGTTCGCCGCCATCCGCGCCCAGGCCCGCTCGCTCACCGACACCGCCGACACACCCGCCGGACCGCCCATCGCCTTCTGCGCCCCGATCACGCACAGGTCCACGCCCCACGCGTCCGGCAGCACCGGCTCGGCGCCCACGGAGGCGACCGCGTCCAGGTAGAAGAGGGCGCCCTGCTCCCGTACGGCCTCGCCGATCTCCGCGACCGGGTTGGTGTTGCCGGTCGCCGCCTCCGCGTGCACGAGCGACACGAAGTCGATCTCCGGGTGCTCGGCGAAGGCCTCCCGGATCCGCTCGGCCGTGACCGCCGTGTGGAAGGGCACCGCCAGGTCGTGCACCGTGGCCCCGCAGTCCCGCAGCCAGTTCCCGAACGTCTGTCCGTACGGGCCGGTGATCACGTTCAGCGCGGTCGTGCCCGGCCCCGCGGTCGCCCGGATCGCCCCCTCCAGCGGCAGCAGCGCCTCGCCCTGCGTGATCACGACGTCCTGCCGGGTGTCGAGCAGCCGGGCCACCCGGTCCTCGATCGAGGCGAACCGTGCGGCGCTCAGCGGGGGGAGATCGAGGAAGGCGTGGGTCACGGCGGTGCTCTCTTCGCTCACGGGGAACAGATGGAACAGATGGAACAGGTGAAGCGGATGGAGTCGAGCGTAACCGGCCGCGTTCGGCCGTCTTCGACCGGTGACTTCTTAGGTCGAAGCGCCCGATGACCATCGGAATGATTTGAGAGACTCAAACCTTTCCTTATAATCGGAACCCACAGTTCCCCCACAGGAGGCCTCCCGTGACCACCCTCTCCGGGCGCCGGACCCGAGTTCTGGCCGCCACCACCGCGACCGCAGGGCTGGTGCTCGTGGCCGCCTGCACCTCCACCGGAAACAGCGGTGGCTCGAAGACCGCCGCCGGCGGAGTCAAGGTCGTCAAGGCGGGGAAGCTCACCACCTGCACCCACCTGCCGTACCCGCCCTTCCAGTCGGAGATCGGCGGCAAGGTCCAGGGCTTCGACGTCTCCCTCGTCGACCTGGTCGCCAAGGACCTCGGCGTGAAGCAGGCCATCGTCGACACGCCCTTCGAGAACTTCAAGACCGGTGCCTTCCTCAACTCCGGCCAGTGCGACCTCGCCGCGGCCGGCATGACCATCACCGCCGAGCGCAAGAAGCACGTCGACTTCTCCGACCCGTACTTCAACGCCACCCAGGCCGTCCTCGTCGACAAGAAGAGCGGCATCACCTCGCTCGCCGACGTCAAGGCCAAGGGCAGGAAGCTCGGCGCCCAGGCGCAGACCACCGGCGAGGACTACGCGAAGAAGCAGGGCTACGACCCCGTCTCCTTCGAGTCCTCCGACGCGGTCCTCAACGGCCTGCGCACCGGCCAGGTCCAGGCCGTCGTCATCGACTACCCCGTCGTCCAGGGCTGGCTGAAGGACAAGGCCAACGCCGCCGCCTTCAAGACGGTCGACAACATCAACACCGGTGAGCAGTACGGCTTCACGGTGAAGAAGGGCAACACCAAGCTCCTCGCCGCCATCAACAAGGCGATCGCCGACGCCAAGGCCGACGGCACGTACAAGAAGCTGTACGAGAAGTGGATCGGCCCCTACGACGCCGCCGCGGCCTCCCCCTCCGCGTCATGAGCGACGCCGCCGACACGGCCCGCAGCGGCATCCAGCCGAGGAAGAAGGGCCTGACCCGCCGCCAGAGGCGCAAGCTGTCCCGCGGCGTCCAGTACGCCGTCTTCGTCGCCGCCGTGATCGCCTTCGCGGTCACGGCCGACTGGGGACAGCTCCAGAACCAGTTCGCGCAAGCAGACATCGCCCGCCAGATGTTCCCGGACATCATCACGCTGGCGCTGAAGAACACCGTCCTCTACACCGTGTCCGGCTTCGTCGTCGGCCTGGTGCTCGGCATGGTCATCGCGCTGATGCGGCTGTCGTCCGTGGGCCCCTACCGCTGGCTCGCCGGCATCTACATCGAGATCTTCCGCGGCCTGCCCGCCCTGCTGATCTTCATCTTCATCGGCGTGGCCGTGCCGCTGGCCTTCCCCGGCACCGAGATCGTCGGCGGCACCTACGGCAAGGTGGCCCTCGCCCTCGGCCTGGTGGCGGCCGCGTACATGGCCGAGACGATCCGCGCCGGCATCCAGGCGGTGCCCAAGGGGCAGATGGAGGCGGCCCGTTCGCTGGGCTTCTCGCCCGCCCGGGCCATGGCCTCGATCATCGTCCCGCAGGCCTTCCGGATCATCCTCCCGCCGCTCACCAACGAACTCGTCCTGCTCTTCAAGGACTCCTCGCTGGTGCTGTTCCTCGGCGTCACCCTGGAGGAACGCGAACTGTCCAAGTTCGGCCGCGACCTGGCCAGCACGACCGCCAACTCCACGCCGATCCTCGTCGCGGGCCTGTGCTACCTGCTGGTCACGATCCCGCTCGGCTTCGTCGTCCGCCGCATGGAGGCCAAGGCCCAGGAGGCCGTCAAGTGAGCACCCCCGAAGTCCTCATCCAGGACCTGCACAAGTCCTTCGGCGACAACGACGTGCTGCGCGGCATCGACCTCGAGATCCGCCAGGGCGAGGTGGTCTGCGTCATCGGCCCCTCCGGCTCCGGCAAGTCGACCCTGCTGCGCTGCGTCAACCTCCTGGAGGAACCCACCAAGGGCCGGGTCTTCGTCGGCGGCGTCGAACTGACCGACCCCGACGTGGACATCGACGCCGCCCGCCGCCGCATCGGCATGGTCTTCCAGCAGTTCAACCTCTTCCCGCACCTCACGGTCACCGAGAACCTCTCCCTCCCGCAGCGCCGGGTGCTTAGGCGGGACAAGGCGACGGCCGCCGAGGTGGCCGCCGAGAACCTGCGGCGCGTGGGTCTGTCGGAGAAGGCGGACGCCTACCCGGCCTCCCTCTCCGGCGGCCAGCAGCAGCGCGTCGCCATCGCCCGGGCACTGGCCATGGGTCCCGAGGTGATGCTCTTCGACGAGCCGACCTCGGCGCTCGACCCGGAGCTGGTGGGTGACGTCCTGGCCGTGATGCGGATGCTCGCGCGCGAGGGCATGACCATGATCGTCGTCACCCACGAGATGACCTTCGCCCGCGAGGTCGCCGACCGGGTCGTCTTCATGGACGGCGGCCTGATCGTCGAGGACGGCACCCCGGACCAGGTCATCGGAGACCCGAGCCACGACCGCACCCGCCACTTCCTCTCCCGCCTCCTCGACCCGGCGATGGCCGAGGTGGAGGAGGAGACCTCGGACCAGGTGGGCAAGGACGCCCGGTAGCTCACTAAGGTGCGGGGCATGAGCGAACGCGCGGTGCTGCACGTGAAGGGCCGGATCCTCGTCGGTGCGGACGAGGTCCGCGACGAGCTGTGGGTGGTCGGCGGCCGGATCTCGTACGACCGTCCCGCCGGTGCCCGCGAGGTGACGACCGTCGAGGGCTGGGCGCTGCCCGGCCTGGTCGACGCCCACTGCCATGTCGGCCTGGGCGCGGACGGCCCGGTCGACAAGGACGTGGCCGAGAAGCAGGCGCTGACCGACCGCGAGGCCGGCACCCTGCTGATCCGCGACGCGGGCTCGCCCTCCGACACCCGCTGGACCGACGACCGCGAGGACCTCCCGAAGATCATCCGGGCCGGCCGGCACATCGCCCGCACCCGCCGCTACATCCGCGGCTACGCCCACGAGATCGAGCCGGGCGACCTCGTCGCGTACGTCGCCCAGGAGGCCCGGCGCGGCGACGGCTGGGTCAAGCTGGTCGGCGACTGGATCGACCGCGACCTCGGCGACCTGTCCGCCTGCTGGCCGCGCGAGGCGGTCGAGGCGGCCATCGCCGAGGCCCACCGCCTGGGCGCCCGCGTGACCGCCCACTGCTTCGCCGAGTCCTCCCTGCGCGACCTGGTCGAGGCGGGCATCGACTGCATCGAGCACGCGACCGGTCTGACGGACGACCTCATCCCCCTCTTCGCCTCCCGGGGCGTCGCGATCGTCCCCACCCTCGTCAACATCGCCACCTTCCCCCGGCTCGCCGACGGCGGCGAGTCGAAGTACCCGCGCTGGTCCGCCCACATGCGCCGCCTCCACGAGCGCCGCTACGACACCGTGCGCGGCGCCTACGACGCCGGGATCCCGGTGTACGTCGGCACGGACGCCGGGGGCTCGCTCGCCCATGGCCTGGTCGCGGGCGAGGTCGCGGAACTGGTCACCGCGGGCATCCCACCGGTCGACGCCCTCTCCGCGACGAGCTGGGGCGCGCGGAAGTGGCTCGGCCGGCCCGGCCTGGAGGAAGGCGCACCGGCGGACCTGGTGGTGTACGAGGCGGACCCGCGCGCGGACGTACGGGTACTGGCGTCACCGCGACGAGTGGTGCTGAACGGCCTGGTGGTCGAATAACCACCGGACGATTAGTACGCACGTGCGAAAAATCCACGATGGAGTGAAGTGACGCGGGTTCGCTGACGGTTCACCCTCGGTACGCGATTCTTGCCGGGTCCCGAGCAAGTCTCGTCTGGGGGTCCCCACCTTGAACGGCACCAACTTCCGCCTGCCCGCACGCCGTTGGGCCACCGTCGCGGCGGCCGCGGCACTCGCCGCCGGTCCCGCCACGCCGGCCGCCGCGGACTCCGCCCGCACGACCGGCGACCACGGCCACGCCGGCGCCGTCGTGCTGCGCACCGGGCTCGAGGTGTCCCTCGTGAACAAGACCGCGCACGTCCCCCTCGCGGTCTCCCTCAACGAGGTCCAGGCACCGCGCACGGCCGGGAAGACCGCCCTGACCGCCCGCCTGGACGGCGTGGACGCCGGCAAACCCTTCACGGTGCTCGGGGCGGACGTCGCCTCGGCGAAGGCCACGACGACCGCGACCCGCGCCGAGGCCACCGTCCACCTCGCCCACGCCCGGCTCCACGTGCCCGGCCTGCCCCTGCTGTCCCTCGTCGAGCTGGACACCGTCACCGCGAAGGCGACCTGCGAGTCCGGCAAGGCACCGGCCGCCACCTCCGCCGTCCCCGGCGCGGTCACGGTCCTCGGCAAGCGCGTCACCCTCGCCGCCGCCGGCCCGACGGACGTCCGCGTACCCGGACTCGGAGAGGTCCGCCTGGACCTCTCCCACCGCAGCACCACCTCCCGCGAGGCAGCCGCCACCGCCCTCCGGCTCAAGGTCTCCGTGAACCCACTGAAACTGAACGTGGCCGACGTGACAGGCACCGTGACCCTGGCCGGGGCGACCTGCGAGTCCCCGCCCACCCGAGCCCCCCAAGTAAAGCCCCAGGGTGCCCCAGCCAAGACCGACCTGGCGGAAACGGGCGCGAGCCGCCTGACCCCGTACCTGGCGGCAGGTTCAGCCGTACTCCTGGCAGCGGGCGGGGGAGCGGCGGCGCTGGTGCGGCGACGGAAGGGCTGAGGGCGCGGGAGCAGGGACGGTCTTGGCGGGGTGCGGGGGCGAAGCCCGCCGGGGTAGGGGGCGGAGCCCCGCGGGGGTGCGGGGGGGGGGGGCGGAGCCCCGCGAGCGTGCAGGGGGGCGCGGCCCCCGCGAAGGGTGCAGGGGCGCGGCCCCAGCGAGGGGGGCAGGGGACGCAGTCCCCGCCGGGGTCTGGGGCGGAGCCCCAGGGACGGTCACTCTCCAGTCGGGCGAGACGGGTGGGAGGGTGGGAAACCCCGGGGTCCAGGGGCGGGGCCCCTGGCGGAGCCCCTGGCGGGGCCCGGGGCAGCGCCACGGATCACCCCAGCGCAGCGCCCAACGCCCGCAGAAACCCGTCCACCGTCCCCCGATCCCGCACAGCGACCCGCACCCACGCCTCCCCCAGCCCGGGAAACGTGTCCCCCCGCCGCACCGCGTACCCCAGCTCCCGCAACCGCCCCCGCACCACAGCCGCCCCCGGCATCCGCACCAGGACGAACGGCCCCTGAGCAGGGGACACCACCCGCACGCCCCGCCCGGCGAACGCCGACAGCCCCGCCACCAGATGGGCCCGGTCCGACGCCACCCGGTGGGCCGCGTGCGCCGCCTCCGCCAGAGCCCGGGGGGCCACGCACGCCTCCGCCGCGGCCAGCGCGGGCGTGGACACCGGCCACAGCGGCTGGGCCCGCTCGAGTTCCGCGATCGTCTCCGGCGCGGCCAGCACGTAGCCGATCCGCAGCCCGGCCAGCCCCCACGTCTTGGTCAGGCTGCGCAGCACCACGAGCCCGGGCACGTCCGTCCGCCCGGCCAGGGCCTCCCGCTCACCCGGCACCGCGTCCATGAACGCCTCGTCGACCACCAGCACCCGCCCGGGCCGCGCGAGGGAGGCGACCGCCTCGGCCGGGTGCAGCACGGACGTGGGATTCGTCGGGTTGCCGATCACCACCAGGTCGGCGTCCTCCGGCACCGCCGCCGGATCCAGCCGGAAGCCGTCCGCCTCCCGCAGCAGCACCCGGTCCACGGTGTGCCCGGCGTCCCGCAGGGCGGCCTCCGGCTCGGTGAACTGCGGATGCACCACCACCGGCCGGCGCACCTTCAGCGCCCGCGCGAGCAGCACGAACGCCTCCGCCGCCCCCGCCGTCAGCAGCACCCGTTCCACCGGAACACCGTGCCGCCCGGCCACCGCCGCCCGCGCGGCCCGCCCGTCCGGGTAGGCGGCGAGGGAACCCAGGGACCCGGCTATGTGCTCCCGCAGCCAGACGGGCGGGGTGTCCGCGCGGACGTTGACGGCGAGGTCGACCAGCGCGGCCCCGTCGTCCCGGACCTCGGCGTCCCCGTGGTGGCGCAGATCGTGCCCGCCCCTGGCGGTGTCCTCAGTGCGCATGGCTGTGTGCGTGCCCCCCGTGATGGCGATGCCCGTGCCCGTGGTCGTGCCCGTCGTCGTCCGGGTGGAAGTGCGGCTGCTGCGGCAGACCCACCTTGTCCTCGAAGCCGGGCAGCGCGATGCGGTACACGCACGAGTCGCAGTTCATCCGCAGGTCGCCCTTGACGGCCTCCTCGTACCGCTCCATCACCAGGTCGAGCAGCTCAGGCTCGGGCCCTATGACGTCCGCCGACCGCACCTCGGTCTCCGGGTGCGCGGCGGCCCAGTCCTCGGTCTGCCGCCGCACCCGGTCCGGCAGGATTCCGGTGAACAGGAAGTAGGGCAGGACGACGATCCGTCGCGCCCCCAGCTTCGCGCACCGGTCGAGTCCGCTCGGCACGTCCGGTGCCGCCAGCGACACGAACGCCGTCTCCACACCGGCGTACCCGCGCCCCTCCCACAGCAGCCGGGCGGCCTTGTGCACCTCGGCGTTGGCGTCCGGGTCGGTCGAGCCGCGCCCCACGAGCAGCACGGTCACGTCGGCCCGGTCCTCCGGCTCGCGCGCCGAGGAGCCGAGCGCCTCGTCGAGCCGCCGCTCCAGCACGTTCAGCAGCGCCGGGTGCGGGCCGAGCGGACGGCCGTAGGTGTAGGAGATCCCGGGGTGCCGTTCCTTCTCGCGGGCCAGCGCGGCCGGGATGTCGCCCTTGGCGTGCCCGGCGGACACCAGCATCAGCGGGACGGCGGCGAAACGGCGTACGCCCCGCTCCACCAGCTCGCTCACCGCGTCGCCCAGCGGCGGCGGGGACAGCTCGATGAAACCGCCCGCGACGGGCAGTTCGGGGTGGCGGCGGCCCAGCTCCCGGACGAAGTCGCGGAACGCCTCGGCTCCGGCGTCGTCCCGGGTGCCGTGGCCGGCGATGAGCAGGGCGGGCGGCGGGGTGGTCACGGTTTCTCCTCAGCGGGAACGGGGTGGTACAGCAGGGCGTTGAGCGCGGCGGCGGCGACCGCCGAACCGCCCTTCTCGGACACGTTGCTCACGGCGGGCAGCCCGCTCTCGCGCAACGCGGCCTTGGACTCGGTCGCGCCGACGAAACCGACGGGCAGACCGATGACGAGCGCGGGATCGGCGTCGAGCGTCAGCAGCTCCTCCAGGGCGGTCGGCGCGTTGCCGATCACCCAGAGGGCACCCGGACCGACCTGCTCGTACGCGAGCCGAATCGCCCGCGCCGACCGGGTCAGACCGGGCCCGGCCTCGGCGTCCCTGAGACGGCAGACGGTCTCGCGCCGGGTGATGCCGGCCCCGACCATCTCCACGTCCACGACGACCGGCGCCCCGGCGTGCAGGGCGGTGTGCGCACGCTCCAGGTCGCCCTCGTCCATGACGAGGTCGGTGGCGTACTCCAGGTCGGCGGCGGAGTGGATGACCCGCTCCACGACGGCCCGGGTCAGCGGCGGGAAGTGCGAGGTGTCCAGGCGGGCACGCAGCCGCCGGTAGGACTCCACCTCGATCGGGTGGACCACACGGTTCACTTGGCGTCCTCCTGCTCCTGCGAGCCGGTCTGCCAGCGGTAGCCGCGCGGCGTCACCATGCGGCCCGCGATCTCACGGGTCGCCGTGTTGCCCACGGTGACGACCGTCATCATGTCGACCGTCGCCGGGTCCAGCGCGGCCAGTGTCGTCACCCGGCAGGCCTCGTCCGGCCGCGAGGCGTTGCGCACGACCCCGACGGGCGTCGTCGGCTCCCGGTGCCCGGCGAGGATCGCCAGCGCCTTGGGCAGCTGCCAGTCGCGGCCCCGGGAACGCGGGTTGTAGAAGGTGACCACGAGGTCCGCCTCGGCCGCCGCCCGCACCCGCCGCTCGATGACCTCCCACGGCGTGTGCAGGTCGGACAGGCTGATCGACACGTGGTCGTGGCCGAGCGGCGCGCCCAGGATCGCCCCGGCCGCGAGCGCCGCCGTCACCCCGGGCACGCCGACCACGTCGATGTCGTCGGAGGCCTCGGCGAGCGCCGGGGACGCCATCGCGTACACGCCCGCGTCCCCGCTGCCGATCAGCGCGACCGCGTGGCCCGCGCGTGCCTCGGCGACCGCCGTGCGGGCCCGCTCCTCCTCCGCGCCGAGCCCCGACTCCAGGATCCGGGTGCCGGGCCGCAGCAGGTCGCGGATCTGGTCGACGTACTGGTCGAGCCCGACGAGCACCGAAGCGCGCCGCAGCTCCGCCTCGGCGCGCGGGGTGAGCAGGTCCCGGGCGCCCGGCCCGAGCCCGACCACCGCGAGCCGCCCGCGCCCCGGCCGCCGTACGACGGCACAGGTCGCCATCGCGGGGCTGGCCGCCGACTTGCGCTTGGGGACGAGGAGTTCGCCGCCCCCGACCAGCGCGGCGGCCTCCGCGACGGACGGCGTGCCGACGGCGGCGAGGGGCGCGTCCGACGGGTTGGGCACCTCGACGCCCGCCAGTTCCTCGGCGGAGTACGTCACCAGCGGCACGCCCAGCCGCTCGGCGGTGGCCACGATCCCCGGCTCCGCCGCCTTGGCGTCGACGGTGGCGAGGTGGGCGACGGACTTCGCGGACAGCCCGGCGTCCCGCAGCGCGGCCTCGACCAGCCCGAACACCTCGTCGGCCGGCGCGCCCCTGGAGGCACCGACCCCGACGACCAGGGACGGCGGCCGCAGCAGCACCTCGCGCTCGGCCGCCGCGACGTCCCGGTCGGTCAGCCGGATCGTGTACGCGCCCTTGGGCGCCGTCGGCAACGGAGGCAGCGGCCACGCGAACTCGGCCTCCAAGGCCACCGGTTCGCCGTCCAGCAGGGCCCGCGAGACGGTCGCGACGGAGCCCTCCACCGGAAACCCGAGCGTGTCCAGACCGGGCAGCCCCACGGAGTCCGTCGCGGTGGTCACCACCGGCTCGGCACCCAGCAGCGCGCCCACCTCACGGGCGAGCTCGTTGGCCCCGCCGCCGTGCCCGCCCACCAGCGACACGGCGAACCGTCCGCCCTCGTCGACGCACACCACACCCGGGTCCGACGACTTGTCCGCCAGCAGCGGCGCCACGAGCCGCACCACGGCTCCCGTGGCCAGGAAGCACACGAGCTGCTCGCACTCCGCGAACGCGGCCCGTACGGCGTCCCCGACGGGACCCTCGTACACGCGCGTACGGTCCGGCCACGCGGCGGCCACCCGGTCGCGCGCGACCGCCCCCGCGGCGGTGGCGGAAATCAGGCCGATCACAGGGCAACTCCTTCTCGATGAACGGGGGTTCTGGCCCCCCACAGCAGGAAAACCGGATTGGTCGCCGCCAGCCGGGTCACGTCACCCGGCAGCGGCGCCAGCCGCGACGACTGGAGCAGCACGCCTTCGCACGCGAACCCGGCATCCGCGAGCGCCGCCCGGGCCGCCGGGACCCGGTCCAGCGCGGCCATCGCGACGACCACGGCCCGCCGGGCCCGCCGCGCGCACTCACCGACGATGCCGGGCAGCTCGCACCCCCCGCCGCCGACGAACACGGCGTCGGGATCGTCGAGCCCGGCCAGCGCCTCGGGCGCCGTGCCGTGCACCACGTGCACGTCGACGCCGTGCGCGGCGGCGTTGGCGCGGATCCGCTCCACCCCGTCCGGGGCCTTCTCCACCGCGCTGACGGCGGCGCCGAGCCGCGCGCACTCCACGGCGACGGACCCCGACCCGGATCCCACGTCCCACACCAGCTCGCCGGTGCGCGGCCCGAGCCGGGCCAGGGCCAGTGCCCGCACCTCGAACTTGGTGATCATCGAATCGCGGTGGGCGAAGTCGCCATCGTCCAGCGCCCACCCGGCCCGGGCCGCGGCGGCAGGGCCCGCGAGCGTCCGCACGGGACCGAGCGTCCGCGACTCGTCCAGGCACAGCACGACGCTCACCGCCGTACCCCAGTCACGCTCGGCGGCCTCGGCCGGGGAGACCCGCTCCACGCGCTCGTGGCCGGCGTCGCCCAGCGCCGAGGCGACGACGAGGACCCGGTCGGAGTCGGCGCGGGCGAGCGCGGCACCCAGCTCGGCGGGCCCGGCGCCGGGCCCGGTCAGCACGGCGACCTTGGGATGCGCCCGGCACACGTGCACGGCCGTCCGCGCGTCCCGCCCGTGCGCGCTGACCACCACCGCGTCGTCCCAGGTCAGCCCCAGCCGGGCGAACGCGGCCGCGACCGACGACACCCCCGGCCGCACATCCAGCAGCTCGGACCCGAACCGCTCGGCCAGCGCCCGCACGATCCCGAAGAACCCGGGATCACCCGAGGCCAGCACGACCACGCGCCGGTCCTTGTCGACGTACTCCCGGATGGCGTCCAGGGCGGGCGCCAGCGGGCCGAGCACGATCCGCTCGGCGGTCTCCGGCAGCACCGCGGCGTCAAGGTGCCGCCGCCCGCCCACGACGAGCTCGGCTCCCGCCAGGGCAGCGGCGTCGACCGGCGCCCCGGTTCCCGTGCCGACGACGGTGATCACGTACTCGCCCCCCGCTCGCGCAGGGCCTTGCGGGCCTCCGGATCGGCCTTGCGGTAGCCGTGGAAGTGACCCGGGTGGTACAGGTGCGAGCGGGTGCCCTCGGCGTCCAGGGCCGGGCCGACCAGGAAGAGGGTGTGCTTCCAGAGCTTGTGCTCCTTGACGGTCTCCTCCAGCGTGCCGACCGTGCACCTCACGACCAGCTCCTCCGGCCAGGTCGCCTGGTACGCGACGACCACCGGGGTGGTGGTCGGGTAGCCACCCTCCAGCAGCTCCCGCACCAGCTGCCCGCTGCGGGCCGCGGACAGGAACACCGCCATGGTGGTGCCGTGCTTGGCGAACTCGCGCACCTCCTCGCCGGGCGGCATCGGCGTCTTGCCGCCCCCCAGCCGGGTGAGGACCACCGACTGCGCCACCTCGGGAATGGTCAGCTCGCGCTGCGCGAGCGCGGCGACGGCGGAGAAGGCGGAGACGCCGGGCACGACCTCCGTCCCGATCCCGATCCGGGCACACCGGTCGAGCTGCTCCTGCGTGCCGCCCCACAGGGCCGGGTCGCCGGAGTGGATCCGGGCCACCTTCAGCCCCTCCCGGTGCGCCCGCTCGTACACGGCGACGACGTCCTCCAGCGACATGGTCGCCGAGTCCAGGATCTCCGCGCCCTCCCGCGCATGGTCGAGGACCTCCGCCTGGACCAGACTGGCCGCCCAGATCACGATGTCGGCCTCCGCGATGGCGCGCGCGGCCCGGAACGTCAGCAGGTCCGCGGCGCCGGGACCGGCACCGACGAAGGTCACCTTGCCGGTGGGGGCATCGGCCATGAGAATCTGTCCTCTCCTACAAGTCCTACGAGCAAAAGTCCTGTGAGTGCGGCGGCTACGGCCGCATGCGCGTGCGCACGGGTCGATCGGATAGCAAGAGCACATGGCGGTCTTCGTCGCGCTGGGCGCGTTCCTGATGACGCTGGCCGGGGGCTGGACGGCACAACGCGTGACCGACCGCCGCCACCTGGTCCTGGGCCTGGCCGGAGGCCTGATGCTGGGCGTGGTCGGCCTCGACCTGCTCCCGGAGGCGCTGCGCGCGGCCGGCCGCGAGGTGTTCGGCGTACCGGCGGCCCTGCTGCTGTTCGTGGCCGGCTTCCTGGTGGCCCACCTGGTGGAGCGCACGCTGGCCGCACGGCAGGCGGCGCACGGCGGCGCCGAGGGACACAACCACCGCGCGCCCGAGGTGGGCCTGGCGGCGGCGTCCGCGATGGTCGGCCACAGCGCCATGGACGGCGTCGCGATCGGCGCCGCCTTCCAGGTGGGCGGCGGCATGGGCACGGCGGTCGCGCTCGCCGTCATCGCCCACGACTTCGCGGACGGCTTCAACACCTTCACCATCACGAGCCTGTACGGCAACGCGCGCCGCAAGGCCGTCGCCATGCTCGTCGCCGACGCCTGCGCGCCCGTACTGGGCGCCGCCTCGACCGCGTTCCTGACCATCCCGGAGGCGTTCCTCGGCGGCTATCTCGGCCTGTTCGGCGGCGCCCTGCTCTACCTCGCCGCCGCCGAGATCCTCCCCGAGGCCCACCACGAACACCCCGCCCGCTCCACCCTGCTGTGCACGGTGGCCGGAGCGGCGTTCATCTGGCTCGTGGTCGGCCTCTCCGGCTGACAAGTGCGGCGCTCTCACAGCTTCCCGCCCCGGCCGCCGTCACGCCGGGCGGGCGCGATCAGCGTGGAGAGGTACGGCAGCGGCCCGCCGTCCAGCTCGGCGGCCGGCCGTATCGACTCCTCCGCCAGCCCGAGCGCCGACCCCCACACGGCACCGTCGAGCCGCCCGGTCTCCCGCAGCGCCTCGGCGACCTCCGCGGCCTGCCGCCCGAACTTGTACGCCACGACCGTCCCGGGCCCCGCCAGGGCCTCCTTGAGCACGGCCGACCCGGCGGTGACCGGCACCAGCGTCAGCGGTTCGGTGCCCTCGGTGAGCACGGCACCCGAGCGTGCGGCGAGATCCTGCATGGCGGTGATCCCCGGCACGGTCTCCACGACCGTCCCCGGCACCAGCTCCGCGACGGTCTGCGCGAGGTAGGTGAAGGTGGAGTACACGTTCGGGTCCCCGATGGTCGCGAACGCCACGGACCCGCGCTCCCTCAGCAGCTCGGCGACCCGCTCACCGGCCGCGTCCCAGGCGCTCTCACGCCGCGCCCGGTCGGTCCGCTCGTTGAGCGCGAACACCACCCGTACGACCTTCTCCTCGGGCACGTAGTGCAACACGGTCGCCTCGGCCCGCCCGCGCTCACCACTGTCCATCACCGGTACGACGACGACATCGGCGGCGCGAAGGGCGTTGACCCCCTTCACCGTCACCAGCTCCGGATCACCGGGGCCCACCCCGACTCCGACCAGCCTGCTGCTCATGACGTCCGGCACCTCTCCACGAACCGACGGGCCACACCGGGCACGGACGCCCAGTGCGTGTGCAGATAACTCGCGTGCACGCCCTGCTGTACGAAACCTTCGACACGCCGCCGAGGTGCGCGTACACCCCAGGCGGGCGCCGCCCCCGCCCCCGGCTCGACGACCGTCCGGTGGAACTCGTGCCCCCGCATCCGCGTCCCCGCGCCGGCGAGCACGCTGTCGCTCACGGCGACGGCGTCCCGGTAGCCCAGGGTCAGCCGCTCCGTCATCCGGGCGGAGGCGTCCACCACCCCGCACATGGGCTGCCCGTCGAGCTCCCGGCTGAGATAGAGCAGCCCGGCACACTCGGCGGCGACGGGAGCTCCGCTCAGGGCGAGTTCGGCGACGGCCTCGCGCAGGGGTTCGTTGGCGGACAGCTCGGCGGCGTAGACCTCGGGGAACCCGCCACCGATGACCAGTCCTCGGGTGCCCTCGGGGAGTTGTTCGTCCCGAAGCGGATCAAAGGTGACGACTTCGGCACCGGCGGCCCGCAGCAACTCCGTGTGCTCGGCGTAGGAGAAAGTGAACGCCTCTCCACCGGCAACAGCCACAACCAGCCCGTCTGGGGGTCCCCCCTCTGGGGGAGCTTGAGGACGAGGCCGTTCAGGCCGAAGCGGGGGTCCGGGGGCGGCAGCCCCCAGGGACGGGGAGGGTAGGGGCGGCGGGGGCGTAACCCCCATGGCCTCAGCCGCGTCCCACGCCGCACCCGACAACGCTCCCGCACCGCGCGCCAGCCCGACCAACGCCTCCAGATCACACCCGTCGGAGACCTGCGCCGCCATCGCGGCAACGGCCTCCACCGCCGAAGCCCGCCGCTCGGCGACCGGCACCAGCCCCAGATGCCGCGACGGCGTATCCACCTGAGCCACCCGCCGCAGCACCCCCAGCACGGGCACCCCGGCCGACTCCAGCGCCTCCCGCAACAACTCCTCGTGCCGGTCGGACGCCACCTTGTTCAGGATCACGCCGCCGACCCGCACCTCCGGATCCCACGACGCGAACCCGTGCACCAGCGCCGCCACCGACCGCGACTGCGACGACGCGTCCACGACGAGCACCACCGGCGCCCGCAGCAGCTTGGCCACATGGGCGGTGGACGCCAGTTCGCCCTCCCCGGCGGCCCCGTCGTACAGCCCCATCACACCCTCGACGACGGCGATGTCGCACCCGCGCGCCCCGTGCAGGAACAGCGGCCCGATCAGCTCGGGCCCGCACAGGTACGCGTCGAGGTTGCGCCCCACACGCCCGGTGGCGAGCGCGTGATACCCGGGGTCGATGTAGTCGGGCCCGACCTTGTGCGGGGACACGGCGAGCCCCCGCCCGGTCAGCGCCGCCATCAGCCCCGTGGCGACGGTGGTCTTGCCGCTGCCGGACGACGGCGCGGCGACGACCAGCCGGGGCACGGACGAGGACATCACCACTCGATGCCCCTCTGCCCCTTCTGCCCGGCGTCCATGGGGTGCTTGACCTTGGACATGTCGGTGACGAGGTCCGCGAAGTCCACGAGCTTCCCGGGCGCGTTCCGCCCGGTGATCACGACGTGCTGGGTCCCGGGCCGGTCGCGCAGCACCTGCACGACCTCGTCGGTGTCCACCCAGCCCCAGTGCATCGGGTACGCGAACTCGTCCAGCACGTACAGCTTGTAGGTCTCGGCGGCCAGGTCCCGCTTGACCTGCTCCCAGCCCTCACGGGCCTTCTCCTCGTTGTCCATCTGGGCATCCCGCTGGACCCAGGACCAACCCTCGCCCATCTTGTGCCAGTCGACGGACCCGCCCTCCCCGGACGCCCCGAGCACCCGCAGCGCGTTCTCCTCGCCGACCTTCCACTTGGCCGACTTGACGAACTGGAACACCCCGATGGGCCACCCCTGGTTCCAGGCGCGCAGGGCGAGCCCGAAGGCGGCGGTCGACTTGCCCTTGCCGATGCCGGTGTGCACGACCACCAGCGGACGGTTGCGGCGCTGACGCGTGGTCAGCCCGTCGTCCGGCACCACACTCGGCTGTCCCTGAGGCATTACGCGGCCCTCCTCTGTACGTCCTTCACCAGTCCGGCGATGCTGTCCGCCCGCAGTTCGTCCAGCGTCACCGCGGTGCCGCCGAGCTCACCCGCGAGCTGCCCGGCGAGCCCCAGCCGCACGGGCCCCAACTCGCAGTCGACGACCACGGACGCGGTCCCCTCGGCCGCGAACAGCCGGGCCGCGCGCCCGGCGAGCGCGACCGGCTCGGGCCCACCGGTGGCCCGCCCGTCGGTCACCACCACGACCAGCGCCCGGCGCGCCGGATCCCGCAGCCGCTCCACGCGCAGCACCTCGTGCGCCTTCAGCAGCCCGGCGGCGAGCGGGGTCCGCCCGCCGGTGGGCAGCGACTCCAGGCGGGCCGCCGCCGCGTCCACGGACGACGTGGGCGGCAGCGCCACCTCGGCGGCCGCCCCCCGGAACGTCACGAGCCCCACCTTGTCCCGCCGCTGGTAGGCGTCGAGCAGCAGCGACAGCACGGCGCCCTTCACGGCACTCATCCGCTGCCGGGCCGCCATGGACCCGGAGGCGTCGACGACGAACAGCACGAGGTTGCCCTCACGCCCCTCACGTGTCGCCTGCCGCAGGTCGTCCCGCCGTACGACCAGACCCGGCCCCGACCGTCCCCGCGCCCGCTGGTGCGGGGCGGCGGCCTGCACGGTCGCCGCCAGGTGCAGCTTGGTCAGTGTGCCCCGCGGGCGCCGGGCCCCGGTGGTCCGCCCGTGCTCGGTCCGCGCCCGCGACCGCCGCCCGGCGGCACCCTCGCCGATGCCGGGGACACTGAGCACCTTGGCGCGGAAGGGCTCGGAGGCCCGCGCCGGGGCCTGTTCGCCCGCTCCGGCGCCGGACGCCTGCGGCTCCCCGCCCTCACCGGCCTCGGGGCGCGCGCCGGTGTCCCCGCCCTGCGGGTCGCCGTCGCCCCGCGGGGGCTGCCCGCCGCCACCGCCACCGGGGCCGTCGGGGTCCGGGTCGTTGTCGTCCTCGGTGTCCTCGCCGGAGAACTCCTCCAGCGTCTGGTCCAGCTTGTCCTCGTCGAGCCCCGGCGCGTCGAACGGATTGCGGCGCCGGCGGTGCGGCAGCGCCAGCAGCGCGGCCTGCCGCACGTCCTCCGCGAGTACGTCGGTCCGCCCCGCCCAGGCGGCCAGCGCGGTCGCGGTCCGCGCCATCACGATGTCGGCCCGCATGCCGTCCACCTCGAAGGCCGCGCAGGTCGCCGCGATCTGCCGGAGCGCCCCGTCGCCCAGCCGCACCGACGGCAGCAGCTCCCGCGCCGCCACGATCCGCGCCCGTACGGCGGCCTCCTCGTCCGCCCAGCGGGCGGCGAAGCCGGCGGGATCGTCGTCGTACGCCAGCCGCCGCCGCACGACCTCCACCCGCTGCTCGGGTTCCCGCGAGGCCGCGACCTCCACGGTCAGCCCGAACCGGTCCAGCAACTGCGGCCGCAGCTCGCCCTCTTCGGGGTTCATGGTGCCGACCAGCAGGAACTTCGCGGCGTGCCGTACGGAGACGCCCTCGCGCTCCACGTAGGAGGCGCCCATCGCGGCGGCGTCCAGCAGCAGGTCGACGAGGTGGTCGTGGAGGAGGTTGACCTCGTCGACGTAGAGGATCCCGCGGTGCGCGTCCGCGAGGAGGCCCGGCTCGAAGGCCTTCACGCCCTCCGCGAGCGCCCGCTCGATGTCCAGCGCCCCGACCAGCCGGTCCTCGGAGGCACCCACGGGCAGCTCGACCATCCGGGCCGGCCGGGACTCGAACGCCCCCGGCTCGTGCGGCCCGTCCGGGCAGGCGGGGTCGGGGGAGCCGGGGTCACAGGAGAAACGGCACCCGGAGACCACGTCGACGTGAGGCATCAGCGCCGAGAGCGCGCGTACCGCGGTGCTCTTCGCCGTCCCCTTCTCGCCCCGCACCAGGACGCCGCCCACGGCGGGGCTCACCGCGTTGAGGAGCAGGGCCAAGCGCAGATCGTCCTGCCCGACGACGGCAGTGAAGGGAAAGGGCGTGCTCATGCCTGGATCACTCCTTCGAGTGGCTGGTGTCCGAGTCGGCCGCGTGCCCCGCACACGGCTGTCAGCGTGTCGCTCGGATCCCCGCCGACGCGGGGGTGGTCCGGGCACTGCCAAATCGACAGCCGTCCGCGCACGCTGCTCCCCGCCACTGCGGGGGTTTCCAGGGAGCTCACGCGTCTCCCTCCAGATCGCCCTCGAGCTCGAGGTAGGTCGACCGGAGCCGGTCCAGGGTCTCCTGGTCCGGCTCCGCCCAGAGGCCGCGGTCCGCCGCCTCCAGCAGGCGCTCGGTGATGCCCCTCAGCGCCCACGGGTTGGACTTACGCATGAACTCCTGGTTCTCCGGCGAGAAGACGTACTCCGCGCTGAGCTTCTCGTACATCCAGTCGTCGACCACACCGGCGGTGGCGTCGTAGCCGAAGAGGTAGTCGACGGTCGCCGCCATCTCGAAGGCGCCCTTGTAGCCGTGCCGGCGCATGGCCGCCATCCAGCGCGGGTTGACCACGCGGGCGCGGAAGACGCGGTGGGTCTCCTCGCCGAGCGTGCGGGTCCTCACCTGGTCGGGTACGGCCGAGTCGCCGACGTACGCCTCGGGGGAGGCGCCCGTCAGGTGCCGGACCATGGCGACCATGCCGCCGTGGTACTGGAAGTAGTCGTCGGCGTCGACGAGATCGTGCTCGCGGGTGTCGACGTTCTTCGCGGCGACCGCGATCCGCTTGAACGCCGTCTCCATGTCGCCGCGCGCCGCCCGCCCGTCGAGCCCGCGCCCGTAGGCGTAGCCGCCCCACACCGCGTACACCTCGGCGAGGTCCGCGTCGGAGCGCCAGTTCCGCGCGTCGATCAGCGGCAGCAGGCCCGCGCCGTACGCGCCCGGCTTGGAGCCGAAGACGCGGGCGGTCGCGCGCCGCCGGTCGCCGTGCTGAGCGGTGTCCTCGTCGGCGTGGGCCCGCACGTAGTTGGACTCGGCGGGCTCGTCCAGCTCGGCCACCGCCCGCACCGCGTCGTCGATCAGCCCGACGACGTGCGGGAAGGCGTCCCGGAAGAAGCCGGAGATGCGCACGGTCACGTCGATGCGCGGCCGGCCCAGCTCCGCCAGGGGGACGACCTCGAAGCCCGTCACCCGGCGCGAGGCGTCGTCCCAGACGGGGCGGCAGCCCAGCAGCGCGAGGATCTCGGCGATGTCGTCGCCCTGGGTACGCATCGCGGACGTGCCCCAGACCGTCAGCCCGACGGACTTCGGGTACTCGCCCGTGTCCTGGAGATAGCGCGCGACCAGCGAGTCGGCGAGCGACTGGCCGACCTCCCAGCTCAGCCTGGAGGGGATGGCCTTGGGGTCGACGGAGTAGAAGTTGCGGCCGGTCGGCAGGACGTTCACCAGACCGCGCGTCGGCGAGCCGGACGGGCCCGCCGGGACGTAACCGCCGTTCAGCGCACGGAGGATGTGGCCGATCTCGTCGGTGGTCCGCGCGAGCCGCGGTACGACCTCCGTGCAGGCGAACTCCAGCACGGCGACCGCGTCCGGGAGTTCGGCGCCGAGCACGTCACGCACCAGAGCCGGCACGGCCGTCACGTCCCAGGCCCGGGCCTCCATGCCCTCGGCGGTCCGCCGGCACAGCTGCTCCAGCAGGTCGATCGTGTCGGCGGCCGTCCGCGCCGGCCCCTCCACCAGGTCCGTCAGCTCCACCGGCACCTTCACCGGGGCGCCCGGCTCGGCCAGCAGGTCCTTCTCCACCAGCCCGAAGTGAGCGGCCAGCGAAGCCCGCAGCCCGGGCAGCGCGTTCGCCTGCCCGCCCCACACCTGCGCGGCCCGCAGCACGGCCAGCACCAGGTTCACGCGCGGTTCGCCGACCGGGCCGCCGCCCAGGATGTGCAGGCCGTCGCGGATCTGCACGTCCTTGATCTCGCAGAGGTAGCCGTCGATGTGCATGACGAACTCGTCGAACTCGGCGTCGTCCGGCTGCTCTGCCACGTGCAGGTCGTGGTGGAGCTCGGCCGCCTTGACCAGGGTCCAGATCTGCGCGCGCACCGCGGGTGCCTTCGCCGGGTCCAGGTCGCAGACCAGCGCGTACTCGTCGAGCAGCTGCTCCAGCTTGGCCAGGTCGCCGTAGGTGTCGGCGCGGGCCATCGGCGGCACCAGGTGGTCGACGACCGTGGCGTGCCCGCGCCGCTTGGCCTGGGTGCCCTCGCCGGGGTCGTTGACGATGAACGGGTAGATCAGCGGGAGTTCGCCGAGGACGGCGTCCGGGGCGCAGCCGCGTGACAGTCCGAGGCCCTTGCCGGGCAGCCACTCCATCGTGCCGTGCTTGCCCATGTGCACGATCGCGTCGGCGCCGAAACCCCCCTCCGATGTCGCAGCCTCCAGCCACCGGTAGGCGGCCATGTAGTGGTGCGACGGCGGCATGTCGGGGTCGTGGTAGATCGCGATCGGGTTCTCGCCGAAGCCGCGCGGCGGCTGGATCATGACGACGACGTTCCCGAACCGGAGGGAGGCGAGGACGATGTCGTCCCCGTCGACGTAGAGGGAGCCCGGCGGCTCGCCCCACGCCTCCAGCATGGCGTCGCGCAGCTCCGGGTCGAGCTTGTCGAACCACGCCCGGTAGTCGGCCAGCGGTACGCGCGCGGGCGCGGCGGCCAGCTGCTCCTCCGTGAGCCACTCGACGTCGTGCCCGCCGGCCTCGATGAGGCGGTGGATCAGCTCGTCGCCGTTGTCGGGGTACTCGCTGACCCCGTACCCGGCGTCCCTGAGGGCGTCCAGCACCCGTACCGCCGAGGCCGGCGTGTCCAGGCCGACCGCGTTGCCGACCCGCGAGTGCTTGGTCGGGTAGGCGGTGAAGACCAGCGCGACCTTCTTGTCGGCGTCGGCCTTGTGCCTCAATCGGGCGTGGCGTACGGCGATCCCGGCGACGCGCGCGGCCCGCTCGGGGTCGGCCACGTACACCGGCACCTCGTCGGGGCCCTGCTCCTTGAAGGAGAACGGCACGGTGATCAGCCGCCCGTCGAACTCCGGGATCGCGACCTGCATCGCCGCGTCCATGGGGGAGAGGGCGGCGTCGGACTCGTCCCAGGCCGCGTGCGACGAGGTGAGGCACAGGCCCTGGAGCACGGGGATGTCCAGGTCGGCGAGCGCCCCGATGTCCCAGGACTCCTCGTCGCCGCCGGCCGAGGCCTGCGAGGCGTGCGTGCCGCCCGCGGCGAGCACGGTGGCCACCAGGGCGTCCGCCCGGCCGAGGACCTCGTACAGCCCGGCGTCGGCACCGCGCAGCGAACCGCAGTAGACCGGCAGGGCGTTGGCGCCCCGCGCCTCGATCGCGTCGCACAGGGTGTCCACGAAGGCGGTGTTGCCGCTCAGTTCGTGGGCGCGGTAGAAGAGCACGCCGACGGTCGGCCGGCCGTCCTGGAGGGTACGGGAGCCGTGCACGCCGTACTCGGGCATCTTCCGCGGCTCGACGAAGCCCTCACCGGTCAGCAGCACGGTGTCGGACAGGAACCGGGCGAGCTCGGTCAGGTTCTCCGGGCCGCCCTCCACGAGGTACCTGAGCGCCTCGGCCACGACACCGGCGGGCACGGACGACTCGGCCATCAACTCGGCGTCGGGGACGCTCTCACCGCCGAGCAGCACGGCCGGGACGCCCGAGGCCTTCAGGGCGGCGAGCCCGTCCTCCCAGGCGCGCTTGCCGCCGAGCAGCCGCACGACGGCGATGTCGGCGCCCGCGAGGAGCGACGGCAGCTCGGCCGCCACGTCCACCCGGGTCGGGTTGCCGATCCGGTAGGACCCGCCGGAGGCCCGCGCCGCCAGCAGATCGGTGTCGGCGGTCGACAACAACAACACTGTGCTCATGCGGGCGCTCCCGGTGGAATGTAAGGCAGTCCTTGCGGCGCGCCGGACTCGATGAGCCGCCAGAGCGCGTCCGTGTCCGCGTGCTGTTCGATCAGGTCGCCGAGCCGGTCGAGCTGCTCCTCGCGCAGCGCGGCGAACGAGGTGTCGGGCGCCGGTACGAAGCGGCGGCCCGCGGCGGCGGCCACCTCGCGCAGGAAGGCCCGCCGGAAGCCGTCCGACTCCAGCGAGCCGTGCCAGTGCGTGCCCCAGGTCTGGCCGACCCGGCAGCCGTCCAGGAAGGGAATCCCGCCCGTCACCTCGGCGACCCCGTGATGGATCTCGTATCCCTCGACCGGCTCGCCGAGGGCTTCCCCGACCGGCCGGGTGAGGGTCTTCTCGCGGGCGAACCGCACGCGGACGGGCAGGACCCCGAGGCCGTGGACCTGCCCGGCGCGCGACTCGACCTCGTCCTCGATGTGCTCACCGAGGATCTGGAAGCCGCCGCAGATGCCGAGGACCGGCCGTCCTTCGGCGGCTCTCCTGCTGATCGCCTCCGCCAGTCCGCGCTCCCGCAGCCACTCCAGTGCGCGGACCGTCCCACGCGTCCCCGGGATCACCACGAGGTCGGCGTCGGCCAGTTCCTCCGGCCGGTCCACGAACCGCACCACGACACCGGGTTCGGCGGCCAGCGCGTCCACGTCCGTGAAGTTGGACATCAGCGGGATCGCGCACACGGCGACCCGCAGCACGTCCTCGCCGACCGGCGGCGCGGTGTTCGACTCGCGGACCGTCCCCCGCAGCGACACCCGCAGCCCGTCCTCCTCGTCGATGCCGAGCCCGTGCCGGAAGGGCAGCACGCCGTACGTGTGCCGTCCGGTGAGACCGTGCAGCATGTCGAGGCCGGGCTCCAGCAGGGAGACGTCGCCGCGGAACTTGTTGACGAGGAACCCGGCGACGAGTTCCTGGTCCTCGCGGGAGAGCAGGGCGACGGTCCCGAAGAAGGAGGCGAAGACGCCCCCGCGGTCGATGTCGCCGACGACGAGCACGGGCAGCCGCGCGTTCCTCGCGATCCCCATGTTCACGATGTCGGTCCGCCGCAGATTGATCTCGGCGGGCGAACCGGCGCCCTCACAGATCACCGCGTCATACGTGCCCCGCAACTCGGCGAGGCAGTCCAGCACGGTCCCCAGCAGCTTCTGCTGCCGCCCCCCGTGGTAGCCGCGCGCGCTCAGCTCGCCCACCGGCTTGCCCAGCAGCACCACTTGGCTGCTCTGCTCCCCACCGGGCTTGAGCAGCACGGGGTTCATCAGCGCGGTCGGCTCGACGCGGCAGGCCTGCGCCTGCATGGCCTGCGCCCGCCCGATCTCCGCGCCCTGGCGCGTCACGAACGAGTTGAGGGACATGTTCTGTGCCTTGAACGGCGCGACCTTGACGCCCTGCCGCACCAGCCAGCGGCAGATCCCGGCCGTGACGACGCTCTTGCCCGCGTCGGAGGTGGTGCCGGCGACGAGGAGACCCCCGCTCATTTCCCACGTCCCTTCACAACGGCGCGCGCGGCGACGCCGACGCCGAGCGCGAGCAGGCCGACGCGCTTGGAGAGCCGTACGGCCCGTTCGATGTCGGGGACGGTGACGGTGCGTCCCCCCTGGTTCAGCACCGGGCGGTGTTCAACCCGCCCGCCGTACGACAGCGTCCCGCCCAGCCGCACGCCGAGCGCGCCCGCGAACGAGGCCTCCACGGGCCCGGCGTTCGGGCTCGGATGCCGGTCCGCGTCGGCCCGCCAGGCCCGTACGGCACCACGGCGGTCGTCCCCGGCCGCGGCGGCCAGTACGGCGGTCAACCGCGCCCCCGGCCAGCCCACGAGGTCGTCGAGCCGGGCCGAGGCCCACCCGTACCGCCGGTACCGGGGCGACTTGTGCCCGACCATGGCGTCGAGGGTGTTGACGGCCCGGAAGCCGAGCAGCCCGGGCACCCCGCCCACGGCTCCCCACACCAGGGCGCCCACCACCGCGTCGGAGGTGTTCTCGGCCACGGACTCCACGACGGCCCGGGCGATCCCGTCGGCGTCCAGCGCCTGCGGGTCCCTGCCGCACAGGTGCGGCAGCCGCGCCCGGGCAGCCTCGACGTCCCCTGCCTGGAGGGCACGCCCGATGCCACGGGCCTCGCGTGCGAGGGAGGTTCCGCCCACGACGGCCCAGGTGGCGGCGGCGGTCAGCGCGACGGACGCGGCACGGGAGGGGCGTACGGCCGCGGCGGCGACGGCACCCAGGCCGACGGCACCGCCCACGCACACCGCGGTGTGCAGGGCGCCCCAGCCCCGGTGGTCCCGCCACAGCACCCGCTCCACGGCACCGGCGGCCCGCCCGAACGCGGCCACCGGATGCCCGCGCCGCGGATCACCGAGCAGCTGGTCACCGAGGAGGCCGGCGGCGGCGCCGTACGCGAAGACGCGATCGGCACGCATCGGCTCAGCCGGCCGTGGGCGCGGGCAGCGGTCTGGTGCTGTACCTCGAACGGCAGGCGAGCATGGCGATATGTCCTCACTCAGGGTGTCCGCGCCCTGGTTCGACGAGACCGGCGGTGGGAGTTCCTGGCTCCCGGGGCTACCTACCCCGGTGACAGTGGCGGGACCGCGCCGGATTCACACCGGCTTCCTCCCTTGCCGCCGTACATGGCCCCGGAAGTCCACCACGGCCCCGGAAGGGCCGTCAACTTGCCGTTGACCTGCACGGGGAGAGTGTGCTGAGGCCCACATCGAAGCCCGGGTGGTGGTGGGGCGGCATGCGAAAGGCTCCTTCCCGAAGACTTCGAAGTCTTCGGGAAGGAGCCTGTTCGAGGCCTCGGTCAGGCCTTGTGCATGATCAGGTAGATCCCGTAGGCCACCGCCGCCGCGCATGCCGCGAAGCACACGTACGCGCCGGCGACGGCCGCGGCCGCCGAGTCGCCCTGCGCGACGGCGCGTTCGCGTCGTGCCAGACCCTGGACGCCCAGGGTGAAGAGGGCCACCAGGCCGACGGTGACCGCGAGGCTGACGCCGAAGACGGAGCCGAGGGCTGCCCAGTCGATCTTCATAACAGAGCTGCTTTCTTGGTGTCCGGGTGCCCGGGATCAGACGGCGGCGGCCGGCGGGGTCGCCGGGTCGGCGGCGACGGGTGCCGCCGGGGACGGGATCGTGGCCGACAGGTCCTCGGCCACCACACCCACCGGGGGCGGGGTGACGACGGCGATCGCGGTGGTGACCACGCCGGCCGGCTCCTCGGTCTCGTTGACGTTGGTCGCGTCGACCACCTCGCGGCGGGAGAGCTTCCAGATCGCGGCGCTGGAGGCCACCAGGAAGACCGCCACCAGCGCGGTGCCCCAGTCGCCGAGGTCCGTGACCGTCTCGGCGAGCGCGCCGACCAGCGCGGCGGCCGGGAGGGTCAGCGCCCAGGCGACGAACATCCGGGTCGCCGTGGACCAGCGGACCACTCCGCCCTTGCGGCCCAGGCCCGCGCCCATCACGGAGCCGGAGACGACGTGGGTGGTGGAGAGGGAGAAGCCGAGGTGGGAGGAGGCGAGGATGGCGGTGGCGGCGCTCGTCTGGGCCGCGAAGCCCTGCTGCGGCTCCAGTTCGGTCAGGCCCTTGCCCATGGTGCGGATGATGCGCCAGCCGCCGATGTAGGTGCCGAGCGCGATGGCCATGCCCGCGGAGAGGATCACCCAGGTGGGAGGGTTGGAGCCGGGGGCGATGGAGCCGCCGGCGATCAGCGCGAGCGTGATGATGCCCATCGTCTTCTGCGCGTCGTTGGTGCCGTGGGCGAGGGAGACCAGACCGGCCGAGGCGATCTGGCCGGCGCGGTAACCCTTGCGGGTGGCCTCGCCCTCGGCGTTCTTGCCGATGCCGTAGGAGAACCGAGTGGCGAGCATCGCCGCCAGCCCTGCGACGACCGGCGCGGCGACCGCCGGGAGCAGCACCTTGGTGACGAGGACGTCACCGTGGACGGCACCGAAGCCCGCGGAGGCGACGGTGGCGCCGATCAGGCCGCCCATGAGGGCGTGCGAGGAACTGGAGGGCAGCCCCACCAGCCAGGTGAGCAGGTTCCAGAGGATCGCGCCGACCAGGGCGGCGAAGATGACCTCGGGACGTATGCCGTTCTCGTCGACGAGCCCCTTGGAGATCGTGTTGGCGACCTCCACGGAGAGGAAGGCACCCACAAGGTTGAGCACGGCGGACATGGCCACCGCGACCTTGGGCTTGAGCGCGCCGGTCGAGATGGTGGTGGCCATCGCGTTGGCGGTGTCGTGGAAACCGTTCGTGAAATCGAACGCGAGCGCGGTCACGACCACGATCGCGAGGATCAGCGAGAAGCTTTCCATTTACCCAGGCATTCTTTCGAGCGTCATTGGCTGGTGGAACGTAAGCAATCTGGGTGAACGGAAGATGAACTGGGGCGGTAATCGTGGTGCCGGATCCGGAGGTGAGTGTTCCGCTCCCGTCCGGTGGTGCCGAACGCCCCGGGCGCCCCTTGGCTAGTCGCCCCTCGCGAAGGACTTCAGCCCGGCCGGGGAGCCGTGGAAGAGATTCTGGTCACCCGGCAGGCTGCCGCTGTTGTCGTACTGCCAGAAGGTCCAGTACGACCACCCCGCCGGCAGGGCGCCGGGGTCCCCTGAGTGACGGGCGAGCCACAGCGCGTGGTCGGCGAAGGCGTGGCTGCGGCCGGTGCAGTCGTTCCACCAGTGTGCGGTGGTGTAGATCACCGGGCGGCGGCCGGTCTCCCGTTTCATCTCGTCGCTGAAGTCCTGGATCCAGTCGACCATCTTCGCCTTGCTCAGGCCGTAGCACCTGTGCCCGCTGTCGTACGGGTTGTACTCGATGTCCAGTGCGGGCGGCAGTGTCCAGCCGTCGGCGGTCCAGGAGCCGCCGTGGCGCACGAAGTACGCGGCCTGGGCGGTGCCCGGCGACTCGTCCGGCAGCGCGAAGTGGTACGCCCCGCGGATCAGGCCGGCCTCGCGCGAGCCGCCGTACTGCCGGTCGAAGTAGGGGTTGCGGTAGTCGGTGGATTCGGTCGCCTTGATGTAGACGAAGCGGGCACCCCTGGCCTTCACTCCCGGCCAGTCGACGTTCTTCTGGTGGGACGAGACGTCGTGCCCCTTGGGCAGGCCTGCCGCCGTGGCCCGGGTTCCGGTGAGGGCCGTCCCGCCGACGGCGAGTGCCGCCACGGCCGTCACGAGCAGGCGGGCGCGGAGACGGGACAGATCCATGATTCCCCCCGGAATGGCGACGTGCACGACAAAACGTGCAGAGAGTATTGGAAGATCATGCGATGAGCGATGATCTCCGGCCAAGCATGGATAGAGGGGTATTTATGTAGCTATGCACCTTTTCGGAGGGCTCGATTCCGGCCTAAACTGCGCCTCCGTGACACCGCGTCAGCCGGCCCCCTGGCAGGATCGCGGCCATGGCTGAAGAGAGCAGGGGCGTGCGTGAGCAGGAGTCACGGGCCTGGGACGCGCTGGTCGCGACGGCCCGCCGGACCGTGGCCGACGGACTCGTCGTCGGCACCTCCGGCAATGTGTCGGTGCGCGTCGGCGACACCGTGCTGGTCACGCCGTCGGGCGTCCCGTACGACCGGCTGACACCGCACGACGTGACCGGCGTCGACCTCACCGGACGGCAGGTGCTCGGCTCACTGGTGCCGACCAGCGAACTGCCCATGCACCTCGCCGTGTACCGCACCACCGACGCAGCCGCCGTCCGCGCCGTTGTCCATACTCACGCCGTGCACGCGACAGCCGTCTCGACCCTCGTCACCGAACTCCCGGCGGTCCACTACATGACCTGCGCGCTCGGTGGCCCCGTCCGAGTCGCCCCCTACGCGACCTACGGCACCGAGGAGTTGGCCGAGAACATGCTCCGCGCCCTCGTCGACCGCTCCGGCTGCCTCCTGCAGAACCACGGCACGATCACCTACGGCGCCACCCTCGACCAGGCCTACGACCGCACCGCCCAGCTGGAATGGATGTGCCGCCTGTGGCTGACGGCGTCCTCGGTGCCCGGACTGACGCCGTCCCTGCTGACCCCGGAGCAGCTGGCCGCCGTGGGAGAGAAGCTGCGGGGGTACGGCCAGCGGAAGTGAGGGCGGCCACCGCACCGCACCCGCCGGTCCGTACCCGCCCCCGGGATTGAAAAGGGCCTCCCGCTGGAACCCGCAAGGACATGTCACCCCGACACCCGCTCCCGCTGGCCGGTCGGTCGGCCCACCGGGAGACTGGACCCGTGCGCACCGTCACAGCGGCGGCCTCGGCCGTCACCGCGGTCCTGGCGGCCGGCGCGGCCGGTGTGGCCGCCGGCCGGATAGCCAGCGACGCCGCACTCAAGGCGCCCCCCGGCAGACCGCTGCCCACCGAGCCCCGGCTCACCGTGCACGCCACGACCGACGGCAGGCTCGCCCTCACCCGCGCCCTGGCCTCCCTGCGCCCCGGCACCTACGGCCTGGCCGGCGACGGCTCGCACGCCGTGGTCGGCCCCGTCCTGGAGGCCGCCGCGCCCTCCGCCGACGCCGTCGTACGCCGGCTGGAACGCGTCACCCACGGCACCCTCGATCCCGGCGACCAGGTCTGGCTCACCCCCAACCTGTACGTCGGCAACCCGGGCGCCGCCCTCGGCCTCGAACACGCCGACATCGACGTGCCCGGCGACCTCGGCGCCCTGCCCGCCTGGTTCGTGCCGGGCGCCCGGGACACCTGGGTGATCGCGGTGCACGGCCTCGGCACCACCCGCGAACACCCCATGAACGTCATGGGGTTCCTGCACGAACTGCGGTTCTCCGTGCTGGCCCTCGCCTACCGCGGTGACCTCGGCGCCCCCCGCCCCCCGGACGGTCTGAACCACCTCGGCGAGACCGAGTGGCGCGACGTCGACGCGGCGATCCGCTACGCCGTCCGCTACGGCGCCCGGCGCGTCGTCCTCTACGGCTGGTCCACCGGCGCCGCCATGGCCCTGCGCGCCGCCGCGCGCTCCACCCTGCGCGACCATGTCTCCGGGCTCGTCCTGGACTCGCCGGTGCTCAACTGGGAGGCCACCCTGCGCGCCCTCGCCGCGGCCCGGGGCGCGCCCGACTTCCTGCTGCCGCTCGCCGTGCGCGCCGCGCAGGGCCGCGTCGGCCTGCGTGCCGACCGCCTCGCGGAGACCACCGACCCGGCACGGCTGAGCGTGCCCACCCTGCTCGTCCACGGACCCGACGACGTGGTGGCCCCCTGGGAGTTCTCCCGCCGCCTCGCCGCCGAGCGCGCCGACCGGGTCGCCCTGCACACCGTGCGGAACGCCCCGCACGGGGCGATGTGGAACGCCGACCCGAAGGAGTACGAGGAGACCGTACGGCGGTTCCTGACACCGCTGATGTGAGCGCCCGGCCGGCACCCGGGCATCCGGGTGCCGGCCGTTCCGTTCAAGGCCGTACCACTGGCCTGAACACCCCTCCGGGGCAGCCGCCGGAACGTGTCCGTTGGCCCACCCCGTCGCCCGCCGTGACATTCCGTTTGGGTTTTCGGACCGTCAACCGGAAGACTGCACCCGTGACGTCCCGTATCCCGCGCGACTCCAGGCTTCGACTCGTCCGACCGCGACCCCTGGCCGCCGCCCCCCGAGCGATGAACCAGCGGCGCTCGCGCCGCCCCGCACCCCGCCCGCCGGAGGGCACGCCCGCCCCCGCCGAGCTGGCCAGAATGGCGCGATCCCGCCTGGCCGGCGCGGCCCGCGTGGCCCACTGGGCCGACGCCGCCCTCGGCCCCGGCAGCGACGGAGCGACCGCCGACGGCAAGGCCACCCTCTCGGAGACGACCGCCGAACGCGCCGCCGCCGACCTGGGCCTGACCGTGGCTCAGGTCCGCGCCGACTGGGACACCGCCCGCCTCGCCGGACTCGTCGAGGTGCACGGCGACAGCGCGCGCCCCGGCTGGCGGCTGCGCGCCTGGGACCGGGACGACAGTGCCGTGCTGCGCGGCTGGGTCGCCCTCTTCGACGCCTGGTCGCTCGCCCACCCCGAGCCCGCGGGCCACGAGCCCGCCGCCGTCGCCGAGGTCGTCTCGGCCATGCCCCAGGTGCTCTCCTTCCTGCAGCTGTCCGCCGGGCCCGTCCCGGTGGACCAGCTCCTCGACCTGCTCCAGCAGCGCGTCACCGAGCTGCGCACCGAGCGCTGCGAGATCTCCTACGAGCCCGATCCCGAGCTCCTGGCCGGTGCCGCGCCCGCCGTCGGCACCCCGCCGGCGGAGCCCGCGCCCGACCTCGCGCCGCTGCTCGACTGGGCCCTGCACGCCCTCGGCTCCGTCGGCGCCCTCACCGACGGCGACGGCCACGCCACGCTCACCCCGCTGGGCAGCTGGGCGGTCTGGGTCAAGCTGGAACAGATCTGCGTGGCCGCGCAGAGCCCCGCCGGGAACATCGAACAGGGCGCCGAGGACATGCTGCGCGGCTGCGCCCAGCTGCGCCCCAACGCGGCCCGCGCCGAATACCGTGCCTGGCTCGCCGCCCGGCCCGTCGGCAGCGCCGTCACCGAACTGATCGACGCCGCCCGCGGCGAGGACGCCCTGCTGCGCGGCCTCGCCTTCGAGGCGCTGCGCGTCGTCGGGGCGCCCGCCGAGGCGGACGTGCACGCCGTCGTCGACGAGCCGGCACTCCGGCCGTACGCCCTGCTGTGGCTCGCCGAGCACGACGGGGCCGACCCGGAGGACGCCCACGAGGTCCTCACCCGTCAGGAGGCCACCTGGCTGTGGGTGGACACCGCCGCCGCCGTCGCCGACCACGGCGAGGCGCCGATGCTCGTACGCCACCTGGAGTCCGCGGTCCAGCTCACAGTCCCCCAACTGCTGGACGAGGTCCGCGCGGTAGGTCATCCGCGCACCGTGCAGGTCCTGGTCGCCCTCGCCGCAGCCCACCCCGACCCGGCCCTCGCCAAGGCGGTGCGCCGGGCCGCCTTCCAGGTGCACACCGGGGGATAGAGCCCGGATCCGGGCGGCCGTCAGACCCCGATCTCGGGGGCGTACGTCCCGAAACTCCAGATGTTGCCCTCGACGTCCCGGGCCATGTAGTCCCGCGAGCCGTACGGCTGGTCGGTCGGGGGCAGCAGGATCTCCGCGTCGTGGTCCACGGCGCGCTGGTGGTGGGCGTCGACGTCGTCCACCACGACGTACACCCCCGTCGGGCCCGCCTCGCCCATCGCCTCCGCGAAGACGCCGTCCCGGCCCTTGGAACCGAGCATCACCCCGCCGTTGCCCTGCACCAGCTCCGCGTGCAGGACCGTGCCGTCCGCACCCTCGTACAGCGAGAGTTCGGTGAAGCCGAAAGCCTCCGTGAGCTGTTTGATCGCCGCCTTCGCGTCCGCGTACAGCAGCGTCGGATACACGCTGGGCCGCGCACCACCCGTACCCGCCATGCCCACCACTCCCTTCGCCGATCCGTCGTGCCCGCCTCGCCGCCCAGTGTGACACCCACCACAGACATCGCCTACGACCACGACCACGACAACCGGAGCACACGGCACCGCGGGGCACGCGCTACGTCCGGACGTGCCGCACATCACGTCGCCGTCGGCGACCTGGGCCGTATCGCCCCGCACCGCGGCTCCCCGGCCGGTGACGTCCCGGACCGGCGGTCCGAACACCCGCACGCAGAAAAAGCGCTTGCCCCGCCCCGTTAGACTTGGCCCATGGCCATTCTCCTCGCGCATTAAACGGCGGGAACGTCCTCAGCCGCCCACCCGCCACTACCTCCGCTCTGGAGTCTGTCCGTGATCTCCGCCTCCGGTATCGAGCTGCGCGCTGGTGCCCGCATCCTCCTCGAGAACGCCAACTTCCGCGTCGCCAAGGGCGACCGCATCGGCCTGGTCGGCCGCAACGGCGCCGGGAAGACCACCCTCACCAAGTGCCTCGCCGGCGAGGGCATGCCGGCCGCCGGCAACATCGCCCGCTCCGGTGAGGTCGGCTACCTGCCCCAGGACCCCCGCACCGGCGACCTCGACGTCCTCGCCCGCGACCGCATCCTCTCCGCGCGCGGCCTCGACGTACTGCTGCGCAAGATGCGCGACAACGAGCAGCGCATCGCCACCGGCCAGGGCGCCACCCGGGAGAAGGCCCTCAAGCAGTACGAGCGCCAGGAGACGGAGTTCCTCACCAAGGGCGGATACGCCGCCGAGGCCGAGGCCGCCACCATCGCCGCCGCGCTCAACCTGCCGGACCGCGTGCTCGGCCAGCCGCTGCACACCCTCTCCGGCGGTCAGCGCCGCCGTATCGAGCTGGCCCGGATCCTGTTCTCCGACGCCGACACGCTGCTGCTCGACGAGCCGACCAACCACCTCGACGCCGACTCGATCACCTGGCTGCGGGACTACCTCAAGACCTACCGCGGCGGCTTCATCGTGATCTCCCACGACGTCGACCTGGTCGAGACGGTCGTCAACAAGGTCTTCTACCTGGACGCGAACCGCTCCACGATCGACATCTACAACATGGGCTGGAAGCTCTACCAGCAGCAGCGCGAGGCCGACGAGAAGCGCCGCAAGCGCGAGCGTGCCAACGCCGAGAAGAAGGCCGCCGCGCTGAACGCGCAGGCCGACAAGATGCGGGCCAAGGCCACCAAGACCGTCGCCGCGCAGAACATGGCCCGCCGCGCGGACAAGCTGCTCTCCGGCCTCGACGCGGTCCGGCAGTCCGACAAGGTCGCCAAGCTCCGCTTCCCGGAGCCCGCGCCCTGCGGCAAGACCCCGCTGATGGCCGAGGGCCTGTCGAAGTCGTACGGCTCGCTGGAGATCTTCACCGACGTCGACCTGGCCATCGACAAGGGTTCCCGGGTCGTCATCCTCGGCCTCAACGGTGCCGGCAAGACCACCCTGCTGCGCCTCCTCGGGGGCGTCGAGCAGCCGGACACCGGCGCGGTCGTCCCCGGCCACGGCCTCAAGCTCGGCTACTACGCCCAGGAGCACGAGACCCTGGACCCCGACCGCACCGTCCTGGAGAACATGCGCTCGGCCGCCCCGGACATGGACCTCGTCGAGGTCCGCAAGGTGCTCGGCTCGTTCCTGTTCTCCGGCGACGACGTCGACAAGCCGGCCGGTGTCCTCTCCGGCGGTGAGAAGACCCGCCTCGCCCTGGCGACCCTGGTGGTGTCCTCGGCGAACGTGCTGCTCCTGGACGAGCCCACCAACAACCTTGACCCGGCCAGCCGCGAGGAGATCCTCGGCGCGCTGCGCACCTACAAGGGGGCCGTGGTACTCGTCACCCACGACGAGGGCGCCGTCGAGGCGCTCCAGCCGGAGCGGATCATTCTGCTGCCGGACGGCGTCGAGGACCTGTGGGGCTCCGACTACGCGGATCTCGTCGCCCTGGCTTGATCGAATGAATGATCCACTGCGTATGGATCATTCGGCCGATCCGTGATCCATCATCTGTGTGAGATCTCCTCGTATCGAGGTGTGTCCTACATCGATTTCGCGGCCGATCCCTCGGTCACCGAGGGGTCGGCCGCTGTGCGTCTCTGACCTGCCGATTCACGAAAGAACCCGTTCGGCCGTACGGACGCACGCGTCTGGAATCGTCAGTTCCGCTTGTGGGGATGTGCTCCCGTCGTCAAAACCGTGTCTCACGGACCTTGCCGAATGGGTGGCCATCGAGCCCCGGAGGGGTGATCATGAGGAGACCAGAGCGCACTTCCCATGAGGAGGCACGGGTGGCCGAGACTCTGAAGAAGGGCAGCCGGGTGACCGGCGCCGCGCGCGACAAGCTCGCGGCAGACCTGAAGAAGAAGTACGACTCCGGTGCGAGCATCCGGGCGCTGGCCGAGGAGACCGGCCGCTCGTATGGCTTCGTGCACCGGATGCTCAGTGAGTCGGGCGTCACGCTCCGTGGGCGTGGCGGAGCGACCAGGGGCAAAAAAGCCGCATCGTCCTGATCCGGGCGGCCCATCGGCTTCGATGGTGGCCACCCGGTCGGTCGGGTGATCGGCCGGGTGGTTACTGTGCAGTCACTTAGCTGACCGCACGCATCGGAGGCGCCCCATGGCTTCGCCCGAGAAGGACCCTGCTTCCCTGGTTCCCCTGCTCGACCAGGACGGCGTACGACTCACCGTCGACGACGCGCTCGCCACGGTGACGCTGACCAACCCGGCCAAGCGCAACGCGCAGAGCCCCGCCCTGTGGCGGGCGTTGGCCGAGGCGGGCCGGCTGCTGCCGGGCTCCGTCCGGGTGGTCGTGCTGCGCGGTGAGGGCAAGTCCTTCTCCGCCGGGCTCGACCGGCAGATGTTCACGCCCGAGGGGATCGAGGGCGAGCCGACCTTCGTCGATCTCGCGCGCCGTGACGACGCCGAGCTCGACGCGACCATCGCCGGCTACCAGGAAGCGTTCACCTGGTGGCGGCGGAACGACATCGTGTCCGTCGCCGCTGTCCAGGGGCACGCCATCGGTGCCGGCTTCCAACTGGCACTCGCCTGCGACCTGCGCGTCGTCGCGCACGATGTGCAGTTCGCCATGCGCGAGACCGCCCTCGGGATCGTGCCCGACCTCACGGGCACGCACCCGCTGGTGGAACTGGTCGGGTACGCCCGGGCGTTGGAGATCTGCGTGACCGGGCGGTTCGTGCAGGCCGAGGAGGCGGTGAGTTCGGGGCTGGCCAACATCGCGGTGCCCGTGGAGGAACTCGACGGCACGGTCCGCGACTTCGCGGCGGCGCTGCTCGCGGCACCCCGCGACGCGGTCGTGGAGACCAAGGCCCTGCTGCGCGGCGCGGCCGGTCGCGCCTACGACGAACAGCGCGCCGCGGAACGCCAGGCCCAGGCCCGGCGACTGAGGGACCTGGCCGGCATCGGCGAGTAATCCGCACGGGCCGGCCGACGGCCGTCACCAGTACGGCCACGGTCGGGCGGTCCCGCAGGGTGCCGCTGATGGCGGCGCGTACCTGTCGGGTCACGTCCAGGGCGCGGTACGCGGCGTCCACCGCCACTTCCACCCGGACGTGGCGGTGCGCGAGCGTGGCCTGGGCGGCGTCGGGATGCTGCCGTTCCTCGCCGCGCACGGCCCGGCGCAGGCGCCGTGCGGGTCAGCCGACGGCCGTCACCAGTACGGCCACGGTCGGGTGGTCCCGCAGTGTGTCGCTGATGGCGGCGCGTACCTGTCGGGTCACGTCCAGGGCGCGGTACGCGGCGTCCACCGCCACTTCCACCCGGACGTGACGGTGCGCGAGCGTGGCCTGGGCGGCGTCGGCGTTCTGCCGTTCCTCGATGTGTACCGCCCGGCCCGGGCCGCCGAGCGCGCCGGTCAGGCGGGTCACGCCCGGCGCGGCGAGGGCGGCCGCGGCGGCCCGGGTCTCTTCCGTGTCCGTCGTCTCCCGGGCCGGCACCGGCGGCGCCGTCTGCGTGGCCGGGGCGGACGGCTCCTCGTCGTCCAGCAGCCCGGTCACCCTGAGGTCCACCTCGGTGACCACGAGCCCGAGCCTCTCCGTCGCGGCCGTCGCCAGGACCAGACGCAGCCGGGACGCCGAGTCGGGCAGCGGCATGTCCGCCGTGGCCGCGAAATCGGCCGTCAGCCGGAGCGGACCCGGCGGCAGCGCACCCGGCGGCAGGGGCACGGCGGGCTCCTCGGTGTACTCCGGCCCGGCGAGCCCGAGCCGCAGCGCGCCCAGGTGCACCCCCGTCACCTCCCGCGTCGCCCGCCGCAGCACCTCCGTGGCCGCCCCCTCCGCGATCCACGCGCCGTCACGCGCGCCGCCCAGTGGCAGCAGCCTGCCGAGGCCCAGCTGTTGCCGCACCGCACGCGCCCATCGCTCCGCCGTCATTGCTCCAGCCTGCCGTATCCCCGGGGCGGAACGGCGCAAGCACACTTACCGTGGTCGAAGAAGGACGACCGAAGAGGACGTACGGCCATGACCGAGACGACGAATCAGGACTGGACGGCGGATCCCACGGGAGCCAAGGAGGTGCCCGAGACGACGGGGGCCCGCAGGGCACAGCCGACACGGCGCGGGGGCGGGGACCCAGCGACCCGGGGACGGACCACCATCGCCGACGGGGTCGTGGAGAAGATCGCGGCGCTGGCAGCGCGGGACGTGGTCGGAGTGCACGCACTCGGCAGCGGACTCGCCCGGACCTTCGGCGCCGTACGCGACCGGGTGCCGGGCAGCACGAAATCGGTGACCCGCGGCGTGAAGGCCGAGGTCGGCGAGGTGCAGACCGCGCTCGACCTGGAGATCGTCGTGGACTACGGCGTGGCGATCGCCGACGTCGCCCATGCCGTGCGGGAGAACGTGATCACGGCGGTGGAGCGGATGACCGGGCTCCAGGTCGTGGAGGTCAACATCGCGGTGAGCGACGTCAAGCTTCCGGAGGAAGAGGAAGAGGAGCCGGAGCCCCGGATCCAGTGACGCCCGGCGGCCCGGACAACACACGGCTGAGGAGCTGAGGAGCACAGCATGAGCATGGCCGTGGTCGGCATGATCGCCGGGATGGCGCTGGGGTTCGCCGGGTACTTCGGCGGGTTCGGTGCCTTCCTGCTGGTCGCTGCCCTGGGCGCCGTCGGGTTCGTCGCCGGCCGGTTCCTCGAGGGGGACTGGGAGCTCGGCGACTTCTTCCACACCCGGGACGACCGGCGTGACCGGCGGCGGTGACGTCCGTGAGCGGCGGGGTCGGTGAGGCGCGCGGTCCCGTGACCGTCGTCGCGCCCGGTGAGCGCGGCGCCCTGCGGATCGCCGACGGGGTCGTCGCGAAGATCGCGGCGCAGGCGGCACGCGAGGCGCTCGGCCCGCTGCCCGGGCAGGCGGAACCGCCGCGCGCCACCGTCGTCGTCCACCACGAGGCCGTCCGCGTCCGGGTCCGCCTGGAACTCGGCTATCCGGCCGACATCCCCGCCCACTGCCGGGCGGTGCGTCGCCGGGTCACCGAGCGGGTAACCGCCTTGGCGGGAATGGAGGTGCCGGAGGTCGCCGTCCAGGTGGAACGGCTGCATCTGACGCATCCGCAGGGGACGGCACAGGGGAGGACGCGATGAGCGAACCCCGGGGAACCGAGGGCACCACCCAGCCACTGCCGGTCGTCATGGAGAAGGCGGAGCAGCCGTCCCCACCGGTGGCTAAGCCCCCTCCGGCGGCGGACGGCGGAAGGGACGGCCGTTTCTGGTCGGCCCGCCGCGTCCCGGCGGGCGTCGTCGCCGCGCTGCTCCTGCTCGGCGCGGGCGTCTTCCTCTACGACATCGCCGCCGTCCGCGCCCACCGGCCCGCCATGGGCTGGCGCCGGGCACTGGCCCGGCAACTCGCCGAACGACAGCTCGACGACACCTGGGTGCTGGTCGGCGCGGGCGTCGCGCTGGCCCTCGGCCTCTGGCTGCTCGTGCTCGCGGCCACGCCCGGCCTGCGGGACCTCCTGCCGATGCGGCGCCCGCACCCCGACGTCCGCGCCGGACTGGAGCGCGCGGCGGCCGCTCTGGTGCTGCGCGACCGGGCCATGGAGATCTCGGGCGTGCGGTCGGTACGGGTGCGGATGGGCCGCAGGAAGGCCGCCGTCCGCGCGGTCGCGCACTTCCGCGACCTCGACGACGTACGCGCCGACCTGGACACCGCCCTCACCACGGCCGTGCAGGGCCTGGGCCTGGCCCGGCAGCCCGCGCTGTCGGTGCACGTCAGCCGCCCCGGACGGAAGGGGTGACCGCGGTGCTCAGGGTCGTCAACCGCACGCTCGTCGGACTGACCGGGTTGCTGCTGGCCGCCCTCGGCGGCTCGGTGCTGGCCGTCGGCCTGGGCGTCCGGCCGCCCTCCTGGTGGATCCACCACGGCCGGCACGACGTCCTGCTCAGCGACGCCGAGCGGACGCGCTGGCGGGACGCCGGCTGGTGGTGGCCGGCCGTCCTCGCCGCGCTCGCCGTCCTGGTCCTGCTCGCCCTGTGGTGGCTGACGGCGGTACTGCGCCGCCGCCGGCTCAGCGAGGTGCGCGTCGACACCGGCGACGGCGAGGGCGCGCTGCTGCGCGGCCGGGCCCTGGAAGGCGTCCTGACCGACGACGCGGCCCGTCAGGAGGGCGTGGCCCACACCCGCCTCCTGCTGACCGGCCGCCGTACCGCACCCCGGGCGCGGGTGTGGCTGCGACTGGAGCCGGACGTGGACCCCGGCACGGTCCTGCGCGACCTGACCGCCCAGGCACTGACCCACGCCCGCGAGTCGGCGGGTCTGGCGAAGCTCCCGGCGGAGGTACGCCTGCGGACGGTCAAGCACAGGGCCGAAAGGGTGACTTGAGTGAGGGCGGTCCGAGCTCCTCAGAAACCGTGCCGCATCCCGCCGTCGACAGGCACCATGATCCCCGTCAGATAGGACGCGGCCGGAGACAGCAGGAACGCGGCCACCCGACCGAACTCCTCGGGCGTCCCGTACCGCCGCAACGGAATCCGCGACTCGTTGGCGGCCCGCGTCGCCTCCGGGTCCGCCGACAACCCGTCCAGCTCGCGCACGCGATCCGTGTCGATGCGCGACGGAAGCAGCCCCAGCACCCGGATCCCGAGCGGCCCCAGCTCGTCCGCGATGGACTTGGCGAACCCGGCGAGCCCGGGCCGCAGCCCGTTGGAGACGGTCAGTCCCGGAATCGGCTCGTACACCGAGGCGGACAGCACGAACCCGATGACCCCGCCCGGCTCCAGCTCCGCGGCGGCCGCCCGGGCCAGCCGTACCGCACCGAGGAACACCGACTCGAACGCGCCCCGCCACTGCTCGTCCGTGTTGTCGGCGACGAACCCCGGTGGCGGACCGCCGACGCTGATCAGGATGCCGTCGAAGCCGCCGAAGCGCTCGCGGGCGGCCGCGATCAGCCGCTCGGCGCCCTGCGGGTCGGAGTTGTCGACGGCGACACCGGCCGCGTTCGGGCCCAGCTCGGCCGCCGCGTCGGCGGCCCGCTGCTCGTCCCGCCCCGTGATGACCACCTTCGCCCCGTCGGCGACGAGCTCGCGCGCGGCGGCGTTGCCCAGGCCGCGGGTGGCTCCGGTGACGACGTACACCCGGTCCTTCAGTCCAAGATCCATGGCCCCTATCCTGCCTCGTCGCTCCCGAACAGGGCGAGGGCGGTGTTCACCAGGCCGACATGGCTGAACGCCTGCGGGAAGTTGCCCAGCTGGCGGCCGGCCACCGGGTCGTACTCCTCGGACAGCAGCCCCACGTCGTTGGTGATGCCCACCAGCCGTTCGAACAGCTCCCGGGCCTCCTTCGTCCGGCCCGTCAGATGCAGGGCGTCCGCGAGCCAGAAGGAGCACGCCAGGAAGACGCCCTCCCCGCCGGGCATCCCGTCGATGGACGTCCCGCCGGCCTCGTAGCCTGTGTCGGAGTCGGTGTCGTACCGGCGTACGAAGCCGCCCTGCCCGAGTCCGGCGCGGATGGCGTCGACCGTGCCGATCACCCGCGGGTCGTCGGGCGGCAGGAAGCCGACGCGCGGGATGAGCAGCACGGCCGCGTCGAGTTCACGCGAGCCGTAGTACTGCGTGAAGGTCCTCCGCGCGGGGTCGTAGCCCTTCTCGCACACCTCCCGGTGCACCTCGTCGCGCAGCGCGCGCCAGCCGTCGAGGTCGCCGGGCAGCTCCGGGCTCTCCTCCAGCGTGCGCACGGCACGGTCGGCGGCCACCCACACCATCACCTTGGAGTGCACGAACTGCCGCCGTCCGCCGCGCACCTCCCACAGTCCCTCGTCCGGCTGCCGCCACACCGAGCGCAGGAACTCCAGCAGTACCCCCTGGAGCGACCACATGTGCGGCTTGGGAGGCAGGCCCGCGCGCCGGGCCAGCGACAGCGAGTCCATGACCTCCCCGTACACGTCCAGCTGGAGTTGCCGCACGGCGTCGTTGCCGATCCGTACGGGCGCCGAACCGGCGAATCCGGGCAGCCAGGGCAGCTCGAACTCGGGCAGCCGGCGCTCGCCCGCGAGGCCGTACATGATCTGGAGGTCCGCCGGGTCGCCCGCGACCGCGCGCACCAGCCAGTCGCGCCAGGCCTCCGCCTCCTTGCGGTAGCCCGCGGCCAGCAGGGCACCGAGGGTGAGGGTGGAGTCGCGCAGCCAGCAGTAGCGGTAGTCCCAGTTGCGTACGCCGCCCAGTTCCTCGGGGAGCGAGGTGGTGGCCGCGGCGACGATGCCGCCGGTCGGCGCGTAGGTGAGGGCCTTGAGGGTGATCAGGGAGCGGACCACCGCGTCCCGGTGCGGTCCCCGGTAGCGGCAGCGGGACGCCCAGCGCCGCCAGTCCGCGACGCTGTCCCGCAGGGCGGCGAACGGGTCGACGAGCGGGGGGCGCGGCTGGTGCGAGGGGTGCCAGGTGAGCACGAACGCGACCCGCTCGCCCGCCGCCAGGGTGAACTCGGAGTAGGTGCCGAAGTCCTCGCCCCAGGTCCGCACCGCCGGTTCACTGCGCAGCCACACGGAGTCGGGCCCGGCGACGGCGACCCGGTGGCCGCCGGACCGGCGCATCCACGGCACGATCGAGCCGTAGTCGAAGCGCAGGCGCAGGGTGCTGCGGACGGTGACCCGGCCGGAGAGGCCCTCGACGACGCGTACGACGTCGGGTGCGCGGTCGCGCTGCGGCATCAGGTCCGTGACCCGGACCGATCCCTGAGGGGTGTCCCACTCGGTGTCGAGGACGAGGGTGTCGCGGCGGTAGGCGCGGCGGGTGCAGGGGCCGGCCTCCTTGGGGGCGATCCGCCAGTGACCGTGCTCCTCGTCGCCCAGGAGCCGCGCGAAACAGGCGGCGGAGTCGAAGCGGGGCAGGCACAGCCAGTCGACGGAGCCGTCCCTGCCGACCAGGGCCGCGGTCTGCTCGTCGCCGATGAGGGCGTAGTCCTCGATGCGCGGATGCACGGGTTTCCGGATTCCCGGTGCGCGGCGGCCACAATCAGGGGGCTGGTCCGGGGAGGTGACCGCACGCGGCGGTGGACACCGGCCCCGACGCGCCGCTCGCGGTGTTCACACCGCGGCGGTCGTGGGCTCCTCGCTCGGCTGCGCGGCCGCCTCGGCCCGGGACCGGTCCTCGCGGCGGACCAGGACGAACCAGCCGTACGGGACGCCCGCGGCGAACAGCCACCACTGGATCATGTACGCGTAGTTCAGTGGGGCGTCTTCCTCGCCGGGGTCGGAGAGCAGCTCGGGGGTGTCGCCCTTGGGCTCCGGAGCGGTCTGCTGGATGTAGCCGCCGAGCACCTGGGCGTTCAGCCGCCGGGCCTGCTCCGCGCTGTTGATCAGCATGATCTGCCGGTCCGGCAGCCCCTTGATCTCCTTGATGCCGCTGGCCGCCGTCGTCTCGTCGGCCATCAGCCGCCCGGTGACGGTGGTCCGGCCGGCGGGCGGCGCGGGGATCTTGGGGAAGGCGGTCTGCACGCCGTTCGCCGGGATCCAGCCGCGGTTGACCAGCAGCACCTTGCCGTCCGTCAGCACGAACGGCGTCAGCACGTGGAAACCGACCTCGTCGTCGGCGTTGACGCGACGCCGGACGACCACTTCCCGCGCGGTGTCGAAGGTGCCGGTCGCGGTGACCCTGCGGTACTTCTCGGTACGGGTGACGGCGTGCCCCGGGGAACTCAGCCGCTCCACGGGCACCGGCTTGGCCGCCAGTGCCTCGGAGACCAGCTGGTTGCGGGCGCTGCGCATCTCGTACCGGTGCTTCTGCCAGATGCCCAGCCAGATCATGGTGGGGATCAGCAGCAGGGCCACCAGGGTGAGGATCACCCACTGGCGGGTCAGCAGAAAGCGGTAGCGGTGCACCCCACGACGGTACAACTCGGTCGTGGGGTGCAATCGGGCGGGTACCGGATCACACCTTGTCCACGACGCCCACCTTGCCCTCGGAGCGCGCGCAGTGGGCGCCGCAGAACCACTGGCCCTCGACCTCGACGCCCTGGCCGATGATCTGCACCCGGCAGTGCTCGCAGATCGGCGCCATGCGGTGGATCGCGCAGGAGAAGCAGTCGAAGACGTGCACCGCGCCCTGGGCGTGCACCTCGAAGGTCATACCGTAGTCATTGCCGCAAACTTCACATCTCGCCATGCGCCACAGAGTGAGCCGTCACCGCCGCCCGGGCGAGCGCCCGCCGGGCGAGTCGCACGGCAATCACCCATCCGTACGGTCATTCCTCCATACGGTCATCCGTCCGTATGGTCACGCCTCTGGTCATTCCTCCGACGCCGGCTCCACATCCGCGAGGAGCTGACCGAACGCCGCCTCGTCCACCACCGGCGTCCCGTACTGCCGTGCCTTGACCGCCTTCGAGGTGCCCGAGTCCGGATCGTTGGTCACCAGGAGGCTGGTCAGCCGGGACAGACTGGTCGCGACATGCAGCCCCGCCTCGGTCGCCCGGTCCTCCAGCAGCTCACGCTCGACCGAGGTGTCCCCCGAGAACGCGACCCGCATGCCCTGCTTGAGGCGTTTGCCCTCCTCGTACCGGCCCGGGTTGGGATAGGGGCACGCGGGCCGCTTGCGGGACGGACGCCAGGCACCGGGCCGGTATCCGCCGTAACCCCCGCCCCCGCCGCCGGCCTGACGGCCGATCCGGGGCGCGGGCCGGTCCTGCCACTCGGTCAGCGGCCGGCACTCCAGCAGCGGCAGCCGCACCCCGCCCTCCGCCGCGGCCCGCAGACTGGGCCGGAACGCCTCCGCGAGCACGCGCGCGTCGTCCAGCGCGTGGTGCGCGTGCCGCTGTACGACGCCGAAGTGGGCCGCCAGCGATTCCAGCTTGTGGTTGGGCAGCGGCAGGCCCAGTTCCTTCGAGAGCGCGATGGTGCACAGCCGCTGCCGCACCGGGGCCTCGCGTTCCGCGCGCGCGTACTCCCGGGCGATCATCTGCCAGTCGAAGACGGCGTTGTGCGCGACCAGCACCCGGTCCGCGAGCCGGGCGGCGAACTCCTCGGCGATGTCCGTGAACAGCGGAGCGCCTTCGAGTACCTCGCTCGTCAGACCGTGGATCCACACCGGGCCCGGGTCCCGCTCCGGATTGACCAGCGTGTACCAGTGGTCCTCGACCTCACCGCGCGCGTCCAGCCGGTAGACGGCCGCGGAGATTATCCGGTCGTCCCGGGCCAGGCCCGTGGTCTCCACGTCAACGACCGCGTATCCCTGGGGATACGCGGCCGGCCACCGGGTGGGGGAGGACGCTGCCGTCGTTCGGTCTTCGAGCATGGTCACTGAGGATACGGGCCGCGACTGACAGTCCTCTCCCGGAGGTTCGGGTCCGTCACCGCACATGTCCATTCTCCGTGCGTGGCTATGGACACCTTCACCACACGGTGCGACCGTGCTGCCGCCCGACGGTTGACGGCCCACGGAAGGGCGGTACGGCGTATGGCACGCGTACGGTACGGCGCGCGGACCGAGGCGGAGGTCACGGCCGCGCGCACCGCGAGCGCGAAGCTCCCCGACATCTGGTCCACCGGCGTGACGGCCCTGTGGGAGACCGATCCGGACGCGGTGGCGGCGGTGCTGCCGCCCCCGCTCAAACCGACCGGGCGCCCCCTGGTCAGGGTCACCATCAGCAAGGTCGAGCTGCCCGGATACCCGCTCGGCGCGGGCTCGTTCGCGGTCGCCGCCGCCCACGGCGGCACCGAGGGCTGGTACCCGCTGGTGATGCCGATGACCCACGAGCGCGCCCTCACCGGCGGCCGGGAGGTCTTCGGGGAGCCCAAGAAGCTCGGCGAGGTGACCGTCGAGCGAGACGGCCCGCTGGTGCGCGCGTCGCTGGCCCGGCACGGCATCGCCTTCGTCGAGGTGCGCGGCGCGGTGAGCGGTGACCTGCCCCTGCCCGAGCCCTCGCGGAAGACCGACTTCTACTTCAAGTTCCTCCCCGCGGTGGACGGTTCCGGCTTCGACGGCGACCCACTGCTGGTGCACTGCGTACGCCACGAGAAGGTGAGCGGACTGGAGGCGGTCACCGGGGACGTGGTGCTGCGCGAGTCCGGGTACGACCCCGTCGCCGACCTGCCGGTCCTGCGCCTCGTCGAGATCACCCTCGGCCGCAAGACCAGCGACCAGCGCGGCCGGGTCGCCGAACGGGTCGATCCGCAGGCGCTGTTGCCGTACGTCCACCAGCGGTACGACGATCCGCGCCAGGTCCTGGACGCACCGCCCGAGACTCCCGAGGGGAGCCGCTGATGGAGCTGGGGGAGGGACAGGTCGCCGTCGTCACCGGCGCCGCGAGCGGCATCGGCCTCGCCATGGCCCGGCGGTTCGCGGCCGAGGGCCTGAAGCTGGTCCTCGCCGACGTCGAGGCGGCCGCCCTGGACAAGGCCGCCGACGACCTGCGCGCGGACGGCGCGGACGTGCACGCGCGCGTGGTCGACGTCGGCGTCCGCGAACAGGTGCGGGAGCTCGCCGAGTCGGCGTACGAGACGTACGGCGCCGTGCACGTCCTGTGCAACAACGCCGGGGTCGGCTCGGGCGCCGAGGGCCGCATGTGGGAGCACGACCCGAACGACTGGAAGTGGGCGTTCTCCGTCAATGTGTGGGGCGTCTTCCACGGCGTCCAGGCGTTCGTGCCACGAATGATCAAGTCGGGTCAACCCGGTCATGTCGTCAACACGTCCTCCGGCGACGGCGGCATCGCCCCGCTGCCCACCGCCTCCGTGTACGCCGTCACGAAGGCGGCCGTCGTCACGCTGACCGAGTCCCTGTACGCCCACCTGAAGGCGGAACGCGCGCGTGTGGGAGCGTCGGTGCTCTTCCCCGGCCCGCACATGCTGCGCACCGGCCTGTGGGAGTCGCACCGCAACCGGCCCGAGCGGTACGCGAAAGAGAGGCCGCGGAAGACCCCGTACCGCAGCCTCGACCAGTGGGAGTCGGCGATGCGCGCGGCGGGCAAGGAGGTCCGCTTCACGCCCGTCGAGGAGGTCGCCGCCCTCGTCGTGGACGGCATCCGCGCCGACCGCTTCTGGCTGCTGCCGCCGAGCGAGCACAGCGACGCGCAGATCCGGGCCAGGGCGGACTCGATGCTCCACCGGGCGAACCCGTCGTACCTCGAGAGCTTCATTCTGGACTAGGAGGCCGGCGTGAGAGACCAGGACACGATGACCGATCACGAGCCCTACCTGATCGTCTCCTCCGACTGCCACGCCGGGCTGCCCACCGAGGAGTACCGGCCCTACCTGGAGGCCCGGTTCCACCGGGACTTCGACGAATTCCTCGCCGGCCGCGACCGGCGCCGCGAGGAGATGACCCGGCTCGGCATCCGCAACGAGGCCTTCGCGGACAAGTGGTTCCAGGACAACGAGGAAGGCCTGCGCGGCGGCTGGGACACCGCGCAGCGGCTGAAGGAGCTCGACGGCGACGGGGTGGCCGCCGAGGTGGTCTTCCCGGACGCCGACGCCGTGGACAGCCGTACGGCCGCCCCCTTCGGCGTGGGCCTCGGCCTGTCCGGCGACCAGGACCCCGAACTGGGCATGGCGGGCGCGCGGGCGCACAACCGCTGGCTGGCCGACTTCGTCTCCGAGCACCCCGAACGGCACTGCGGGGTGGCCCTGCTGCCCGTCACGGCCCCGGCCGAGCAGGTGGTCGCCGAGGTGCACCGCGCCAAGGAGTCCGGGCTCGGCGCCCTGATGATCCCGTCCATGTGGGTCGACAAGGAGCCGTACCACGACCGCCGTTACGACCCGGTGTGGGCGGCGGCCGCCGAGTGCGGGATGCCGGTGCTGACGCACTCCGGAGCGGCACCGCGGCACGAGTACGGCGATCACCTCGGGATCTACGTCTCCGAGGTCACCTGGTGGCCCGCCCGGCCGCTGTGGTTCCTGCTGTGGTCCGGGGTCTTCGAACGCCATCCCGGTCTGCGGTTCGGGGTGGCGGAGTCGGGCTGCTGGTGGCTGCCGAACCTGCTGTGGTTCATGGACCGGCTCTACCTGGGCGCGCACGGCGGCAAGAAGCTCTCCCCCTTCGAGGAACTCAAACGCCCCCCGCACGAGTACCTCGACCGGCAGGTGTTCGTCTGCGCCACCAACACCAAGCGCCGCGAACTGGCCCAGCGCTACGAGATCGGCGTGGACAACATCCTGTGGGGCAGCGACTTCCCGCACCCCGAGGGCACCTGGCCCGACACGCGCGCGTGGCTGCGCCGCACCTTCCACGACATCCCGGTGACCGAGACCCGCCGCATGCTGGGCCTCGCGGCGGCCGAGGTCTTCGGCTTCGACGTGGCGCGGCTGACCCCGCTCGCCCGGCGGATCGGCCCCACCCCCGCCGACCTCGGCCAGCCGGACGACCAGGCGGCCGTCGAGGCGTCCTGGGCGCGCTCGCGCGAGGTGGGCCGCCACTGGCTGACCGGCCACGACTTCCCGGCCCTGGGGGTGACCCCGTGAACCCCCAGGACCCGGACCTCGGCGAGGACCGCTGCACGGTCATCTCCGCCGACTGCCACGCGGGCGCCGACCTCCTCGACTACAGGCCGTACCTGGAGCGGCGGTACCACGAGGACTTCGACGCCTGGGCGGCCACGTACGTCAACCCGTACGAGGACCTGCTCGCCGACTCCGCCGACCGGAACTGGGACTCCGAGCTCCGCCTGGCCGAACTGGAGGCGGACGGGATCGTCGCCGAGGTGGTCTTTCCGAACACCATCCCGCCGTTCTTCCCGTCCGGCTCCCTGAGCGCGCCCACGCCGACCGCGGAGGAGTTCGAACGCCGGTGGGCGGGTCTGCGCGCCCACAACCGCTGGCTGGCGGACTTCTGCGCGGCCGCGCCGGGCCGCCGCGCGGGCGTCTGCCAGATCCTCCTGAACGACGTCGAGGAGGCCGTGAAGGAGATCCGGTGGGCGGCCGGCGCGGGCCTGAGGGGAGGGGTGCTGCTGCCGGGCACACCGCCGGGCTCGGGGCTGCCCGAGCTGTACTCGTCGGCGTACGACCCGATCTGGGCCGTCTGCGCGGAACTCGGCGTGCCCGTCAACCACCACGCGGGCTCGGCCTCCCCGCCGCTCGGCGACGAACCGGCCGCCCGCGCGGTCTTCATGGTCGAGACGACCTGGTTCTCCCACCGAGCGCTGTGGCACCTCGTCTTCGGCGGCGCCTTCCGCCGCCACCCGGACCTGAAGCTGGTCCTGACCGAGCAGGGCTCGGGCTGGATCCCCGGAGTGCTCGACATGCTGGACTACTACCACGGCCGCCTGGTCGCCGCCGCGACGAGGGCGGCCACGGCGGAGGCCAAGTTCGGCGCGGGCCTGGCCGCCGGCATGGGCGGTGCCCCGTCGCGGGTCTGGCGCGACAACTGTTTCGTCGGCGCCAGCTTCATGCGCCCGCACGAGGTGCCGCTGCGCGACCGCATCGGCATCGACAAGATCATGTGGGGCAGCGACTATCCCCACGACGAGGGGACCCACCCCTACTCCCGCCAGGCCCTGCGCTTCGCTTACGCGGGCGTGCCCCGGGATGAGCTCACGGCCATGCTCGCGGGCAACGCCGCCCGCGTGTACGGCTTCGACCTCGGCTTCCTGGACCCGATCGCGGCGAAGGTCGGCCCGACGGTCGCGGAGCTCGCCGAGCCGCTCCTGGAACCGCCCGCGGACGCGACGAGCCCGGTGTTCGCGCGGGGAGCGTCGGTACGGGTGTGGTGACGGCAGGGGTGGAATCCTCCTGATGTGACGGAACCGACCCACGACGAGGCGCACGGCGGCGCGCTGGGCTCCCGCCTGAACTGGCTGCGGGCGGCCGTCCTCGGCGCGAACGACGGCATCGTGTCCACCGCCGGCCTCGTCGTCGGCGTGGCCGGCGCCACGGACTCCCGTGCCGCCCTGCTCACCGCGGGCCTGGCCGGGCTGCTGGCCGGGTCGATGTCGATGGCGGCGGGCGAGTACGTGTCGGTGTCGACCCAGCGCGACTCGGAGATGGCCGCCCTGGCGGTGGAGAAACGGGAGTTGAGGGAGCAGCCCGCGGCCGAACTGGAGGAGCTGACCGAGCTCCTGCAAGGGCGCGGGCTGTCCCGGGAGGTGGCGCGGGAGGCGGCGGAGCAGCTCACCGCGCGGGACGCGCTCAGGGCCCACGCGCGCGTGGAGCTGGGCATCGACCCCGACGAACTGGCCAACCCGTGGCACGCGGCCTGGGCCAGCTTCCTGGCCTTCACCGTGGGCGCGCTGCTGCCGCTGCTGGCGATCGTCCTCCCGCCGGCCGGACTGCGGCTGCCGGTGACCGTGGTGTCCGTGCTCGCCGCCCTCGTCCTCACCGGCTTCAGCAGCGCCCGCCTGGGCGTCGCGGCTCCGGGCCGGGCGGTGCTGCGGAACGTGGCGGGCGGGGCGCTGGCCATGGGGGTGACGTACGTGGCGGGGACGCTGCTGGGCGCGGCGGGGGTGTGAGGGCGCACAGCCGTGACCGCGTACCGTGAGGTGCACCCCCTCGTTTTCGCAGGAAGAAGGACCCTCGCCATGCGCGCCACCACCATCCACGCCCCGTACGACATGCGCGTGGAGGACGTGCCCGAGCCCGTGGTGCGGCTGTCCACCGACGCCGTCGTACGGGTGCTGCGCGCCTGCATCTGCGGCAGCGACCTGTGGGCGTACCGCGGCGAGGCGGCCCGGCAGGCGGGACAGCGGATCGGGCACGAGTTCCTCGGCGTCGTGGAGGGGACCGGCTCCGAGGTGAGCACCGTACGGCGCGGGGACCTGGTGGTCGCGCCCTTCATGTGGTCCGACGGCGTCTGCGACTACTGCCAGGAGGGCCTGACCACCTCCTGCGAGCACGGCGGCTTCTGGGGCTCGGTCGGTTACGACGGCGGCCAGGGCGAGGCCGTCCGTGTGCCCTTCGCCGACGGCACCCTGGTCCGGCTGCCCAAGGAGGCGGCCTCCGACGAGCGTCTGCTCTCCGCGCTGCTGACCCTGTCCGACGTCATGGGCACGGGCCACCACGCGGCCCTCGGCGCGGGCGCCCGCCCGGGTGCCACGGTCGCCGTGGTCGGGGACGGCGCGGTCGGCCTGTGCGCCGTGCTGGCGGCCAAGCGGCTCGGCGCGGAGCGGATCATCGCCCTCGGCCGGCACCAGGTCCGTACGGACATCGCGCGCCGCTTCGGCGCCACCGACGTCGTCGCCGAGCGCGGGGACGCGGCCGTCGAGGCCGTCCGCGAGCTCACCCGCGGGCAGGGCGCGCACGCCGTCGTCGAGGCGGTGGGCACCGAGCAGTCCATGCGGACCGCCGTCGACATCGCGCGGGACGGTGGCGCCATCGGCTTCGTGGGCGTGCCCCACGGCAGCGGCACCGGCCTCGACCTCGGCGTCATGTTCGACCGGAACCTCGCGCTGCGCGGCGGTGTCGCACCGGTCCGCGCCTACATCCCCGACCTGCTGCCCGACGTCCTGGACGGCACGATCGACCCGTCGCCCGTCTTCGACATGACGGTCGGCATCGAGGGCGTCCCCGACGGCTACAAGGCGATGGACGAGCGCACCGCCCTCAAGGTGCTGGTCACCAACGGCTGACCGGCACGGGCCCGCAGGCGGCGTCAGGTCCAGCGGGCCGGGTCCGTCCCCCAGGGCACCGGAGGCCGCGCCCAGTCGGCCGGGCCGCCCGCGAAGGACACGGGCGGGCGCGCGTACCGCAGTCGCCCCAGCCGGCTGTCCGTCTCGGCGAGCCAGGTGTCCGGCCCGTCGTACGCGAGGTCACCGTCGGCGCTCCGCTCGAGCCCGCCGGTGAGCCAGCGGGCGGTCCGGGCGAGCGCCAGCCGGACGAACCGGCCACCGCCGTCGTACGACTGCTCGGTCAGCGCCCGCAGCACGGCGGCGGCCAGCAGATAGCCGGTGCCGTGGTCCAGCGCCTGCGCGGGCAGCGCGCCGGGCCGGCCGGCCGAGCCCTCGACGGCCGCGATGCCGGTGGCGACCTGCACCAGGCTGTCGAAGCCGCGCCGCCCGCCCCACGGCCCGTACGCGCCCCAGGCCGACACCTGCGCCACGATCAGCCCGGGCCGCCGCTCGGCCAGCGCCTCGGGGGAGAGGCCGAACCGGTCCAGCGCGCCCGGCCGGTACCCGGTGACCACCACGTCCGCCGCGGCCAGCAGTTCCTCGAAGGCCCGCCGGTCCGTGGCCAGGTCCAGCGTCGCCGACCGCTTCCCGAAACCGGTGTCGGCGTGCTGGTCGGGCAGTTCCGGCAGGTGCGGCGCGTCCACGCGCAGCACCTCCGCGCCCAGCAGGGCGAGCGTGCGGGTGGCGACCGGGCCCGCGAGGACCCGGGTCAGGTCCAGGACGCGCAGGCCGGCGGCGGGCAGCAGGGGAGAGGAGTTCCGCGGGGGCGGCAGCACGCGCGCGCGTGCCGAGTCCAGCCGTCCGTGCTCGACGAGCGGTCGTGCGGCCACGGCGGCGGCCTGCTCGTGCGCGGCCCACTCCTCGGGCGTACGGAGCGCGACCGCGAGGCCCCCCGCCTCGTACACCGTCTGCTCGACCTCGCGCGCGGGCCGCTCGGCGAGCCGCTCGGCCACGGCCTCCACGGACGCGTCCTCCGGCAGCCCCAGCGCGCCCAGCAGTCGCGTTCGGTGGTGGGGGTAGTTGGCGTGCGTGCGCACCCATCCGTCGGCCGTACGCCAGAACCGCGACAGCGGCGCGAAGACGACCGGCGCCCGACCGTCGACCGTCAGCAGGCGCTCACTGTGAAAGGCGGCCGCCACCGCCCCGTCGTCCACCCGCACCACCGGCACCTCGCCGAGCCCGCCCCGCCGTGCCGCCAACTCGGCGGCGGCCAGCGCACAGGCCCCCACACAGGAGCGGGCCAGCTGCCGCACGGGAAGGCGCGCCTGGAGCGCGCCCTCCCTGGTCACGGTGCCGACCCGCGTCACGAGGGCGGGGTCGCCGCCCAGGGCGGACCAGGCGTAGTTGATTGCAGTCATGACTGCACTATGCAGTATTGACGCAATCAATATGCGCGCGGGGCCCGCCTCTCCTCACTTCGTCACGGCCGCCAGTGCGTCCGCCGTGCCCCAGCCGTAGAAGCCGTTGTGGTTCTTCGGGCCCTCGCACACCGCGTCGACCTTGCCGTCGCCGTTGATGTCGTACGGGTCGGTGCACGGTGTGGCGTCGGCCTCGGCGTACAGGAGGGCCTTCACCAGGGCCGCGGAGGCGTGCGGGTGGGTTGACTTGATCAATGCGGCGACACCGGCGACGTGCGGGGTCGCCATGGACGTGCCCGCCATGTAGCCCCACTTGCCGCCGGGCAGCGGGCCGAGGATGAGGCCGCTGGTGGCCGGGGGTTCCGGCGTCTGGTAGGCCGTGGAGTCGCCGCCGGGGGCGGCTATGTCGATCACGCCCAGGCCGTAGTTGGAGAAGGACGACTTGATCCCCTTGGCGCCGGTCGCAGCGACCGTCACGACACCCGGCAGCTGGGTGGGGATGTCGTAGCACTTGTGCGGGTCGACCACCCGGTCCGACGGGGTGGAGTCGTTCGGCGAGACCGGGTCGGTGATCGAGTCGGACGCCAGGTCGTAGCTCTCGTTGCCCGCCGCGGCGACGTTCACCGCGCCCTTGCGCTCGGCATACCGTGAAGCACGGGTGATGGCGTCCACCAGCGCCTTCTGGTCCGGGTCGGTGGTGCAGTTGAAGTACCACGGGTCGGTGTAATAACTGTTGTTGGTCACGTCCACGCCGTGCTCGGCCGCCCACACGAAGCCGCAGACCACGGCTTCGGTGTAGAAGAAGCCGTTCGGGTTGCCGACCTTGATGCCCGCGACCCGCACGCCCGGCGCCACGCCCGTGATGCCGACGCCGTTCTTCGCTCCCGCGATCTCACCGGCCACGTGCGTGCCGTGCGGACTCTCGCTCGCGCTGGGGCGCCAGGCCCCGTCGGTGGTGTCCGGCTTGCCCGAGACGCAGTTGGCGGAGGCGGCACGGTCGAAGTTGGGCGCGATGTCGGGGTGGGTGTCGTCGACACCGGTGTCGACGACGGCGACGGTGACCTTCCGGCTGCCGAGGGTCTTCTCGTGCGCCTTGTCCGCCTTGATGGCCGGCAGGTCCCACTGGAGGGGCTCCAGCGGGTCCTGCCCGTCGGCCGCCCGCGCGTCCGCGACCTGCTCGTCGCTCAGCGCCTTCGGTGTCCCGACGTCGGTGGTCGACTGCGCGGGCAGCGGCGCGGTGCGGGTGGCGCCGGCGGAGTCGACGCCGCGCACCTTGCGTATCGCCGTGGCGAAGCCGGGGTTCGACGAGTGGACGACGATCACGCCTATCCGGTCGTAGGCGATCACGACCGAGCCGCCGGCCTCGCCGATGGCCTTCTCCACGCGCGCGGAAGCGGCGTGCCCGGGGCGGACGTTGACGACGTAGCTGAGCGAGGTCGCGTCCGCCGCGGTCGCGGCGGACGGTGCGGCCGGGGCCGCCGTCGCGGGGGCGTTCGGCAGAAAGGCGAGGGCCGTCGCCATCGCCGTCCCGAGCGGAAGGGCGAGGGCGCGACGGTGGTGCCGGTGGGACGCTGTCATAGGTCTTGTCTCTCCAGTTCGTCGGAGTTGGTCAGGGTTCGGCGGAGTTCGGCGGAGGTCGTCGATGCCTGGCCTACTTGACCGCGCGCAGCGCGTTGACGATGCCGGACCCGTAGAAGCCGTTGACCCGCTTGCCGCCCACGCAGGTCGCGTCCACGACACCGTCGCCGTCCCCGTCGTACGGGTCGCTCGGGCAGCCGGGGTTGTCCGCCTCGGCCTTGAGCAGCGCCTGGAGCTGCGCCGGGGTGGCGTGCGGGTGGGCGGACTTCAGCAGCGCGGCCACGGCGGCCACGTGCGGGGAGGCCATCGAGGTGCCCTGGAGGAAGCCGTACTGGCCGTTCGGCAGGGTCGACAGGATGCGGCCGTTCTTGGATGGCGTGTCCGGGATCTGGAACTTGTCGCCGCCGGGGGCCGCCACGTCGACGACGCCCTTGCCGTAGCTGGAGTAGTAGGACTTGGCGCCCTTGACGCCGGTCGCGCTCACCGTGACCACGCCGGGCAGCTGGGTCGGCACGTCGAAGCACTCGTGCGGGTCGACCGTCCGCGTCGTGGGCGTCGTGTCGTCGGGGCTGGAGGCGTCGACCAGGGCGTCCGAGTCGAGGTCGTCGTTGGAGTTGCCCGCGGCGGCCACATTGAGCGTGCCCTTGCGCTGGGCGTACAGCTGGGCCCTGTTGACCGCGTCGACGATGGCACGTTGATCAGGGTCGTCCACGCAGTTGTACTGCCACGGATCAACGTAGTAGCTGTTGTTCGTCACCTCGATGCCGTGATCGGCGGCGAACACGAAGGCGCAGACCACGCTTTCGGGGAAGAACAGCGAGTTCGCGTCCGGCTGGGCCACGGTGATGCTCGCGACCTTCACACCCGGGGCCACCCCCGCCACGCCCATGCCGTTGCGGGCCGCGGCTATCTCACCCGCGACATGCGTGCCGTGGTAGTGGTCGGCGTCCACCGGCCGCCAGGCGCCGTACGTCGTGTCCGCCTTGCCGCTCACACAGTTCGCGGACTGGGAGGCGGAGAAGTTCGGGGCGATGTCCGGATGCGTGTCGTCGACGCCGGTGTCGATGACACCGACGGTCACCCGCCTGCTGCCCGGGTCGATCCGCGCGGCCTTGTCGGCGCCGATCGCCCGCAGATCCCACTGGTCGGCCTCCAGGGGCTCCTCGCCCGCCGCCGCGCCCTTCGCGAGCTTCGCGGCCTGCGCCTTCGACAGGACCTGCACCGCCCCCTCGTCCGTCGTACCCGCGGCACTGAGCGGCGCGGTCCGCGAGGCACCCGCCGACTGGACTCCGCGCACCGCGCGGATCCGCTTGCCGAATTCCGGGTCGGCGGAGTGGACGACGATCACGCCGATCCTGTCGTACGTCACCACGACGGAACCGCCGGCCGCCTCGATGGCCTTCTGCACCGACGCGATGGTGTGGCGGTCGGTCCTCGTGTTGACGAGGTACGCGAGGTTCGGGCCGTCCGCCGCGCGGGTCGCCTCAGCCGTCGTCGGGGCCGCCGATGCCGCGGACGGGAGGAAGCCGAGCGACGCGGTCAGCGACAGCACGACGGGCACGGCGAGGGCGAGCCGGCGTCTGGAGCGCAGATGAGACATGGGATCTCCACATCATCCGAGGTCATCCGAAAACGAAACCGGCCCGAGACACAGGTGCTCCTCGGGCAGGTACATGACTAGTTGTGCAGGGCGAAGCTATCCCGGCGCCTCACCGGCCAGCAATGACCACGGCAGACGACTTCCGAAAGAACTCATAGGACTTGAACCGGTCCTCGCGTGGCGCCGTGGACCTTCGACAGGGAGCCCGAGCAGGATCGAGCCCCCCGCCGCAAACCGCCCGCGACACGAGGAGACTCCGTGGCTACCGAGACACCGCCCCCCTCGAAGACCCAGCCCCGACTCCCCTCCACCGAGGAGTTCGCCGCGGTGCAGGAGAGCGCGGAGTTCGGTGAACTGCGCCGCTCCTACCGCTCCTTCGCCTTCCCGCTGACCGTGGCCTTCATCGCCTGGTACCTGCTGTACGTCCTGCTCTCCAACTACGCGGGCGACTTCATGGGCACCAAGGTGGCCGGCAACGTCAACGTCGCCCTCGTGCTGGGCCTCGCCCAGTTCCTCACCACGTTCCTGATCGCCTGGTGGTACGCGCGGCGCGCCGCCGCTCACCTCGACCCCAAGGCGGAGGCCATCAAGTCCCGGATGGAGGGCGGCGCATGAGCAACTTGCAGCAGAGCGTGCTGGCGGCCGGCGAGGCGAGCGAGCACCGGCCGCTGATCATCACCCTGTTCGCGGTCTTCGTCGCCGCGACCCTCGTCATCACCGTCTGGGCCGGCCGTCAGACCAAGGACGCCGCCGACTTCTACGCCGGCGGACGGCAGTTCACCGGCTTCCAGAACGGCCTCGCCGTCTCCGGCGACTACATGTCCGCCGCGTCCTTCCTCGGCATCGCGGGCGCCATCGCCCTCTTCGGCTACGACGGCTTCCTGTACTCCATCGGCTTCCTGGTCGCCTGGCTGGTCGCCCTGCTCCTGGTCGCCGAGCCGCTGCGCAACTCCGGCCGCTACACCATGGGCGACGTGCTGGCGTACCGGATGCGCCAGCGCCCCGTCCGCACGGCGGCCGGTACCTCCACGATCGTCGTGTCGATCTTCTACCTGCTGGCCCAGATGGCCGGCGCCGGCGTCCTGGTCTCGCTGCTGCTCGGCATCACCAGCGACGGCGGCAAGATCGGCATCGTGGCGCTGGTCGGCGTCCTGATGATCGTCTACGTCACCATCGGCGGCATGAAGGGCACCACCTGGGTCCAGATGGTCAAGGCCGTGCTGCTGATCGCGGGCGCCCTGCTGCTGACCTTCCTGGTCCTGCTGAAGTTCCACTTCAACATCTCCGATCTGCTGGGCAAGGCCGCCGACAACAGCGGCAAGGGCTCCGCCTTCCTGGAACCCGGCCTGAAGTACGGCGCCACGGGCACCACCAAGCTGGACTTCATCTCCCTGGGCATCGCCCTCGTCCTCGGCACGGCGGGCCTGCCGCACATCCTGATCCGCTTCTACACCGTTCCCACCGCCAAGGCCGCCCGTAAGTCGGTCATCTGGGCGATCGGCCTGATCGGCACCTTCTACCTGATGACCCTCGCCCTCGGCTTCGGCGCCGCCGCGCTGATCAAGCCGGACGAGATCATCGCCTCCAACAAGGCGGGCAACACGGCAGCGCCCCTGCTGGCCCTCCACCTCGGCGGAGTGGACTCCAACTGGGGCGCCATCCTGCTCGCCACCATCTCCGCGGTCGCCTTCGCCACGATCCTCGCGGTCGTCGCGGGCCTGACCCTGGCCTCGTCCTCCTCCTTCGCCCACGACATCTACGCCAACGTCATCAAGAAGGGCACGGCGACCGAGAAACAGGAGATCAACGCGGCCCGGTACGCCACGGTCGGCATCGGCGCCGTCTCGATCCTGCTGGGCGCCCTCGCCCGCGACCTGAACGTGGCCGGCCTGGTCGCCCTGGCCTTCGCGGTCGCCGCCTCCGCCAACCTGCCGACCATCCTCTACAGCCTGTTCTGGAAGCGGTTCACCACCTCGGGCGCCCTGTGGTCGATCTACGGCGGCCTGGTCACCGCGGTCGGCCTCGTGCTGTTCTCCCCGGTGGTCTCCGGCAAGGAGACGTCGATGTTCCCCGACGTCGACTTCCACTGGTTCCCGCTGGAGAACCCGGGCATCATCTCGATCCCGGTCGGCTTCCTGCTGGGCGTCGTCGGCACCCTGCTGTCGAAGGAGACGCCCGACGCCGGCAAGTACGCGGAGCTGGAGGTGCGGTCCCTGACCGGAACCGGGGCGCACTGAGGCCGGTACGAGCGGCCGCGTCGTGGGGACCGTAGGACCCTACGACGCGGCCGCGTCCCATGTGGTGGGATCGGATCTGTGTCGCTGTCAGTGGTGTCGCGTAGGCTCGCAAGGGACGGTCGACGATCGATCGTCACGGTTCCGACAGGGGAGGGGGCCCACGTGCTCATCGACACATTCGGCCGGGTGGCCACCGACCTGAGGGTCTCGCTGACCGACCGCTGCAATCTGCGCTGTACGTACTGCATGCCCGAGGAGGGCTTGCAGTGGCTTGCCAAGCCCGACCTGCTCACGGACGACGAGATCGTCCGCCTGATCGACATCGCGGTCACCTCCCTCGCCATCACCGAGGTCCGCTTCACCGGCGGTGAGCCCCTGCTGCGCCCCGGCCTCGTCGGGATCGTCGAGCGCGTCGCGGCCCTGGAACCCCGCCCCCAGACGTCCCTCACCACCAACGGCATCGGCCTTGGACGCACCGCGAACGCCCTGAAGGCGGCAGGCCTCGACCGGGTCAACGTCTCCCTCGACACCCTCCGCCCGGACGTCTTCAAGAGGCTCACCCGCCGTGACCGGCACAAGGACGTGATCGAGGGTCTCCGGGCCGCCCGCGAGGCCGGGCTGACGCCGGTGAAGGTCAACACGGTCCTCATGCCGGGTCTGAACGAGGACGAGGCCCCGGACCTCCTGGCCTGGGCCGTGGAGCACGACTACGAGCTGCGCTTCATCGAGCAGATGCCCCTGGACGCCCAGCACGGCTGGAAGCGCGAGGGCATGGTCACCGCGGGAGACATCCTCGCCTCGCTGCGCACCCGCTTCGAGCTGACCCCCGAGGGCGAAGGGGAACGCGGCTCCGCCCCGGCCGAACGATGGCTGGTCGACGGCGGCCCGCACCGCGTCGGCGTCATCGCCTCCGTCACCCGCCCGTTCTGCGCGGCCTGCAACCGCACCCGCCTCACCGCCGACGGCCAGATACGCACGTGTCTCTTCGCCACCGAGGAGACGGACCTCCGCGCCGCCCTGCGCTCCGGCGCCCCCGACGAGGAGATCGCCCGCATCTGGCGCCTTGCCATGTGGGGCAAGAAGGCGGGCGCCGGCCTGGACGACCCGTCGTTCGTGCAGCCGGACCGTCCGATGTCGGCGATCGGCGGCTGATCCGTCAGGCCGGATCGGTCAGGCCTGCCCGGCCGACTCCCACTCGGCGAGCAGGACAACGTCCTTCAGGAAACCGCGTACTCCGAGGAACTGCGACAGGTGCTCACGGTGCTCCTCGCAGGCCAGCCACGTCTTGCGCCGGTCCGGCGTGTGGATCTTCGGGTTGTTCCACGCCAGCACCCACACGGCATCGGTACGGCAGCCCTTGGCGGAGCAGATGGGAGTCTCGTCAGTCACGGCTTCGTTCTCACACACGGCAGACAAAAGGCGACGCCGAGCAGCCACGGGGGGAGCTGCCCGGCGTCGGTCCGTCGCTCCGACGGGGGATGCGGAGCGCGTACGAAGTATGTCACGGGTAACCCTTCGCCCGGCACTGGAACAGCATGATTGATCTGAGCTTTTCTTGAGCTTGGCACGGTGCCTACGTCCGCCCGCGGGCCATCTGTGATGGTCACACGGGGTCGGACCGCTCACCCCGGACTCCCGCCGTGGGCTCCGCCGGTACGTCCTCCGGCACGGGTTCCGCCTGCGTGTCGTTCGTGGGCGGAGCGATCATCGGCTGGGTCGGCGCGGTCACGAAGGTCGACGGCAGACCCGGCGCCCGTTCGCGGCCCGCGTTGGCGACCACCACGGCGATATAGGGCAGGGTCGCCCCGAGCACCAGTGCCACGATCGCCACGTGCCGTTCGACGTTCCAGAGGGTGGCGGCGAGGATCACCGCGACCGTGCGGATCGTCATGGAGATGACGTACCGGCGCTGCCGGCCGCGCACGTCCTCCGCCAGGCCCGTCCGGGCTCCGGTGATCCGGAACACCTGGACGTTGCCGCCGCCATGTTGCTTCCGCATCACATTCCACCATCCGCCCGCATCGGCCTCTCCCCGCATTCCACGGTACGCCGCGGCTGCGCCGCCTTCGAGACCGGGGCACCCCCCTGCCTGGGCGAACGCCCTCAGCCGGGTCACGTAGGACCGTACATCCGCCGGCCGTATCCGACATGCGTCGTACGACGGACACGCCGAGACTGGGCGTAGTGCTCACGTCGAGCCGTACGAGGAGGCAGTCATGGGCTGGTTGTGGGCGATCATCGTCGGATTCGTGCTGGGTCTGATCGCCAAGGCGGTCATCCCGGGCAAGCAGCACAGCCCGCTCTGGCTGACCACCATCTTCGGCATCCTGGGCGCCGTCGCGGGCAACGCGATCGCCCGCGCGTTCGGCGTCGCCGCGACCCCGGGCATCGACTGGACCAGGCACCTCTTCCAGCTGATCGCCGCGATCATCATCGTGGCCGTCGGCGACATGGCGTACATGGCGCTGTGGGGGACCCGGAAGAAGGAGCAGCGGGTCTGACCGCGGGTACGCCGGAGGGCGGCTCCCCGCGGGAAGCCGCCCTCCGGTGTATGTCACGCGCCGGTGACCTCGACCGCCGCCAGGTTCTTCTTGCCGCGCCGCAGCACCAGCCAGCGCCCGTGCAGCAGGTCCTCCTTCGCCGGGACCGCGTCCTCCGCGGTGACCTTGACGTTGTTCACGTAGGCACCACCCTCCTTGACCGTGCGCCGCGCGGCGGACTTGCTGGCCACCAGACCGACCTCGGCGAACAGGTCGACCACCGGACCGAGCTCGGCGACCTGGACGTGCGGTACCTCGGACAGGGCCGCCGTCAGCGTCCGGTCGTCTAGTCCGGCCAGCTCGCCCTGGCCGAAGAGCGCCTTCGACGCGGCGATCACGGCGGCCGTCTGGTCGGCGCCGTGCACCAGCGTCGTCAGCTCCTCGGCCAGCGCGCGCTGCGCGGCCCGGGCCTGCGGACGCTCCTCGGTCTGCTTCTCCAGCTCCTCCAGCTCCTCGCGGGACTTGAAGGACAGGATCCGCAGGTACGTCGAGATGTCCCGGTCGTCCACGTTCAGCCAGAACTGGTAGAACGCGTACGGCGTCGTCATCTCCGGGTCGAGCCAGACCGCGCCGCCCTCGGTCTTGCCGAACTTGGTGCCGTCCGCCTTGGTCATCAGCGGCGTCGCCAGCGCGTGCACACTGGCGTGCGGTTCCAGCCTGTGGATCAGGTCCAGGCCGGCCGTCAGGTTGCCCCACTGGTCGCTGCCGCCCTGCTGGAGCGTGCAGCCGTACCGCCGGAACAGCTGGAGGAAGTCCATGCCCTGGAGGATCTGGTAGCTGAACTCCGTGTAGCTGATGCCCTGGTCGGACTCCAGGCGGCGGGCCACGGAGTCTTTCGTGAGCATCTTGTTGACGCGGAAGTGCTTGCCGATGTCCCTCAGGAACTCGATCGCGGACAGGCCCGCGGTCCAGTCGAGGTTGTTGACCATGACGGCCGCGTTCTCCCCCTCGAAGGAGAGGAACGGCTCGATCTGGTGGCGCAGCTTGTCCACCCAGCCGGCGACCGTCTCCGGGGCGTTCAGCGTGCGCTCCGCCGTCGGACGCGGGTCGCCGATCAGCCCCGTGGCGCCGCCGACCAGCGCCAGCGGCCGGTGACCGGCCTGCTGGAGCCGGCGCACGGTGAGCACCTGCACCAGGTGCCCCACGTGCAGGGACGGCGCGGTCGGGTCGAAACCGCAATAGAACGTGACGGGACCGTCCGCGAGCGCCTTGCGCAAAGCGTCCTCGTCAGTGGACAGGGCGAACAGCCCCCGCCACTTCAGCTCGTCGACGATGTCCGTCACGGTTCTCGTATCTCCTCGAGTGGGCGCGTAACCAGGTACTAATCAGGTACGAGGTTATACGCCCTGGCTGACAGAGCTCATATTGAAGTCGGGCACCCGCAGCGCGGGCATGGCGGCCCTGGTGAACCAGTCGCTCCACTCCCGCGGCAGCGTCTTCTCCGTGCGCCCGGCCTCCGTGGCCCGCCCGAGCAGGTCCACCGGCGACTCGTTGAACCGGAAGTTGTTCACCTCGCCGGTCACCTCGCCGTTCTCCACGAGGTAGACGCCGTCCCGGGTCAGCCCGGTCAGCAGCAGCGTCGCCGGATCGACCTCGCGGATGTACCACAGGCAGGTCAGCAGCAGCCCGCGCTCGGTGGCCGCGACCATCTCCTCCAGGGAGCGGTCCTCGCCGCCGTCCAGGATCAGGTTGCCGAGCGCCGGGGCCACCGGCAGCCCGGTCAGGCCGGCGCTGTGCCGGGTGGTCGTCAGGTGCTTGAGCCGGCCGTCGCCGACCCAGTCGGTGCCGCGGACCGGCAGCCCGTTGTCGAACACCGACTGATCGCCCCCGGAGGAGTGCGCGATCACGAACGGCGGGCACTCCAGCCCCGGCTCGTTCGGGTCGCTGCGCAACGTCAGCGGCAGCTCGGTCAGCTGGTCGCCCACACGGGTGCCGCCGCCCGGCCTGGAGAACACCGTCCGGCCCTCGGCCGCGTCCCGGCCGGACGCCGACCACAGCTGGTAGATCAGCAGGTCGGCCACCGCGGTCGGCGGCAGCAGCGTCTCGTAGCGGCCCGCGGGCAGCTCGATCCGCCGCTCGGCCCAGCCCAGCCGTACGGCCAGCTCCGCGTCCATCGCCCCCGGATCGACGTCCTTGAAGTCGCGAGTGGAGCGCCCCGCCCACGCCGAGCGGGTACGGTCCGGGGACTTGGCGTTGACCTCCAGCGTGCCGTTGGGCTGGTCGTGCCTGAGGCGCAGGCCCGTGGACGTCCCCAGGTACGTCGACACCAGCTCGTGGTTGGCGAAGCCGTACAGCTCCCGGCCGCCCGCACGCGCGCGTGCGAACGCCTCGCCGAGCGCCGGGGCGAAGTCCGCGAACACGGCGGAGGAGGTCTCGGCGGGTGCGTCCGTGAAGTCCGGGGACTCCGGTACGTCCGTGACCAGGGGCTGCGCGTCCTCGGCGGGCCCGGCGCCGCGTGCGGCGGCCTCGGCGGCCCGGACCAGGGGCTCCAGCTCCTCGGCGGTCACCGCGGACCGCGACACGACACCGGATGCGGTGCCCTCCTGGCCGTCCACGGTCGCGATCACCGTGAGCGTACGGCCGCGCGTGACGCCGTTCGTGGTCAGCGCGTTGCCCGCCCAGCGCAGGTTGGCCGTCGAGTGCTCGTCGGCGATCACGACGCAGCCGTCGGCCCGGGACAGCTCCAGAGCGCGCTCGACGACCTCGTGCGGCTTGTGGGTACGGGCGCTCATCGACCGGCCTCCTGCGTGGTGTTGAGGATGTTGACGCCCTTGAAGAGGGCGGAGGGGCAGCCGTGCGACACGGCGGCCACCTGTCCCGGCTGGGCCTTGCCGCAGTTGAAGGCGCCGCCCAGGACGTACGTCTGCGGCCCGCCGACGGCCGCCATGGAGCCCCAGAAGTCGGTGGTCGTCGCCTGGTAGGCGACGTCCCGCAGCTGCCCGGTGATCCGCCCGTTCTCGATCTTGAAGAAGCGCTGCCCGGTGAACTGGAAGTTGTAGCGCTGCATGTCGATGGACCAGGACCGGTCGCCGACGACGTAGATGCCCCGGTCGACGCCCCCGATCAGGTCCTCCGTGGACAGCCCGGCCGGATCCGGCCGGAGCGACACGTTGGCCATGCGCTGCACCGGCACGTGCCCGGGGGAGTCGGCGTACGCGCACCCGTTCGACCGCTCGAACCCGGTCAGCTTCGCGATCCGCCGGTCCAGCTGGTAGCCGACCAGCGTGCCGTCCTTCACCAGGTCCCAGGACTGCCCCTGGACGCCCTCGTCGTCATAGCCGATGGTCGCCAGGCCGTGCTCGGCGGTGCGGTCGCCGGTGACGTTCATCAGCTCCGAGCCGTACTTCAGCTTGCCGAGCTGGTCGAAGGTGGCGAAGGAGGTGCCCGCGTAGGCGGCCTCGTAGCCGAGCGCCCGGTCCAGCTCGGTGGCGTGCCCGATCGACTCGTGGATGGTCAGCCACAGATTGGACGGGTCCACGACCAGGTCGTACAACCCCGCCTCGACGCTCGGCGCACGCATCTTCTCGGCCAGCAGCTCCGGGATCCGCTCCAGCTCGGTGTCCCAGTCCCAGCCGGTGCCGGTGAGGTACTCCCAGCCGCGCCCGACGGGCGGCGCGATGGTCCGCATCGAGTCGAACTCGCCGCTGGACTCGTCCACCGACACGGCGGTCAGCTGCGGGTGCAGCCGCACCCGCTGCTGCGTCGTCACGGTCCCCGCGGTGTCCGCGTAGAACTTGTTCTCGTGGACGGTGAGCAGCGAGGCGTCGACGTGGTCGACCCCGTCCGCCGCCAGCAGCCGCGCGCTCCAGTCCGCCAGCAGCGCCGACTTCTCCTCGTCGGGCACGGTGAACGGATCGATCTCGTACGACGAGACCCATGTCTTGTCGGCATGAACCGGCTCCCCGGCCAGTTCCACGCGCTCCTCCGACCCGGCCGCCCTGATCACCTGCGCGGAGAGCTTCGCCATCGCCACGGCCTGCGAGGCGACCTTGGCGGCGGCGTCGAGGCTCAGGTCCACCCCGGACGCGAAGCCCCACGTCCCGCCGTGCACGACCCGGACCGCGTACCCGAGGTCGGTGGTGTCCGACGAGCCGGCGGGCTTGGCGTCCCGGAGCCGCCACGACGCGCTGCGTACCCGCTCGAACCGGAAGTCCGCGTGCTCGGCCCCCAGCGCCCGCGCGCGGGCTAGCGCGGCGTCGGCCAGGGCGCGTAGGGGGAGTGCCAGAAATGCTTGGTCGATTTCATGGGGCACGGGTGGGATCCCTTCGGACTGCTCGCCAGTGATGACCGTCGCGAGCAGTGAATCACGGCTCACCGAGCGCATTTCCGGGAAATAGCCCCGGACCGCGGCCACTTCCTCGACGCACGGGCCGGCCACCCGCGGACCGACCCGGCGGCCGACTGTAGAAACCCGACAGCGACTCGCGCAAGCCACTGTCGGTGCCCGCTTGCCTCCGCGCGCGGCCGGACCGATAGGTTTTTGAGGGAAGCCGCCTGTCATCCAGGTGTTCGGGCGGTGTGTCAGACCGCTATCGAAAGGGTGATCCGTTGAGCCGCTCGGTTCTCGTCACCGGAGGCAACCGGGGCATCGGCCTCGCCATCGCCCGCGCTTTCGCCGACGCCGGCGACAAGGTCGCGATCACATACCGCTCGGGTGAGCCGCCGGCCGGCTTCCTGGCCGTCAAGTGCGACATCACCGACCCCGAGCAGGTGGAGCAGGCATACAAGGAGATCGAGGAGCAGCACGGCCCGGTCGAGGTGCTGGTCGCCAACGCGGGCGTCACCAAGGACCAGCTCCTGATGCGCATGTCCGAGGAGGACTTCACCTCGGTCATCGACACCAACCTCACCGGCACGTTCCGCGTCGTCAAGCGCGCCAACCGCGCCATGCTGCGCGCCAAGAAGGGCCGTGTCGTCCTGATCTCGTCCGTGGTCGGCCTGCTCGGCTCGGCGGGACAGGCAAACTACGCCGCGTCCAAGGCGGCCCTGGTCGGCTTCGCGCGCTCCCTCGCCCGTGAGCTGGGCTCGCGCAACATCACGTTCAACGTCGTCGCCCCCGGCTTCGTCGACACCGACATGACCAAGGCGCTCACCGACGAGCAGCGCACGAACATCGTGTCGCAGGTGCCGCTCGGTCGTTATGCGCAGCCGGAGGAGATCGCCGCGACGGTGCGGTTCCTCGCCTCGGACGACGCCTCGTACATCACTGGAGCCGTCATCCCCGTTGACGGCGGACTGGGAATGGGTCACTGATCACCATGAGCGGAATTCTCGAGGGCAAGCGCGTCCTGATCACCGGTGTGCTGATGGAGTCCTCCATCGCCTTCCACGCCGCCAAGCTGGCCCAGGAGCAGGGCGCCGAGATCATCCTGACCGCCTTCCCGCGGCCCACACTGACCGAGCGCATCGCCAGGAAGCTGCCCAAGCCCACCAAGGTCATCGAGCTCGACGTCACCAACGACGAGCACCTCGCACGTCTGGCCGACGTCGTCGGCGAGGAGCTCGGCGGCCTCGACGGCGTCGTGCACTCCATCGGCTTCGCGCCCCAGGACGCGCTCGGCGGCAACTTCCTCAACACGCCGTTCGAGTCCGTGGCCACCGCCATGCACGTCTCGGCGTACTCCCTGAAGTCGCTGACCATGGCCTGCCTGCCGCTGATGCAGAACGGCGGCTCGGTCGTCGGCCTCACCTTCGACGCCAAGTTCGCGTGGCCGCAGTACGACTGGATGGGCCCGGCCAAGGCCGCCCTGGAGGCCACCAGCCGCTACATCGCCCGTGACCTGGGCAAGCAGAACATCCGCTGCAACCTCGTCTCCGCCGGCCCCATCGGCTCCATGGCCGCCAAGTCCATCCCGGGCTTCGGTGAACTGGCCTCCGTGTGGGACGACCGTTCGCCGCTGGAGTGGGACCTCAAGGACCCCGAGCCGGCCGGCCGTGGCATCGTCGCCCTGCTGAGCGACTGGTTCCCGAAGACCACCGGCGAGATCGTCCACGTGGACGGCGGCCTGCACGCCATCGGCGCCTGACCGCTGCCGCTGGGCTCGACCGTACGGAGGCCCGCACCCCCTTCCGGGGTGCGGGCCTCCGGCGTTGCCGGGCGGGCCTCGGGTGCGACCCGTGAGCGGCGGGCGGTGCGGTGCGGAGATTCGGTGCTCGAAGTCCCGGCTCGGTCCGCCGGACGGCTCGGTCCGCCGGACAGGGCGAGGGCACCGGCATGTCACCCGTTCGGCCCACCAGCCGGGCGTCGTGGCACGGGACGGCGCACTCTGGATTGCGCGTCCACCTCGCGAATGCCCTCCCCAGCACGGCCGAGGAGGTCTTCTTGTGCGCCTGTCCCGCAGCCTGACCTCGGTGACCGTGGCAGTGGCCCTCGTGCTCTCCCTGCCGTACGAGGCGATGCCCCACGCGCGCGTGAAGGGCGGCAAGCCGCCGTTCCCGGAGCTGTTCGGGGCGGAGTGCCGTACGGCCGTCAGCGGCTCCCACGTGGTGGCGTACTGCCACAACCCGTACGTCGACGTCGACCGCGTGCGGCTGCACATCGAGTGCGCCCGCTGGTGGGACCTCGACACCGATGGCGATCCCGTCGACACCGGGCCCGCGATGACCGTCCGGCTGGCGGGACGGTGCTGGAAGGAGGTCGGCTCGGTCTGGATCAGCCACCAGAAGGTGAGCTGAACCGCCCCGGGCGGCACAGGAAGGGATAGCTCGCGGCCTCCGTGGCGGCCGCCTGCGCGTCGCCCGCGCGGACGGCGTCCACGAGCCGGTTGTGGTCCATGTGCGCCTCGGGCGTGAGCTCGGCGCCGACGTCCGCGCGCAGCCAGTCCCGCAGCACCTCGCCCAGGTCCGCGTACATCGCCGTCATGACGTCGTTGTGGGAGGCGGACACCACGGCCAGGTGGAAGGTCGCGTCCGCCGTCACGAAGGCCTCCGCGTCGCCCGACTCCCAGGCCTCCTCGCGCCGCACCAGGAGCGCGTCGAGCTGCTTGAGGTCCTTCTCGGTGCGCCGTTCGGCGGCCAGCCGCGCCGCCGAGGACTCCAGGGTGGAGCGCAGCTCGGCGATGTGCCGCGGGTCGGCGTCGGCGAAGCGGCGGTGCATCACGCCCGCCAGCTCGCTGGTGGCCACGACGTAGGTGCCCGAGCCCTGCCGGATGTCCAGCAGGCCGTTGTGCGCGAGCGCGCGGACGGCCTCGCGGACCGTGTTGCGGGCGACCCCGAGCTGCTCGACCAGTTCCGGCTCGGTGGGGATGCGCGAGCCGACCGGCCACTCGCCCGAGGTGATCTGATTGCGCAGCTCGGCGATGACCTGCTCGGACAGCGCCGAACGACGGGGGTGGCTCAGGGGCATGGCACACCTTCGCACAGGCGGGCGGGCAGCGGGCGGCCCAGGGATGGACAACCAATCATCCCATGATTCTATGATGGTCGGCATGGCACGCGAGGAAACACGTACGACATCCCGCACACCCCGCACCCAGGCGGCCGCCGGTGGATCCGGTCCGGCCGAACCCGTCACGCGCGCGTGGGCGACGCGCCTGGTCGTCGTCGGCATCGTGCTGTCCGCGGTGAACCTCCGCCCCGCCATCACCAGCCTCGGCGCGCTCCTGGAGGAGGTCCGCGACGACCTCGGAATGAGCGGCGGCGTGGCCGGACTGCTCACCTCCGTCCCTCCCCTGTGCTTCGCCGTCTTCGGCGTCACCGCCCCACGCCTCGCCCGCCGCTTCGGCCCCTCCGCCGTGGTGTGCGCCGGCATGGTCGCCATCGCCGCGGGCCTGCTGATACGGCCGTACGCCGGGAGCACCGGCGGGTTCCTGGCCGCCAGCGCACTCGCCCTCATGGGCATAGCCGTCAGCAACGTCCTGATGCCGGTCATCGTCAAGCGCTGGTTCCCCGACCGCGTGGGCTCCATGACCGGCCTGTACTCGATGGCACTCGCCGCCGGAACCTCGGTCGCCGCCGCGGCGACCGTCCCCCTGACCGACATGCTGGGCGGCGGCTGGCAGGCCGGGCTCGCCGTGTGGGCGGCCCTCGCCGCCGTCGCGGTGCTGCCCTGGCTGCCACTGGTACGGGACCGGGGGCCGGCCCCCGCGGACCGGGAGCCCGCGCGGCAGGCCCCTCCGGAGCGGCGGGAACCAGCGCTGCGCATCACCCGGAGCCGTACGGCCTGGGCGCTGGCGGTCTTCTTCGGGCTTCAGGCCACCGCCGCCTACATCACGATGGGCTGGATGCCGCAGATCTTCCGGGACGCGGGCGTGGCCGCGGGCACGGCGGGCCTGCTGCTCGCCGTCACCATGGTGATGGGCGTGCCGCTGGCCTTCGTCATCCCGCGCCTGGCCGCCCGGCTGCCGCACCAGGGTCCGATCGTGTTGGCCCTCGGCGCCTGCGGCCTGGCCGGCTACGCCGGGCTGTACTTCGCGCCGGCCGGCGGCGCCTGGGCCTGGGCCCTGCTGCTCGGCGTCTCCAACTGCGCCTTCCCGCTGGCGCTGACGATGGTCGGCATGCGGGCCGGGACCGGCGCGGGCGTCGCCCAGCTGTCCGCCTTCGCGCAGAGCACCGGCTACCTGATCTCCATCCCCGGGCCGCTCCTGGTCGGCGTGCTCTACCAGAGCAGCGGCGGCTGGGGCCTGCCGCTCGCGCTCATGGGCGGCCTCATGCTGCCGCAGATGGCCGTGGGCGTCCTGGCGGGCCGGAACCGGACGGTGGAGGACGAGGCGGCACGCTGATCCGCCACTCGGGGCACGGGGCCTCACCCCGGCGGACCCGCCGGGTGCCGGGGGTGCGAGACTGGCCCCATGCCAGTGCTCGACCCGAACCCCCAGAACGGCCAGAAGAAGATGCTGATCGTCTTCGGCTCGTTCTTCGCCATCTTCGTCGTCATCGCCATCATCGCGACCATCGCGTCCCCCTGACCCCGCCCCCCGGCCGCCGTGGTGGGGTTAGCCCCACCGTCCCCTAGGGGGCCAGGGTCAGGGTCAAGTGGGTGGGTCACCGGATGGGTGGGCGGGCGCGGATTCCGTAACTTCGAGATGTGGCCGCGACGGGCGGACCACGGACCATTCGAAGACCCGCGGAGGCGAGCATGGCGGCCCGTACGCACACCCGGCCCCACCCGGCGACCACGGGCGGCGTCGACATCCGGCTGCCCTGGTGGGCCCTCGCCCTGCCCGCGCTCGCCTTCGTCGCCCTGCTGATGCTGATACTCAACCCGTCGGACGCCCAGGCCGCCACCGGCGACCCGGCCCTCACCCACCTCTTCGAACGGGCCCAGCAGCTGATCACCCGCTAGGCCCTGTCCGCCTGGCGGCGGGACGCCTCCCGCCCGCGAATCCGCATGTCAACTCCCTGCGCCCCATGGCCTGTTTCATGCGAAGCTGGGTGTCATGAGCGTCGCAGAACCCCGCAGGATTGTCCTCTTCCGGCATGCGAAAGCCGACTGGCCACAAGTGAACGACCATGAGCGGCCGCTCGCCGAGCGGGGCCGCATGGACGCCGCAGTCGCCGGCCGCAAGCTGGCCGACACCGGCCTCCATCTCGATCTGGCCCTGTGCTCGACCGCCGTCCGGACCCGCGAGACCTGGAAGCTCGCCGTTCACGAGTTTCCAGAGCGGCCGAAAACCATCTACGAGGAGCGGGTCTACGAGGCCTCACCCGGTGAGCTGATCGCCGTGCTCAACGAAGTCGACGACGACACGCGGAATGCGATCATGATCGGCCACAACCCGGGCATCCACGGACTCGCCGACATCCTGGCCGCCTCCGACGAGAACGACGCCCGCGAACGGATGAACCGCCGCGGCTTCCCCGCCGCCGCCTTCGCCGTTCTGACCTTCACCGGCTCCTGGAAGAGCCTGGAACCGGGCACGGCCACCCTCACCGACTACTGGGCTCCCTCCGAGTGACACCCCCCTGGGCGTGCCGCGTACACGGCACGCCCAGGGCGGCTCAGCCCTCGTCGTGCGTGTCCGCCGCCTCGACCTCTTCACGGGTGACGCCCAGCAGATACAGGACCGTGTCCAGGAACGGCACGTTCACCGCGGTGTGCGCGGCCTCACGGACGACCGGCTTGGCGTTGAAGGCCACACCCAGTCCCGCCGCGTTCAGCATGTCCAGGTCGTTGGCGCCGTCGCCGATCGCCACCGTCTGGGACAACGGGACACCGGCCTCGGCCGCGAACCGGCGCAGCAGCCGGGCCTTGCCCGCCCGGTCCACGATCTCGCCGGTGACCCGGCCCGTCAGCCTGCCGTCGACGATCTCCAGCGTGTTGGCCTGGGCGAAGTCCAGCCCGAGCCGCTCCTTCAGATCGTCGGTGACCTGCGTGAAGCCACCGGAGACGACACCGACCTGGTAGCCGAGCCGCTTCAGCGTCCGGATCAGGGTGCGGGCCCCCGGAGTCAGCCGTACCTCGGCCCGCACCTTCTGCACCACCGAGGCGTCCAGGCCCTCCAGCAGGGCCACGCGTGCGTGCAGTGACTGCTCGAAGTCCAGTTCCCCGCGCATCGCGGCCGCCGTCACCTCGGCGACCTTGTCCTCGCAGCCGGCGTGCGCGGCGAAGAGCTCGATCACCTCGTCCTGGATCAGCGTGGAGTCCACGTCCATCACCACCAGCCGCTGCGCCCGGCGGTGCAGCCCGGCCGACACGACCGCGACGTCCACGCCGAGCGCCGCAGCGTCGGTGACCAGGGCGGTGCGCAGCGGTTCGGTCTCCGCACCGGACACCGCGAACTCCACCGCCGTCACCGGATACTTGGCGAGCCGGAAGATACGGTCGATGTTGCCGCCGGTCTTGGCGATCCGGGCCGCGATCGCGGCGGTCGACTCGGCGGTGAGGGGATGCCCGAGGACGGTCACCAGGGAGCGCCCGAGACCGCGCGGACGGTTGTCGCCACGACCGGAGATGATCTCCGCCTGCATCTTCATCGACTCGGCCCAGCTGTGCACGGTGGCCCGCAGATCACCCTCCAGAGCGGGGGGCGGCTGGGTCACGAGCGCGCACAGCACCAGGCGGCCACGCGTGACGACCTGCTCGATGTCGACCACGTCGACGTAGAAGGCGGCAAGGGTGTCGAAGAGGCCGGCCGTGATGCCCGGCCTGTCCTTGCCGAAGATCTTGACGAGGAGGGTGGGAACCTCAGAGGCCTGTGCGGCGGAGGTCTGCGAAGCGCTCATGGTGTAACCACCGTATCCGGCACCCAGTGCCTTCCGCCCGTGCGGTCCGACCAGCGGACAGGGAACAGTGGGTGTCGCTCCGGTTGACGGATTCCGACGGGCGGGCCACGGCCGGTTCCTCGCAGGGCCTCCAGGGCCTCACGGCCGTCCTTTCCGTTTCCCCCGCGGCGGCGAGGGCGGCGGAGGAGACGGTGGGGGCGGAGGTGGGGGCGGGCCGACCGGCCGGGCCACGGTGGGGGAGCTGTACACGTCGCCGCTCGCCGGCGACCCGGCAGGGCCGTACGCACCCTTCGCGTCCTCCGGTTCCCGCAGCCCCTCCGCTTCCCGCACCCCCTTCGGTTTCCGCAATCCCTCCCGTTCCCGCAACCCCTCCGGGATCCGCAGATAGGGATTGGTGTCCGGGTTCGGCGGACGGTACGGCGTGCCGGGGGCGTAGGGACCCGACGGCCCGGCCCGGCCGGAAGAGTCGGAGGGCAGCGCGAGCTCGTCACCCAGTGCCAGCGCCGCTGCCCCCCGTCCCGCCGCCCCGAACCTCAGGGCCAGCAGGGCCCCCGCGGCTCCCACGCCCGCGCCCCACGCGGCCCCCAGGAGCAGGGCCATGCCCAGACGGCCGTGCAGCTGGACCCCGGCGCCGAACGCGTCGAACCCCAGCACGGACAGCGAGGCGTCCACGGAGACGTCGGCCAGCCAGGCCAGCAGCGGCAGCGTCAGTGCGGTGGCGACGCCCAGCCGCAGCGCACACCGCCCCACGAAACCGGCCGCCCCGGACCCGGCCTCCACCGGGGTCCGCACCGCCGTCAGCAGTCCGGCCAACAGCATCATCAGGGCCGCAGCGACCCCCAGCAACCACACCCGCCCGTCCAGGTCGGCGAGGCGCCCCATGGTCACCGACCGGCCGGACCCCGGGCCGAGGAGTTTGTCCAGCGGGTCGGGCAGCAGTCCCACCAGTGCTCCCGTCGCCCTGCCGTCCCACGGCACGAACAGACCGATCGGCACGCCGAGCCACACGCCGTTCGGCGCTCCGAGGAGCGCCGCGCCCGCGATCCGCGCGGGATGGTCGTCGCCGATCGCCGCGTACGCCGCCGCCGCGAGGCCCGCCCCGACGGCCACGAGGAGCACGGTGACGAGCGCCGAAGCCGCGGGCCGTACCACCCGGTGCACCGCCTCCCAGCCGGTCGGCAGCGGGGTGCGGCGCGAGGCGAGCAGCGCGATCAGCAGGATTCCGGCGCACCAGCCGAGGCCGCCGAGCACGGTGGGCGCGGTGTCCACGGTGAACCCGACCGCCGCCTTGGCGTGGATCAGGTCGCCGATCCTGTCGGGCAGCAGCCCGCCGATGTCCCCGAGGTCACCGAGGCCGGGGACGCTGATCCCGCCACCGCCACCGCCACCGCCCGCGCCCGGCAGCTTGTCGAGCCCGAGCGAACCGCCGTCGATGGTGATGACGTCGTGTCCCGCCCAGGCCAGCCCGCCCAGCATCGCCACGAACAGCGCCAGCACCGTGCCCGCGCGCGCGAGGAGTTCGGCGGGGGCGATCACAACTCCGGCCGCGCGCAGGGACCGTAGGAAGAACCACGACAACAGCAGGGCCCCGACCAGGCTCACCCCGAGTGGCGTGATCTCTATGGCGGTGTGCGCCTGGGCGCCCTTCAGACCGAATGCCGACACATCGCCGGACGGAGACACCGAACCACCCGCACCCAGGGCCACGACAGCCGCGGTCATCGGGCCCAGTGAGCCCGCCGTGTCCGCCCGCAGGAGGTGCAGCCCGAGCGCGGCCGTACCCGCCATCCCTATCAACGCCCAGCTGACGGCGGCGATCGCCGACAGCAGGATGTCGCCCCACGGCAGCCTCGTGCCGTGTCCTGCGGTCTCGACTCCCGTGGCAGAGCTCATGGCAGACCCCCCGATCCGCGGCGCGGCCGGCGGCCGCCCTGTCCCCCTCGCGGGGGATTACCACTCTCCGGGCCGGTTTCAACCCCGTCAACGGGGCGAGTTGAAGCGCGCGTAGGCGCTCTTCGCAAGGCCCGACTTTCGGTCAGAGGGCGGAGCCTGAAATAGTTCCCCACGATGTTCGACATCCCTAGACTCCCTGTGTTGGGGGTAACTCGGGGGACAACTCAGTGGGGCATGGAGTGCCGGAACTCGTACTGGAATCAAACGGACGGACCTGGACGCTCGATGCGTCCCGGACCTATACCCTCGGACGTGATCCGCAGGGGGACATCGTGTTCGACGACGCCAGGGTCTCCTGGCGCCACGCCACGGTCAGCTTCAACGGCCGCAGTTGGGTGATCGAGGACCACGGCAGCACCAACGGCACGTTCGTGCAGGGCCAGCGGATCCCGCAGCAGACGGAGATCGGCCCCGGCTCGGCGGTGCACCTCGGCAACGCGACCGACGGACCGCGCCTGAACCTCTCCGGCGCCGCGGCGGCGGTCGCACAGCCCCAGCAGCAGCCGTACGCTGCCCAGGGCGCGGGCCCCGGCTGGGCCCAGCAGGCCCCGCCGCAGCAGACACCCCAGCCGCGGGCCGCACAGGCCGGCTGGCAGCAGCCGCCGCAGGCCGCACCGGTTCCGCAGCAGGTAGCGCAGCAGATTCCGCAGCAGCAGAGCGGTCCGGGCGAGGGCTACGCGCAGCAGGTGCCCGGTGGGGGCGCGGGGGCGCCGCCGGTCTACGGTGACCGCAGCCCGACCACCTTCCACCAGTTCTCGCTGGGCCGTGTGATGCGCATCGGCCGCGCGCTGGAGAACGAGCTGGTCGTCTCCGACCTCCAGGTCTCGCGCCACCACGCGGAGTTCCACGCCACGCCCGACGGCCGCTTCGAGATCCGCGACCTGGGCTCGCACAACGGCACGTACGTCAACGGCCAGCCGATCGCCAAGGGCGGCTCGGCGGTGCTCGGCCCGAACGACATCGTCGGTGTCGGCCACTCCACCTTCCGCATCGTCGGCGACCGCCTCGAGGAGTTCGTCGACACCGGTGAGGTCTCCTTCTCCGCCCGTCACCTGACCGTGACGGTCGACGGCGGCAAGCAGATCCTGAGGGACGTCTCGTTCGGCGTCCCGGAGAAGTCCCTGATCGCGGTCATCGGCCCGTCCGGCTCCGGCAAGTCCACCCTCCTGAAGGCGCTCACCGGCTACCGGCCCGCCAACCAGGGCGAGGTCCTGTACGACAACCGGAACCTGTACAAGCAGTTCGCCGAGCTGCGCCAGCGCATCGGTCTGGTCCCGCAGGACGACATCCTGCACAAGGAGCTGACCGTCAAGAAGGCCCTGAAGTACGCGGCCAAGCTGCGCTTCCCGGCCGACACCACGGCCGCCGAGCGCGACGCCCGCATCGACGAGGTGCTGCGCGAGCTCAAGCTGGACATCCACAAGGACAAGAAGGTCACCTCCCTCTCCGGTGGCCAGCGCAAGCGCGTCTCGGTGGCCCTGGAACTCCTCACCAAGCCGTCCCTGATCTTCCTGGACGAGCCGACCTCCGGCCTCGACCCGGGCATGGACCGCGACGTCATGCAGCTGCTGCGTGGCCTCGCGGACGACGGCCGTACGGTCCTGGTCGTCACCCACTCCGTGGCCGAGCTGGCACTGTGCGACAAGCTGCTGGTGATGGCGCCGGGCGGCGCGGTCGCCTACTTCGGCCCGCCCGAGGAGGCGCTGAACTTCTTCGGCTACGACACCTGGGCCGACGTCTTCTCCGCCTTCGAGAACTACCGCGATTACGACTGGGCGGGCCGCTGGAAGGGCTCGCAGCACTACCAGATGTACGCCGCGGACATCGACGCCGTCGCCCCACAGTCCGTACCGATGCCTCCGCCACAGGCGATGAAGCCGCCCAAGCCGCAGGGCTGGGGCTCGCAGCTGGTGACCCTGATCCGGCGGTACGTGGCGGTCATCGCCTCCGACAAGGGCTTCCTGGCGCTGACGGTGATCCTGCCGGCGGTGCTCGGCGCGGTCAGCCTGCTCATCGACTCGGACAAGGGCCTGCTGGTCAACCCGGTGAACCCGAGGACGCACGTCCCCGTCCCGAACGGCACGGCGACCACGGTCCTGCTGATCCTCGCCGTCGGCGCGTGCTTCGCGGGTGCGGCGAACTCCGTGCGTGAGCTGATCAAGGAACGGGTCATCTACGAGCGGGAGCGGGCGACCGGCCTGTCCCGGTCGGCGTACCTGATGTCCAAGGTGGTCGTGCTGGGCGCGGTCACCGTGCTTCAGGGGCTGATGGTCGGCCTGATCGGCTTCTCCAGCCGGGAGATCCCCGACCGGGGCCTCGTCCTGGGCGGCTCCACGCTGTTCGAGCTGTGCCTGCCGATCATGGCGCTCGGCTTCACCTCGATGATGTTCGGCCTCGTCATCTCCTCGCTGGTGAAGACCGCCGAGAAGACCATGCCGCTGCTGGTCATGTTCGCGATCATCCAGGTCGTGTTCACCGGCTGTCTGTTCACCCTGCACGGCACGCTCGGCGTCAACGAGTTCTCGTACCTGATGCCGTCCCGCTGGGCGGTGGCCGCCGCCGGCACCACGCTGGACTTCAACAACATCGCCCCGAACGCCGACGACCCGACGAACACGGACCCGCTGTGGGACCACCAGGCCTCCGCCTGGGGCATGGACATGGTCGCGCTGATCGCCCTCGGCGTGCTCTGCGGCTTCCTCGTGGCCCGCTTCCTGCGCCGCCACGAGCCCGAGGTCATGCGTAAGTAACCGGGCCCGGCCCGTGGGACGACGAAGGGCGGCACCCGCAACGGGTGCCGCCCTTTCGTCTACTGCGTTCTGAAGAGGTCCGCGCGACCTCAGTAGGCGCTGTTGACGTTGTCCATCGAGCCGTACTTGTCGGCCGCGTAGTTGCAGGCGGCGGTGATGTTGGCGACCGGGTCGTAGATGTTCCACGAGGTGCCGGCCACGTGGTACGCGGCGAAGGTCGGCGGGATGACCTGGAGCAGGCCCTTCGACGGGATGCCGTTGATGGCGTTGACGTCCCAGTCGTTGATGGCGCGGGGGTTGCCGGAGGACTCCCGCATGATGTTGCGGTGCAGGCCGCTGTAGCTGCCCGGGATGCCGTGGGCCTTCATGATGTCCAGGGACTGCCGGATCCAGCCGTCCAGGTTGTTGGCGTAGGTCTTCGCGGCGACCGGCTTGACGGCGGGGCGCGCGGCGGACCGGGAGGCGGCGGCCTGCACGGCGTGTGCCTTGGTGGCGCGCGCCTGAGCGGCCTTCTTGGCGACCGCAGCGGCGGCGGTCTTCTTCGCCGCCGTGTCCAGCGCGGTCTTCTTCGCCGCGATGGCCTCGACCTTCACGGTCTGGCTGGCGAGCTGGTCGGTGACAGCGCCCTTGACGTTCTGGATCCGCGCGGTGCTGTAGGCGACCTGGGGCGCGGACGCCGGGGCACCCGTCGTGATCGTCTTCGCGCTGCTGGGCACCGCCGAGAGGGCGATGGCGGCGGCACCGAGGGTGGAGACGCCGGCGATGGCGATCTTGCGGTGCTTGGTCAGGGTCGGACTGAGACGACGGATGCGGAAGTTCTGCTGCATGTTCTTGGACCTCTTCGAATTGCGCGGAGGTCGCTCTCGGCTGGCGCGGGATTCGGTTCCGTTCCCGCACGAACGCCGCGGGCAAAACCCACGGCGCTGAGCGACGTCGGCAATTCTTAGCGGCCGCAAAACGGGCAGGCAAAGGTGTGACGTACGACCCTGGATAGTGGATCAGGGAGGGGCAAAACGGGACAGAATGGCACGTCTGCCCCGTTCATGGACGGACCCTTTATCTCCTATGTCCGTTCGTACGTGATGTGCGCCCTATGCGCGGCCTCACATCGACCTCACAGCTTCCTCACCAAGAGTTGCGCTAGCAATGCTCTATGTGAGGGCCTTTGCCGTCCGATCCGCCGGGGAGGATGAGGTGCACATCGCCGAACTCGTGCCACAGGTAGCGACCCCGCAGCGCCTCCTCGTAACCGCGGTCGATCGCCGCCCGCCCCGCCACCGCCTCCAGCATCAGCAGGTGCGAGGCCTCCGGTTCGTGCAGCCCGGTCAGCAGCCCCTCGACGACCCGCACCCCGCGCTCGGGCGTGACCACCAGGTCGGTCCACCCCCGCGCCGCCCGCACCTCCCCGCCCGGACCGGCCGCCGACTCAACCGCCCGCACGGCCGTCGTCCCGACCGCGATGACCCGCCCGTCGCCGCCCCGGGCGGCGTTGATCAGCCGCGCCGACGCCTCCGGCACCGCGAACCGCTCCGGATACGGCGGCTCGTGCGCCTCCGCCGACGCCACCCCCGTGTGCAGCGTGATCGGCGCGAACCGCACCCCCCGGCTCACCAGCTCCGCCACCAGCCGCGCCGTGAAGGGCCGCGCGGCACTCGGCATCTCCGCGCTGCCCGCCCCGTCGTCCGACGGCAGCGCGAACACCGTCTGGTACGCGGACAACGGCTGGTCCCGCTCCGTGTAGGAGTAGCGGATGGGCCGCCCGTGCTCCCGCAGCACCCCGAGGACGTCCGCACCGTCCGGCCGCGCCCACCACAGCCGCTCACCGCGCCCGCTCAGCGGCTCCTCGAACACCAGCCGCGCCCCGCCCGGCAACCCCACCTGCGTACCCGCGGGCCCACCCGCACGCGCGCGCGTAGTACCGAGCCCGTCCGGACTCCGCAGCTCGACCGCCCACCGCCCGTCGTCCCCGCGCGTGGAGAAGTGCACCACCACGCGCGCGTGCCCGATCCGCCCGTCCACCGCGGCGGCCAGCGTGGGCGAGGTGTTCACCACCAGCAGGTCCCCGGCCCGCAGCAGCCGCGGCAGCTCGGCGAACCCGTGGTGCGCCACCCTGGTGCCGCGCGAGACCAGCAGCCGTACGGCATCCCGGTCGAGACCCGGCCCCCGCTGCTCGGCCGGCACCCGCGCCGACAGCTCCCGCGGAACCCGCACCGCGGTGGTCATCGCCCCTCCACCAGAGCCGGCGCCGCGTACCGCCCGCTCGCCGGCCGCTCGTCCAGCAGCCGCAGGAACGCCGGTACGACACTGGCGGGTGCCGGACGCGGATCGTCGTCGTCCGGTACGGCCGCCGCGTACAGATCCGTCGCTATGTCCCCGGGATCCACCGCCCACACCCGCAGCCCGGGCTCCTCCGCGCCGAGCACCGCCACCAACTGGTCCAGAGCCGCCTTCGACGCCCCGTACCCGCCCCACGTCTCGTACGCCTCCGCGGCCGCGTCCGAGCTGACCGCGATCACCGTGCCCGCCGCCGACTCCCGCAGCAGCGGCAGCGCCTCCTGGACCAGGCCCAGCGCGGCGACCACGTTCACCTCCAGGGCGCGCCGCAGCCCCTCCAGCGGCAGCCGCTCCAGCCGCGGCAGCGGCTCGGCGCCGAGCGCGCTCGCGTTGCTGACCAACAGGTCGACACCGCCCAGCTTCGCCGCCGCACGCACCAGCTCGGCCCGGTGCCCGGCGTCCGTGACGTCCCCCGCCGGCGCCTCCACCCGCGTGCCGTGCCGGGCCACGGCCTCGGCCGCCGCACCGAGCGCCTCGGCACCCCGGGCGTCCAGCACCAGATCCCAGCCCCGCGCGGCCAGCGCCTCGGCGAGCGCCCGCCCCAGCCCCTTCGAGGCCCCCGTGATGATCCCTACCGGCATGACAACCGTCCCCTCGTTCTCGGCCGCCTCCGTCGGCGGTGACCTCAACGTAGGAACGGCACGGTCCCGGCCGCCTCGGACGCGGGCCCCAATGCGGCGGGTCCCTTCGCCCTACGTCACCGGTCCGGGACCCGCGCCCTAGGCCGCGGGCCTACGCCACCCGCCCTAGGCCCACCGTCCCGGCCGATGCCGTCATCGGTCCCATCCGCGCCGTCACACCCCGCCGGTACCGTGAGGTCATGAGTCAAGGCCCCAGGTCCGGCCTCGCGGCGGTGAGCTCCGCGCTGCTGGCCATGAGCAGGCATCTCGAGGTGCGGGACGTCCTCAAGACGATCGTCGCCTCGGCCCGCGAGCTGCTCGACGCGCAGTACGCCGCCCTCGGCGTCCCGGACGACCACGGCGGCTTCGCCCAGTTCGTCGTCGACGGGGTCAGCGAGGCCCAGTGGAAGGCGATCGGCCCGCTCCCGCGCCGGCACGGCATTCTCGCCGCGATGCTGGACGAGGCCCGCCCCGAGCGCCTCGCCGACGTGCGCAAGGACCCGCGCTTCGAGGGCTGGCCGTCCGCGCACCCCGAGATGTCCGACTTCCTGGGCCTGCCGATCAAGGACGGCGACGAGGTGATCGGCGCGCTGTTCCTCGCGAACAAGCTGCGCCCTGTGGGGGGACACCCCCCACACCCCCCGCGCGAGAAACCACAGGGAGGCTGCGGCTTCACGGAAGAGGACGAGGAACTGCTCGCCATCCTCGCCCAGCACGCCGCGATCGCCCTCACCAACGCCCGCCTCTACGAACGCAGCCGCGAACTGACCATCGCCGAGGAACGCTCCCGCCTCGCGCACGAGCTGCACGACGCGGTCAGCCAGAAGCTGTTCTCCCTGCGCCTGACCGCCCAGGCGGCGGCCGCGCTCGTCGACCGCGACCCGGGCCGCGCCAAGGGCGAGCTGCAACAGGTGGCGGCGCTCGCCGCCGAGGCCGCCGACGAACTGCGCGCCGCTGTCGTGGAGTTGCGTCCCGCGGCCCTCGACGAGGACGGCCTCGTCGCCACCCTGCGCACCCAGACACAGGTCCTCGACCGCGCCCACAGCGCCCGCGTGACGTTCGCCGCCCGCAGCTTCCGCGCCCTGCCCGCCGCGCAGGAGGAGGCGATGCTGCGCGTCGCCCAGGAGGCCCTGCACAACGCCCTGCGGCACTCCGGGGCCGAGCACGTCGACGTGACCGTGGACCGGCGCGGCTGCGGAGCCGTCCTGCGGGTCACCGACGACGGCCGCGGCTTCGATCCGCAGACCGTCCGCCGCGCGGGCCGCCACCTCGGCCTGGTCTCCATGCGGGACCGGGCGAGCGGCGTCGGCGGCAGACTCACCGTGGAATCGGCGCCCGGCAAGGGCACCGCGATCGAGATGGAGGTCCCCGGTGGCTGACGCGATCAGGGTGCTGCTCGTCGACGACCACCAGGTCGTCCGCCGGGGCCTGCGCACCTTCCTGGAGGTCCAGGACGACATCGAGGTGGTGGGCGAGGCGGCCGACGGCGCCGAGGGAGTCGACCGCGCCGAGGAACTGCGGCCCGACGTCGTCCTGATGGACGTGAAGATGCCGGGCATGGACGGCATCGACGCGCTGCGCAGGCTCCGCGAACTCGGCAACCCCGCGCGTGTGCTGATCGTCACCAGCTTCACCGAACAGCGCACGGTGGTCCCGGCCCTGCGCGCCGGCGCCGCGGGGTACGTGTACAAGGACGTCGACCCGGACGCGCTCGCCGGCGCCATCCGCTCCGTCCACGCCGGCCACGTCCTGCTCCAGCCGGAGGTCGCCGACGTCCTGCTGTCCCAGGAGGGGGCCAACTCCGGCCAGGGCAGAGGCGGCTCGCTCACCGAACGGGAGCGCGAGGTGCTCGGCCTCATAGCCGACGGCCGCTCCAACCGGGAGATCGCCCGCGCCCTGGTGCTCTCCGAGAAGACCGTCAAGACGCACGTCTCGAACATCCTGATGAAACTCGACCTGGCGGACCGCACACAGGCGGCGTTGTGGGCGGTACGTCATGGTGTGACGGGCTGAGATTCATACCATCGCGGGAATGTCCCCCTGGCGGCGCATCCTCCGGGGATCTCCGGCGTTCTCCAGTGCGTGCCGCGGCGACTGCGGCGGCGCTCACCTAGGAGGGGTTGAAGAAGTGAAGAACCTGAAGAAGGCAGCGGCCGTGACCATGGTGGCCGGTGGTCTGATCGCGGCCGGTGCCGGAATGGCCTCCGCCACCACCGGCGGCGCCTGGGCGGGCGGCGAGGCCAAGGGTTCGCCGGGCGTCGTCTCGGGCAACGTCGTCCAGGCTCCGGTGCACGTCCCGGTGAACGCGGTGGGCAACAGCGTGAACGTCATCGGCCTGCTGAACCCGGCCTTCGGCAACCTGGGCGTCAACCACTGAGCCCCGCCCCGCCAGGACCCAGGCCTCCCGAGTGCACCGGGGGGCCTTTGGCCTACTCAGCCCGTCCGGGGGTGCCCCCTCTGGGGGAGTTTGAGGACGAGGCCGTTCAGGCCGATACGGGGCCTGGGGGCAGCGCCCCCAGCAACGGACGCGTACCCCCACGCACCCGCACGCGAGCACTCAGCGAACCCCCCGCTCCCGCTCCTCCACAACGGAGTTGTACGCCGCGACCAGCGCCCGCCGAGCCGTCCGCTCGACAGGCCGCAGCGCCTCCCCCCGCGCCGCCATCTCGGCGGAGCTCACCGCACCCCCGTGCCCGTTGTCATGAGCGAGGGACACCAGCAACCCCACCCGCTGCGCCAGCTCCAGCACCCGCACCGCCCGCGGCGGATACCCCGGCGCCAGCACCTCCCGCCCCCGCTCGGCGCGAGCCCGGTACGCGTCGATCGCCGCCTCCGCCACCGGCCCCGACCCGGCGACGTCCAGCCGCGACAGCACCTCGGTCGCGTCCCGCAAGGCCTCCGCCAGCTCCCGCTCGGCCTCACCCAGCGACGGCACATCGGCCGGCGGGGTCTCCCGTACGGGAAGCACGTGCCAGACCACCTCGACATGCACATCACCGGCCGGCCCGGCCTCGTACACCTCCGGCACCAGCCCGAGGGCGGCGCCGTGACCGATCACCGCCTCCTCCGACTCCAGAGCCCGCGCATTGAACTCCGGCGGCCCGCTCAGCCCCAGCGGATGCCCGGGCCGGGGCAGCGCGACCCGCAGCCCGGTCACCCCCAGCGCCCGCAGCCGCCCCAGCGCGAGTGTGAGACCGACCGGCGCCGACTCGCCCGGCAACCCCTCCACCCGGTGGACGGCGTCCTCCCCGACGATGGCGAGCACGGCGTCATCCGGCGAGACAAGTCCGGCCAAAAGGGCATTTCCCCAAGCGGCGAGTCGTCCTGCACGTGGTTCCGAGAGCATGCCCCCACCCTAAGGACCGGACCGATGGAATGGAGCGCCGCACTCGTGGCGTAGATTTCATATGGGCTGCGCCCACCGGCGCGGCGGACCGAGCCACAGGCGTACGCGACAGCCGAGACCGGCCACACTGCAAGGGGAGACAACGCGCTCATGAGCGATGTTCTGGAGCTTCAGGACGTATCCGTGGTCCGCGAGGGCAAGGCTCTGGTGGACCAGGTCTCCTGGTCGGTCAAGGAGGGCGAGCGCTGGGTCATCCTCGGCCCCAACGGCGCCGGCAAGACCACCCTCCTGAACGTCGCCTCCAGCTACCTCTTCCCCAGCCAGGGCACCGCCACCATCCTCGGCGAGACCCTCGGCAAGCCCGGCACCGACGTCTTCGAGCTGCGCCCCCGCATCGGCATGGCCGGCATCGCCATGGCCGAGAAGCTCCCCAAGCGCCAGACCGTCCTCCAGACCGTGCTGACCGCCGCGTACGGCATGACGGCAGGCTGGCAGGAGGAGTACGACGAGATCGACGAGCAGCGCGCCCGCGCCTTCCTCGACCGCCTCGGCATGAGCGACTACCTCGACCGCCGCTTCGGCACCCTCTCCGAGGGCGAGCGCAAGCGCACCCTCATCGCCCGCGCCCTGATGACCGACCCCGAACTGCTGCTCCTCGACGAGCCCGCCGCCGGCCTCGACCTCGGCGGTCGCGAGGACCTGGTCCGCCGCCTCGGCCGCCTCGCCCGCGACCCCATCGCCCCATCGATGATCATGGTGACCCACCATGTCGAGGAAATCGCCCCCGGCTTCACCCACGTCCTCATGATCCGCCAGGGCAAGGTCCTCGCCGCGGGCCCGCTGGAGCTCGAGCTGAGCTCCCGCAACCTCTCCCTCTGCTTCGGCCTCCCGCTCGTCGTCGAGCAGGTCGGCGACCGCTGGACCGCCCAGGGTCTGCCCCTGTCCTGACCCCGATTCGCGCCCTGTCCGCGGCAGACCGGCGGCCCTACCATGACCATGTGAACGACATCGACGCATGGGTGTGGTGGCTCGTCGGCGCGGCAGCGCTCGGAATCCCGCTCGTGGTCACGGCGATGCCCGAGTTCGGCATGCTCGCGGTGGGCGCCGTCGCGGCAGCGGTCGCCGCCGGCCTCGGCCTGAACCTCGTGATCCAGGTCCTCGCCTTCGTCATCGTCTCGGTCGCCCTCATCGCCGTCGTACGGCCCATCGCGGCCCGGCACGGCAGACAGCGTCCCCAACTCGTCACAGGAGTAGACGCGTTGAAGGGAAAGCAGGCCGTCGTCCTGGAGCGCGTCGACGGCTCCGACGGCGGCCGGATCAAGCTCGCCGGAGAGGTGTGGTCCGCGCGCTCCCTGCACTCCGAACGCGCCTACGAGGTGGGCCAGGAGGTGGACGTCGTGGACATCGAGGGAGCCACCGCGATCGTCATCTGACCTCGCAGGACTCAACTGGGGCGAACACCGCACGAGTTCCACGACGGTCTGTCAGACTCGACCAGCAAGATCTTCAACAGCCATAAGATCTTCCGAGGCGCCGAGGCGGAGAAGGGTACGGGGAAACGATGGAACCGGTCATCATCGTCCTGATCATTCTGGTGGTGTTGGTCTTCATCGCCCTGATCAAGACCATCCAGGTCATCCCACAGGCAAGCGCCGCCATCGTCGAGCGCTTCGGCCGCTACACGCGGACGCTGAACGCGGGCCTCAACATCGTCGTCCCGTTCATCGACACCATCCGCAACCGCATCGACCTGCGCGAACAGGTCGTGCCGTTCCCGCCCCAGCCGGTGATCACCCAGGACAACCTGGTCGTCAACATCGACACCGTCATCTACTACCAGGTGACCGACGCCCGGGCCGCGACCTACGAGGTCGCCAGCTACATCCAGGCCATCGAACAGCTCACCGTCACCACCCTCCGCAACATCATCGGCGGCATGGACCTGGAGCGGACCCTGACCTCCCGCGAGGAGATCAACGCGGCCCTGCGCGGCGTCCTCGACGAGGCCACCGGCAAGTGGGGCATCCGCGTCAACCGCGTCGAGCTCAAGGCCATCGAACCGCCCACCTCCATCCAGGACTCGATGGAGAAGCAGATGCGCGCCGACCGTGACAAGCGCGCCGCGATCCTCACCGCCGAAGGTACGCGCCAGGCCGCCATCCTCACCGCGGAGGGCGAGAAGCAGTCCCAGATCCTGCGCGCCGAGGGTGAGGCCAAGGCCGCCGCCCTGCGCGCCGAGGGCGAGGCACAGGCCGTCCGTACGGTCTTCGAGGCCATCCACGCCGGCGACCCGGACCAGAAGCTCCTCTCCTACCAGTACCTCCAGATGCTCCCGAAGATCGCCGAGGGCGACGCCAACAAGCTCTGGATCGTCCCCAGCGAGATCGGCGACGCCCTCAAGGGCCTGTCCGGCGCGATGGGCAACTTCGGCCCGCTGTCGGGCGGTTCCGGCGGCAACTCCGGCAACGTCCCGGACCAGCGCCGCGAGAAGCCGTCGATCGACTGACCTGTGGCGTACGTGAGTGGGGCCCGCCTTCTCCACGAAGGCGGGCCCCACTCACGTACCGGCGCGACCGCCTAGGCCGCCGCGCCCTGCGCCAGCCACTCGGGCAGCGCGCTCAAGTCCTCCTGGCCCAGAGCCAAGAGCATCGCATCGGCCGGGGTCGGCTCGAACGGCTGCCGCAGCAGCGCCATGCCCGCCTCGTCCGGTGTCCGGTTGGCCTTGCGGTGATTGTCCTCCGCGCACGCGGCGACCGTGTTCAGCCACGTGTCCTGCCCACCCTGCGCCCGCGGCACCACGTGGTCCACGGTCGTCGCCCGCCGTCCGCAGTACGCGCACCGGTGTTGGTCCCGTACCAGCACACCCCGCCTCGACCACGGCGCTTGTCTTCGGAACGGCACCCGTACGTATCTGCACAGCCTGATCACCCGGGGCGCGGGTATGTCCACATCGGCGCCCCGCATGCGCAGTTCGGGGTGGGCCTGCTCGACGACGGCCTTGGCCGTCAGAACCAGCACGACGGCTCGGTTCAGAGTCACCGTCGACAGCGGCTCGAAGCTCGCGTTCAGCACCAGCGTGTCACGCATCCAGCCCACCTCCCATGTGCACCGGCCCACCCCCCGGCGGGCTTGGATCAACTCTGGACGGGCGCGCCGAGATGGACAACGCAATAAAAAATGCCCGCCTCTGATCAATTCCAAGACCAGAGGCGGGCAAACGTTCCATGAACGGTGGGCTCAATCAGCCATTCCCGGGGATCTCGTACTCACCGACGAGCTGGGCCCGTGCGATGGTGTGGAACCGCAGGTTGAAACCGACCACGGCGGGCGAAGCATCGGAATCAGGACCGAGCTTCTCCTGGTCCACCGCGTACACCGTGAAGACGTACCGGTGCGGCCCGTCCCCGGGCGGTGGCGCGGCACCGCCGAAGTCCTTCGTCCCGTAGTCGTTCCGCGCGTGCACGGCGCCCTCGGGCAGCCCCTCGAACTTGCCGCCGCCCGCACCCGCAGGCAACTCGGTCACCGTGGCCGGGATGTCGAACACGACCCAGTGCCAGAACCCGCTGCCCGTAGGGGCGTCGGGGTCGTAGCAGGTCACGGCGAAGCTCTTGGTCCCGGACGGGAAGCCCTCCCACCGCAGCTGCGGTGAGGTGTTGCCGGCCGCGTGTACCTGAGCGTCCTTGAGCGTCGCGCCCTCCCGGACGTCCTCGCTCGTCACCGTGAACGACGGCACGGGCGGGTGGAAGTCATGGGGGAGCGGCCGCCTCTTGAGCTCGGTCACCTCGGTACCTCCTGAACGGTTCTGGAGTCAGTGACTACGAGCCTAGATCCCTAGAACCAGTTGCGCTTGCTGCCGACCTCGGACAGCCACTGGTTGAGATAGGCGGCCCAGTCGGTCCCGTGGTAGTCGTGCAGCCCCACCTGGAAGGACCGGTAGGTGTCGCTGCCCTCGCTGAACAGGCCCGGCTTCTTGTCCATCTCCAGCACCACGTCCATGGCGTGCTCGTCGGCCACGAAACTCAGCTCGACCTGGTTCAGACCCCGGTACTGCGACGGCGGGTAGAACTCGACCTCCTGGTAGAACGGCAGCCGCTGGCGCGTGCCCCGGATGTGGCCGCGCTCCATGTCCGCGTTCTTGAAGCGGAAGCCGAGCTGGATGAAGGCGTCCAGGATCGCCTTCTGCGCCGGCAGCGGGTGCACGTTGATGGGGTCGAGGTCACCCGAGTCCACCGCGCGCGCGATCTCCAGCTCGGTCCGCACACCGATGTGCATCCCGCGCAGCGACTGCCCGTCGATCATCGTGATCGGCGTCTCCCACGGGATCTCCAGCCCGAACGGCACCGCGTGCACGGCACCGGCCTGGAGCTCGAAGGCCCCGCCGAGCCGCAGCTTGGTGAACTCGATGTTCTGCTTGTACTCCTCGTCGCCGCTCTCCACCTCGACCTGCGCCTGGAGGCCGACGGACAGACCCTCGATGTTCTGGTTCACGGACCCGCCCTGGATCCGCACCTCACCCTGGACGACACCACCGGGCACCACGTTGACCTCGGCCAGCTCCGTCTCGACCGAAGCCCCGCCGGCCCCGAGGCTCGCGAGCAGCTTCTTGAACGCCATGACTCTCCCTTTACGAACGGATCCTTGATCCCTAGAAACGCGATCGACGCACGACCGGTTCCGCGCCCACACCCTGGCAAGCCGACGGAACCTTGACCAGCCCTTGGGATCCACTCGTCTGGACTACGCTCGTACGCCATGATCGCGCCCTCGGACCGTACGCCCCTGCCCAGGAAGTTCTTCGACCGGCCCGTCCTCGAGGTCGCGCCCGATCTGCTCGGCCGCGTCCTCGTCCGTACGACACCGGACGGCCCGATCGCGGTGCGCCTTACGGAGGTCGAGGCGTACGACGGCATGAACGACCCCGGCTCCCACGCCTATCGCGGCCGCACGGCCCGCAACGACGTGATGTTCGGTCCGCCCGGACACGTGTACGTCTACTTCACGTACGGCATGTGGTTCTGCATGAACCTGGTGTGCGGCCCCGAAGGCATCGCGAGCGCGGTCCTGCTGCGCGCCGGCGAGATCATCGAGGGCAAGGAGCTTGCCCGCAAACGACGACTCTCGGCCCGGAACGACAGGGAACTGGCCAAAGGCCCGGCCCGCCTCGCCACGGCCCTGGGCGTCGACCGCGCCCTCGACGGAACGGACGCCTGCACCACGGGGGAGACGCCCCTGCGGATCCTGACCGGGACCCCTGTCCCCTCCGACCAGGTACGCAACGGTCCGCGCACCGGGGTCGCCGGCGACGGAGGCAACGGGGACATCCACCCCTGGCGCTTCTGGATCGCCGATGACCCGACCGTGAGCCCCTACCGGGCCCATGTGCCACGGCGCCGCCGAAGTTGACTCGCGTGGGCGGGGTGCGTAATGTAGCCCGAGCCGCTGAACCGGGTACGGCAATCGCCAGCAGCCGGAGCGGCCAACCCACTACCTACGACTCCCCTCTGCTGGGGACGTTTTCGGCGTGTCCGCATGCCCGAATTCGAACCCGCGGAACTCGATTATGAGTTCGCGAGGGAATCGGCTAACGTAGTGAATGTCGAAAGGCCGACGAGCGAAAGCGAGAAGGCCTGCGGCAAATCCCGCCGACCGGGAATCGGACACCGAAAAGGATCTGATAGAGTCGGAAACGCAAGACCGAAGGGAAGCGCCCGGAGGAAAGCCGCGAGAGAGTCTCTCGGGTGAGTACAAAGGAAGCGACCGTTCCTTGAGAACTCAACAGCGTGCCAAAAATCAACGCCAGATATGTTGATACCCCGTCTCCGGTCATCACGATCGGGTCGAGGTTCCTTTGAAATAACACAGCGAGGACGCTGTGAACCGCCGGATCATTCCTCCGGTGGTTCCGCTCTCGTGGTGTTCGACCGGCAGTATTAATTTACTGGCCGAGTAAACATTCACGGAGAGTTTGATCCTGGCTCAGGACGAACGCTGGCGGCGTGCTTAACACATGCAAGTCGAACGATGAAGCCCTTCGGGGTGGA